>NZ_RAWO01000359.1:0-389 GCF_003668955.1 Corallococcus sp. AB038B | reverse complement strand
ACATCGCCCGGCTGCTGTACCAGAACCTGCTGGGCCTCTGGGACCTGGTGGAAGAGGGGCGCGCGGTGCGCCTGGAGGACGGCCCCCGGCCGCCCCGGCCGAAGAAGGTCAAGGCTCCCCTGCCGCAAGCCTTCCACCCGGACGAGCCCACGGGCGAATTCGTCGAGGCGGCCTGGCGTTACCTGGAGGACGACGAGAAGGCGCGCACGCGGCTGATGCACTCCTTCGAGAACCGGCAGGATGCCTTGCTGGGCGCGCTTGACGCCGCGGGGCTCACGGACGAAGGATACGGAGTCGCCCGCCACCTGCTCTTCGAGCTGTACGCCATGCTGGAGCTGGGGTGGTCGCCGGGAGTCGCTTCGGTGCGCTCGGCGGCGCTGGTGGCGGAC
>NZ_RAWO01000358.1:0-389 GCF_003668955.1 Corallococcus sp. AB038B | reverse complement strand
ATGGAAGCAGCGAAGGACGCTTGCTCCGGAGTTCTCGCATGCATGGGGACTCGTGAGGGAGGCGGCGGGTGGTGTGTCAGGCGTTCTCGTAGAACGTGGCGATGCGCTCCGCGTACTGCTTGAGAATCACGCGGCGCTTGAGCTTCAGCGTCGGTGTGAGTTCGCCCGTCGCGGGACCCCAGGCCTCCGTGACGACCTCGAAGCGCTTGATCTGTTCGGCGCGGGAGAGCCGGCCATTGATGGAGGCCACGAGCGCTTCCAGTTCGGAGCGGACCGCCGGCTCGCGGGTGAGCTCCAGGAGCGACTGGGGCGGCAGGCCCCGCGCCTTGGCCCACGTGGGCGCGACGTCCGCGTCCAGGCAGATGAGCGCCGTCACAAACGGCCAGCCG
>NZ_RAWO01000037.1:0-3141 GCF_003668955.1 Corallococcus sp. AB038B | reverse complement strand
AGGAGCACCAGGAGTTGCCCATCGAGCGCCTCGTGGAGGAGTTGAAGCCCGAGCGCATCCCGGGCCGTACTCCCTTCTTCCAGGTGATGCTCACCTACCAGGCCTCCTTCCGCGGCTCCGCCTCCGTCGAGGGCGTCAAGCTGGAGGCCCTGGAGCTCGACACATTCTCCGCCAAGTTCGACCTCACCCTCCAGGTGCTGGAGACGGACGCTGGCCTCAAGGGCTACCTCGAGTACACCACCGACATCTTCACCGCCTCCACCGCCGCACGCATGGCCGAGCACCTGCGTGTGCTCCTTCAGGAGGCCGTCGCGCAGCCGAATGAGTCAGTCGCCCGATTGCCGCTACTGACCACGGTTGAGCGGCGCGAAATGCTGGTGGAGTGGAACGCCACACGCGCGCCCTTCCCCGAAGCGTGCATGCATTCGCTCTTCGAGGAGCAGGTGCGGCGAGCTCCGGAAGCGCTGGCCGCTGTGTTCGAGGGGACGCGGCTGACGTACGCGCAGCTGGATGCGCGCGCCAATCAGCTCGCCCATGCCCTTCGCCGTCGTGGCGTGGGACCGGAAGTTCGCGTCGCGCTCAGCGTCGAGCGCTCCCTCGATATCGCCATTGGTCTGCTTGGCATCCTGAAGGCTGGTGGTGCCTGGGTGCCCGTGGATCCGCTCCTGCCCCGTGAGCGTCTGGCCTTCATGCTGGAGGACAGCGCGGCCCAGGTGCTCGTCACACAGCACGCGCTGGTGGACCGCTTCCCGGAGGCGTTGCACGCCCGCGCGCTCTGCTTGGACACCGAGCGCGAGTCGCTGGCGAAGGAGCCGACGGATGCGCCCGTGACGGGCGTGACGCCCGCGAACATGGCGTACCTCCTCTACACCTCGGGCAGCACCGGTACGCCCAAGGGCACGGCGGTGGAGCACCGCAGCGTCGCCAACCTCGTCACCCACGAGGCGGTGGCCTACGGCATTGGGCCCGGCAGCCGCGTGTTGCAGTTCGCCAGCCTCAGCTTCGACCTGTCCGTGGAGGAGATTTTCACCACGCTCTGCAACGGCGCCACGCTGGTGCTCGCACCGCTGGAGAAGCTGATGCCGGGCGCGCCGCTGCCCGTGCTGCTGCGTGAGCAGGAGTTGAGTGTCGTCAGCCTCACCCCCGCGGCACTGGCGGCCACGTCCTCCGAGGGACTGCCCAAGGTGCGCACCGTCATCTCTGGCGGTGAGGCCCTGCCCGCGGATGTCGTCGCGCGTTGGGCCCCGGGACGGCGCCTGCTCAACACCTACGGTCCCACCGAAGCCACCGTCATCGCCACCTTCGGTGAGGCGGTGGTGGATGGGAACGTGCCGTCCATCGGCAAGCCGCTGGCGAACGTGCACGTCTATGTCCTGGACCCGCACGGGCAGCCCGTACCCGTGGGCGTGCGCGGTGAGTTGCACATCGGTGGCGTCGGCGTCGCGCGCGGGTACGCGGGAAGGCCTGGCCTCACCGCCGAGCGCTTCGTACCGGACGCCTTCTCCTCCACTCCGGGCGCCCGTCTCTATCGCACGGGCGACGTGGTGCGCTGGCGGGCTGACGGACAGTTGGACTTCGTCGGCCGCATCGACGCGCAGGTGAAGGTGCGCGGCTTCCGCATCGAGTTGGGTGAAGTCGAGAACGCCCTGCGCGCAGCCCCTGCCGTGAAGGACGCCGTCGTGCTCGCCCGCGAGGACTCTCCGGGCGACAAGCGGTTGGTGGCCTATGTCGTCGGCGACGCCCTCAACGTCACGGCCCTCCGCGCGCACCTCAAGCAGCACCTGCCCGAGTACATGGTGCCCGCCGCCTTCGTCTCAATGGAGACGCTGCCGCTGACGTCCAACGGCAAGGTGGACCGCAAGGCGCTCCCTGCTCCGGACGTGAGCGCCCTTCGGGCTTCGCACGCCTACGAGGCCCCGGCGACGCCGCTGGAGGAGAAGCTCGCGGCCCTGTGGAGCGAAGTGCTTCGCGTGCCCACTGTCGGTCGCACGGACAACTTCTTCGAACTGGGTGGCCACTCCCTGCTCGCCACGCAGTTGGTGGCCCGCGTGCGTGCGGCGCTCGACGTGGAGTTGCCGCTTCGTGCCCTCTTCGAGGCCCCCACCATCGCCGCCCTGGCTGAACGCCTCCAGCGCGCCACGACCGGCACGCGGCTGCCCTCCCTGACGCGCACGCGCACCGAAGGCCACCTGCCTCTCTCCTTCGCGCAGCAGCGCCTCTGGTTCCTCGATCAGCTGACCCCGGACGACGCCTCCTACAATCTGCCCGTCGCGCTGCGCCTCCTGGGCCGGCTGGACGTGGAGGCCCTTCGCCGTGCCTTCGAAGCGCTTGTGGCGCGGCACGAAGCCCTGCGCACCACCTTCTTCGAAGAGGAGGGCCAGCCCTTCCAGCGCATCCATGCCCCGGCCACATGGGCGCTCCCGGTGGAAGACCTCTCCTCCCTGGAGGAGTCCGCGCGCGAGGCGGAGACGCTGCGGCTTGCCACCCGTGAGGCTCGGCAGCCCTTTCACCTCATCCACGGGCCCCTGCTGCGCACGGCCCTCCTCAAGCTTTCAGAGGATTCCCACGTCCTCCTCGCGACGATGCACCACATCGTCTCCGACGGCTGGTCCATGGGCGTCCTCGTCCGTGAACTGGCGAGCCTCTATGAGGCCTTCAGTGGCGGCCGGGCTCCTTCTCTTCCGCCGCTGCCCGTGCGGTACGCGGACTTCGCCCTCTGGCAGCGCCAGTGGCTCCAGGGCGAGACGCTGGATGCGCAGCTCGGCTACTGGAAGCGCCAGTTGACGGGGGCTCCCGCCGCGCTGGAGCTGCCCACGGACCGTCCTCGTCCGGCCGTGCAGTCACGGCGCGGTGCCACGGTGCCCGTGCACTTCCCGTCGCAGCTGACGGGCTCGCTGCGAAGCCTGGCTCAGCGGGAGGGTGCAACGCCCTTCATGCTGCTGCTCTCTGCCTTCCAGTTGCTGCTGTCGCGCTACTCCGGCCAGGACGACATCAGCGTCGGCTCCCCCATCGCGGGCCGCACCCACTCCGAGGCCGAGGGCCTCATCGGCTTCTTCGTCAACACGCTGGTGTTGCGCGCCCACGTGCGCCCGGAGGACTCCTTCCGCCAGCTGCTGGCCCAGGTGAAGGCAACCACGCTCG
>NZ_RAWO01000357.1:0-389 GCF_003668955.1 Corallococcus sp. AB038B | reverse complement strand
GCTTCCTTTTCCTCTCTAAGATGATGAAATATGCATTTATCATTGAATAGTTGAAATAATCAGTGAACTCTTTGAACGACCTCTAGTTCACTATTGGATTCTCTTTTATCTGAGAATATCGGACCGTGGAGACTTTTCATGTTAAACGAACAACTTTTCGATGAAATACCATTATAAAGATAAAAATCAATACGGGAAATAAATCATGATTTATATCGACACATTAAGAAAGAAAGTGGTTTAAATATTACGGTTCCATCGGATTGCGTATCGAGATTCATCTGTGTTTTTACAGGTTTCAAATCCATTTATTTAAAACTTCGAAATGACTCGAAAAGTTGTGAATTTATTTATGATTTTTTATTTTGAGGAAGAGTAACAAAACGAAC
>NZ_RAWO01000356.1:0-389 GCF_003668955.1 Corallococcus sp. AB038B | reverse complement strand
ACGCGCCTCGCATGATCGTTAAGCCAATAGTTCAGCTCTTCTTTAACATGGGAGAATGCCGCCGGAGCCTCGGCCAAAAAGACATCAGGATTCCACAACTGGAAATGGGTGACCGTTCCAAAGAAGAATGCGCGCTCTTCTAAACGACCGAAATGACGCAACATCGGCTGTAAGACAAACCGCCCGCTAGCCTCAAATGCTGTTTCAAAAATTGATGATGCTGATACGCCAGCTAACTCGCGGTCAAAATCGTCACCGCGCGCAATTGCGGCCTGCCATTGCGCCTCAATATCAGCGCGCAACTTCAGACGCTCTGCGCTGCCATATCCTATTAAGCAAGGCAGCGAAGCATGCCGTGACAAGCATACCATGTTGGCTTCGCTGGAAAT
>NZ_RAWO01000355.1:0-390 GCF_003668955.1 Corallococcus sp. AB038B | reverse complement strand
CATGGCGCCCGAATCCCATCACGGGACCCTTACTGTCAACGGGAGCGCGCGCCCCGCTGTCCGCCATCCACACGCCCGCCTGGACGACGCTCTCCCGCCCTGAAGAAACAGGGGCTTCCCGGGGTGTTCGGCACACGCCGGCTCGCAGGGCAGGAGCGCGACACACCCATTCGCGTCCTCTCCCTTGCACCCGAGCACATCGCCTCACAGGGCGGCTCGCGGCTCAGGACGTCGGTGGGCCTGTCGGGCGTCGTGCTTGCGAGCACGCCTCCGCTCGGGCTGGGGGTGGACCGCCTCAGAACACGGCCGCGTCGCATGGACGGACGCGACCCGCGCGGCCTCGGCTCCGCTTGAGCCTGGGTGGACGCCTCAGGACACAACCGCGTCGTC
>NZ_RAWO01000354.1:0-390 GCF_003668955.1 Corallococcus sp. AB038B | reverse complement strand
AGGCCCGACAGCGCCTTGAAGGAGCGCGCCACGCTGCGCCACTGGAAGGCGAAGGCCAACAGGCCCGAGGACACCAGCACCGCCGAGCCCGTCCACACCATCCACGTGTTGATGGCCCGGTACGTCACTTCTGGAATGGCACCCTGGGTGACCATGGCGGTCGCGAGGAAGCCGTACGTCAGCACCGCGCCCAGCAGCATGGACCAGCCCGTGCGGAAGCTCACCAGCGCGCCGGCGCCCACCAGCAGCAGGCTGAAGTCGAACGACAGCGTCCACGCGGAGGCCTTCTTGCCCAGGATGGTGAACGGCATGCTCACCTTGTCCGGGATGTTGGTGAGCCACGTGAAGCGAGCATCGCGGAGCAGCACCAGCAGGGCGCCGATGAAGCCC
>NZ_RAWO01000353.1:0-390 GCF_003668955.1 Corallococcus sp. AB038B | reverse complement strand
CACGGCCTCTTGGTATGCGAAGCCCTGGTTCGCCGCTCGGCCGCCGATGTCCTGATTCGCCGACATTCGGCACTCTTCGCTTGGGCCCGCGGAGATTTCAAGATGCCGGCAATGCCGGTGCGAGGCTGCCAACGTCGTCGAGGATATTGGAGCGAATCATCCGCGAACTGGGCTGGCGTCCGGAGCTGTGGAGGCAGGCGACGGGTTCTGTCGTACGTGAAGGAAGCGGGAGGGGTGCGAGCGATTTTGGAGCACCTGAGACTGCCCACGACGGAGTGCAAGGCTGGCCCCAGCGCGAGGGGCACCCGAAGCCGCGTAGTGTTGAGGCTCAAGACTGAAGCTGACCCGGTTCGGCAGAGCCTGCCGGGCCTTCGCTCTCAGGCAGCATCT
>NZ_RAWO01000352.1:0-390 GCF_003668955.1 Corallococcus sp. AB038B | reverse complement strand
CGACGCACTGACGCTCGGCGACGAGTCCCTTCGTGACAGGGACTCGTCGTCCGTCAGGGCTTCGACTCCGCGACGGAGGAGCCCGCCGGCGTCAGTTCTGAGTAGACGCCGTCCTTGAGCTGGTAGCGCGTCTGGGCCTTCGTCGTCAGCACATTGCCGGACTCATCCTCCTGCTCATCGGTCCTCACCATCGTGAGTTCCTTCTTCCGCGCCTGGAAGGAGACCTCGTATCGGGAGACACCGGGAGCCTCCGACACGCCCTCCAGCGACAGCGCCAGCTTCGCCGTGCCCAGGACACCCTTCTTGTTCCCTGGCACGGTGTAGCTCACGTACGTGGTGCTGTAGTCGCCACACTCCTCGGGGGTGGAGTCCACCCGCAGCAGGACGACT
>NZ_RAWO01000351.1:0-390 GCF_003668955.1 Corallococcus sp. AB038B | reverse complement strand
GGACCTGACGACGCCCGACCTGGAACGGACCCGCGCCTTCTACAGCGCGCTGTTCGGATGGACCTACCTCATCGGTCCCGAGGAGTCGGGGTTCTATTCGATGTGCCAGCTCAACGGCCGCATGGTGGCCGGCATCGGCCTGAAGCCCAAGGACGCGCCCTACCCCACCGCCTGGAGCGTCTACTTCGAGGCGGATGACGTGGATGCCTTCGTCCAGCGCGCCGAGAAGCTGGGAGGCAAGGTGGCGATAGCCCCCATGGATGTCTTCGACGCGGGCCGGCTCGCCTTCTGTACGGACCCCACGGGCGCGAGCTTCGGGCTCTGGCAATCACGCGGGCACAAAGGCGCGCAGCTCGTGGGAGAGCCCGGCACCATGGCCTGGCACGAGGT
>NZ_RAWO01000350.1:0-390 GCF_003668955.1 Corallococcus sp. AB038B | reverse complement strand
TGGAGCAGGGACGCCACCGCGCGACAGGTGGCCCGCTCCTCGTGGGGGACGGGATAGCCCAGCGTGACGAAGGTGACGTGTGCCCGGGTCTGCTGCACCACGGGGTACTGCGCGCTCTGCATGGCGGGCGCGACGGCCTCCTCCGGGAGCGCGGGCGGCAGGCGGTAGGCCTCCTCCACGAGGGCTCGTGCCTGCTCGACGCTCACGGCGCCGGTGAAGACGAGTGACACGTTGGAGGTGACGTAGTTGCGCGCGTAGTACTCCTGGAGGTCCTCGCGGGTGATGCGCGCTCGGGTGGCGGGCGTGCCGATGAGGGCGCCTTCGAGGGTGATGTCCTGGAACATCGCCTCCTCCACCTGGCTTGCCAGGCTCTGCCGCGAGAAGTGATAG
>NZ_RAWO01000349.1:0-390 GCF_003668955.1 Corallococcus sp. AB038B | reverse complement strand
TGAAAAAAGTTCGACGATGTTTGATTACATCTTAGTCACAAAATCAGAATTCGACGAACAAAAACGAAAGATTCAAGAGATTCAAACACGCATCAAGTCAGTTGTTCATTCGCTCGTCTCCGTGGCATTGCTCTCGATTTTGTAGTGAATTCGAAAGCGAGAATAATTTGAAATTACGTTCGAAACAAATCACATTTTCTAAACATTTGAATAATTATTCTCAGAAATTTCAAAGCACTATGAAAGAATTACTTTCTACCTATGAAGCATTAAAATCAGAAATCATCCATGAAAAGGATCGATTTCATACTCAGCAAACTGCACTCCAAGACAAATACGATACCATTCAAAGTCATACCGAGATTATCTATGAGAATCAAATGATGGAAA
>NZ_RAWO01000036.1:0-4164 GCF_003668955.1 Corallococcus sp. AB038B | reverse complement strand
CCGGACCTGGCCAGGGCGGTCAAGGGCGCGCTTGCGCGCCGCGGAGCGGGCCGGAGGACCCTTGACGGGCCTGGGCAGCGTCTGGCCGTGCGTGCGGGATGGGTGAGGGAAGGCAGAGCCTTCCTGGAGGCATTGAGAGGCCGTCTGGAGCGATTGGACGGTGCGGGCGCTGCAGCACCAGGTGCTGCGCGAGGAGTGCCGCTGGAGTGCCGAAGGACACGGAAGGGACAGGACGAAGCGGCCTTGCGCCGACGGCGAGCTGCGCTCGAGGGCGACCTACGCTTGCGGAGGGAAGCCCGGTCCGCCGGGGCAGGGCCAGCGCGACGACACCGCCTTGAGCTCCAGGCGGTTTCCATCCCGGGCTTGTCCCGGGCCGGGAGGAGGGCATGGGAGGAGGGGTTCCCTCCTTCCGGATTGAATGGGAGCGGCCGTGGGCGTGGACGGTGCGGGCGGAGCACCACCAGGTGGTGCGCGAGGAGTGCCGCTGGAGTGCCGCCAGGACACGGAAGGGACAGGACGACGCGGCCTTGCGCCGGCGGCGAGCTTGCCTCGAGGGCGACCTACGCTTGCGGAGGGAAGCCCGGTCCGCTGGGGCAGGGCCCCGCCACGACACCGCCCGCCCGCGGGCGTTTCCATCCGGGGCTTGCCCCGGGCCGGGTGGTGGGGTCTGGGAGGAGGGTTTCCCTCCTGGCCAGCGGGTGGTGGGTGCGGGAGGAGGGCAGCGCCCTTCTCCTGCCGTGGACGTGCGAAAGGGCACCAGGCCCCGAAGGGCCTGGTGCCGGGTGGCCCTCTCAGGGCCATTCGTCGTCGTCGAGGTCGTCGTCCTCCTGGGGAAGTGCTTCATCAGGAGGGCTGACGCTGAGGGGGTGCGGCTCCCGGGGCGGCTCGTAGTCGTCGGGGAGGTCTGCCGTAGTCGGCGGCGGCTTCTGGTGCTTCTCCCAGGGCCGTTCGTCGAAGAGGTGGGACAGGTCCTCCTTGGTGATTTCGAGCGCGGGCTTCTGGAGCCACCCGGAGGCGTTGATCAGCTTTACTGCGATGTCGACCGCGAAGGGGTCGGCACCGGACTCCAGCAATTCGAGGGCGTGCATGTAGCGGTTGGGCGTCATCACGTCGAACTTGCGGGTGCGGGTGCCCTTCTTCCATCCGCGCTGTTGGTTGGCGAGGAGCAGTTCAACAACGCGGGGCACGGTCCAGGCTTCCTCCGAGGTTGTTGTGGGGGCGGAGGAAGAGAAGAGGTCAAGCTGGTTTGTCATGGGTCGAGCCAGCGGACGAAGTCGGGGCGGGTGGCTACTTCGCGGTCCATCAGCTCAATGGCCTTCGCACCCATGGAAGAGACGTAGGCGAGCACATCGGCAAGGTCGCCGAAGGCACGGCCGTAAACGGGCGTCGTGTTCGCGTGGAAGAGGCCGGAGAGGTGCATACGGCCTTGAGCGTCGTAGAGCGCCCATGGGTAGTTCGCTGTCGGGTGCCCACAGTGATGGAGGCCCCATCCATCACTGTGGCGCCAGCGCGCATTGAGTTTGCTCCAGGGGCGTGGATCAACGCGGGTCCAGCCGTGGGCGGCCATTTGCTTGTGACTTGGGGGGCTCATGGCGCGGACGGAGGAACGGCGGGAGCCTTCTTGCTGTCGTGGGTGGAATAGATGGGTTCGAGGCAAAGGAGGCACTCGTACCCGACGGAGACGACGCTGTCGGAGTAACCCTCTTCACCATGGGCATAGATGCCGGGAGGTTGGCCGTCGTCCTTCTCGACGTAGACCTCTGCATCAGACATCACCCACTGCTGCTCGGTGAAGGAGGCGCCAGGTCCGAGAAGCGGGGCGTTGCATTTCGGGTTCGGGCAGAGGTCAGGAATCGTGAAGGTGTGCTCGCTCCAGGTGACGGTGACGGTCGCGAGCTGCTGCGTGAACGTGGCGGGCATGGGCAGGGCCTGAGAGGCCCACCCGCCCCTCTAGAGAGGGACGGGCGGGGCTCGAGGAGGGTTCAGGCCTGGGCGCGTGCCTGCCAGTAGCGGCGGTCGGCTTCCGTCCAGTGGGAGGGCGCGGGGAGCGCCAGCTCCACGGTGAGCAGCGCGAAAACGGTTTCGGTGTCGGCGTTGTGGATGCCACGGGGGGCGGCGGGCTTCGCGGCCTGGGCGCGCGGGTCGTTGGCCTTGATGACGCGCCCCATGCGGACGGGGCGGAGGCCGATGGCGACGGCGGCAGACGTGGCGCTGGACTTGATGATGCGAGCGGCGGCGGTCATGTGGTGTTCCTTCCAGCTTTGGGCTGGCTTTCCTGGGGAGTTCGCCTCCCGAGGACCGGTGGTGTGCCCACCGGATGCGTAGTAAGTACCAAATGCCCATCTGACTTGCAAGTTAAAACATGCAACTAGATGCAGGCTAGTTTCTGAGGGCGGCTGCTGCTGCGGCAGTCGCGAGGCGCGCAAGGCGGGCGGTGAGCAGCTCCTGGGCGCGGCGGTACTGCGGAAGGTTCGAGCGCTTCACTTCGGCGCGGTCGGGGTGCCCAAGCTCGTCCCAGCGCGTGGCTTGGTGCTCCACTTCGGACAGGAGTTTTTCGAGGTGAGCGAGCGCATCGTAGACGGCGTGGGCAGTAGGGACAGCGTTGCAGGCGCGGGGCAGGCCGTTGGCAAGTCTGCGGCGCTGCTCGCTCCAGTCATTCAGGCGGACGGCGCGGCGATGGCCGTCCTCCAGGCACTCGGCAAGCCTCTTCGTGTCGCCCACGGCCTGAGCGGCGTCCCCAGCGACGATGCACGCGGAGATTGCGCGGAGCACGCTGTCAATGACGCGTTCAGCTTCGGAGAGGTCCTTCAAGACGTCGGCAGCGGAAGGGGACAGGAGGTCAGAGGCGAGGGCGGCAGTCTCGGAGCGCGCGGGCATGTGGACACCAGAGGAAGGGGGCCGGAGCGGGGGAGCCGCTCCGGCCACGTGGGCGACAGGGCTACTGCTGGTTCTCGTCGGTCTTCTTCTCGCGGCGGAAAACGGCGTACTCCTCCTCAAACAGGTTCAGCTTGAGCGCGCCGTTCTCGCGGCTCTCCCGGAGGATGAAGGTGCCAATCTCGTTGTATTTGGTTCCCTCCTGCTGACCGGGCTTCTGGAACTTCTCGGGACGGGTGACGTTGAAGATGATGCCCTTGAAGTTGGAGCTGGAGCCCCGGCCCTCCTCGGGCGTCTTGATGAAGAACGGGAAGTCACCGGCCAGCATGTTGAGCCAGAGGACGCCGGACCGTTCGTCGTCGCGGACCATGAGGGTGCCGACCTCGCGGTAGTAGTTTTTCGGGTCGTTGTCCTTCTTCTCGACACGGACGACGTTGAAGAGCTGCTTCGAGGGCTGGGACATTGCGGGGCTCCGGTTGGTGCGCGTGGTGACGGCGGCGGGCTGCTGGATGGCGGGCGGCGGGGTGACGGCGGCGGGCTGCTGGATGGCGGGCGGCTGCTCCTCGGTCGGGAGCTTCGGCTTACGGGCGCGGGGCATAGGCGGTCGGGAGGTAGGGCGAGGCCCCGAAGGGCCTCCGGTTGCGGTGGAAGAGGCAGGAAAGGTCAGGTGGCGTATTCGTTGGGCAGCTCGCTCCCCGCGTGGACGGCGTCCATGCGGAGGCGCTTGGCCAGCTTCTCGGCGTGGTCTGCGGCCTTGTGCAGTTCGACGCGGGAGACGCCGCGATTGATCAGGCGCTGCGCGAGGGGTGTAAGGCCCGGGTGGCGAGGCGTCGGGATGCTGTTGGCCGTGTGCGCGAAGATGCCGGAGGTCTGCTTGAGAACGGAGCCGACAAGGGCACAGGCCTGGGAGGTTTCCCCAGCGTGGGGCAGCTCGTAACCGATGCCGTAGGCAAGTTCGCTCGCGGTGGTCGTGATGGAGGCGGCTTCCTTGAGCCAGCGCCGAAGACCAGACAACACGAGTTCATCGCGGAGGGCAGTGACGGCAGTGCGGAACATGTCGGGATGCCTTTCCGGCTTGGGGCCGGAGTTACCGAGGAGGTTCGCCCTCTCGGGCCGGTGGGCGCTGCCCAACCGGCAGGGAAGTAATATCAGCCCCCTCTCTGAGTTGCAAGATATAACATGCAAATAGAGCAGTGTGTTTCGGCGGGTCGCGCGGCGCAGTTTCACGTTTAAAGATGCAAGGTGCTTGGGCCCCTGCGGCAGTGGTCGAGGCAGTCGGGCCCCATCGGG
>NZ_RAWO01000348.1:0-390 GCF_003668955.1 Corallococcus sp. AB038B | reverse complement strand
CGACGAGGGATACGGTAAGCATGATGGCGCGCAGTTGACAGATTCGATTATGATGATTAGTCTCAACCAAAATACTGGTGATATCGTGATGTTAAGTCTTCCGCGCGATTTAAAGGCTTCGCCGACTTGTACTGCGACGGGTAAAATCAATGAAGTATATTGGTGCAACAATATGTATGGTGGAAATGAAGCGGCGGGGGCGCAGGCACTCATGAATGAGGTTGGCTCGATTTTGGGGGTAGATTTCCAATATTACGCCCATCTGAACTGGGGCTCCCTAGTACAAATAGTAAACACGCTAGGTGGAATTACGGTGACGCTAGATGAAGATATTTCGGATTATTATTATACTGGCGCGGTATTCGAGGCGGGGGTGCCCTACACGATAAA
>NZ_RAWO01000347.1:0-391 GCF_003668955.1 Corallococcus sp. AB038B | reverse complement strand
CAAGTACACGCGCCGCTTCCGCTACCTCCTGGTGGACGAGTTCCAGGACACCAACATGGCCCAGCTCGACGTGCTCAAGCTGATGGCCGGCGAGTCGCGCAACGTGTGCGCGGAGGGTGACGACGACCAGTGCATCTACTCGTGGCGCGGCGCGGAGGTGCGCAACATCCTCCACTTCGACCACTTCTTCCCGGGTGGGAAGGAGGTGCGACTGGAGCAGAACTACCGCTCCGTGCAGATGGTGCTGGACGCGGCCAACGCCGTCATCGCGAAGAACCCCGAGCGCAAGGCCAAGCAGATGTGGACCGACCGCAAGGGCGGCCCCAAGGTCAAGGTCGTCGCGTGCCCCAATGACGAGGAGGAGGCCCGCTTCGTCGCGCACGAAATCCAG
>NZ_RAWO01000346.1:0-391 GCF_003668955.1 Corallococcus sp. AB038B | reverse complement strand
GGCCCGGCGGCGGGCTGCCTCCTCGCGCTCCGCTTCGGGCAGGGCGCTCAGGTCCTCGAGGGCGAGCAGGAAGCCGGACGCCGGATGGATGACCTGCACCGGCTGCCCCTCTTGCGAGGCGAAAGTCGTGCGCAGGGATTCGTGCCGGGACAGGAGCGCGGAGAAGGCCTGCTGGAGCGCGTCCACACGCAGCGAGCCTTCGATGCGCAGGGCGGTGGGGGTGTTGTAGGCCGCGCTGCCGGGCTCGAGCTGGTCGATGAACCACAGGCGCTGCTGGGCGAAGGACAGCGGCAGCGAGCTGTCGCGGGGAGTGGGCTTCAGGGCCGGGAGCGAGTGGACCTGGCTCTGCCGGGTGAGGGACTCCAGGCGCGGTGCTAGGCGCTCGATAGTG
>NZ_RAWO01000345.1:0-391 GCF_003668955.1 Corallococcus sp. AB038B | reverse complement strand
ATATTATAAGAGATTCTAGAAAATACTTTCACGGAGCTTCATTGAAAGAATAAATTCATTTCAATCCTTTATTTGACGTTTGTCTCTAATAAATATCAAATAATGATATAAATGAAATGTTTATCTTCGAGATATAACAACAGATCAATGATTATTATTCTTTATGTAACACTTTCATTTATTTCTTTTTCTCCGACCAGAATAATCATTCATTCATTGATAAATTGGATTTTACTCTGCGAAGAAATGTTTTCTATCACTTTAGTCTAATAACTGAACAAAGTATAGAAAAAAAGACTGATGTTATTCACACTCGTACCTATACACGCCACTTTCTGTTTCTACTCGGTAGCAGTTCTATGTATCGAAGAGAAAAAGAACTAAATGGCGA
>NZ_RAWO01000344.1:0-391 GCF_003668955.1 Corallococcus sp. AB038B | reverse complement strand
TGTATATTGGACAACGAGCGAATTTGACAGGCAAATTGTACCGCTCGTTCGTCGAATGTCGTATCTGAAAACGTTTTCATTATCTCTTTGTGTTCTTGAGAAAAGTTTATCTATTGATGGCATTTATCTGCCGCATCCAGAGACGCTCAACTTCAACATCGTCCCTGTAGGTGTCGACATCAATCGACACACAAGACCATCTTCTGATGATATCTGACGCATGTTCATCGAGTGAGAAACATTGACTGTAGACTTAGAAATATAGGCTGACTTCACGTTTATCCACTGGTGTTCAATATGGAATATATCCGATATGTCAAGCATAGTTTTCCTGGTGGAAATTCCATTAATATTCGTGTTTTTGCATATCAAGGACGAGTCACATCCTTCG
>NZ_RAWO01000343.1:0-391 GCF_003668955.1 Corallococcus sp. AB038B | reverse complement strand
ACCATTCTCGTCCAAACATTCTCGTTTTCCTCTAAAGAAATCAATGAACAACATAAATTTCAATCGATTCGTTGCTTTTTCTTTACTTTGTTTTCATTTGTTTCGTCAATGAAATACATTTCGATCGTTGTTTTTTCTCCTCCATTTGAATCCGTGTCAATTGTTCTTCTAACATTCGAATTCTCTGATCAGATCTTCGCTCATTCGATTGTAACTGTTCGATAGTCTGATGATATTCTTTCGTAATCAAAAGAATATTTGCTGGTGTTAAATCCATTTGAATTAAATGAGAAAATTCGTTTAATTCCAATTGAAACTTCTGTTGTTTCTCTACAATAGATCAATGAAAAACTCTCTGAATCAAAACTTCTCAAGTCTTTACCTCGACTAG
>NZ_RAWO01000342.1:0-391 GCF_003668955.1 Corallococcus sp. AB038B | reverse complement strand
CCGCGGATCTGCCGTAACCGATCGTCGGACGCCTTCACCAGATCGAGCGTCTCCCCGACCGACGGCCTGAAAAGAACTTCGCCCTCGGTGATTCGGCCGCCGGTGTAGTCAGTCAGTCGCATGATCGCCAGCGACGTGACGGACTTGCCCGAGCCGGATTCGCCGACGATGGCGAGGGTCTTTCCCGGCTTCACATCGAAACTGACGGATTTGACGGCCTGAAAGGGACCGCGCTCTGTGGAGAATTCAAGGGACAGGGAGCGGACCGACAGGAGCGGCGCGTGAGGGTCTCCGCTCATGGCCGAAGGGCCGGCAGGAATTGCGCAAGTCGTTCGAGGCTCATATGCCTCACCGTCGCCGCGTTCAAGATCGATGTATCCTTGTTGCGCTT
>NZ_RAWO01000035.1:2117-4617 GCF_003668955.1 Corallococcus sp. AB038B | reverse complement strand
GCCCGGCTTCAAAGGCTCCCACCTATCCTACACAGCCAATCCCTAGTGTCACTGTCAAGTTGTAGTAAAGGTTCACGGGGTCTTTCCGTCTTGCTGCGGGTAAACTGCATCGGCACAGCTATTTCAATTTCGCTGAGTCCCTCTCCGAGACAGTGCGGAAGTCGTTACTCCATTCGTGCAGGTCGGAACTTACCCGACAAGGAATTTCGCTACCTTAGGACCGTTATAGTTACGGCCGCCGTTTACTGGGGCTTCGGATCATCGCTTTGCCTTGCGGCTGACGAATCCCCTTAACCTTCCAGCACCGGGCAGGAGTCAGACCCTATACGTCGGCTTGTCGCCTTCGCAGAGTCCTGTGTTTTTGGTAAACAGTCGCTACCGCCATTTCTCTGCAACCTCTCTCGGCTTCGGCTGTACGCCTACACCTACCAGAGGCCCACCTTCTTCCGAAGTTACGGTGGAAATTTGCCTAGTTCCTTGGAGGAGAGTTCTCTCAAGCGCCTTAGGATTTTCTCCTCACCCACCTGTGTCGGTTTGCGGTACGGACACCCTGCAGACTCCCTGCGGGACTTTTCTTGGAAGCCGAGCATCAGCGACTTACCCCTTGCGGGGCGCCATGGGGTCTCGGGGATGACTGCCGCGCCTTTATTCGTACGCGACACCCCTACGCCTTTAGACTGACACAACCACCGGTCAGCTCGCCTAGCTTTCTCCGTCCTCCCTCAGTTCAACGTCTGCAAGATGGCGCAGGAATATTAACCTGCTTGCCATCACCTACGCCTTTCGGCCTCGGCTTAGGACCCGGCTAACCCTGGGAAGATTAACTTGACCCAGGAAACCTTGGGTTTACGGCGAGGGGGTTTCTCACCCCCTTTATCGCTACTCATTTCGGCATCAGCACTCCCAGTCGCTCCAGCGGCCTTTTCAGTCCACCTTCGCTGCAACTGGGACGCTCCCCTACCGCCATACGCGCCTGACGCGCATGACCCGAAGCTTCGGCACTAGTCTTGAGCCCCGTTACATTTTCGGCGCGGCCTGTCTTGACCAGTGAGCTATTACGCTTTCTTTAAAGGATGGCTGCTTCTAAGCCAACCTCCTGGTTGTCAATGACCTGCCACATCCTTTCTAGTGTTCACTTAGACTAGATTTGGGGGCCTTAGCTGTCGGTCTGGGTTATTCCCCTCTTGCCAATGGACGTTATCACCCACTGACTGCGTCCCGGGATAACAATTGCCGGCATTCGGAGTTTGATACGGTTTGGTAATCTGGTGAGACCCCTAGCCGTTTCAGTGCTCTACCTCCGGCATTGAATTGCCCGAGCCGATACCTAAATATCTTTCGGGGAGAACCAGCTATCACGGAGTTTGATTGGCCTTTCACCCCTACACACAGCTCATCCCAGAAATTTTCAACTTTCATGAGTTCGGTCCTCCATGCGGTGTTACCCGCACTTCAACCTGGCCATGTGTAGATCACCCCGCTTCGGGTTATAATACACGCAACTTAGCGCCCTATTCGGACTCGCTTTCGCTCCGGCTCCACCTATCGGCTTAGCCTCGCTACGTATATTAAGTCGCCGAATCATGATGCAAAAGGTACGCTCTCGCACTGGCTTGCGCCGTAGTGCTCGAACTGCTTGTAGACATGCGGTTTCAGGTTCTTTTGACTCCCCTCACCGGGGTTCTTTTCACCTTTCCCTCGCGGTACTTGTTCACTATCGGTCGCCAAGGAGTATTTAGGCTTACCGGATGGTCCCGGCAGATTCAGACAGGATTGCACGTGTCCCGTCTTACTTGGGTAACCCGCTCAGCTCCAGTTGGCTTTCGTGTACGCGACTATCACGCTCTTTGGTGCGTCTTTCCAGGACGCTTCCACTAGCCCTCCAGAGTCCTACCGCGGACCCGCTACCCCACCGCCATTTGCATGACGTTGGTTTGGCCTCTTCCCATTTCGCTCGCCACTACTTTGGGAATCACTCATTGTTTTCTCTTCCTCAGGGTACTGAGATGTTTCACTTCCCCTGGTTTGCTCTGCAAACCTATGAATTCAGTTTGCAGTAACGCAGCTATTCGCCGCGCTGGGTTTCCCCATTCGGACATCTCCGGATCAACGTTTGGTTGGCAACTCCCCGAAGCTTTTCGCAGCCACCCACGTCCTTCATCGCCTCTTGGCACCTAGGCATCCACCGCACGCCCTTAGTAGCTTACTTGCCCTAATCTCTTGTCTAATGCCCGCCTCCCGGCGGATTTTCGAAACTCGGAGACCAAGGCCCAGACCTCTGCTCTTCGCTAGCAGGCCCGGAAGACATTCTTTATTGCTGTTCTCATTGCTTCTTCTTCTTGTGTGGGAGACTTCGCTTTTGCCCCACCCGGCTGCCTCGCGGCGCCTGGTGAGACTCATTTCGAAGTCGGCACTTCTGTTGAGAACTTCACTCAGCAGAAATTGCAACTTACCCTTCGTATGCACTTGTCAAAGAACGTCCCTGCGACTTCCAGGAAAC
>NZ_RAWO01000341.1:0-392 GCF_003668955.1 Corallococcus sp. AB038B | reverse complement strand
TCAGGGAACCGCGTTCCTACCCGAGCGAGGGCCTGCCGGACAAACGTCACCTGGCTTGCACCCGGGCGCGGGGCCGGGGAGAGTCCCCACCGCCCGTGTCCGCACCCCTGCCCGACGCACCCACCGCCCCCGTGTCGCTCGAGACCCCGCCGGCCGATGCTCATCGTCCCGAGCCTCGGAAGCACACACACCTCACCTGGTTGTCGCTCGCGGGTGTGGCGCTCCTGCCCGCCATCGTCGCCGTGACGCAGCTGGGCCGCATCCATCCCGACGAGGTCTATCAGGCCCTGGAACCCGCCTACTGGCGCGTCCACGGCTACGGCGTGCTGGCGTGGGAGTGGCGCGATGGCATCCGCAACTGGGCTGTGCCTGGGGTGCTGGCGGCCTTCCTC
>NZ_RAWO01000340.1:0-392 GCF_003668955.1 Corallococcus sp. AB038B | reverse complement strand
CCCGCGTGCGTGAGGCCCAGGTCGATGAGGCTCCGGGCGAGGAAGTACTGCGCCCAGGCGTAGTTGTCGTCCGTCTTGGGCGCGGCCTGGAGCCACGCGTAGAGGGGACCCGCGGCGTCGCGCGGCTTGCCGTCGAAGTAGTCCTGCAGCGCCTGGTCGAAGATGGCCGGGTCCACCTTCTGCGGCACGGGCGGCGGCGCCTCGGCGGCGGCCTCCGGCTTCTTGTCGGACGCGGCAGCCGCGGGCGCGCCCTCGGCGCTGGCGGCCGGCGCGGGTGCACCGGACTCGGCGGGCTTCGCGGTCGGAGCGGGGGAGCCCGTCGCGGGTCTGGCGGCGGCGCCGGGCGTGGCCTTCGCGCCGGAAGGAGGTGGCGGCATGGGCAGCGAGCCACC
>NZ_RAWO01000339.1:0-392 GCF_003668955.1 Corallococcus sp. AB038B | reverse complement strand
GCCTTCACCGCCTGCGTGGCCGCGCCGTACAGCCGTGCGTCCTCGATGGCGAGCGCCGCCCGCGCCGCGAGGCTCTCCAGCAGGGCGCGCTCCTCCAGGGTGTACTCGCGCCCTTGCGCTTCACGCATGACGCCCAGCGTGCCGAGCACGCAGCCTCGCGCGCCCAGGGGGACGACGATGACGCTCTGCGGGCCGTAGCGCTCCAGGAAGGACACGCCCTCGGGAAGCTGGTCGCCGTGCAGCTCCTGCGCTTCCAGCCGGGGCACGAAGAGCGTCTGCCCGCTGGCGGCCACGCGGCCGGCCAGTCCCTCTCCGAGCCTCGCGGGGAAGCGGCGCAGCGAGTCCTCCAGCACCGCGCGGGCCTCCGGGTCCGGGTGGTGGACCGACACGAC
>NZ_RAWO01000338.1:0-392 GCF_003668955.1 Corallococcus sp. AB038B | reverse complement strand
GCTCATGACCGGGGAGACCCTGAGCACGGAGGGTGGCCGCGAGGCGCTGAAGGACGCGATGCGTTCGGTGCAGGAGGAGATGCGCACCGAGCAGTTCCGCTCGCGGCAGGAGGAGTGGATGCAGGCGCAGGTCCGCTCGACGGCCCAGCGCACGGAGCGAATCAAGCGGCTCGTGTCCGAGGCGAAGCTGAATTACTCCCAGGAGCAGGAGCTGACGCGTCGGTTGGAGGCCGAGGAGACTACGCGCAACACCCTGTTCGAGGAGGTGCGCACCGGCGCGAAGAATCCGCGTGAGATTCGCCAGGCGATGCGGACGCAACGGGAGGAGACGGACCAGGCGATGACGGCCCTGCTCGATGAGGGCCAGCGGGCCAAGTACGACGTCATGCGGC
>NZ_RAWO01000337.1:0-392 GCF_003668955.1 Corallococcus sp. AB038B | reverse complement strand
CCCAGATTGCCTGCGTCAACGCCACGTGCCGGACCAACGCGGCCTGCTGCTCCGAGGTAGGGCCCGACGTCATCATCCCGGACACCATGAATGCCGCCTCGGTGCACGGGCTCTGCTACCTGCCAGGCATGGGCCGCGCGGTGCGGCCCGGCAACCTGGGCTGCATGCAGGGTCAGCTCGACAACACGGCGGCGCTCGCCGCCGCGGCCCCGGGCAACCTGCAGCTCAACTTCAACGCGGAGTCGGGCCGCCCTCGCAGCCTGCTCATGGTGGAGCCCCTCACCGGTCTGGCGTCGCTGCTCGACTGCGACTCCAAGCAGGCCGAAAACCTTTCCGTGCCCGCGTGCACCGCGCAGCCACCACCTTACTGAGCACTCCGTCTGGAGGGGAGG
>NZ_RAWO01000336.1:0-392 GCF_003668955.1 Corallococcus sp. AB038B | reverse complement strand
CTCGCGTGCGAGCACCTGCTCCCAATGCCCCAGCGACACCGCGAGCTCTCCGCGCGCGGACGAAAGGATGGCGGCGGCACGGTGCCACGCCACGTCCCGCACCCGGCCCTCCGCCGAGCGCAGGTGACGCGACGCCGCCTCCTCGTTGCCCAGGCGCGAGTGCATCTCCGCGGCGAAGAGGGCCAGCTCTCCATCCTCGGGCCGCAGCGAGCACGCCTGCTCCAGCAACTCGAGCGCCTCCAGCGGCCGGCTCAGCTCCTCCAGCGCGCGGCACAGCGTGCGCGCGGGCGCGGCGTTGCGCGCACCGAAGCGCTGGAAGCGGTCCGTCACGAAGTCCAGCGCGCGCGCCGTCTCTCCTCGCGCCTGGGCCGCCACGAAATAGCTCCAGGCAT
>NZ_RAWO01000335.1:0-392 GCF_003668955.1 Corallococcus sp. AB038B | reverse complement strand
CCTCCGTTCAAGCCGCGCCATGCTTCGAGCCACGAGGCAAGCTGGGGTTCGGTCCACGGCAGGATCTCGAGTACCGGAATGCCTTGCAGTTCCTGCTCCGCGGGAAGGGCCCCCGGACGAGAGAAGATGATGAAGCGGTGGTGCTCCGAAGCCTCGTCCTTGATGCGCAGGAAGAACGACTCCAGCCGTCGCTCCCCGAGGATGACCTCGTCCAGTCCGTCGAGAATGAAGAGGGCTCGCTGGGTACGGTTTGGGGATGCGAGGGCGGGGTCGTCGAGCTTCAACTTCAAATCCAGCTCGCCGGCTTCACGCTTCCACGCTCTACGCACGAACTCGTCGAGATCAAATCCTTCCTCGGTCAAGTCTTCGGCGCACCGGATGAAGACCGGTAT
>NZ_RAWO01000334.1:0-392 GCF_003668955.1 Corallococcus sp. AB038B | reverse complement strand
GAGCGCACGAACAAGGAGCACGACTTCAAGTTCGAAGGCGGCATCTCCTCGTTCGTGGAGTACCTCAACAAGTCGAAGCAGGTGCTCCACGACAAGCCCATCTCCTTCTCGGGAGACAAGGACGGCGTGGCGCTCGAGCTGGCGATGCAGTGGAACGACGGCTACGACGAGCGCGTCTACACCTTCGCCAACAACATCAACACCCAGGATGGTGGCAGCCACCTGTCCGGCTTCAAGGCGGGCCTGACGCGCACGCTCAACAGCTACGCGGAGAAGAGTGGCATCTGGAAGGACCTCAAGGAGACGCCCACGGGTGAGGACGCCCGCGAGGGCCTGTCCGCCGTCATCTCCGTCAAGGTGTCCAACCCCCAGTTCGAGGGCCAGACGAAGAC
>NZ_RAWO01000034.1:0-7730 GCF_003668955.1 Corallococcus sp. AB038B | reverse complement strand
CGATTTCGCCTGGCTCGATGCGGAAGCCACGCACCTTCACCTGGAAGTCGACGCGGCCCAGGAAGTCGAGCGTGCCGTCTTCCAGCCAGCGGGCCTTGTCACCCGTGCGGTAGAGCCGCTCGCCCGGAATGGAAGCGAAGGGGTGGGGGACGAAACGCTCCGCGGTCAGGTCGGGGCGGTGCAGGTAGCCCCAGGCGAGGCCCGGGCCACCAACGTACACCTCGCCCGCGACGCCCACGGGCACCGGGTGCAGGTGGGCATCCAGCACGTAGGCGGTGGAGTTCGGGATGGGCCGGCCGATGGAGACGGGACCTTCCACCACCGCCCCCCGGCGCAACGGCAGCGTGGTGGAGAAGGTCGTGTTCTCCGTCGGGCCATAGGCGTGCACCAGCGTCGCGTCATCGGGGAGCCGCGCCAGATGGTCGCGCAAGCGAGCCCAGGGCATCAGCTCACCGCCGGTGAGCAGCTGACTCACGCCCGCGAGCGCTTCGCCCTGGTGCAGGGCCATCTGTTCGAACAACGCGGTCGTGAGGAACAACGCCGAAACCCGGTGGCGGCGAAGCTGCGTGGCCAGTTCCTCCAGGGAGAGCGCATGGGGCGGCGCGAGCACGAGCTTCGCGCCATGCAACAGCGCGCCCCACATCTCGAGCGTGGAGGCGTCGAAGGCGACGGGCGCGAACTGGAGCCAGACTTCATCCGGCCCGAAGCGCATGAAGGTGCTGCCGAGCACCAGGCGGGTGATGCCTCGGTGGGGCACGCAGACGCCCTTGGGACGCCCCGTGGAACCCGAGGTGAACATGACGTAGGCCAGGGACTCGCCATCCACGGAGACGTCGAGCGCATGCGTGGGCCGTGCGGCGATGACGTCCTGCTGCGCGTCCAGCCAGACGCGGGTGCCGGAAGCGGGCAGCTTGGGGGCGAAGGGCTGGTGGGTGAGGACGACGCCGACGTCCGCGTCCTCCAGCAAGGTGGCGATGCGCTCCACGGGAGCATTGCGATCCACGGGAACGAAGGCGGCGCCAGCCTTGAGGATGGCGAGGAGCGCCGTCACCAGCTCGAACGAGCGCTCGATGGCGACGCCGACGCGCGCACCCGGGACGATGCCCAGCGCGCGCAGGTGATGGGCGAGCTGGTTGGCACGGGCTTCGAGCTGCGCGTACGTCAGCGTGGCGTCACCCTGTTCGAGGGCCACGGCGCCAGGAGTGCGCTGGACCTGTTGAGCGAAGTGGACGTGGACGGGCACGTCCGTGGGACTGGTGACGGTGGTGTCGTTCCAGTCCACGAGGATGCGCTGGCGTTCCTCGCGAGAGAGCAGCGTCAGCTCGGCCACGGACTGCTCGGGCCTTGAGGCCACGGCCTCCAGCAGCGTGCGCAGGTGGTGGGCCATCCGCTCCACCGTGCCCTGCTTGAACAACGCCGTGCTGTACTCCAGCCACCCGACGAACCCCTGCGCCGAGTCCTGCAACGTCAGGGTGAGGTCGAACTTGGCGGAGCGCGCCTCTGCGGCCACCTGCCGGAAGGCGAGGCCCGGGACGCGCAGTTCCTCCGTGGGCGCGTTCTGCAGCGCGAACATCACCTGGAACAGCGGGCTGCGGCTCGCGTCGCGCACGGGCTGCACGGCTTCGACGAGCTTCTCGAAGGGCAGGTGCTGGTGCTCGTAGGCGGCAAGCGTGGTGCCGCGCACCTGGGCCAGCAGCTCGCGGAAGGTCGCCTTCGGCTCCACGCGTGCGCGCAGGACGAGCGTGTTGACGAAGAAGCCGATGAGGCCTTCGGTCTCCGCCTGGGTGCGGCCCGCGATGGGGGAACCCACGCTGATGTCATCCTGGCCGGCGTAGCGCGACAGGAGGACCTGGTACGCCGCGAGCAGCATCATGAAGGGCGTGGCGCCTTCGCGTCCGGCCAGCGCCTTGAGGGCTTCGGACGTCTCCCTCGGAATCTGGATGGAGAGGGCCGCGCCTTCGTGCGACTGGATGGACGGGCGCGGATGATCCGTCAGCAGTTCCAGTGCGGAGGGCGCCCCCGAGAGTTGCTGCTTCCAGTATGCGAGCTGGGTCTCCAGCGTTTCGCCCTGGAGCCACTGGCGCTGCCACGCCGCGAAGTCCGCGTACTGCACGGGCAGCGGTGACAGGTCCGGCGCGATGCCCTGGGTGAAGGACTCGTAGAACGTCACCAGCTCCCGGACGAGCACGCCCATGGACCATCCGTCGGAGACGATGTGATGCATCGTCACCAGGAGCAGGTGCTCCTCGGCCGTCAGCCGCACGAGGGCGGTGCGCAGCAGCGGACCCGCTTCCAGATGGAAGGGTTGGTGCGCATCCTCTTCGACCTTGCGCCAAGCTTCGGCTTCACGCTGGGCCTCGGGCAGCGCGGACAGGTCCACGAGCGGCAGGCTCCAGGATGCAGGCGCATGGACGTGCTGGACGGTCTGTCCCTGGTGCTCGCGGAAGGTGGTGCGCAGGGAGTCGTGACGGGTGACCAGCGCTTCGAAGGCGCGGCGCAAGGACTCCACGTCCAACTGGCCCGTCAGCCGGAGCGCCGTCGGGAGGTTGTACGACGCATCTCCTGGCGTGAGCTGATCCAGGAACCAGAGGCGCTGCTGGGCGAAGGACAGCGGCCGCGGACCCTCTTCGGCAGTCCGGGTGAGTGGGGGCAGGCGGAGACTCGGCGTCTGGACCTGGAGGCGCTGGGCGAGCGCGGCCACGGTGGGTGCCTCGAAGAGGGCCCGCAGCGGCAGCTCCGTGCGGAAGGCGGCGCGCACGCGGGAGACGAGCTGGGTGGCCAGCAGGGAGTGGCCTCCGAGCGCGAAGAAGTCGTCGTGGATGCCCACTCGCTCCACGCGCAGCACCTGCGTGAAGAGGGCCGCGAGTTGCTCTTCGGCGGCGGTGCGCGGCGCGACGTAGGTGGAGGCGAGCGCGGTGCCCTGGGGCGCGGGCAGGGCTTTGCGGTCCACCTTGCCGTTGGTGTTGAGCGGCAGGGCCTCCAGCACCAGGAAGGTGGAGGGCCGCATGTGCTCCGGCAGGAACTGCTTGAGCCAGTCCTTGAGAGCGTCCGCCGTCAGTGCGGAGTCCGTGCCTTCCGCAGGCACCACGTAGGCCACGAGCCGCTTGTCGCCGGGGATGTCCTCGCGCGCCAGCACCACGGCGGCATGCACCTGGGGATGCTTGAGGAGCGTGGACTCGATTTCACCCAGCTCGATGCGGAAGCCGCGGACCTTCACCTGGAAGTCGGCGCGGCCCAGGTAGTCGAGCATCCCGTCCACGCGCCAGCGCACCACGTCGCCCGTGCGGTAGAGGCGTGCACCGGGCGTGGAGGTGAAGGCATCCGGAATGAAGCGGTCCGCAGTCAGGTCGGGGCGGTTGAGGTAGCCGCGCGCCACGCCTTCACCGCCGAGGAAGAGCTCACCCGCGACGCCCACGGGCACCGGGCGCAGGGACTTGTCCAACACGTACGCACGGACGTTGGGCAGGGGCCTGCCGATGGTGGGAGTGGGAGAGGCGTCGAAGGCGCAGGCGGTGGCGTCGACGGTGCATTCGGTGGGGCCGTAGACGTTGAAGGCGCGCAGCCGTGGGTGCTGGGCCAGGCGGCTCCACGTGCCGGGATCCACCGCCTCGCCGCCCACCAGCGCGCGCTGAGGGAGGGTGTCCTTCTCCAACAGTCCCTCATCCACCAGCAGGCGCAGGTGCGCGGGAGAGCAGTCGAGGACGTCCAGCGCGTCGTGGCCGATGCGCTTCACCAGTTCACCGGCGTCGGCGCGGGCCTCGTCGGGGACGATGCAGAGGGTGTGGCCGTCGAGCACCTGCACGAGCTGCTGGACGGAGGCGTCGAAGGACAGCGGGGCGTTGACGCTGACGCGCTCCGCCGCGCCCCGGCCCTGGTGCACGGTGGTGGCCAGCCCCTGCCGCAGGTTCATCACGGAGCGGTGCTGGATCATCACGCCCTTGGGGCGGCCGGTGCTGCCGGACGTGTAGATGACGTAGGCGAGTTGCTCGGAGGACACGGCCACATCGGGCGCTTCGCGGGGTTCCCCGTCGAAGGCCGCCACGTCCGGGTCGAGCCAGACGACGTGCGCCGTGTGCGGCGGAAGGACGTCGCGCAAGCGCTGCTGGGTGAGCACGACCGGCGCGCCGGTGTCCGTGAGGACGTGGGCGAGCCATTCGCGCGGATAGCGGGAGTCGAGCGGCACGTACGCGCCGCCGGCCTTGAGGATGCCAAGGATGCCGACGAGGGCCTCCACGGAGCGCTCCACGCACAGCACCACGCGCACGTCGGGTCCGACGCCCAGCTTCACCAGCCGATGCGCCAGTTGGTTGGAGCGCGCGTCCAGTTCCTGGAAGGTGAGCTGATGGTCGCGGCAGACGACGGCCAGGGCCTCAGGCGTGCGAAGGGCCTGGGCCGTGAAGGCCTCGTGGAAGCAGGTGTCGCGCGGGAACTCCGCGTCCGTCCTGTTCCAGTCGACGAGCAGTTGCTGTCGCTCCGGGGCGGTGAGCAGGGGCAGGCGTGAGAGCGTCTCGCTCGGGTGAGCGGCGATGGCCTCCAGCAGGACGCCGAAGTGGCCCGCCATGCGCTGGGCGGTCGATGCGTCGAAGAGATCGCTGCTGTACTCCAGGACGCCCACGAAGCCCTGGGGCGATTCCTGCAGCGTCAGCGTCAGGTCGAACTTCGCCGAAGCCGATTCGAGCGGGAGCTGTTCGAACGACAGGCCCGGCACGTTCAGGGCTTCGGTGGGCGCGTTCTGCAAGACGAACATCGCCTGGAAGAGCGCGCTGCGGCTCAGGTCTCGCACGGGCTGCACGGCTTCGACGAGCTTCTCGAAGGGCAGATGCTGGTGCTCGTAGGCGGCGAGCGTCGTGCCTCGCACCTGGGCCAGCAGCTCGCGGAAGGTGGATTCCGGCTGGACGCGGGCGCGCAGGACCAGCGTGTTGATGAAGAAGCCGATGAGGCCTTCGGTCTCCGCCTGCGTGCGGCCGGCGATGGGCGTGCCCACGCTGATGTCGTCCTGTCCGGAGTAGCGCGACAGGAGCACCTGGAAGGCCGCGAGCAGCAGCATGAAGGGCGTGGCGCCTTCGCGCTGCGCCAGGACCTTGAGTGCATCGGACACAGGCCGCGCGAGCCGCAAGGGGACCGTCGAACCCCGATGCGACTGCACGGGCGGACGCGGACGGTCCGTGGGCAACTCCAGCGCGGCGGGAGCACCCGCGAGCTTCTCCTTCCAGTAGGCGAGCTGGGCCTCCAGCGTCTCGCCCTGGAGCCATGCCTGCTGCCAGACGGCGAAGTCCGCGTACTGCACGGGCAACGGCGCGAGGACCGGCACCTGATCCGCGTGGAACGCCGCGTAGAGTGCCGTGAGCTCACGAACGAGGACGCCCATGGACCAGCCGTCGGAGACGATGTGGTGCATCGTCACGAGGAGCAGGTGCTCCGCCTCGCCCAGGCGCACCAGCGACGTGCGCAGCAGCGGACCGGCTTCCAGGTCGAAGGGTCGCAGGGCCTCCACGTTGGCGAGGCGCCGCGCCTCTTCCTCTCGCTGGGGCTCGGGCAGTGAGGACACGTCGAGCAGAGGCAGTATCCACGCAGCGGGCGCGTGGATGTGCTGCGCGGGCTGGCCCTGGTGCTGGACGAGCGTGGTGCGCAGCGTTTCGTGCCGGGCGACCAGCGCTTCGAACGCACGGCGCAGGGATTCGATGTCCACCTGGCCCCTCAGCCGAAGGGCTGCGGGAATGTTGTACGCGGAGCTGCCCGGCTGGAGTTGGTCCAACAGCCACAGGCGCTGCTGGGCGAAGGACAGTGGTGGCGGGCCTTCGTGAGCGACACGGGTGAGTGGTGGCAGGCGTGAGCCGGACGTGGCGGTACGCAGGCGCTCAGCAAGGGCGGCGACGGTGGGGGCTTCGAAGAGGGAGCGCAGAGGCAGCTCCGCATCGAAGGTGGCACGGATGCGAGAGACGAGCTGGGTGGCCAGCAGGGAGTGGCCACCGAGCGCGAAGAAGTCGTCGTGGATTCCCACGCGCTCCACGCGCAGGACGTGGGCGAAGACGTTCGCGAGCTGCTCTTCGGTGGCGTCGCGAGGAGCAACGAAGTCCGCGAGCGGCGAAGCGTCCGGGACGGGGAGGGCCTTGCGATCCACCTTGCCGTTGGCGTTGAGAGGCAACGCCTCCATGGGGACGAAGGCGGCGGGCACCATGTACTCAGGCAGGTGCTGCTTGAGGTGGGCGCGGAGGACGGCGACATCGAGGGCCTCGCCCACGACGTAGGCGACAAGGCGCTTGTCACCGGGGGCGTCCTCACGAGCGAGGACGACGGCTTCGCGCACAGACGCGTGAGCAAGGAGGGAGGCTTCGATTTCGCCCAGTTCGATGCGGAAGCCGCGGACCTTCACCTGGAAGTCGAGCCGCTGGAGGTAGTCCAGTTGGCCATCGGCGCGCCAGCGCACGACGTCGCCCGTGCGGTAGAGGCGGGCACCCGGCGTGGAGGAGAAGGGGTGCGGGATGAAGCGCTCGGCACTCAGGGCCGGCTGGCCGAGGTAGCCCCAGGCGAGGCCCTCGCTGGCGAGGAAGAGCTCACCGGAAACACCCACGGGCACCGGCTGCAAATGGGCATCGAGGACGTAGGTGCGGGTGTTGGCGATGGGTCGGCCAATGGGGGGCCGCGTGCCGTCGTCGCGCATGACGGGGGTGAAGGTGGCGACGACAGTGCTCTCAGTGGGCCCGTAGTGGTTGAAGAGGACGGCGGGGACTGAAGCAGGCGGGCCATGGTGGAGGGCGTCTCCGCCCGTCAGCATGGCACGCAGGGCGATGGGGCGAGGCCACTCCTCGCGGAGCACGGCCTCGGCCAGAGGCGTCGGCATGAAGCAGGTGGTGATGGCTTCGCGGGCCAGCCATTGCAGCAGCTGGGAGGGCTCCGCACGCACGGCTTCGGGCGGGACGACGAGGCTGGCGCCAGAGGCGAGGGAAGGCCATACCTCCCAGGTGGAAGCGTCGAAGGCGACGCCCGCGGTGAGTGCGGTGGAGTCCTGAGCCGTCAGCGAATAGGTGCGCTGGTGCCAGGAGACGAGGTTCATCAGCGCACGGTGGTGGACGGCGACGCCCTTGGGCCGTCCGGTGCTGCCGGAGGTGTAGATGACGTAGGCCAGGTCCTCCGGGCCCACAGGCGCCACCAGCAGCGGCTGCTGGAGCGCCGCCGCCTCCGCTTCAATCGCGAGGACGCGAGTGGAGAGGGAGGGCAGCGAGTCGCGCAGGTGCTGCTGGGTGAGGAGGACAGAAGCACTGCAGTCCTCCAGCATGAAAGACAGGCGCTCCGGCGGGACACCGGGAGAGACGGGGACGTAGGCGGCGCCAACCTTGAGGGCGGCGAGGAGGCCCGCCACCAACTCCGGAGAGCGCTCAGCGAGGACGGCGACACGGCTGCCTCGGGAGACACCGGCCGCGTGCAGTTGGACGGCAAGGCCATGTGCCCATGCGTCGAGGCCCGCATAGCTGACGCTTCGCTCCCCCAGACGCACGGCGACCGCGTCCGGCGTGCGTCGAGCGTGCTCCGCGACGACATGGTGGATGCAGGTGTCGCGCGGGAAGGCGACGTCCGTCTCGTTCCATTCAACGAGGAGCTGCTGCCGCTCCTCCGCCGTCATCACCTCCAGCGTGGACACGCGAGCGTCGGGCTGGGCGGCGAGGGCGGAGAGAAGGACGCTGAAGTGGCCCATGAGGCGCTGGGCGGTGGAGGCGTCGAAGAGGTCGGAG
>NZ_RAWO01000333.1:0-392 GCF_003668955.1 Corallococcus sp. AB038B | reverse complement strand
TAAGAGAACGGAGAATCATTTGGTTATTCCTCTCTACATGTTTTTGCACAGTCTAGGATATTTACACATTTATCTTTCTTCTATGCTGAACTAAGTAACTATCGATTTCTAGGTTTCTAAGAGCGAGAACTCGCATCGAATTTGTACGAATGAGAAACATAGATATAGCATTTATTATTTCACTGAAGTGCATGGGTCGTTCCAGGTTAGAAGTTCTCGAGCTTTGAACACGACTATAGGATGAATGTTCCATAATCGGTGTACCTCTTGTGCTTCTTGAATTTATATAATATCTGTGTGCAAGCGTCCATGCCAGTCTCCTTCACTGGAATTTGAGTAAAACTTTAAATAATTAGTTATTGCTCTCGTGACTCGAGGAACACATGTAGTTA
>NZ_RAWO01000332.1:0-393 GCF_003668955.1 Corallococcus sp. AB038B | reverse complement strand
CTCCGGCCCGTGCAGCACCGGCCTTCCCGTCGCCTCCGAGCGCCGCGCCCCGTCGAACACCCCCACCTCGCCCCCGTCGCTCGACAGCGTGAAGGGCGGGTGCAGCCGCACCGCCTGCCCCGGCCCCAGCGTGCCCGCCTCCAGCCGGTGCCGCGCCGTCGCCCGCAGGTCGTTCGTCACCTCGTAGCTCCCCAGCTCCAGCGCCTGGGTGCCACGGTTGTACAGCTCCACGTACCCCGCGCCTCCCGTCGTCACCTCGCGGATGACCAGCGGCCCGCCCCCGTGTGCCCTCAGCGCCTCCAGCTCCTTCGCCAGGTACCCACGCCTTCCGCGCACGTAGTCCTGGAGGAACCGACGCGCGCGCTGCACGTGCTCGGCGGACGCGTACGGGTC
>NZ_RAWO01000331.1:0-393 GCF_003668955.1 Corallococcus sp. AB038B | reverse complement strand
ACGACGGACGGCTTCTGGCGCTTCAAGCGGGACCTGGCGCCGGGCTCACAGGACGAACTGGTGGTGTCCGAGCGCACGCGCGGCCACCGGCAGTACTCCATCTCCAGCGCGGGGCCGGACGAGGTGGCCTTCTTCCTGTCGCAGCGCTACGTGGACGCGAAGATGGCGGACGCGCTGCGCGAGGTGATTGCCATCCGCGAGCGCGTGGCGGCGCTGACGCGCGACGAACAGCAACTCACCGTGGAGCGTGCCCAGCTCTTCAAGGACCAGGAGCGCATCCGCGCCAACATCGAGTCGCTCAAGAGCGGCGTGTCCCAGCGCGAGCTGGCCGAGCGCTTCGTGGCCAAGCTCAACGAGCAGGAGGACCGGCTCGAGGCCATCACCCGCGAGCTG
>NZ_RAWO01000330.1:0-393 GCF_003668955.1 Corallococcus sp. AB038B | reverse complement strand
TTACGGAGCAGTGTACCTTGCGGTTCATAATTTGTTTTGGTGGATTGTGGGCAAATGTACGGGTCTATGCAAATGAGCCTAACCAAAGTGGAACGTCGTCGAAGGCCCTGTGTGGTAATACGTGCCCCCACCGGGACCCATGTCAAAGTTGGCAAATTGAGCGCCGAACAGGTCTGCCAAGTTCACGCCGCCCATGCCGCTCATACCGCCAAAGCCTCCCATGCCGCTAAAGTCAGAGGCGTCCATGTCGTCGACGCCCGAGTCGTAGCGGCGTCGCTTTGCCGGGTCGCTGAGCACGCCATACGCCTCGTTGCATAGCTTAAACTGCTCCTCGTCGCCACCCTTGTCGGGGTGGTGCTTGAGAGATACCTTGCGGAACGCTTTCTTGATCTC
>NZ_RAWO01000329.1:0-393 GCF_003668955.1 Corallococcus sp. AB038B | reverse complement strand
GGCGACGGGCGTGGAGAACGCGACGACGGAGACCTTCACGGTGGTGCCGGCCGAGGCGGCCTCGCTGGAGCTCGCCGGCCTGACGCTCACCGCGGTCGCGGGTGCGACGCGCGAGGTGCAAGTGACGGTGTGGGACGCGTTCGGCAACGTGGCCACGAACTACACGGGCACGCTGGTCGTGCGGTCCACGGACGCCACGGCCTCGCTGCCCGCGTCCCATGTCTTCACCGCGACAGATGCGGGACACTTCACCTTCGCGGGCATCGTCCTCAAGCGGGCGGGCAGCCACCAGGTCACCGTGCAGGACGTGGGCGTCGCCACGCTGAGCGGTCTTCAGAATGTGGGCGTGGTGGCGGGGGAGCCCTCGACGCTGGCGTTCACCCAGGTGCCCAC
>NZ_RAWO01000328.1:0-393 GCF_003668955.1 Corallococcus sp. AB038B | reverse complement strand
CAGGGCCGTTCGCGGAAGACGGGCAGGCCCTTGCGCAGGCGGTCGAAGAGCCCGAACTTGTCGAGCCGGGCCGGCTCTTCCTCCTCTTCCGCCTCGAACACCTCATCGACGAACAGCTCCTTCAGGCGCTCGGGCACCCCTTCGCCGTAGCCCTGGCTGTACGTGTCCATGTCGAAGTGATGCTCGGCCTGGACGGACGCCATGATGCCGTGGTCGTCCTCGATGACGACGCGCGCGTGGATGGTGCCAGCGGCCAGCGTGTGGTCGTTGTAATAGGCGTAGACGACGTCGCGCGCGTGGAGGTCTCCCTGGATGTTGATCTCCCCGTCCGTGTAGAGCGCGTGGCAGCGCACGTCCCCGAGCACGTTGACCTTCGAGTCGTTGTCCTGGTCC
>NZ_RAWO01000327.1:0-393 GCF_003668955.1 Corallococcus sp. AB038B | reverse complement strand
TACGGATGTACGTGTCAGCACATGCATGAATGAATAATTTCGCTTCTGTTTCTATTTTTATCAGGTGACAGAACAAATAGCATCCCGCGTGGTCATATTTCCTATTAGATTTTCCCCTCTCGATGTTTTCGTCAATATTGTTTTCCTACCGATCGTACTAGAAGATCATTCTGCTTTTTCTTTGCGTATTGGCATAGACCTATTTGCGTTGTACATTACCCCTCTAGTTCGAGTCTCTCCCATCCTACGTAGCCGAGAGAATCTCTTGTCATCCTCTTGTTCTGTACGATTCTTTCTCCATGTCGCTGCTATTGCGACATCAACTGTTGTTTGATCATTGGTATACATACTTTTTTTTGTGATATAGATCCTTCATCAACAGAAAAAGATCGT
>NZ_RAWO01000326.1:0-393 GCF_003668955.1 Corallococcus sp. AB038B | reverse complement strand
GGAAAAATTAAAAGAATTCGTGGTGTTGCGTATGAATATCCTATTCCTTCTTTCTCCTCTTACATTCTTATATTATAGATATGCTATGCGTGTATCTCCCAGTCTAGCCAATCGTTTGATTGAAACAGCAAAAGGGTTATTGTTAAAATTTCTACCGGATGTTTACATTTATGTGGATCATCAAAAAGGACAAAATGCCGGTTTGTAAGTATCGAAATTGATGGGAACGAGAGGTGGACATTCTTCTGCTTAGATCGCCCGGTTATGGTTTAACTCTGGCTGCTGAGACGAAGGATGGGTCAGTCATTGCTGCCGAGAGTTGTTCGATACCACGAGCTGATGAAGGTGATGCGACAACTATCACCATCCCAGAAGAATTAGCGAAGGAAGCGG
>NZ_RAWO01000325.1:0-394 GCF_003668955.1 Corallococcus sp. AB038B | reverse complement strand
ATAGTCAGAGGATGCCGATGTATTTTCAAGGACATGCTATTATGCATCGTTTTGTTTCATACATCTTTTTCAGTTATGCAGCGGCGATTTTAGTTTCTATTTTTATTGAAACACCGTTTTTTATTTTTGAAAAGAAACTTTTTAAACGATAATTTTTCCATTCCAATAAAGTGGTTAAGAAGTAAAAATCTACGTTTCATAGTTATGCAGTTAAATAAGAATTGTTTTGTAAAGTATAGCGCCAAAGAAATATAATCTAGCTTCCGTGTTCTTAGCAGACTCCCTTTCTATCCGTCGACTTTTCCTTAGACATCTGATTTTTGTAGCACAACCAAGAAGAGATTCAAACCTTATCAATCTAAAGGATTGATATATCATACATCTTTGTTTGTCG
>NZ_RAWO01000324.1:0-394 GCF_003668955.1 Corallococcus sp. AB038B | reverse complement strand
GATAGCCCAGCGGCTCGCCCAGGGTCAGCCGGGTCACGGCGCAGGAGCCGGCCTGCTGGGGTGGGTCGACGTGGGGCAGCAGGCGTTGCCAGTCCTTGCGCGACAGCCGCCGACATCGGCTGGTGCGGCCATCGAGCAGGGCGCCGAGGCGCGCGCCGGCGGCCTCGTCGAGCACGAAACGCGGCGCCTGGGGCGGATGCGGTTCGATATCGGTCAGGCTCGGCGCGCACCATAGCGCCACCGCCGGGGTGCGAAAGCGCTCGCCGAGCTGGGTGACCAGGGCCTGGCCCAGCGCGTCGTTGTCCTCGGCCTCGAGCAGCGCCAGCATCAGTTCGCGGGTGCGTCGATATTGGGCTTCGTTGTGGCGCGCCGACTCGAGCAGTTGCTCGAGTCG
>NZ_RAWO01000033.1:0-7980 GCF_003668955.1 Corallococcus sp. AB038B | reverse complement strand
CGATTTCGCCTGGCTCGATGCGGAAGCCACGCACCTTCACCTGGAAGTCGACGCGGCCCAGGAAGTCGAGCGTGCCGTCTTCCAGCCAGCGGGCCTTGTCACCCGTGCGGTAGAGCCGCTCGCCCGGGATGGAAGTGAAGGGGTGGGGGACGAAACGCTCCGCGCTCAGGTCGGGGCGGTGCAGGTAGCCCCAGGCGAGGCCCGGGCCACCGACGTACACCTCGCCCGCGACGCCCACGGGCACCGGGTGCAGGTGGGCATCCAGCACGTAGGCGGTGGAGTTGGGGATGGGCCGCCCGATGGACACCGGACCTTCCACCACCGCCCCCCGACGCAACGGCAGCGTGGTGGAGAAGGTCGTGTTCTCCGTCGGGCCGTAGGCGTGCACCAGCGTCGCACCTTCGGGGAGCCGCGCCAGGTGGTCGCGCAGACGCGCCCAGGGCATCAGCTCACCGCCCGTGAGGACCTGTCGCACCTCCGCCAAGGCTTCGCCCTGGTGCAGGGCCATCTGCTCGAAGAGGGCGGTGGTGAGCCACAGCACCGTCACCCGGTGGCGCCGCAGCTGCTCGACCAGCTCCTCCAGGGAGAGTGCGTGCGGCGGACCGAGGACGAGCTTCGCACCGTGCAGCAGCGCGCCCCAGATTTCGAGCGTGGAGGCGTCGAAGGCGACGGGCGCGAACTGGAGCCAGACTTCATCCGGCCCGAAGCGCATGAAGGTGCTGCCGAGCACCAGGCGGGTGATGCCTCGGTGGGGCACGCAGACGCCCTTGGGACGCCCCGTGGAGCCCGAGGTGAACATGACGTAGGCGAGAGACTCTCCCTCCACGGAGACGTCGAGCGCATGCGTGGGCCGTGCGGCCAGGACGTCCTGCTGCGCGTCCAGCCAGACGCGGGTGCCGGAGGCCGGCAGCTTGGAGGCGAAGGGCTGATGGGTGAGGACGACGCCAACGTCCGCGTCCTCCAGCAAGGTGGCGATGCGCTCCACGGGCGCATTGCGGTCCACGGGCACGAAGGCGGCGCCAGCCTTGAGGATGGCGAGGAGCGCCGTCACCAGCTCGAACGAGCGCTCGATGGCGACGCCGACGCGCGCACCCGGGACGATGCCCAGCGCGCGCAGGTGATGTGCGAGCTGGTTGGCGCGGGCATCGAGCTGAGCGTACGTCAGCGTCGCCTCCCCCAGCACCAGGGCCACCGCGTCGGGCGTGCTGAGGGCCTGCCGCGCGAAGTGGACGTGGACCGGGACGTCCAGGGGGCTGGCGACGGTGGTGTCGTTCCAGTCCACGAGGATGCGCTGTCGCTCCTCGCGGGAGAGCAGCGACAGCCCGGCCACGGACTGCTCGGGCCTTGAGGCCACGGCCTCCAGCAGGGTGCGCAGGTGGCGGGCCATCCGCTCCACCGTGCCCTGCTTGAACAACGCGGTGCTGTACTCCAGCCAGCCCACGAAGCCCTGCGCTGAGTCCTGCAATGTCAGGGTGAGGTCGAACTTGGCGGAGCGCGATTCCGCGGCCACCTGCCGGAAGGTGAGGCCCGGGATGCGCAGGTCTTCCAGGGGCGCGTTCTGCAGCGCGAACATCACCTGGAACAGCGGGCTGCGGCTCGCGTCGCGCACGGGCTGCACGGCTTCGACGAGCTTCTCGAAGGGCAGGTGCTGGTGCTCGTAGGCCGCGAGCGTGGTAGCGCGCACCTGGGCCAGCAGCTCGCGGAAGGTCGCGCGTGGATTCACCTGGGCGCGCAGGACGAGCGTGTTGACGAAGAAGCCGATGAGGCCCTCGGTCTCCGCCTGGGTGCGGCCGGCGATGGGCGTGCCCACGCTGACGTCGTCCTGGCCGGAGTAGCGCGCCAGGAGCAGCTGCCAGGCCGCGAGCAGCACCATGAAGGGGGTGGCCCCCTCTCGCCCGGCCAGCGCCTTGAGGGCTTCGGACGTCTCCCGTGGAATGCGGACTGCGAGGGACGTGCCCGCGTGTGACTGGATGGACGGGCGCGGATGATCCGTGGGCAGCGCCAGTGCGGCGGGCGCCCCCGCGAGCTGCTGCTTCCAGTAGGCGAGCTGGGTCTCCAGCGTTTCGCCCTGGAGCCACTGGCGCTGCCGCTCCGCGAAGTCCGCGTACTGCACGGGCAGCGGGGCGAGCGCGGGCGTCTGGCCGGCGCTGAACGCTTCATAGAAGGCGACCAGGTCGCGCACGAGCACGCCCATGGACCAGCCGTCGGAGATGATGTGGTGCATCGTCACGAGCAACAGGTGCTCTTCGGCCGCCAGCCGCACGAGCGCGGTGCGCAGCAGCGGGCCCGTTTCCAGATGGAACGGCTGGTGCGCCTCCTCCTCGAGCTTGCGCCAGGCTTCGGCTTCACGCTGCGCGTCGGGCAGCGCGGACAGGTCCATGAGCGGCAAGGTCCAGGTGGCCGGAGCGTGGACGTGCTGGGTGGCCTGTCCCTGGACTTCGTGCACGGTGGTGCGCAGGGCGTCGTGACGGGTGACGAGCGCTTCGAAGGCGCGGCGCAATGACTCCATGTCCACCGGGCCCGTCAGCCGCAGCGCCGTGGGGAGGTTGTACGATGCGTCTCCCGGCGTGAGCTGATCCAGGAACCAGAGGCGCTGCTGGGCAAAGGACAGCGGTCGCGGGCTGTCCGTCGACGCCCGGGTGAGTGGAGGCAGGTGGTGGCCGGGTGTCCGTGTCCGGAGGCCTTCGGCGAGCGCGGCCACCGTGGGGGCCTCGAAGAGGGCCCGGAGCGGCAACTCCACGCGGAAGGTGGCGCGCACGCGGGAGACGAACTGGGTGGCCAGCAGCGAGTGGCCGCCCAGGGCGAAGAAGTCGTCGTGGATGCCCACGCGCTCCACGCGCAGCACCTGCGCGAAGAGGGCCGCGAGCTGCTCTTCCGTGGGATTGCGCGGCGCGACGTAGGTGGAAGCCTGCGCGGTGCCCTGGGGCGCGGGCAGTGCCTTGCGGTCCACCTTGCCGTTGGCGTTGAGCGGCAGGGCCTCCAGCACCAGGAAGGTGGAGGGCCGCATGTGCTCCGGCAGGAGCTGCTTGAGCCAGTCCTTGAGGACGTCCGCCGTCGGCGCGGAGTCCGTGCCTTCCGTGGGCACCACGTAGGCGACGAGCCGCTTGTCGCCGGGGATGTCCTCGCGCGCCAGCACCACGGCGGCGTGCACGCGGGGATGCTTGAGGAGCGCGGACTCGATTTCACCCAGCTCGATGCGGAAGCCACGCACCTTCACCTGGAAGTCGGCGCGGCCCAGGTAGTCGAGCATCCCGTCCACGCGCCAGCGCACCACGTCGCCCGTGCGGTAGAGGCGCGCGCCCGGGGTGGCGGAGAAGGCGTCGGGGATGAAGCGCTCCGCGGTCATGTCGGGGCGGTTGAGGTAGCCGCGCGCCACGCCTTCACCGCCGAGGAAGAGCTCACCCGCGACGCCCACGGGCACCGGGCGCAGGGACTTGTCCAACACGTAAGCACGGACGTTGGACAGGGGCCGACCGATGGTGGGCGACGCAGAGGCGTCGAAGGCGCAGGCGGTGGCGTCGACGGTGCACTCGGTGGGGCCGTAGACGTTGAAGGCGCGCAGACGCGGATGCTGGGCCAGGCGGCTCCAGGTGCCGGGATCCACCGCCTCGCCGCCCACCAGCGCGCGCCGGGGGAGGACGTCCTTCTCCAGCAGGCCTTCATCCACCAGCATGCGCAGGTGCGCGGGCGAGCAGTCGAGGACGTCCAGCGCGTCCTTCCCGATGCGCTTCACCAGCTCACCCGCATCCGAGCGGGCCTCTTCCGGGACGATGCAGAGGGTGTGGCCGTCGAGCACCTGCACGAGCTGCTGGACGGAGGCGTCGAAGGACAGCGGGGCGTTGACGCTGACGCGCTCCGCCGCGCCCCGGCCCTGGTGCACGGTGCTGGCCAGTCCCTGCCGCAGGTTCATCACGGAGCGGTGCTGGATCATCACGCCCTTGGGGCGGCCGGTGCTGCCAGAGGTGTAGATGATGTACGCCAGTTGCTCGGCGGAGACGGCCACGCCGGGCGCTTCGCGAGACTCGGCCGCGAGTTCCTCCGCATCCGGATCGAGGAGGACGACGTGGGCGGTGTGCTGGGGGAGCACGTCGCGCAGGCGCTGCTGGGTGAGCACCACGGGCGCGCCGGTGTCCTGGAGGACGTGGGCGAGCCATTCGCGCGGGTAGCGGAAGTCGAGGGGCACATACGCGCCGCCGGCTTTGTGGATGCCCAGGATGCCGACGAGGGCCTCCACGGAGCGCTCCACGCACAGCACCACGCGCACGTCGGGCCCGACGCCCAGCTTCACCAGCCGGTGCGCCAGTTGGTTGGAGCGCGCGTCCAGCTCCTGGAAGGTGAGCTGCTGGTCGCGGCAGACGACGGCCAGGGCTTCAGGCGTGCGAAGGGCCTGGGCCGTGAAGGCCTCGTGGAAGCAGGTGTCGCGAGGGAACTCAGCATCCGTCCGGGTCCAGTCCACGAGCAGCTGCCGGCGCTCCGGAGCCGTGAGCAAGGGCAGGCCCGCGAGCGTCGAGTCCGGCTGCTCGGCGATGGCCTCCAGCAGGACGTCCAGGTGGCCCACCATGCGCTGGACGGTGGCGGCGTCGAAGAGGTCGCTGCTGTATTCCAGCACGCCCATGAAGCCCTGAGGCGAGTCCTGAAGCGTCAGGGACAGGTCGAACTTCGCGGAGTTCGATTCGAGCGGGAGCTGTTCGAACGACAGGCCCGGCACGCGAAGCGCATCCATGGGCGCGTTCTGCAAGGTGAACATCGCCTGGAAGAGCGCGCTGCGACTCAGGTCGCGCACGGGCTGCACGGCTTCGACGAGCTTCTCGAAGGGCAGGTGCTGGTGCTCATAGGCCGCGAGCGTCGTGCCGCGCACCTGCGCCAGCAGCTCCCGGAAGGTCGCGCGTGGATCCACGTGGGCGCGCAGCACCAGCGTGTTGACGAAGAAGCCGATGAGGCCTTCGGTCTCGGCCTGGGTGCGGCCGGCGATGGGAGAACCCACGCTGATGTCGTCCTGGCCGGAGTAGCGCGACAGGAGCACCTGGAAGGCGGAGAGCAGCAGCATGAAGGGCGTGGCGCCTTCTTGCCGGGCCAGGGTCTTGAGGGCCTCGGTCAGCGGCAAGGCGAGCCGCACGGGAACCGTCGCGCCCCGGTGCGACTGCACGGGCGGACGCGGACGGTCCGTGAGCAGCTCCAGCGTGGCGGGAGCCCCCGCGAGCTTCTCCTTCCAATAGGCGAGCTGGGTCTCCAGCGTTTCGCCCTGGAGCCATCCCTGCTGCCACACGGCGAAATCCGAGTACTGCACGGGCAGCAGTGCGAGCGTGAACGCCTGCTCCGCGTGGAGCGCCGCGTACAGGGCGGTGAGCTCGCGGACGAGGACGCCCATGGACCAGCCGTCCGAGACGATGTGGTGCATCGTCACCAGCAGCAGGTGCTCCGCGTCGCCCAGGCGCACCAGGGAGGTGCGAAGGAGCGGACCCGCTTCCAGGTCGAAGGGACGGTGGGCCTCGAGGTTCGCGAGGCGACGCGCTTCTTCCTGCCGTTGAGGCTCGGGCAGCGAGGACACATCGAGCAGGGAGAGCGTCCACGTCGAAGGCGCGTGGATGCACTGCGCGGGCTGGCCCTGGTGCTCGACAAAGGTGGTGCGCAGCGTTTCATGCCGGGCGACGAGGGTCTCGAAGGCGCGACGAAGGGACTCGACGTCCACGTGGCCCTTCAGCCGGAGGGCGGCGGGGATGTTGTAAGCGGCGTTGCCAGGCTGGAGCTGATCCAACAGCCACAGGCGCTGCTGGGCGAAGGACAGCGGGGGCGGGCCTTCGTGCGCGATGCGGGTGAGGGGCGGCAATCGCGTGCCGGTCGCCGTGATCTGGAGGCGCTGCGCGAGGGCCTCGATGGTGGGGGCTTCGAAGAGGGCGCGGAGGGGAAGTTCCACGTCGAGCGCCGCACGCACGCGGGCCACCAACTGCGTGGCGAGCAGGGAGTGGCCACCCAGTTCGAAGAAGTTGTCCGTGCGACCGACAGTGGGCACGCGAAGCACTTCGCTCCACAGGGCCGCGAGCTTCTCCTCCAGCGGCGTCGCCGGGGCCTCGTAGGCGTGCGAAGCCCGAAGGGCGCTCACGTCCGGAGCAGGGAGCGCCTTGCGGTCCACCTTGCCGTTGGACGTCAGCGGCAGCGTCTCCATTGAGACGAAGGCGGCGGGCACCATGTACTCGGGCAGGTGCTGCTTGAGGTGCGCGCGGAGGGCCGTGATGTCGAGGGCGTCGCCGACGACATAGGCCACCAACCGCTTGTCGCCCGGAGAGTCCTCGCGGGCGAGCACGACGGCATCCTTCACAGCGGGGGCTGCGCGCAGGGCGTTCTCGACTTCACCCAACTCGATGCGGAAGCCGCGCACCTTCACCTGTGCGTCGATGCGGCCGACGAAGTCCAGCTGTCCGTCAGCACGCCAGCGCACCACGTCGCCCGTGCGGTAGAGACGGGCGCCCGGAGTGGAGGAGAACGCGTCCGGAATGAAGCGCTCGGCGGTGAGTCCCGGGCGTCCCGCATAACCTCGCGCGACGCCGACGCCACCGATGTGCAGCTCACCGCGCACGCACACGGGCACCGGCTGCCCGTGCGGATCCAACACATAGACGTGCACGTTCGCCAGCGGCTTGCCGATGGACGGCACTTCTCCATCCGCCACCACCTCACCGAAGGTGGCGATGACGGTGGCTTCGGTGGGGCCGTAGGTGTTGAGCAGGCGCCGTCCCGGGGCCCAACGCGCGACGACATCCGCGGGCAGGGCCTCTCCGCCAGAGATGACGGTGCGCACCTTGGGCAGCCCCTCGGACGACGTAGCCGCCAGTGCCGCGGGGGTGAGGCTGACGACACTCAACTCCTGCTCACGCAGCAGCACGGGCAGCGGCGCGCCCGGCATCAGCTTCTCCAGCGGTGCGAGCACCAGCGTGGCGCCGTTGCAGAGCGTGGTGAAAATCTCCTCCACGGAGAGGTCGAAGCTGAGGCTGGCGAACTGCAACACGCGGCTGCCGGGGCCAATGCCGTAGGCCACCGCCTCGTGGGTGACGAGGTTGGCGACGCTGCGGTGCTCCACCGCCGTGCCCTTGGGAGTACCCGTGCTGCCCGAGGTGTAGAGCAGGTACGCCATGTTCGCGGGCGTCACTCCCGTCACGGGCGCATCCGTCGGCTCAGCGGCGAGAGCACCGCGCTCCGTATCCAGGCAGAGCGCGCGGGCGTGCAACGCCCCCGGGAAGCGGTCCACGAGCGGCTGCTGAGTGACGAGCACCTGGGCCGCGCTGTCCTCCAGCATGAAGGCCAGACGCTCACGAGGCAGGAGCGGATCCACGGGCACCCAGGCACCACCGGCCTTCAGGATGCCAAGCAGACCGATGGCGATATCGAGGGAGCGCTCAACACTGAGTGCAACGCGGACCTCGGGCCCCACGCTACGACGGCGAAGGGCATGGGCGAGCTGATTGGCACGCGCATCCAGCTGCGCGTACGTCAGTTGCGTCCCCTCGAACACAGCGGCCACCGCGTTCGGAGCGAGGCGCACCTGCTCCTCGAAGAGCGAGTGCATGCACGCTTCGGGGAAGGGTGCCCGCGTCGCATTCCACTCCACCAGCATCTGCTGGCGCTCTGCTCCCGCGAGCAGTTGCAGCGACGACACGCGGTGATCCGGCTGCGCGACGGCCTCCTGAAGGAGCACACGCAGGTGCTCGGCCATGCGTGCGGCGGTGGAGGCGGTGAAGATGTCGGTGGTGTACTCGAGGTAGCCCTTGAGACCGGCGTCCGTCTCCAGCACCTGGAGGGTGAGGTCGAACTTGGCGGAGAAGGTGTCGAGCTCCAGGGCCTCCAGCTTCACGCCTTCAACGGAGGCGGAGCCGCGGAAGGAGGCCTGGTAGGTGAGCATCACCTGGAAGAAGGGAGTACGGCCCGGGATGCGCTCGGGCTTCAACTCCTCCACGAGGCGCTCGATGGGCAACTCCTGGTGCTCCT
>NZ_RAWO01000323.1:0-394 GCF_003668955.1 Corallococcus sp. AB038B | reverse complement strand
CCGTTTATTTTGTTTCTCAGTTGAAATTTTGGTTTGATTTTCTTCAATACTTGAAGTTTTTTCTCGTTCTTTTTCTTCTTTTTTTCCTGTGAGGGAAGTTTCGCGTGAACAGATTTACTTAACGATCGAAATTTCTCCTTGGCTTTTTCGGTTAATGTTTTCGGTTTTTTCTGCTTTTTGAACGATTTGATTTTCTTGATGACTGTTGTTTTCAACTAAAATAGAAGGAGACATCAATGAGGAAAAGAAGTGAACGGATACGAACTTGTTCGCTTCTGGATTTGACAGCTTTTTGGACTTTAGCAGCTTTGTCTCCTAATGGTTCGACAAACTGATGTTGTAGTTTTGATTTGATTTGATCAGTTTTGGGTAGTGAGCCTTTGATTTCTTCGCT
>NZ_RAWO01000322.1:0-394 GCF_003668955.1 Corallococcus sp. AB038B | reverse complement strand
GACCAGCAAAAATAACTGCTGCACTTGTCAGCAAACTACAATCACAAACATTCATTCCATTGGCCACAACAACACCAGCATTGCCGTTGGATTCGAAAAGTTCAACTGAACAAACTACTAATCTGTCTTTCACACTCTCGACAACAACCAAGTCATCAGAGAAATCGCGTAATTATCCCTTGTATTTTCTGCTTGGTTCATATATTTTCATGATATGTATCATTGTTACAAGTCTGATTATCTGCTGTCTACATTGTTCACGCAGACGAGGAGGCGTGATCGACGCTGATTCCAGTGCTGTATCTGAGGGAATGGATACAGACATGTCTGGGAGCACTAATCAGCGAAGCAATTGGACACAAATGTCATCAAAACCATCCACACTATTATCAAC
>NZ_RAWO01000321.1:0-394 GCF_003668955.1 Corallococcus sp. AB038B | reverse complement strand
TGAGGGACAGCTCTTTTCGTTCCTCGTTCTGTTCCAGTTGCATTGACCTGTTGTCAAATTGATAGAAATATTGGATTATTATGATATCATCAGTTTTTACCTCATTTTCAGTTGTAATTGCTGACGGATCTGAAAAATATTCATGTTCATTGTTGAATCGATCGTGCAAAGGAATATGACATGGTATGAATTTGGAAAATGCATTCAGTATGACACTTACTTGACGATTGAGACATTTCAAATGAGTAAAATTGGAGATAGATGTAACGTTTATGGCAGTAAAATGTAAAATAAATACAAATTGCTCTCTAAGTCCTATAAAATAAATTACAATTTCGGAAAGTTTTATTCATATGATGCGCTGCAGTAACGAGTACAACTGTCGATATTTATA
>NZ_RAWO01000320.1:0-394 GCF_003668955.1 Corallococcus sp. AB038B | reverse complement strand
AAGGAGAAAGAAGGATCACGAATTCCTACCTCGAAATTCTGTATCAATCGAAGGTGATCGTCTTCGTAAATGATATTCGTCATCATTCATACCATAGGAGGCGTACATACGGCTCAATGTTCCGTAATCTTCACCATAGCCGGGAGGGGCTGAAAAAATATACATTAGGGAAAAGCATGGATGGGTATACGTATACAAAACATCGATAAGAAAGCAATTGTGCCTAAGAGCGATGTGTCTTACCTTGTCCGATACTATCAGGCGATTGTCGTCCAGCTGTTGGCAGAAGAGCGCGACCAGTACTGTCTGGTCGACCGGGACCTAATCCTTCGTAAGGATTTTCCACATCAAGATAGGGTTCATCCACTAGATTGGGATCATTAGGATCGTAATC
>NZ_RAWO01000319.1:0-394 GCF_003668955.1 Corallococcus sp. AB038B | reverse complement strand
CCTTATTCGACATGATGTCTTTTCGACAAGTGACACATAGTTTAATGATCGCATGTTTTCGATAACAAAGTGTATCGATAAATTCTGTTTTTAATCCTTTGTTTATTAACATCTCAGTTGTGAATTCTCTGATTGAATACTCAAACCATAAACCGCCACAGCAACTACAGATTTGAGTAGGTCCTTCTTTTATTTTTGATTCATAATTTGATTTCATACTATCAAAATTATTTTTGTATTTATCTCGATTATTTTCTAGTCTTAATGCATTTCTTCTTCTCTCTTCTTCTTTGAATTCACCATCTTGTCGTGCAATTTTAAGAGCTTCGGCTCTTCTTTTGTTATCCTCTGTTTTGAATTCATCATCTTGCCGTGCAATTTTTAGAGCTTCGGT
>NZ_RAWO01000318.1:0-395 GCF_003668955.1 Corallococcus sp. AB038B | reverse complement strand
AGAGGCGAATTTGCGCGAGAACGCCCGCTTGCGCTTTCGCGCCCGCACGTCCCGGAGGAACGCGCGCGGCCCGTCACCCATGAACATGAGGAGCCCGCCCAGCGCGAGGCCCCCCAGCCCCATGGCCACGCCGAACCAGGTGAACCCGGACTGGCCTCGGCCTTGGTTGCCGTGAGTCGTGCCGAGCGTCACCTGGTAGCCGGCGTGGGTCTCCATCCGCTTCAGGGCTTCCAGGTGCGCCATGAACCGGGCGGGCTCCACCGCGTCCGCGAGGCTGTGGTAGCGGTACTCGAGGAAGAGCACGTTGTCGCTGTCCTCCGTCCAGAACCGGTAGTCGAGTGCGCTGGCGGGTCCTTGGACGGTGTCCCGTTGGTGCCTGATGCGCATGGAGTGGA
>NZ_RAWO01000317.1:0-395 GCF_003668955.1 Corallococcus sp. AB038B | reverse complement strand
GTACGAGGTGAGCGCAGGCGGCGAGTCGCTCGAAGTCGGCGTGTTGGGGTTGGCGGACAGCGTGTTCGACTACTCCGTTGGCGGGGCGCGAGGCCGTGCGCGCTATCTCCGGAGCGGGGACTCGCTCTGGTTGGATTTGGGCGTCGGGGCACGCCGCCTCACGGACGTGACGTTTCGTCCGGCGAAGTCGTCGGAGGGGGCGGGCACAGGCCGACTGCTCGCGCCGATGGACGGACGCATCCTGCGCGTGGATGCGAAGCCGGGCGACGTGGTGAAGCCGGGTGACGTCCTCCTCGTGCTGGAGGCGATGAAGATGGAGTTCCAGCTCGCGGCGGACATTCCCGGTGTCGTCGAGGCGGTGAATGCCTCGGCGGGTGGACAGGTGTCCGCGAAGC
>NZ_RAWO01000316.1:0-395 GCF_003668955.1 Corallococcus sp. AB038B | reverse complement strand
GTCAAATTCAACCGACAAGTTATTTCGGTACATTCACGGCGCAATCCTCCATACTGAAACTTCCTATTCAATGCCAATCGTTAAGTTGTGTGATACTTCTACCGGATGAACTTCTACGAGAACAGGACAAAAGCCAGGTTTTCAATTCGTTTCATCTGTGGAATTTTCATCATAAAATCGAATTAATCAATGAATATAAACAAACAATCGCTCGACAGGACTATCATGAACTATCGCAATTCTTACCCTTATGGTCAATATCACATATTCCTTATAATCGACAGATTATTATTCGATTAAATATCTTTACGAAGAATTTCCAAGCGATGGTAATGTTTTATGAAGATTTATTTCAACAACAACCTGATTCAAGCAAATCCGGGTTCGTTCTTTTC
>NZ_RAWO01000315.1:0-395 GCF_003668955.1 Corallococcus sp. AB038B | reverse complement strand
ACTGATGGAATGGCTTGATGCGTCAACGGCTGCTCGGGCACTGCGTCAGCCGGTGAACACTGACTTACTACAAGTGAAGGCTGCAATCAACATGGGTTGTCTGCTTTCGCGTGACTGTGAAGGTCGGAAAGGGCTGATTTGCAGGATGGGCGGATTTTTAATGGAGAAGACTCTCTTTGTGGTTGCGCCTGGGTCGGAATGGACAACGGGGCGCTCGGACTGCGGCTGCTTGAATCCGAGCGCCTCACGGAGGGCTTTGTCATCGCAACAATCCCTCGGCCTTCATGGCCTGCTGGACGCACGGTCGCTCCAGGATGCGTGCCTGGAATGCGCGCAGGGCTGGAAATGGCCCCAGGTCGACTTTGAGATAGCCGCACCAACTCAGCACGGTGAAG
>NZ_RAWO01000314.1:0-395 GCF_003668955.1 Corallococcus sp. AB038B | reverse complement strand
ATGGACTCGCGTTGCACGGGCTACGGGCCGCGCTCGTTCTACTCGGGCCGCATCCACACGAAGGGGAAGGTGGAGCGGCGCTACGGGAAGCTCGTGGCCAGCATCAAGGTGCCGTCCGGCTACGGCATGTGGCCGGCGTTCTGGACGCTGGGCGGCAACATCTCCACGGTGGGCTGGCCGAGCTCGGGCGAAATCGACATCCTCGAGTGGCACTCCAATGAGCCGACGTGGATGAAGTCGGCGGTGCACTACTTCGCCAACGGGGCGGCGCAGCACTTCGGCACGGGCGCCAACCGGGGCTACAGCCTCGCGGACGGCTTCCACGTGTACGAGGTGGAGTGGACGGCGGGGCAGATGGTGTTCCGGCTGGACAACCAGGTTCGGGCCACCGCGGA
>NZ_RAWO01000313.1:0-395 GCF_003668955.1 Corallococcus sp. AB038B | reverse complement strand
CTCATGAGGGCGGGAGGACGGCCCCGGGTACCGGCAAGGGCAGTCGGTACCGGGCGCCGGGAGCTTAGACTGTTATCGGGTCATCCAACAACGCGGTGCACTCGGGAGAATCACGAGTGCTCCCGGGACGGGCGAAAAAATGGATCAGAAAATCCCGAGGAAACTTCCGACCCCCTCCGCCCCATAATCCTTTTGTAAGCAGCGCCGCCGCAAACCACCCGCTTCCTACTCTCTCTGGAGAACGCCATGACCACCGCCACCACCGCCGCCGCGTCCCTCACGAAGGCCCTCGGGAACAGCCAGGGCCTGAGCGCTCTGGAGGAGAAGTCCCTGTCCGGTCTGACCGGTCCGGACCGTGACCGCGCCGAGGCCCAGCTGATGCTCCAGAAGCAGCA
>NZ_RAWO01000312.1:0-395 GCF_003668955.1 Corallococcus sp. AB038B | reverse complement strand
CATTTAGTTCCTGTTACCGCTAAAACGGTAGCTCCAAACACATAATCATTGTAGAAACTGAAAGACAATCGTTGACTCTTGACGGCTATATTTAAACATTGTCCAGTTGTAGATGCCGATTGGCATTGATAAAAAATACAAAGATTATTGGCTAAACTATTGATCCGAATCCACCTAGCAGAAAGAAATCGATTTTTGAAAAGGACAGTTAATGCTTAATTATCAAGTCTTTTTCTCACCCTTCGATAGTGAAACTTTGGTAGCTCAAATTCATGAAATATGTCTCGACACTAACATAGCTACTTCCAGAAAATAATAATGACTTGTCGATGTTTCCGACAGGGTAACTAGGTGTTCCTACCAACGGATAGTACGTGCCAGGATAGATATTATTC
>NZ_RAWO01000311.1:0-395 GCF_003668955.1 Corallococcus sp. AB038B | reverse complement strand
GAAGCTGAGCGAGGAGCAGCGCGCGGAGCTGGACACCCGGGTGGTCCGCGCTCGCCAGCGGCTGGGCATGGTGGCCACGGAGCCGTAGGGCCAAACGCTCGCCCGGCCGCACCCGGAGCGCTGGGGCTACACGTCCGGCTTGGACGAGTCCTTCCCCTTCTGCTTGTCGTTCTTCCAGCCCCAACTGGAGCTCCACATCCCGGGCCCCGTGAAGAGCACCGTGACGAGCGTCATCACCGCGGCGCCAATGAGAATCTCCCAGAACATGTCCACGCCTCCAGCCACAGAGTCAGCACCATCCGTACACGCCCAGCATCCCTGATGAAGGCGTAACCGGCGACACATCCCAGGGGGAGTGTCACCTCGCCCACCCGTCGCGAGCACCCTACCGCCCG
>NZ_RAWO01000310.1:0-395 GCF_003668955.1 Corallococcus sp. AB038B | reverse complement strand
TGTCGTCTTGTAATGCCCCAAGGCCACAAGTGTGTGGAAACCGTTGATTGTACCATTCCTTGAAGCAACATTGTACGTCGATGGTGTTCATTTGACAGATGGCATCGAAGGAAAACAATGCCGAATGAACAAAATCAGATAACTCGAAGAGTAAATCAACCCAAGCAAAGAGAACATTGGCTGGCTGAAAGACAACCTTTAGCAAGGATCGAATTAACCAAAACAAGACCGATGAGTGAGGCGGTAAATGAAATATTTCAACGAGAAGAACCACGGAATTCGTATGGATAAATTGTATTTGGATCACGCTTGGCTCATGTGTCCAATAATCATGTTCAGTATCAATGATAAATTGAGTGGTTTGTCGTGCCAAGTGAATGAGATCTGGGAGAAGC
>NZ_RAWO01000309.1:0-396 GCF_003668955.1 Corallococcus sp. AB038B | reverse complement strand
CCCTTCTCCCGCGCCTGGGCCCCCTTCGCGCACGAGGGCCCCCTCGCGCGAGCCATCCACCGCTTCAAGTACGAGGACCATCCGGAGCTCGCCGGGCCCCTCGCGGAGCTGCTCGCGGACGAGGCGAGGAGCTTCCTCTCCCGGTCCCCGGACCGCGTGGTGGCGCTCCCCCTGCACACGCGCCGGTATCACTCGCGCAAGTACGACCAGGCCCAGCTGCTCGCGGGCTCGTTGGCGAAGTGCGTGGGCCGACAAGCTCCGGTGGGTTGGCTCACACGCACGCGAGAGACACAGCGACAGGTGGGCCTCACCGAAGCGGAGCGCGCCGACAACGTCGCGGAGGCCTTCACCGCGTCGTCCGACGTCACGGGACACGAGGTGCTGCTGCTCGACGAT
>NZ_RAWO01000308.1:0-396 GCF_003668955.1 Corallococcus sp. AB038B | reverse complement strand
AATCAAAATAATGAAAAATAGAGAAAAATCAGCTGGATTTCGTCTTCTTCATCGATTTGATCACTTTGGTTTGAATGATTGAGTCGAGATTGTCAGAGAAGAAGAGAAAAGTGATCGAATTTAAATGTTTTGATCAATTTGATCGTGTAAGAGCAGATAAATTAATCAAAAATGAGGAAAATATTCAAAAAACGATTAGACCTCGATTTTTTTGTTCCAATTGATTATTTAGAAGAAAACAAATGAGTTAAAATCGAGATAAAAAAGAAAAAAAGATTGAAACTAATTGGTTTTTTTTCAATTTCTTTGTTTAGGTGCAAATGGTCGACTTCAAATTCGGAAAAAAAGAGAAAAAGATGGAATCTCATTCTTTTTTCCAATTCAGTTGTTTATTTT
>NZ_RAWO01000032.1:0-10099 GCF_003668955.1 Corallococcus sp. AB038B | reverse complement strand
TCCACGGCTTCACCGGCCTCGCGCAGGCGACGGGCCATCTCGTAGGCGATGACGCCGCCGAGAGACCAGCCTCCCAGTTGGTAGGGGCCGTGAGGCTGCACCGTGCGGATGGCTTCGATGTAGAGGGCGGCCATCTCCTCGATGGACTCGGCGACGGGCTGTCCGTCGAGTCCGCGCGACTGGAGGCCGAAGACGGGCAGTGAGGGGCCCAGACGGCGCGCCAGCTCCGAGTAGGCCAGAACGTTGCCGCCGCCGGGGTGGACGAGGAAGAGCGGCCGGTGCCCGGGCTCTCCACGCTCCAGCGGGACGAGAGGCGTCCAGTCCTGTGAGTCGTCGCGAAGCACCTGTGCGAGCTGCTCGATGGTGGGCTGCTGGAAGAGGACAGAGAGAGGGAGGCTCAGGCCGAGACGCTCACGGATGGACGCGAGCATGCGCACTGCGAGCAGGGAGTGACCGCCCAACTCGAAGAAGCTGGAGCGGACGCCGACGGAGCGGACGCCGAGGAGGTCCTCCCAGATTCGAGCGAGCTGCATTTCGAGCGCGTCGCGGGGAGCGACGAAGTCCCGGGCCTCGACGGCGTGGGCGTCGGGCTCCGGCAGGGCCTTGCGGTCGACCTTGCCGTTGGCGTTGAGGGGCAGGGAGTCCAGCACCACGACGGCCGACGGCACCATGTACTCGGGCAGCCGCTGCTTGAGGCCAGCCTTGAGGATGTCCGCGTCCAGCGAGTGGCCTTCGCTCGGGGTGACGTAGGCGACAAGGCGCTTGTCCGCGTCCGTGCCCCGAGCCACGACGATGGCCTCGTTGACGCCGGTGGCGGAGCGCAGGGCGGCTTCGACTTCGCCCAGCTCGATGCGGAAGCCACGCACCTTCACCTGGAAGTCGACGCGGCCCAGGAAGTCGATGGTGCCGTCCTCCCTCCAACGGGCCTGGTCGCCCGTGCGGTAGAGGCGCTCGCCCGAAGTGGATGCGAAGGGATGGGGCACGAAGCGTTCCGCGGTCAGCTCGGGACGATTCAGGTAGCCCCAAGCCAGGCCCTGGCCGCCGACGTACACCTCACCCGCGACGCCCACGGGCACCGGGTGCAGGTGCGAGTCGAGCACGTAGACGGTGGAGTTGGAGAGCGGCCGTCCAATGGGGATGGCGCCGTCCACGCGCGTGCCGTGCTGCATGGAGAAGGTGGTGGAGAAGGTGGTGTTCTCCGTGGGGCCGTAGCCGTTGATGAACGTTGCACCTTCCGAAAGACGCGCGAGGTGTTCGCGCACACGGGCCGCAGGCAGCACATCGCCACCGGCAAGGACCTGACGCACGCCCGCGAGTGCTTCACCCTGGTGCAGGGCCATCTGCTCGAAGAGGGCGGCGGTGAGCCACAGGGACGTCACGCGGTGGTGGCGCAGCTGGGCGGCCAGTTCCTCCAGGGAGAGGGAGTGCGGCGGAGCGAGGGCGAGCTTCGCGCCGTGCAGCAGCGCACCCCAGATTTCGAGCGTGGAGGCATCGAAGGCCACCGGTGCGAACTGGAGCCAGACTTCGTCGGGCCTGAAGCGCATGAAGGTGCTGCCGAGCACCAGGCGGGTGATGCCCCGGTGCGGCACGCAGACGCCCTTGGGGCGGCCCGTGGAACCCGAGGTGAACATGACGTAGGCCAGGGCTTCACCGTCCACGCGAACATCGGGCGCATGCGTGGGCCGCGAAGCGATCTCCGCGGACTGGGCATCCAGCCAGACGCGGGTGCCGGTAGCAGGGAGCAACGAAGCGAAGGGCTGGTGCGTGACCACCACTCCGACGTCCGCGTCCTCCAGCAGCATGGCGATGCGTTCCACGGGCGCATTGCGGTCCACGGGGACGAAGGCCGCGCCCACCTTGAGGATGGCGAGGAGCGTCGTCACCAGCTCGAAGGAACGCTCAACGGCGAGACCCACGCGCGCACCCGGGGCGATGCCGAGGGCACGCAGATGATGGGCCAGTTGGTTCGCGTGCGCGTCCAACTGGGCGTACGTCAGCGTCGCGTCGCCCAGCACCAGGGCCACAGCGTTGGGCGTGCACTGGGCCTGCCGGGCGAAGTGGACGTGGACCGGAACATCGGTGGGACTGACGGCTGCGGTGTCGTTCCACTCCACGAGGAGGCGCTGGCGCTCGTCGTTGGAGAGGAGCGGCAGGTGGGCCATGGGCTGCTCGGGCTTCGCGGCCACGGTCTCCAGCAGTGTGCGCAGGTGGCGGGCCATCCGCTCCACGGTGCTCTGCTTGAAGAGGGCGGTGCTGTACTCCAGCGTGCCCAGCAGTCCTTCGGACGTCTCCGTGAAGAAGGCGCTCACGTCGAACTTCGACGTCGAGTGGGTGGCCTCCAGCCTTCGCAGCCGGAGGTCCGGCAGATGCACGTCCTCCGTGGGCACATTCTGGAGCGCGAGCAGCGTCTGGAAGAGAGGCGTGTGGCTGAGGCTGCGCGTCGGCTGCAGGACCTCCACCAGCTTTTCGAACGGCACCTCCTGGTGCTCGTACGCGTCCAACACCGTGGCGCGCACCTGCTGGAGCAGCGCCTGGAAGGACTGGCCCTCGTCCACCTTCGCGCGCAGGACGAGCGTGTTGACGAAGAAGCCGATGAGGCCCTCCGTCTCCGCGCGCGTGCGGCCGGCGATGGGCGAGCCCACGCTGAGGTCCTGCTGGCCCGTGTAGCGCGCAAGCAGGCCCTGCCATGCCGCGAGCAGCACCATGAAGAGCGAACCGCCTTCACGGTGGCCCAGGCTGCGGAGGGCTTCCGTCAACTCCCTCGAAAGGGCGAAGCCGAAGGTCGCGCCCGAGGTGCTCCGGACGGCCGGGCGGGGGAAGTCGGTGGGCAGCTCCAGCACGGCGGGAGCACCGGAGAGCTTCCCCTCCCAGTAGGCCATCTCCTGACGCAGCGTCTCACCCGAAAGCGTGCGGCGCTGCCAGTCCGCGTAGTCCGCGTACTGCACGGAGAGCGCAGGCAGGGGCGACGGCTGCCCCGCGGAGAAGGCCGCGTAGAGAGCAGTGACTTCACGCACCAGCACACCCAACGACCAGCCGTCAGAGACGATGTGATGCATCGTGATGACGAGGACGTGTTCGCGCTCGGAAAGCTTGAAGAGCAGCGTGCGGATGAGCGGACCGGTGTGCAGGTCGAAGGGCCGGCGCATCTCCTGTTCCACGCGGTCCCGCGTCTCGGACTCACGCTGGGATTCGGGCACGTCCGTGAAGTCCACGAGCCCCATGGGCACCGGACTGTCGGAGTGGATGCGCTGGACCGGTTCACCGTTCACCTGGGTGAAGGTGGTGCGCAGGGCGTCGTGTCGGCGCACGACTTCCTGCAGCGCGCGCTCGAGCATGTCCGCGCGCAGGTGGCCCTCCAGCCGGACGGCGACGGGCATGTTGTAGAGGGGGCTGCCCGGTTCGAGCTGATCAATGAGCCACAACCGCTGCTGGGCGAAGGACAGCGGCAGCGGACCGTCATGCGAGACGCGGGTGAGCTGCGAGGTGCTCGTGCGGGTGAGTCCGGAGAGGCGAACCGCGAGCGCTTCCACGGTGGGGGACTCGAAGAGGGCACGCAGCGGGAGCTCCACGTTGAACCCGGCGCGCACGCGAGACACGACCTGGGTGGCCAGCAGTGAGTGCCCGCCCAGTTCGAAGAAGGAATCCGTCACGCCCACCTGAGGCAGGCGCAGGACTCCTGCCCAGATGGACGCGAGCTTCTCCTCGGTGGGAGTGCGCGGGGCGACGTAGCTGGAGGCGAGCGCCCCGTTCTGGGGCGCGGGCAGTGCCTTGCGATCCACCTTGCCGTTGGTGTTGAGCGGCAGCGCTTCCAGCACGAGGAGCGCCGAGGGGCGCATGTGCTCGGGCAGGAGCTGCTTGAGCCAGTCCTTGAGGGACTCGGGCGTGGGCGCGGACTCCGTGCCTTCCGGAGGCACCACGTAGGCAACGAGCCGCTTGTCACCGGGGTTGTCCTCGCGAGCCATCACCACGGCGGCGTGCACCTGGGGATGCTTGAGGAGCGCGGCTTCGACTTCACCCAGCTCGATGCGGAAGCCGCGGACCTTCACCTGGAAGTCAGCACGACCCAGGTAGTCGAGCATCCCGTCCGCGCGCCAGCGCACCACGTCGCCGGTGCGGTAGAGGCGGGCACCGGGCGTGGAGGAGAAGGCATCCGGGATGAAGCGGTCCGCGGTCAGTTCCGGGCGATTGAGGTAGCCGCGCGCGACGCCCTCGCCACCGATGAAGAGTTCGCCCGCGACGCCGATGGGAACGGGGCGCAGCGTGCGGTCCAGCACGTAGACGCGGACGTTGGGCAGGGGCCGACCGATGGTGGGCGTGGGGGAGGCGTCGAAGGCGCAGGCGGTGGCGTCGACTGTGCACTCGGTGGGGCCGTAGACGTTGAAGACGCGCGGGCGCGGAGCCTGGGCCAGGTGACGCCAGGTGGCGGGGTCCACGGCTTCACCGCCCACGAGGACGCGGTGGGGGATGGCCTTGCGCTCCAGCAGGCCTTCATCCACCAGCAGGCGCAGGTGCGCGGGAGAGCAGTCGAGGACGTCCAAGGCGTCCTGGGCAATCCGGTTGACGAGCTCGCCGACGTCGGCGCGGGCCTCGTCGGGGACGATGCAGAGGGTGTGGCCGTCGAGGACCTGGATGAGCTGCTTGACGGAGGCGTCGAAGGAGAGCGGAGCGTTGACGCTGACGCGTTCCTCAGGCTGGGCGTCCGCGTGCACCGTAGCGGCGAGAGCGACGCGCAGATTGAGCACGGAGCGGTGCTGAATCATCACGCCCTTGGGACGGCCGGTACTGCCGGAGGTGTAGATGATGTACGCCAGATGCTCCGGGGTGACCGACGTCACCGGAGCGTCCTGGGACTCAAGAGCGAAGTCCTCGGAGTCGGAGTCCAGGCAGAGGGTGTGCGCGGAGTGCGGAGGCAGTGAGTCGCGCAGGCGCTGCTGGGTGAGGACGACGGGAGCGCCGGTGTCCTGGAGGACGTGGGCGAGCCAGTCACGCGGGTAGCTGGGGTCGATGGGGACGTAGGCGCCACCGGCCTTGAGAGTGCCGAGGATGCCAACGAGGGCCTCCACGGAGCGCTCCACGCAGAGCACGACGCGCACGTCGGGGCCGACGCCCAGCTTCACCAGCCGGTGCGCAAGCTGATTGGCGCGCGTGTCCAACTCACGGAAGGTGAGCTGCTCATCGCGGCAGATGACGGCCAGCGCGTCGGGCGTGCGAAGGGCCTGGGCGCTGAAGGCGTCATGGATGCAGAGGTCGCGAGGGAACTCGGCGCTGGGGCCGTTCCAGTCCACGAGAAGCTGCCGCTGCTCCGGAGCGGTGAGCAGGGGCAGGCTCGCGAGCGTCGCGTCCGGCTGGGCGGCGATGGACTCCAGCAACACGCCCAGGTGGCCCGCCATTCGCTGAATGGTGGACGCATCGAAGAGGTCCGTGGCGTACGTCAATGTTCCGCCGAAGCCCTGGGGCGATTCCTGCAACGTCAGCGTGAGGTCGAACTTGGAGGACCGCGTGTCCAACGGGACGGTCTGGAAGGACAGCCCAGGCAGTCGGAGCGTCTCCATGGGCGTGTTCTGCAGGGAGAACATCGCCTGGAAGAGGGCGCTGCGGCTCAGGTCTCGCGCGGGCTGGAGGACCTCCACCAGCTTCTCGAAGGGGACGTGCTGGTGCTCGTAGGCCGTGAGCGTCGTACCGCGCACCTGGGAGAGCAGCTGGCGGAACGAGTCCTGCGGCTGCACGTGGGCGCGCAGGACGAGCGTGTTGACGAAGAAGCCGATGAGGCCCTCGGTCTCCGCCTGGGTGCGGCCTGCGATGGGCGTACCCACGCTGATGTCGTCCTGCGTGGAGTAGCGCGACAGGAGCAGCTGCCATGCCGCGAGCAGCAGCATGAAGGGCGTGGCGCCTTCATCCCGGGCCAGGGCCTTCAGGGACTGAGAGATCTCCAACGGAATGCGCACGTCCACCGTGGCACCGCGGCGGGACTGCACTGGCGGACGCGGGTGGTCCGTGGGCAGGTCCAGCGCGGACGGAGCCTCTGCGAGCTGCTGCTTCCAATAGCCCAGCTGCGCGTCCAGGGCCTCACCCTGGAGCCAGCCTCGCTGCCACATGGCGAAGTCCGCGTACTGCACGGGCAGTGGCGGGAGGACGGGAGCGCGGCCGGTGCTGAAGGCTTCGTAGAGGGCCGCCACTTCCCGGACGAGGACACCCAAGGACCAGCCGTCGGAGACGATGTGGTGCATCGTCACCAGCAACAGGTGCGAGTCCTGTCCCAGCCGCACCAGCGTGCTGCGCAGCAACGGGCCCGTGGAGAGGTCGAAGGCACGCAGGGCTTCCGTGGCCGCCGCGCGCTGGGCCTCCTCCTCACGCTGCGACTCAGGCAGGGACGTCAGGTCGATGACGGACAGCTCCCAGCCAGAAGACGGCTGGATGCATTGCGACGGCTCTTCGTGCTCCGCGGAGAGCGTCGTGCGCAGCGATTCGTGGCGGTCCACCAATGCCTCGAAGGCGCCACGCAAGGACTCCAGGTCCACGCGGCCCGTCAGCCGCAGGGCGGTGGGGATGTTGTACGAAATGTCCCCAGGCTGGAGTTGATCCAACAGCCAGAGGCGCTGCTGGGCGAAGGACAGCGGAATGACGCCTTCGCGCGGCGAAGGCTGCAGCGGAGGTGCACGGTGCGCGGCGGACCGGGCGCTCGCGAGCTTCGGTGCGAGCGCTTCAACGGTGGGGGCTTCAAAGAGGGCCCGCAGTGGCAGCTCTACCTCGAACGTGGCCCGCACGCGCGAGACGAGCTGGGTGGCCAGCAGGGAGTGGCCTCCCATGGCGAAGAAGTCGTCCCGCACACCGACTCGCTCCATGCGGAGGACTTCGGCGAAGAGGTTCGCGAGCTGCTCCTCGGTGAGTGTGCGCGGTGCTTCGTAGGTGCTGCCTGCCTGCTGCGCTTCCGGCTCCGGCAGTGCCTTGCGGTCCACCTTGCCATTGGAGTTGAGGGGCAGGGCGAGAAGGACGACGAAGGCGGCGGGCACCATGTACTCGGGGAGGCCCTGGCGCAGGTGGGCCTTGAGGGACTCGACCTCCAGCGAGGCCTCGGCCTTGGGAGTGACGTAGGCGACGAGGCGCTTGTCGGCGGCTTCACCCTTGGTGACGACGACAACGTCTTTGATGCCCGGGGCGCGGCGGAGAGCGGCTTCGATTTCGCCCAGCTCGATGCGGAAGCCACGCACCTTCACCTGGAAGTCGATGCGGCCCAGGTACTCCAGGCGCCCGTCGAGGCGGTACCGGACACGGTCGCCCGTGCGGTACATGCGGCCGCCGGGGGGACCGTAGGGCTCCGGAACGAAGCGTTCAGCAGTGAGTTCCGGGCGTAGGAGGTAGCCGCGCGCCTGGCCTTCACCGGCGAGGTACAGCTCGCCTGCGACACCCACGGGTACCGGTTGCAGCGAAGCGTCCAGCACGTAGGCGCGCGTCGCGGGTAGCGGGCGGCCGATGAGCGGCACTTCGTCACGGCCGACGAGGGATGCGGTGGAGTAGGTGGTGTCCTCGGAAGGCCCGTAGAGGTTGAAGAGCTTCTGCACCGTCGGGACGGCGTAGACCTGCTTCGCCAACGTCTCCGGCAGGGCTTCACCGGCGAGGTTGATGACGCGCACGGAAGGCGGCACCGCGCCCAGGCGCAGCAGCTGGGCCATGGCGGAGGGCACGGTGTTGACGAGGGTGACGTGGGAAGCGGTGCTCAGTTCCGCCAGGTGCAGGGCGTTGCGCGCCACCACCACCGCACCGCCACTGCTCAACGGAGCGAAGAGCTCGAAGACGGAGAGGTCGAAGTTGAGGCTCGTCGCGGCGAGCGTTCCCTTCAATTCCTCCGGCGAGAAGGTCTCCAAGGCCCAGTGGAGGAACGTCACTGCGTTGCCATGGGAGATAGCAACGCCCTTGGGGCGGCCGGTGCTGCCGGAGGTGTAGATGAGGTAGGCGAGGTGGCCTGGGTGGATGTCCACCACCGGAGCCGTCGTCGGTTGCTTCGCCAGTTCCGCGTCCGAGTCGAGGCACACCGGCGTGGCACTGGTTTCGGGCAGCGCCGAGAGCAGATGGGAGTGCGCGACGAGGGCAGGGCCCTGGGCGTCCTCCAGCAGCCAGCCCAAGCGCTCATGCGGATAGCTGGGGTCCAGCGGCACGTAGGCGCCACCGGCCTTGAGGATGCCGAGTGCTCCGATGACAAGGTCCTCGGTGCGATCGACGCAGAGACCGACACGGACTTCGGGCCCGACGCCCAGTCCTCGCAGGCGGTGCGCGAGTTGGTTCGCCTTGGCGTCCAGCTCCCGGTACGTCAGCTGCCGCTCGGGCGTGATGACGGCCAGGGCATCCGGCGTGCGGCGCACCTGTGCCTCCACCATCGCGGGGATGCTGGACTCCCGCGGCACGTGCGAGGCAGGCGGGTTCCACTCGATGAGGAGTTGCTGGCGCTCAGCGTCCGTGAGCAGCGGCAAGTCGCCCAGTCGCGTGTCCGGCTGCTTCGCGATGGTTTCCAGCAACACACCGAAGTGTCCGGCCATCCGCTGGATGGTCGCGGCGTCGAACAGGTCCGTTGCGTAATCCAGCGTGCCGGCGAATCCGTCCCGGTTTTCACGCAGACCGAGGGAGAGATCGAACTTCGCGAAGGGGGACTCCAGCGGCAAGGTCTGGAAGGACAATCCCGGCAGACGCAGCGCTTCATTCGGCGTGTTCTGCAGGACGAACATGGCCTGGAACAACGGGCTGCGGCTCAGATCGCGCGTGGGCTGCACGGCTTCCACGAGCTTCTCGAACGGCAGGTGCTGATGGTCGTAGGCCGCGAGCGTCGTGCCTCGCACCTGGGCCAGCAGTTCCCGGAACGTCGCGCGCGGGTTCAGCTGGGCGCGCAGGACCAGGGTGTTGACGAAGAAGCCGATGAGGCCTTCGGTCTCCGCCTGGGTCCGGCCCGCGATGGGCGAACCCACGCTCACGTCATCCTGTGCCGAGTAACGCGACAGGAGCACCTGGAAGGCCGCGAGCAGCAGCATGAAGGGCGTGGCGCCCTCGCGCTGGGCCAAGGCCTTGAGGGACTCGGAGAGCTGGGTGGGGATGCGCACGTCCAGCGTGGCACCGCGGTGTGACTGCACGGGCGGCCGCGAGCGATCCGTGGGCAGGTCCAGTGCGGCGGGTGCCCCAGAGAGCTGCTGCTTCCAGTAACCCAACTGTGCGTCCAGCGCTTCACCCTGGAGCCACTGGCGCTGCCACATCGCGAAGTCCGCGTACTGCACCGGCATCGGCGCGAGCGAGGGCGCCTTCCCCTCGCTGAAGGCTTCGTAGAAGGCAGCCAGCTCGCGGACGAGGACACCCATGGACCAGCCGTCGGAGACGATGTGATGCATCGTCACCAGCAGCAGGTGCTCCGTTTCATTCAGCCGCACCAACGTGCTGCGCAGCAGCGGGCCCGTGGCGAGCTGGAAGGAACGGTGGGCCTCCGTAGCCGCCGCGCGCCGGGCCTCCTCCTCACGCTGCGATTCGGGGAGGGCCGTCAGGTCGATGACGGGCAACTCCCAGTCAGAGGGCGGCTGGATGCATTGCGACGGCTCTTCGTGCCCGGCGGAGAGCGTGGTGCGGAGGGACTCGTGGCGGGCAACGAGTGCCTCGAAGGCCCGGCGCAACGACTCCACGTCCACCTGGCCCGTCAGTCGGAGCGCCGTGGGGATGTTGTACGACGCATCACCCGGCTGGAGCTGATCCAACAGCCAGAGGCGCTGCTGGGCGAAGGAGAGCGGAATGGTGCCTTCACGCGCGACAGGCCGCAGCGGCGGTGCGCGGAGCGTCGCGGACCGGGCTCCGTCCAGCTTCGGCGCGAGGCCCTCGACGGTCGGTGCTTCGAAGAGGGCTCGCAGGGGCAACTCCACCGCGAACGTGGCCCGCACGCGCGAGACGAGCTGCGTGGCCAGCAGGGAGTGACCCCCCAGCGCGAAGAAGTCGTCGTGGAGGCCCACCCGCTCCACGCGGAGGACTTCGGCGAAGAGGGCCGCGAGCTGCTCTTCGGTTGCATTGCGCGGCGCGACGAAGCCGGCCGAGCGCGACGTGTCTTCCGGTTCGGGCAGGGCCTTGCGGTCCACCT
>NZ_RAWO01000307.1:0-396 GCF_003668955.1 Corallococcus sp. AB038B | reverse complement strand
CTGGGCCGTGCGGCCCTGGTGCGACGGCCGTGACGCCCGCTCAGGCGCCGACGAGCACGGCAATCATCATCACCAGGAAGAGCAGCCCCACCACGCCCATCACCACGAGCGGGACGAGCTTCTGCTTGTCCTTGAGCGAGGACATGGCGCCAGCGCCGCGCTCCTCGCCGGACTCGTCCGGGACGGGCATCTCCGCGGACGGGGAGGCGGGCTCCTCGGAGGACGCGGACTCGGCGCTCGCTGGCTCCTCGGAGGACCCGGCGTCCGGGGACTCGGCGGCCTCCGCGGGCTGGGGGGCGGGTTCCTCCGCGGGGGGCGCGGGCTCCTCGGCGGGCTCCTCCACGGCCTTCATCTGGCGCGAGGGCCCCGGGCGCTGCGGCGAGGGCGGTGGGGCCT
>NZ_RAWO01000306.1:0-396 GCF_003668955.1 Corallococcus sp. AB038B | reverse complement strand
GGCGCTGCTCGGGCGCGCCTCCGTGCCGGGGCTCCCCGCTGGAGACCGGCAGGTGCTGAGCGTGGGGGTGTTGTTCGCCTCGGCGTCGAAGAAGCTCGGCCGCTCGCGTCCGGAGGACAACCCGCTGCTGGACGTGGTGTTCGACGTGCAGTTCCGCGAGTGGAGCGCGAAGCACGCGGAGCTGGTGAAGAAGTACGAGGCGCTCGCCGGCGGCTTCGCCGAGGAGACGCTGCCACCCGAGGCGCGCGAGGCCCTCCAGCAGGCTCGCGGGGGTGACGTGGACGCGCTGCTGCGCTACGTGCAGTCGGACCCGGGAATCGCCGAGCGCATCGCCCGCGAGGCCCGGGAGCGCGCCGCTCGCGTCGAGGCCCGGATGCGCGAGCCCTCCTCTCCGCC
>NZ_RAWO01000305.1:0-396 GCF_003668955.1 Corallococcus sp. AB038B | reverse complement strand
GCTGGGCCGCGACGTGGACCTGTCCAGGATGGACCCCTACACCGCCCTGGCCAGGGAGTCGGACCACCCGGTGGCGGTGGACGCGAAGGGCGAGCCCACGAAGACGGAGAAGGTGCTGCCTCCAGACTTCCTCTTCCAGCCGCTGCGCACGGTGTGGCCGGTGGGAGACACGGTGGACGGCTCCACGTACACGGCCGAGCGCCAGCGCGAGGACCTCTACCGCGTCATCTCCTCGGGCGTGGGGGGTGCGGCGATGCCCACGTGGAAGGGCGCCATCCCCGAGGAGAACCTGTGGGCGCTCGCGTACTACGTGCAGACGCTCGTCGTGCTGCGCGACACGGACGCGGCCGATGAGCTCAAGACCCGACTGCGAAGCTCGGCTCAGTGAGTCGTTCC
>NZ_RAWO01000304.1:0-396 GCF_003668955.1 Corallococcus sp. AB038B | reverse complement strand
TGATTTGGAATTGGCGCGCTGCGTCGAAGGACTGCTGGAGGCGCAGCCCCAGAGCAGGAGCAGGACACCGAGGACAGGTCTCATCGTCATGGTTTCTCCAGGGATGTCGCGGGGATGTCGCCCCAGACATTCCCGAAACCGGCCGGGTTCCCACCTGCGACGCAACTTCGTGCGGGCTCTGTGAGAAAATGATGGAAACGCCCAGCACCCCCATGGGCGGGTGCCCTTCATGAGCCCCATCGACCGCAACCGTCCCGGTGCCACGCCTGTCGCCTCGACGCAGACCTCGCGCGCGTCCCTGAAGAACCCGCTGGGCGGACTGGTGGAGGCCGCGAAGAACGGGCTGAAGGAAGTCCCGCGCTTCCTGGAGCAGGGCAAGGATGTCTTCGAGGCCAC
>NZ_RAWO01000303.1:0-396 GCF_003668955.1 Corallococcus sp. AB038B | reverse complement strand
CCTGCCGGCGAAGCGTGACAACCCCTCGTGGATGAACCGCCACCGGGCCTCGGGGCTGGTGCCCGGCACCAGGCTCGTCGTCGCGAGCGCTCCTGAGTTCACCATGGGGTTGGTCCGCCCGTCCGGGCTCTGGTCTATCGCCATGGCCGAGTTGAACGGCAGGCCGGTGGCATTGACCCCCAGCTTGCGCCGCGCCACCTCCGGGCCCAGCGCCTGGCAGACGAGGGCGAAGACGAACGGCTTGGACACACTCATGAGGGTGAACGGGTGGTCCACGTCGCCCGCTCCGTGGCTGCTGCCGTTGATGCCGGCGACGCACACGCCGAAGAGGCGGGGGTCCACCCTCGCCAGCGCGGGGTAGACCTGGGAGCACGCTCCCTCCGTGTTCTCTCGATG
>NZ_RAWO01000302.1:0-396 GCF_003668955.1 Corallococcus sp. AB038B | reverse complement strand
CCTGCCCATCATCGCGATGCTCGCGGGCGTCATCGCGGGCATCTACATGGCCGTGATGTATTTCATCCAGAACAAGGCGCAGTCGACGCTCGCCGACCTGCAGGACTTCATCGACCTGAAGGGCACGGGGCAGACGTTCGCGCTCCAGAAAATCCTGTTCGACAGCGGCGTGTACTTCTACGGGCAGCTCACGCCCGGCGGCTCCGGCGCCCAGCGGGGTGCGTCCAGTTCGGTGAAGAGGGCCGCCGCCCCCGTGGTGACGGACTTCAACCCCAAGGGGGGCGCGCCCGGCACCATGGTCACCATCACCGGTACGGGGCTGGCGGGCGCGAGTTCGGTGCGCTTCAACCAGACGCCCGCCGACTACTTCCGCACCTGGAGCGACAAGCAGCTCGT
>NZ_RAWO01000301.1:0-396 GCF_003668955.1 Corallococcus sp. AB038B | reverse complement strand
AGCTCCGCCGCGCGCTTCGCCGTCACCGACAGCAGGACGACCTCCGGCTGCAGCGAATCCGCCACCTCCGCGAGCCCGCTCTCCCGTTCGGCCGACGCGCAGTGGTAGCCGCTCGCGGTCAGCCGCTCCATCAAGGCGTCGCCGGACTCCTTCCCGGCCACCACCAGCACGCGTCCCCGCTGATCCGCCTGCATCTCGACTCACACAGTGAACCTCTCGCCAACCGGGCCCGGACCAGGACTCGATGGGGAGGCTGCAAAAACCCGTTGAGTGCGTAAGGGTTCATGGTTCGGATCCCGATCATGCCGCTGATCACGTCCGTGGGCCAGAGCGGCGCACATCCGGAGACGGCGGTAACTGTGAGTGGAGACGCGGATGCGCCACGCCCATCGTGGC
>NZ_RAWO01000300.1:0-396 GCF_003668955.1 Corallococcus sp. AB038B | reverse complement strand
TACTTTCTTTGCTTCGTTTTCCATGGCTTCATATGGATCTGCATAGAGCTCACAATGTATATCATTATGATTTGGTAGAAGTCCGCCGAGATTCAAATTAGAATTGCCACCACCGGTTGCATAGATATGATGTAGATCCAGATGTCCAGGATGTAAATGATGAATTTCACTGTGTGGTAATGGTAATGGTTGAGCTAATGAATGATGTTGATGTTGTTGCTGTTGTTGTAAAAGATGATGATTAACATTCATTTGTTGTTGTTGTTGCTGCTGCTGCTGCTGTTTTTGTTGCTGTTGTCGTTGAGAAGCATCTGAATAAGGTAATTCAATTAGTCCATTTTTTCCTTTATTCGTTGTGACTAATGTGCGTCGGACAATGGGTCGTAGTTTATACAG
>NZ_RAWO01000031.1:0-10477 GCF_003668955.1 Corallococcus sp. AB038B | reverse complement strand
CCCGACCATGCCCACCCCGCCCAAGCCCGCCCCTCCCCCTGCCCCGCCTGCCTCCAAGCCGAGCGCCCCGGCCGCGGCGTCGTGCTCGGCGAGCCGGCTGAGCCCCGTCCCCAAGCCCACCGTGAAGCCCCTGCCTCCGGCCGTGGCGTCCATGCGCGAGCGCATCATCAAGGCCGCCGTGGCGTGCGACTACGCGGGCCTCCAGAAGCTGGGGGATGAGAAGGGCCCGAGCGTGCGCTTCTCCTACGACCCCGACCAGGACATGGCCACCACCTGGCGCATCCAGGAGGAGTGGAAGGACAGCCCGCAGCCGGTGCTGGCGCGGCTGGTCCACGTCCTCAACCTCCCCTTCTACCAGGAGGGCAATCTGTACTGGTGGCCCACCGCCTTCCGTGAAGGCGCCACCGACGCGGACTTCGCCCTGCTCAAGGGCATCTATCCGGACGAGATGATCACCGACATGCGCAAGGAGAAGAGCTACATCGGCATGCGCGTGGGCATCTCCTCGGACGGCGACTGGCAGGCCGCCATCCAGGGCGACTGAATCACCCCCAAGTCAGTCGCCGGTGACGAAGCGCGCGACGGCCTCCTGGACCTCCTCGTCACCCATCATCCCCACGTGGTCCGCCTGCGTCTCCAGCCGGTCCACGTGGAGCGGCCCGGGCGGCATGGCCCGCGCCGTCAGGACCGAACCATCTCCGTCCGCGAGAACCGGATCCTCGAACGTGGGCTTCCCGTCGATGATCCGGAACGACTTGATCAACGGATGCCCCACGCCCACCACCGCCAGCGTGCGGAAGGGCGGCGGTGGTTCATCGTGCTCGGAGAGTGAGCGCGCCAGCTGCGAGCGCGCCTCCAGCATGCGCTCCAGCCACTGGCGATACGCGGGCGACTCCCGCACCGCCGCGTCCTGGAACACGCCCCACCCGCCGTCGACCCACGCGTCCGGGCGGTAGGCATCGAACGTCACCGGCTGGCCGCTCGCGTCCACGAAGAAGTCGCTCTCCATGGGCAGGAGCTGGAACGCGGACGCGAAGGTGAAGAGCGCCTCCGGTGACAGCAGCGACCGGTTGCGCCCCACCGGCGTGCCCAGGGTGAAATCGTCGAACATGCCCGGAGCGCCCCGGAACGGCGTGCCCAGGAACACCACGCGCTTCACGTGCCGCGCGCCCGCCCACGTGGGCTCGCCCGTGTCGTCACCGGTGCCGTAGCGCAGGCAGTGCAGCGTGATCAGCCCGCCCATGCTGTGCGCCACCAGGTTCACCTTCACCTGGCCGCCCCGCGCCTCCGCGAGCGAATCCAGCAGCGCGCACAGCCGCTTCGCCGTCACGCGGTTGTCCTGCCGCCAGTCGTAGTCGAAGACGACGAAGCCCGGCAGCCGCTCGCGCCCGAACTCCAGGAAGCGCTTGTAGACGTCGTAGCGAGCCACCCACGGCAGCACCGTGAAGCGCGTCACCGGTCCGTCCGCCTCGAGCGGCCCGAAGCCCGGCGTCGCCCGCTGGCCGGGAAACGGCAGCGCCAGCGACCGCTCACCGCGAGTCAGCACGTCGCCCACGGACACCCAGGCCCGCTCGTGCTCACCGTCCGCCGTCGCGAGGAACGACCCGCGGTACCCGGGGACGAAGACCGTCACCTCCTCGCCCGTGGGCGGAGGCACCGCGACGCGGGAGGCCGTACAGGCGCTCAGGAACAGCGAGACCGCGACCGGGAAAAGGCGCATGCGCCGCAACCTCAGCCTCGCGCTCCCTCCACGCAAGGCCCAGCCATCACGACCCCGGGCGGGTCATGACTGCCCTCGTGGAAAAATATGGATTCAAGGCAACCCGACTTGCATGCCCCGGCCAGTCCCGTGCAAAAGGCACGTCGCACACCCGGTCCGGGTCAAGGGAGTTCGAGCCATGGATGAAATCGTCGTTCAATTGAAGTCACTTGCCCTGACCGAAGCGCTCCCGATGCTGCTCAAGGTCATTGGGGCGCTGTTCGTCTGGTTCATCGGGCGGACGGTCATCGCCGGCTTCCGCAAGGTGCTGGACATGGGCCTGCAGCGGCGGCAGCTGGACGCCACGCTGATCCGCTACGTCGGTTCGCTGTTCACCGGCACGCTCACGATAATGCTGATCGTCGGCATCCTGGGGTTGATGGGCGTGGAGACCACGTCCTTCGCCGCGTTGATCGCCGCCGCGGGTATCGCCATTGGCGCGGCGTGGTCCGGGCTGCTGGCCAACTTCGCCGCGGGCATCTTCCTGCTGGTGCTGCGCCCCTTCCGCGTGGGCGAGGAGATTGAAGCCGGCGGCGTCGTGGGCATCGTCCAGGAGATCGGCCTGTTCGTCACCACGCTCGACACGTCGGACAACGTGCGGATCGCCGTGGGCAACAACCAGATGTTCAGCGACAACATCATCAATTACAGCCACCACCCGTACCGCAAGATGACGATCAAGGTGCCGCTGATGCACGGCGTGGACGTGCGGGTGCTTCAGCAGGCCCTGGTGGAGCGCATGACCTCGGTGAAGGGCGTCCAGGAGAAGCCCGTGCCGCAGGTGGAGGTCGCGGAGTTCACGTTCCAGGGCCCCATCCTGGCGGTGTGCATCTTCTGCAAGCCCACCGAGTACAACGACACGCAGGCCAACGTGGGCGATGCCATCGCGGAGATCCTCCTGGCCGCGAACTACTCCGTGCCCACGGCGGCCCTGCTGACCGCGCCGCCTCCGCCGCTGGCGAAGGCGGGCTGAAAACGCAGTCGGTGACGGGTGGCGAGCAGGCCGGCGTCCGGCCTGCTCCCCCTCCTGGCGGGAGGACGACCCCGCGCGCAGGTTCCCCTCTGAGCGACACCGTGAGTCCTTCCGGTGATGAGTTCGGGGATCCCGCCTCTTCCCATAAATACGTGAATTCATTCGCACTTCCGGCTGGGCGCCCCCATGACAGCTCGGCTGCCCACAGAATAGTGTGGCCAGTGCGGATTTGACCCACCCTCCGCTTCTCGCGAGAGAGCGGCGCACGGCGTCATCCCGGAATCAGCAGCAGGTCTTACTTCTCGCGAACGCCACCGCCCCGGGTGGCGCCCGCGATGGCGTCCCCGAGCGCGGAGTACATGAGATGAGCCAGGATCTGTCGAAGCGGATCGCGAACCTCTCACCGGAGAAGCGCGCCGAGCTGCTCAGGAAGATGGCCGCGCAGAAGGCCGTCGCCGGCAACTCCGTCCAAGGCCTCATCCCAGCACAGGACCGCACGCGCCCGCTGCCCCTGTCCTTCGCCCAGCAGCGCCTGTGGTTCATTGATCAGCTGCAGCCCGGCACGTCCCTCTACAACGTGCCCATGGCGGTGCGCCTGGAGGGCGCGCTCGACGTGGCCGCGCTGGAGCGCGCGCTGCGCGAAGTGGTGCGCCGTCACGAAGTGCTGCGCACGACCTTCCGCGAGGACGAATCCGGCCCCGTGCAGGTGGTGTCTCCGGAGCCGGCGCTCGCGCTGGAGCATCACGACTTCACCGGCTCGCCACCGGAAGCAGCGTGGCGCCTGGCGCGTGAAGCCGCGGCCCGGCCCTTTGACCTCGCGAAGGGCCCGCTGCTGCGCGCGCTGCTGCTGACGTCCGCGCCCAAGGAGCACCTGCTCGTGGTGGTGGTGCACCACATCGTCTCCGACGGTTGGTCCATGACGCTGCTGGTGCGCGAGGTGGCGCTCCACTACGGAGCCTTCGCGCGAGGACAGGCCCTGTCCCTGCCTCCGCTGGGTGTGCAGTACGCGGACTTCGGCGTCTGGCAGCGCGAGTGGATGCAGGGCCCCCGGCTGGAGAAGCAACTCGATTACTGGAAGCGGCAGCTGGCCGGAGTGCCCTCCGCGCTGGAGCTCCCCACGGACCTGCCCCGCCCCGCGGCCCGCAGTGGCCGGGGTGCACGGCATGAGTTCCTGCTGTCGCGCGAGCTGACGGAGGCGCTCAAGGCGCTGGCGCAACAGGAGGGCGCCTCGCTCTTCATGGTGCTGCTGACGGGCTGGCAGGTGCTGCTGTCGCGCTATGCGGGGCAGGAGGACGTGACGGTGGGCTCGCCGGTGGCGGGCCGCACGCGCGGCGAGGTGGAGGGCCTCATCGGGCTGTTCGTCAACACGGTGGTGATGCGCACGCAGGTGGAGCCCTCCGCGTCCTTCCGCGCGCTGCTGCACCAGGTGCGGGAGACGGTCCTCGCGGCCCATGAGCACCAGGAGTTCCCCTTCGAGCGGCTGGTGGAGGAGCTGCGTCCGGAGCGCACCCAGGGGCGCACGCCGTTCTTCCAGGTGATGCTCACGCTCCAGGCCTCCTTCCGCGGCGCGGCGTCCGTGGAGGGCGTGAAGCTGGAGGCGATGGAGCTGGACACGCTCACGTCGAAGTTCGACCTGATGCTCCAGGTGCTGGAGACGGAAGCGGGCCTCAAGGGCTTCCTCGAATACGACACCGACCTCTTCACCGCGCCCACCCTGGCGCGCATGGCGGAGCACCTGCGCGTGCTGCTGGAGGGCGCCGTCCGCCGCCCCCACGAGGCCGTCTCCCGCCTGCCGCTGCTCACCGACGCCGAGCGCCACGAGGTGCTCCTCGCCTGGCAGCCGCCCCGCCCTGCCCCGCTGCCGTGGAGCACGCAGCACGGCGCCTTCGAAGCCCAGGTGGACCTCACGCCGGACGCGGTCGCCGTCACGTTCGGGGACCAGTCGCTCACGTACGCGCAGCTGGAGGAACGGGCCTCGCGGCTGGCGCGACACCTGCGCCGGCTGGGCGTGGGCACGGAAGTGCGGGTGGGCCTGTGCGTGGAGCGTTCGCTCGACATGCTGGTGGCGGTGCTCGCCGTGCTGAAGGCCGGGGGCACCTACGTGCCGCTGGATCCGGCGTTCCCCCCGGACCGCCTGGCGTACATGGTGGAGACGAGCGGGATGCCGGTGCTGGTGTCGCAGCGCGCGCTGGCGTCCATCCTGCCGCCGCATTCGGCGCGCGTGGTGTCGTTGGACGGGGACGCGGAGGCCATCGCGGCGGAGGACGGCGCACCGCTGCGCGACGCGGTGCCACCGGAGGCCGTGGCGTACGTGCTCTTCACCTCCGGAAGCACCGGGCGTCCCAAGGGCGTGCAGGTGCCTCACGGCACGGTGGCGCGCTTCCTGGCGGCGTTGCGGGAGGCGACGGGCATGTCCTCGAAGGACGTGCTGGTGGCCGTCACCACGCTGTCGTTCGACATCGCGGTGCTGGAGCTGTTCCTGCCGTTGTCGGTGGGCGGGCAGGTCGTCATCGCGTCGCGGGACATCGCCGTGGACGGTTCTCGGCTGGCGGGGCTGCTGCGGCAGTGCGGGGCGACGGTGCTCCAGGCCACGCCCAGCACCTGGCGGCTGCTCCTGGAGACGGACTGGAAGGGCCCGGAGCTGACGGCCCTCACCGGCGGCGAGGCCCTGCCGCGAGAGCTGGCCGAGTCGCTGCTCCAGCGCTGCCGCGTGTTGTGGAACGTGTACGGCCCCACGGAGACGACGGTGTGGTCCACCGCGCACGAGGTGGCGTCGGGCACGGGCAGCGTGCCGATTGGCCGGCCCATCTCCGGCACGCAGGTGTACGTGCTGGACAGCGGGTTGAACCCGGTGCCGCGCGGCGTGCCGGGTGAGTTGTTCATCGGCGGCGAGGGCGTCACCCGGGGCTACCTCCACCGGCCGGACCAGACGGCGGAGCGCTTCATCCCAGACGCGTACGGCGGCGTACCGGGCCTGCGCGTGTACCGCACGGGCGACCGCGTGCGGTGGGCCGCCCACGGCGTGCTGGAGTACCTCAACCGCGTCGACAACCAGGTGAAGCTGCGCGGCTACCGCATCGAGCTGGGAGAGATTGAAGCGGTGCTGAGCCAGGCCCCGGGCGTGCGCGACGCCGCCGTGGTGGTGCGCGGCAACGGGGCCGACGCGCGCCTCGTGGGCTACGTGGTGGCGCGTCCCGGACAGACGCTGGAGTCCCAGGCGCTGCGCGCGCTCATGAAGGAGCGGCTGCCCGAGTACATGGTGCCGTCCGCGCTGGTCGTGATGGACGCGATGCCCCTGACGCCCAACGGCAAGGTGGACCGCAAGGCACTGCCCGCGCCGGACGTGTCCACGGAAGCAGCGCGAGAGTTCGTCGCGCCGCGCACGCCGATGGAGGCCCAGGTCGCGGAGCTCTACGCGTCGCTCCTCCAGGTGCCGCGGGTGGGTGCCACCGACAGCTTCTTCGAGCTGGGAGGGCACTCGCTGCTGGCCACGCGGCTGACGTCGCGGTTGCGCACGGCGTACCAGGTGGACCTGCCCCTGCAGGCGCTGTTCGAGTCCCCCACCGTGGCGGAGCTGGCGGTGCGCATCGCGGCCTCAGCGAAGGATGCGCGCTTCGCCGGTCCGCCGCCGGTGGTGCCGGTGCCGCGCACTCGGAACCTGCCCACGTCCTTCGCGCAGCAGCGCATCTGGGTGATGGAGCAGTTCGATCCAGGCTCGGCCGCGTACAACATGCCGTTCTCGCTGCGGCTGACCGGGGCGCTGAACCTGGAGGCCCTGCGCCTGGCGCTGGAGCTGGTGGTGCACCGACACGAAGCGCTGCGCACCACCTTCCAGCCGACCGAGGACGTGCCCGTGCAGGTCATCGCGCCGCCCGAGCCGCTGGTGCTGCCGGTGGTGGACCTGCGGGCCCTGTCTCCGGAGCAGCGCGAGGCGGAGGTGCTGCGCCGCACGGAGGCCGAGGTGCGCCACCCCTTCAACCTGGAGTCGGGGCCGCTGCTGCGCGCGTCGGTGCTGGTGCTGGATGTTCACGAGCACTTGGTGCTGCTGACCATCCACCACGCCGTGTTCGACGGCTGGTCCATGAGCGTCCTCATGCGGGAGCTGTCGGAGGCCTACCGTGCCTTCGTCGCGGGGGCGAAGCCCGTGTTGCCGGTGCTGCCCTTCCAGTACGCGGACTTCGCGGTGTGGCAGCGCCAGTGGCTGTCGGGCGCGGAGCTGGAAAGGCAGATCGCCTGGTGGCGCCGCGAGATTGACGGAATGCCATCCGTGCTGGAGCTGCCCACGGACCGTCCCCGAGGTCCCCGAGGGGCGCATCCTGGCGCCCTGTTGCCGGTCGCCTTCCCCCTGGAGTTGTCGCGCGCCGTGGAAGCGCTCTGCACGCGCGAGGGCCTCACGCCCTTCATGTTCCTGCTCGCCGCGCTCCAGGTGTTGATTGGCCGTTACTCCGGCCAGGACGACGTGAGCGTGGGGTCCTCCGTGGCGGGCCGCAACGACGCGGAGCTGGAGGGGCTGCTCGGGTACTTCATCAACACGCTCGTGCTCCGCACCCGGATGGGCGGCGAACCCACGGTGCGGGAGCTGCTGAGCCGGGTGCGCACCACCACGCTGGGGGTGCTCGCGAACCAGAACCTGCCGTTCGAACAGCTCCAGCCGATGCGCGACCTGCGCGGGTCGCCGTTGTTCAACGTGCTGTTCCTCATGCAGAACATCCCGGAGGTGGACCTCTCGCTCGCGGGCGTGAAGGTGCAGGTCGAGGAGCGCATGGGCGCCTCCGCGAAGTTCGACCTCACGCTGTCCCTGTCGAGGACCGAGAAGGGCTTCACGGGAGAGTTGGAATACGACACCGACCTCTTCGACAGGTCGACCGTCGTGCGGATGATGCGGCACCTGCGGCTGCTCATGGAGGGCTTCGTCGCGCATCCGGACCGCCGCCTGTCGTCGGTGCAGTTGCTCGCGGGGGAGGAGCGCCAGCAGGTGCTGGTGGAGTGGAATGCGACGCGGGCGCCGTTCCCCGAAGCGTGCATGCACTCGCTCTTCGAGGAGCAGGTGCGTCGCGCGCCGGAGGCACTGGCTGCTGTGTTCGAGGGGACGCAGCTGACGTACGCGCAGCTGGATGCGCGCGCCAATCAGCTCGCCCATGCCCTTCGCCGTCGTGGCGTGGGACCGGAAGTTCGCGTCGCGCTCAGCGTCGAGCGCTCCCTCGATATCGCCATTGGTCTGCTGGGCATCCTGAAGGCCGGTGGTGCCTGGGTGCCGGTGGATCCGCTTCTGCCCCGTGAGCGTCTGTCCTTCATGCTGGAGGACAGCGCGGCCCAGGTGCTCGTCACCCAGCACGCGCTGGTGGACCGCTTCCCCGAAGCACTGCATGCGCGCGCGCTCTGCTTGGACACCGAGCGCGGTGCTCTCGCCGCTGAACCGACGGATGCGCCCGTGACGGGCGTGACGCCCGCGAACATGGCGTACCTGCTCTACACCTCGGGCAGCACGGGTACTCCCAAGGGCACGGCGGTGGAGCACCGCAGCGTCGCCAACCTCGTCACCCACGAGGCAGTGGCCTACGGCATTGGGCCCGGCAGCCGCGTGTTGCAGTTCGCCAGCCTCAGCTTCGACCTGTCCGTGGAGGAGATTTTCACCACACTCTGCAACGGCGCCACGCTGGTGCTCGCACCGCTGGAGAAGCTGATGCCGGGCGCGCCGCTGCCCGTGCTGCTGCGTGAGCAGGAGTTGAGTGTCGTCAGCCTTACCCCCGCGGCACTGGCGGCCACGTCGTCCGAGGGACTGCCCAAGGTGCGCACCGTCATCTCCGGCGGCGAAGCTCTGCCCGCGGATGTCGTCGCGCGTTGGGCCCCGGGACGGCGCCTGCTCAACACCTACGGCCCCACCGAAGCCACCGTCATCGCCACCTTCGGTGAGGCGGTGGCGGATGGAGAAGTGCCGTCCATCGGCAAGCCGCTGGCGAACGTGCACGTCTATGTCCTGGACCCGCACGGCCAGCCCGTGCCCGTGGGCGTGCGCGGTGAGTTGCACATCGGTGGCGTCGGCGTCGCGCGCGGGTACGCGGGAAGGACTGGCCTCACCGCAGAGCGCTTCGTGCCTGACGCATTCTCCGGTGAAGAAGGGGCTCGCCTCTACCGCACGGGCGACGTGGTGCGCTGGCGCGCGGATGGCCAGTTGGACTTCGTCGGCCGCATCGACGCCCAGGTGAAGGTGCGAGGCTTCCGCATCGAGTTGGGTGAAGTCGAGAACGCCCTGCGCGCAGCCCCCGCTGTGAAGGATGCCGTCGTGCTCGCCCGCGAGGATGATCCAGGCGACAAGCGGCTGGTGGCCTATGTCGTCGGCGACGCCCTCGACGTCACGGCCCTCCGTGCGCACCTCAAGCAGAGGCTGCCTGAGTACATGGTGCCCGCCGCCTTCGTCCCTCTGGACGCGCTGCCGCTGACGTCCAACGGCAAGGTGGACCGCAAGGCGCTTCCCGCCCCGGACGCGGGTGTGCTCCGGGCTTCGCACGTCTATGAAGCCCCGGCGACTCCGCTGGAGGAGAAGCTCGCGACCCTCTGGAGCGAAGTGCTTCGTGTGCCCTCTGTCGGCCGCACGGACAACTTTTTCGAGCTGGGTGGCCACTCGCTGCTCGCCACGCAGTTGGTGGCCCGCGTGCGTGCCGCGTTCGACGTGGAGCTGCCCCTCCGAGCCCTCTTCGAAGCCCCCACCATCGCGACACTCGCGGAGAAGTTGCAGCGCGTCTCTACCGGTACGCGCCTGCCTCCCCTCACGCGTGTTCGCACCGAAGGGCCCCAGCCGCTCTCCTTCGCGCAGCAGCGCCTCTGGTTCCTCGATCAGCTGGCGCCGGATGACGCGTCCTACAATCTCCCCGTCGCGCTGCGCCTCCTGGGCCGCCTGGACGTCGAGGCCCTGCGCCGCGCCTTCGAGGCGCTGGTGGCGCGGCACGAAGCCCTGCGCACCACCTTCTTTGAAGAAGAGGGCCAGCCCTTCCAGCGCATCCATGCCCCGGCTTCCTGGGCGCTCCCCGTGCAGGACCTCTCTTCCCTGGAGGAGTCCGCTCGCGAAGCGGAGACGCTGCGGCTTGCCACGCTGGAAGCCCGGCAGCCCTTCCATCTCGTCCATGGGCCGCTGCTGCGCACCGCCCTCCTGCGATTGGCTGAAGAGACGCACGTCCTCCTCGTGACGATGCACCACATCGTCTCCGACGGCTGGTCCATGGGCGTCCTCGTGAAGGAGTTGGCCACGAGCTACGCCGCCTTCTCCGCGGGCCGTGAGCAGTCGCTCGCACCGATGCCGGTGCAGTACGCGGACTTCGCCCTCTGGCAGCGCCAGTGGCTCCAGGGCGAGACGCTGGATGCGCAGCTCGGCTACTGGAAGCGCCAGTTGACGGGTGCCCCTGCCGCACTGGAGCTGCCCACGGACCGTCCTCGTCCGGCCGTGCAGTCACGGCGCGGTGCCACGGTGCCCGTGCACTTCCCTTCGCAGCTGACCGACTCGCTGCGCAGCCTCGCCCAGCGTGAAGGCGCCACGCCCTTCATGCTGCTGCTCTCCGCCTTCCAGCTGCTGCTGTCGCGCTACTCCGGCCAGGACGACGTCAGCGTCGGCTCTCCCATCGCCGGCCGCACCCACTCCGAGGCCGAGGGCCTCATCGGCTTCTTCGTCAACACGCTGGTGTTGCGCGCCCACGTGCGCCCGGAGGACTCCTTCCGCCAGCTGCTGGCCCAGGTGAAGGCAACCACGCTCG
>NZ_RAWO01000299.1:0-396 GCF_003668955.1 Corallococcus sp. AB038B | reverse complement strand
GGCGGCCCACGGCGTCATCATCCGCGACGAGGCCGTCAGCGCCGCGGTGCGCCTGTCCAGCCGCTACATCTCCGGCCGGCAGCTGCCGGACAAGGCGGTGGACCTGCTCGACACGTCCGCGGCCCGCGTGAAGATTGAGCTGTCCACGCGCCCCGAGGAACTGGTGGCGCTGGACCAGGAGATTGCCGCGCTGGAGCGCGAGCGCGACGCGCGCAAGCGAGACCTGGCGGAGGGCACCGGCGGCGAGGACGAGCAGGACGCCCTCAACGAGGCGCTGGAGAAGCTGCGCGCCACGCAGGACGCGCGGGCCACGCTGCACGCGCGCTGGGAGACGGAGCGCACGGCGGTGGCGGCGCTGATGGAGGCGCGCAAGGCGCTGCGCGAGGCGAAGCCGGA
>NZ_RAWO01000298.1:0-397 GCF_003668955.1 Corallococcus sp. AB038B | reverse complement strand
GAGCGCGTCGGAGGGAAGGTGCAACGCGTTCCGCTCGACGCCACGCTGACGCATGACCTTGCGGCCATGGAGGCCCGCGTGGGCGCGGGCACGAAGCTCGTCTCGGTGTGCAATCCCAACAACCCCACGGGCACCATCGTCGACCCGGCGCGCCTGCGCGCCTTCTGCGAGGCGGTGTCTCCCCGCGCCACCGTGCTGGTGGACGAGGTGTATCTGAACTCCCTGGAGCCCGCGCCGGGCCAGTCCATGGTGGACCAGGTGCGCGCGGGAAGAAGCGTCATCATCGCCCGCTCCTTCTCCAAGATTTATGGGCTGGCCGGCATGCGCGTGGGCTACGCCCTGGCCCAGCCCCAGGTCATCCAGCGGTTGTCCGAGCTGCGGATGTCCCTCCCCAACT
>NZ_RAWO01000297.1:0-397 GCF_003668955.1 Corallococcus sp. AB038B | reverse complement strand
GGCGGACATCATCGCGGAGCGGCACACGGTGCCGAACAGTCTGAACGGGAATCCGTTCCTGGGGGCGATGGCGAGGGCGCCGCTGGACTTCTTCTGGAGGGCGCCGGGCGTGAACACGGAGGCGCGGCACAAGTTCTCCATGAACACGTGCAGCGGGTGCCACTCGGGAGAGACGCAGACGGAGTTCCTCCACGTGGCGCCGCGAGTGGCGGGCAAGGCGGCGGTGCTGTCGCCCTACCTGAAGGGGACGACGGTGACGGACCCGGTGACGCACGCGACGCGAGTGTTCGACGACCTGGGCCGGCGAGCCGACGACCTGAAGGCGCTGGTCTGCCCCTCTGCCACGCAGCTCAAGTCGGGTGGGGTGGCGCCGTCCAACCTGCCGCCTGCTCGCGTG
>NZ_RAWO01000296.1:0-397 GCF_003668955.1 Corallococcus sp. AB038B | reverse complement strand
CGAAGCGACGTCGGACATCGTCCTGCCGGATCGCTCCGTGTCCAGGCAGCACCTCGTCCTGGAGGTCCGCGAGGATGGCGTGCGCGCGGTGGACCCTGGATCACGCAACGGCTCCTTCTGCGAGGGTATGCGCTTCTCCGAATTGGAGGTTCGTCCAGGGGCAACTCTGACCCTGGGTACCACCGAGCTGAAGCTGGTTCCGGAAGGAGAGAAGACGAGAGCCCTCCCCCTCTCCTCCCGCAGCAGCTTCGGGGGGCTGGTGGGCAACAGCCGACGCATGCGGGAGGTCTTCACGCTGCTGGAGCGGCTGGCCCAGGGCGAGTCGGACGTGCTCATCCAGGGCGAAACGGGCACGGGCAAGGAGCTGTGCGCGGAGGCCATCCACACGCATGGCATG
>NZ_RAWO01000295.1:0-398 GCF_003668955.1 Corallococcus sp. AB038B | reverse complement strand
CGGCGCGGGGCTGGGGCGGAGGCCGGGCGAACCGGCTGGCGCTCAAGGCCGTGGTGGCGCTCTTCAAAGAGCCGCTGCCCGCTCGGGTGCGCGTGGTGCTGGAGCGCGACGGGAAGCCCGTGGCCGAGGGCACCTATGACGCCAAGGCGCTGCGCGAGGGGCTGTCGCTGGAGGCCCCGGCGGCGGGCTCGGCAGGCGCGCATGTCTGGACGGTGCGAGCGGAGCCCGCGGTGCCGGGCCTGGGCTTCGCGCTGGCGTTGTCCGCCGCCGTGCCGTGGAAGCAGGAGGCGCAAGGGGGACTGGAGCTGGCCGTGGACTCGCCCCGGGAGGCGAAGGTGGGGCAGCCCGTGGAGGTGACGATGCAGGCCTCCACGCCCTCGGGCCTCGAGTTGGAGCTG
>NZ_RAWO01000294.1:0-398 GCF_003668955.1 Corallococcus sp. AB038B | reverse complement strand
ACGACCTCTCCGGCGCGGACATTCACGGTCTGCTCGGCCTGGGGCAGCCGCTCGTGCCAGAGGACGAGGGTGTGGGTGCCCTCGGGGACCTCCAGGCGGAAGCGCCCTTCCGGGCTGGTGGTGGCGAAGTACGAGTGGTCGAAGGTGCGCACCACCGCGCGCATCCACGGGTGGATGTCACAGCGGATGGGCACCACACCCGGCTCCGCGGGGAGCGGCTTGCGGGTCGTCATCCCCTCCAGCGGCATGGCCACGTTGAAGAAGGAGCGGTTGGAGCCGGAGGCGGCGCGCACGTTGTGCACGAGCGGATCAGAGTTTCGCAGCGTCAGGGTGCCGCCTGCCCGGGCGGCCAGGACGGGCGGCTCGTAGACGCACTTCTTCTGGTCCAGCACGGGGTC
>NZ_RAWO01000293.1:0-398 GCF_003668955.1 Corallococcus sp. AB038B | reverse complement strand
AATCCGCCATCAATCGTATCGCCGCCGCCGCCGCCGGCCAGAATGTCGTCGCCCGTGTCACCGAAAAGGATATCTCCGGCGAAACCCGTGCCAACATACTTGTCGTTGCCAAGCGTCCCGGTGACATTGATGGCACTCGTACGCGCATCGTAAATGCGCGCTTTGACCTTGTCTCCATTTAACCAGCTGATGACAAATCGCCCATCGGTCAAGACCGTGACATCCGGCGTCGTTTGATCGCCAGCCGTCTCGATGTTAATGACCATCTCCGGGTGCGCAGAATTGAGCCCATAAACCCGTGCGTGGATGTTGGAATTTCCAGCACTTTGATCCGCCCAGGCGATGACATAGTCATTACCGATGAGCCTGGCGACCACCGGCTGATGTTGCGTGCCGGA
>NZ_RAWO01000292.1:0-398 GCF_003668955.1 Corallococcus sp. AB038B | reverse complement strand
CGGCCTCCATCGCGTCCTCCACCTTCCAGTCGCCCACCAGCTCCCGCGCCACGCGCGCGTTCTCCAGGCGAGGGGACGCCTTGCCCGCGGCGATGAAGCCCCGGCCCGCGTCCCCGAAGCGCTTGGTCAGCACCCCGCGCACCGCGTCCGTGAAGTAGTGCGAGGCGGTATGCGACGCGCCGAGCTGGGCGATGCCCACGCGCAGGGCCTCGCCGGACTCGCGGCGGCGCAGCCGGTCGAACGTCTTCGTCAGCGCGGTGTCCGCGTCCTGCAACCCCGGCGCATCCGCCACCGGCACCAGCGGCGCGTGCACCTTCGCGAAGCTTCGCTGGAGCGCCAAATCAAAGAGATGACCGAGCAGGTCCGAGCCCTTCGCGCGCGGGTGCACCAGGTCCTCC
>NZ_RAWO01000291.1:0-399 GCF_003668955.1 Corallococcus sp. AB038B | reverse complement strand
ATCCAGGACACAAAAACGATCTCCGACATCCCACTCCCAGACGACGGGCATGACGCTCACGTTCACCTCAGGTATCAGAACGGCAGCTTGATCTTCTTGAAGATGGAGTCCAGCAGCGAATACGCCACGCCGGGAGAACGATGGCTGGGCGTCTTCCCCATCGAGAAGGGGTAGTACCACTTGCGCGCGAAGCCCTCGTCGTGTCGGCTCCTCCAGCAGAGCTTCGTGCCGCCTTTTCGCGTGCCACGGGACTCCAGGCGCCCACGAAATTCGATACTGGCGCTTCGCAGCTCCTCCTTCAGCTTCGCGATGTCGACGTCATGAACCTTCTTCTTCGCGGTGAGGGAGCACCAGACATTCTCCTTCAGGTACTTCGAAACCTCGTCCGTGAACCCATCC
>NZ_RAWO01000030.1:0-12189 GCF_003668955.1 Corallococcus sp. AB038B | reverse complement strand
GAAGGCGGAAGTCGTCTTCAACTACCTGGGCCAGGTGGACGCGACGGCGGCGCAGTCGAAGTACTTCGCGCCGGCGAAGGAGAAGGCGGGCGAGGCGCAGGCGAAGGGCGAGAAGCGCGCGCACGTGCTGGGCGTCAACGGACTGGTGGTGGGCGGCCGCTTGGAAGTGGCCATCGACTACGGCCGGGAGCTGCACCGGCGCGAGAGCGTGGAAGAGCTGGCGCGGCACTACGCCCAGGAGTTGCGTCAGTTGCTGCGGCAGCGGACGGAGTCCGAAGCGGGGCTGTGGACGGCGGTGGACTTCCCGCTGGTGAAGGCGAGCCCTCAGCAGTTGGAGAAGGTGCTGGGCCGTGGCGAGGGCGTGGAGGACGTCTATCCGCTCTCCCCGTTGCAGCAGGGTCTGCTCTTCCACTCGCTGCTGGAGGCGGGCAGTGGTGTCTACGTCGAGCAGCTCACCTGGGAGGTTCGCGGCGGACTCGACGTCTCGGCGTTCAGGAAGGCGTGGGAGACGGTGGTGGAGCGGCTGGCCGTCCTCCGCACGCGCTTCCTCTGGGAAGGGCTGGAGGATCCACTGCAGGTGGTGCAGCGCACAGTGCAGCTGCCGTGGGAAGAGCGTGACTGGAGCAGCCTCGGGCGCGAACAGCAGAGGAGCACGCTGGACGAGTACCTGAAGGCGGACAGCCGCCGGGGCTTCGAGCTGGGCCAGTCGCCGCTGATGCGCATGGCGGTGATGAAGCTGGGTGAAGACGGCTGGCGCTTCGTCTGGAGCCACCACCACCTGTTGCTGGACGGCTGGAGCCTCGGCCTGGTGCTGGAGGAGCTGTTCGCCACCTACGAGTCGCTGGTGACGGGCGCGCAGGCGCGAAGCAGCGCTCGCTCCGCCTACCGCGAGTACATCGAGTGGCTCGGGAAGCAGGACACGAAGACGGCGGAGGCGTACTGGCGTGAGGCGCTGAAGGGCGTGAGCGCGTCGACGCGGCTGCCGCTGGAGGCGCGTGGCTCGAAGAGCATCAAGGGCCAGCAGGAACTGCATGTGCAGCTGACGGAGGAGGAGACGTCGGCGGTGCAGGGCTTCGCGCAGCGGCAGCAGGTGACGGTGAACACCCTGACGCAAGGCGCATGGGCATTGGTGCTGGGACGCCACGCGGGTGAAGGCGACGTCGTCTTCGGCGCCACGGTGGCGGGCCGCCCGGCCGAACTCGACGGTGTCGAAGGCATGGTCGGCCTCTTCATCAACACGCTCCCGGTCCGGGTGAAGCTGCCAGGGGACGAGGTGGTGGCGGAGTGGCTGAAGGGGCTCCAGAAGCAGCAGGCCGAGCAGCGGCAGTTCGAGCACAGCGCGCTGGTGCAGGTGCAGGGCTGGACCGAAGTGCCGCGCAGGCAGCCGCTCTTCGAGAGCTTGCTCGTCTTCGAGAACTACCCCATCGATGACTCCCTGAAGCACAGGACGGCCCAACTGGACGTCCGGGACGTGTGGCTTGGGGAGCGGACGAACTATCCCCTCACGCTGTCGGTGATCCCGGGGCCTCAGCTGCGCTTGAGGCTGGCCTACGAAACCTCCCGCTTCGAGCAGCGTGGGATGGATGCGCTGCTGAATCAGTGGAAGGTGGCGCTGCTCGGACTGATGACGAGCGCCAGCAAGCGGCTGGAAGCGGCGCCGCTGCTGACGGAGGCGGAGCGCCAGCAGGTGCTGAAGGGATGGAACGCGACGGAGCAGGAGTACGCGCGCGAGAGCAGCATCGCGGAGGAGTTCTCGCGTCAGGTGGCGCAGCGGCCGGACGCGGTGGCGGTGGAGTGCGGAGAGGAGAAGCTGACGTACCGGCAGCTCGATGAGCAAGCCAACCAGCTGGCGCACTTGCTGAGGAGCAAGGGAGTCGGAGCCGAGGAGCGGGTGGGGCTGTGCCTGGAGCGCTCGGTGGAGCTGGTGGTGGCGCTGGTGGGCATCGCGAAGTCCGGAGGCGCGTACGTGCCGCTGGAAGCGGACTACCCCCAGGCGCGGCTGGAGCAGATGGTGTCGGAGGTGAGGCCGCGAGTGGTGGTGACGCGGCGGGCGCTGGCGGAGAAGCTGCCGGTGCAGGGCGTGGAGTGCGTGCTGCTGGAGGAAATGGCGGAGACGCTGGCCCAGCAGCCGAAGCACGCACCGAAGAGTGGAGTGAGTGGACGCAACCTGGCGTACATCGACTTCACCTCAGGCAGCACGGGCAAGCCCAAGGGCGTGTGCACGGAGCAGCGCGGAGTGCTGCGCACGGTGAAGGGGACGAAGTACGCGCAGCTGGGGCCTGAAGAGACGCTGCTGCTGATTGCCCCGGTGTCGTTTGACGCTTCGACGCTGGAGGTATGGGGCAGCCTGCTGAATGGGGCGAGGCTGGTGGTGTACCCGCCGGGCCCGGTGGGAGACGTGGAGGAGTTGAAGCGGGTGGTGAAGGGGAAGGGCGTGACGACGCTGCACCTGACGGCGGGCCTCTTCGCGCAGGTGGTGGATGCGGATGTGGAAGTGCTGCGCGGCCTCAAGCAGTTGCTGACGGGCGGAGACGTGGTGTCGGCGCCGCACGTGCGCCGGGTGGTGGAAGAGCTGAAGGTGCCGGTGACGGCGTGCTACGGCCCGACAGAGAACACGCTCTTCACCAGCTGCCACCGGATGACGGAAGGCAGTCAGGTGGGCGAAGTGGTGGCCATCGGCCAGCCGATTGGCAACACGCGCCTGTACGTGCTGGACGCGGCGCTGAACCCGGTACCGGTGGGAGTGGCCGGAGAGTTGTACGCGGCCGGCGAGGGCGTGGCGCGAGGCTACCTGGGAAGCGCGGAGCTGACGGCGGAGCGCTTCGTGCCGGACGTGCACGGAGGCCTGGCCGGAGAGCGGATGTACCGGACGGGAGACCTGGCGCGGTGGCGCGCGGACGGGACGCTGGAGTTCCTGGGCCGAGCGGACACGCAGGTGAAGGTGCGTGGCTTCCGCATCGAGCTGGGCGAAGTGGAAGGAGCGCTGCGAGCGCACCCGGCGGTGAAGGAAGCGGTGGTGGTGGCCAAGGGCCAGGGCGCGGGCGACAAGCGCCTCGTCGCCTACGTCGTCGGCCCTGGCCCCGATTCGCTCGACGTGGGTGAGCTGCGTCGCGCACTCAAGAGCCGACTGCCCGAGTACATGGTGCCCTCGGCGTTCGTGCCGCTGGAGGCGCTGCCGCTGACGTCCAACGGCAAGGTGGACCGCAAGGCCCTGCCCGATGTCTCCGGGGCACGGCCCGCGTCCGAGCACCCCTATGTCGAGCCACGCAGTGACGTGGAGCAGAAGCTGGCGCTCATCCTCGCCGAGATCCTCGGTGTGGCGCGCGTCGGCATCCACGACGATTTCTTCGAGCTGGGAGGCCACTCCCTGCTCGCGACCCGAACCATTTCCCGCATTCGCAGCGAGCTCGGAGTCGAGCTGCCGCTGAGTGCGCTTTTCGAGAACCCGAGCATCGCCCGGCTCTCCGTCCACCTGGTGCAGGCCCAGTCCACCCAGGCGGATCAGGCGGAGCTGGAGCAACTGCTGGCCCTGCTGGAGCAGGACACCAGCGACGACATCGACGCCCTGCTTGCATCAGGGCAACTGGCTTCAGGCGAGGAATGACATCCCCATGAGCGACATCAACAAGCGTATCGCAGCCCTCTCGCCCGAGAAGCAGGCCCAGCTGCTCCGTCAACTCCGCAAGAAGGACACCCAGTCGGCCCGTCCGGCCATCACCGCGCGCCCGCGCACGGGTGACTCGGCGCCGCTGTCCTTCGCCCAGCAGCGCCTCTGGTTCCTGGACCGGATGGAGCCGGGCACGCCCACGTACAACATGCCGGCGGCCGTGAAGCTCGAGGGCTCGCTCGACGTGGCCGCGCTGGAGCAGTGCTTCGCGGAGCTGCTCCGTCGTCACGAGTCTCTGCGGACCATCTTCCGCGACGAGGAGGGCCATGCGCTTCAGGTCATCTCGCCGCCGCGCCCGTGCCCGGTGGCCCTGCATGACCTGACGTCGCTGCCCGAGTCCACGCGCGAGCAGGAGGCGCTGCGGCTGACGCGAGAGGAACAGCAGAAGCCCTTCGACCTCACCCGCGGTCCGCTGCTGCGGGCCACGCTGCTGCGGCTGGGCGAGCGCGAGCACGTGCTGCTCCTGACGATGCACCACATCGTCTCGGACGGCTGGTCCATGGACGTGTTGGTGCGGGAGATGGGGCTGCTGTACGGGGCCTTGTCACGCGCTGAGGCCCCGCGGCTGCCCGAGGCGCCGGTGCAGTACGCCGACTACGCGCTGTGGCAGCGGGAGTGGCTCCAGGGGCCGGTGCTGGAGAATCAGCTCAAGTGGTGGCGCGAGCAGCTCGCCGACGTGACTCCGGTGCTGGAGCTGCCGACGGACAGGCCGCGTCCCTCGGTGCAGAGCTTCCGGGGCGCGAGCCGCGAGTCCCTGCTGCCGCGCGCCCTGTACGAGCAGTTGAAGGCGCTGGGGCAGGCGCAGGCGATGTCGCCCTTCATGGTGCTGCTGACCGCGTGGCAGACCCTGCTGTCGCGTTACTCGGGGCAGGAGGACATCTGCGTCGGAACGCCCATCTCCGGCCGGCATCAGTCCGAGCTGGAAGGGCTCATCGGCTTCTTCGTCAACACGCTGGTGGTGCGCACCCGGATCTCCCCCGAGGCGAGCTTCCAGGAGCTGCTGGGCCGCGTGAAGGCCGCGACCGTGGGCGCGTACGCGCACCAGGACGTGCCCTTCGAGAAGCTCGTGGAGGACCTGAAGCCCGCCCGCAACCTGAGCTACTCACCGCTCTTCCAGGTGATGATGAACCTGGAGCAGGCGAAGCCTTTGCGGCTGGAGCTCCCGGGGCTCACGCTGACGCCGATGCCGCAGGCGGATCAGGTCGCGAAGTTCGACCTCGAGCTGCTCTTCAAGGAAGAGCCCGAGGGACTGCGCGCCGTGCTGGTCTACAGCACGGACCTGTTCGATGCGGCCACGGCGCAGCGGATGTTGGGGCACTTGCGCGTGCTGCTGGAGTCCGCCGCGGCCCACCCCGAGCGTTCGCTCTCCGAGGTGACGCTGCTGACGGAGGCGGAGCGTCAGCATGTGCTGAAGGGCTGGAACGCGACGGAGCAGGAGTACGCGCGCGAGAGCAGCATCGCGGAGGAGTTCTCGCGTCAGGTGGCGCAGCGTCCGGACGCGGTGGCGGTGGAGTGCGGAGAAGAGAAGCTGACGTACCGGCAGCTGGATGAGAAGGCGAACCAGCTGGCGCACTTGCTGAGGAGCAAGGGCGTTGGAGCCGAGGAGCGGGTGGGGTTGTGCCTGGAGCGCTCGGTGGAGCTGGTGGTGGCGCTGGTGGGCATCGCGAAGTCCGGAGGCGCGTACGTGCCGCTGGAAGCGGACTACCCCCAGGCGCGACTGGAGCAGATGGTGTCGGAGGTGAGGCCGCGGGTGGTGGTGACGCGGCGGGCGCTGGCGGAGAAGCTGCCGGTGCAGGGCGTGGAGTGCGTGCTGCTGGAGGAAGTGGCGGAGACGCTTGCGCAGCAGCCGAAGCACGCGCCGAAGAGTGGAGTGGGTGGACGCAACCTTGCGTACATCGACTTCACGTCGGGAAGCACGGGCAAGCCCAAGGGCGTGTGCACGGAGCAGCGGGGCGTGCTGCGCACGGTGAAGGGGACGAAGTACGCGCACCTGGGCCCTGAAGAGACGCTGCTGCTGATTGCGCCGGTGTCGTTCGACGCTTCGACGCTGGAGGTGTGGGGCAGCCTGCTGAATGGGGCGAGGCTGGTGGTGTACCCGCCGGGCCCGGTGGGAGACGTGGAGGAGTTGAAGCGGGTAGTGAAGGGGCAGGGCGTGACGACGCTGCACCTGACGGCGGGCCTCTTCGCGCAGGTGGTGGACGCGGACGTGGAGGTGCTGCGCGGCCTCAAGCAGCTGCTGACGGGCGGAGACGTAGTGTCCGCGCCGCACGTGCGCCGGGTGGTGGAAGAGCTGAAGGTGCCGGTGACGGCGTGCTACGGCCCGACGGAGAACACGCTCTTCACCAGCTGCCACCGGATGACGGAAGGCAGCCAGGTGGGCGAGGTGGTGGCCATTGGCCAGCCGATTGGAAACACGCGCGTGTACGTGCTGGACGCGGCGCTGAACCCGGTGCCGGTGGGCGTCGCGGGCGAGTTGTACGCGGCCGGAGAGGGCGTGGCGCGGGGCTACCTGGGAAGCGCGGAGCTGACGGCGGAGCGCTTCGTGCCGGACGTGCACGGAGGGTTGTCCGGAGAGCGGATGTACCGGACAGGAGACCTGGCGCGGTGGCGTGCGGACGGGACGCTGGAGTTCCTGGGCCGAGCGGACACGCAGGTGAAGGTGCGTGGCTTCCGAATCGAGCTGGGTGAAGTGGAAGGGGCGCTGCGAGCGCACCCGGCGGTGAAGGAAGCGGTGGTGGTGGCCAAGGGCCAGGGCGCCGGTGACAAGCGCCTCATCGCCTACGTGGTGCCGAAGGCGGAAGGGTGGCCTGGGGTCTCCGGGCTGCGGGAGCACGTCAAGGCGAAGCTCCCCGAGTACATGGTTCCGTCGGCGTTCGTGGCGCTGGAGACGCTGCCGCTGACGTCCAACGGCAAGGTGGATCGCAAGGCCCTGCCCGAGCCGGAGAGCGTCCGCCCGGAACTCGCGCGTCAGTACGTGGCGCCGCGCACGGAGGTGGAGAAGACGCTGGCGGAGGTCTGGGCGCAGGTGCTCGGCCTGAATCGCGTGGGTGTGCAGGACAACTTCTTCGAACTGGGCGGTGACTCCATCCTGAGCCTGCAGGTGGTGGCTCGGGCTCGGAGGGCCGGTCTGGAGATCTCTCCGAGGCAGCTCTTCCAGAAGCAAACGGTGGAGGAACTGGCGCAGGTCGCGAAGGTCGCCCTGGAGGCCGGAGAGCAGAAGCCGGTGGAAGGCGCGGTGGAGCTGACGCCCGTGCAGCAGGCCTTCTTCGCGCAGGAGCGGAGCCAGGCGCACCACTTCAACCAGTCGCTGTTGCTGGACGTCGCGGGAGAAGTCGAAGCCGCGGTGCTGGAGAAGGCGCTGAACGAGGTGGTGAAGCACCACGACGCGTTGCGCATGCGCTTCGCGCGGGTGGACGGCGCGTGGAAGCAGCACAACGCGGGCGTGGACGAAGCCGGCGCGCTGAAGCTGGAGCAGGTGGACCTGCGCGGGGCGCAGGACGTGGCCACGGAGCTGGAGCAGGTGGCGACGCGGGTGCAGGGCAGCCTGGAGCTGGAGAAGGGCCCGCTGATGAAGGCGGTGCTCTTCGAGCTGGGAGAGAAGGGCCGGCGCTTGCTGGTGGTGGTGCACCACCTGGTGGTGGATGGCGTGTCGTGGCGGGTGGTGGTGGAGGACGTGGAGCGGGCGTGTGAGCAGGTGGCGAGGGGCGAGGCGGTGGAGCTGGGGCCGAAGAGCGCCTCGTACCAGCAGTGGGCGAGGAGGCTGAAGGAGTACGCGGGGCAGGTGGAAGGGGAGGTTGCGTACTGGGAAGCCGAGGGCGCCGCGCAGGTTCCGTCGCTGCCGGTGGACGAGGCGGGCGGGAAGAATGAGACGGGCCTGGAGGGAGAGGTCCGTCTGGAGTTGAGCCGCGAGGAGACGGCGGCGCTGCTGCGCGAGGTTCCCGGGGCGTACCGGGCGCGAGTGGACGAGGTGCTGCTGGCGGGACTGGTAGCGGCGCTGAAGAAGTGGAGAGGGCTGGAGCAGGTGCGGGTGGAGCTGGAAGGCCACGGGCGCGAGGAGGAAGTGGGGCTGGAGGTGTCGCGCACGGTGGGTTGGTTCACCAGCGTGTACCCGGTGGTGGTGGAGGCGCCGAAGGCGGAAGGCGCGGGCGCGTGGGTGAGGGCGGTGAAGGAGTCGGTGCGGCGGGTGCCCGGCAAGGGCCTGGGCTTCGGGCTGCTGAAGTACCTGGGCAGTGACGAGAGCCAGAAGAAGCTGCGCGCGCTGCCGAAGGCGGAAGTCGTCTTCAACTACCTGGGGCAGGTGGATGCGGCGGCCGCACAGTCGAAGTACTTCGCGCAAGCGAAGGAGCGGGCGGGCGAGGCGCACGCGAAGGGCGAGAAGCGCGCGCACGTGCTGGGCGTCAACGGGCTGGTGGTGGGCGGCCGGCTGGAAGTGGCCATTGAATACGGCCGGGAGCTGCACCGCCGCGAGAGCGTCGAGCAGCTGGCCCGGGAGTACGAGCGGCAGCTGAAGAAGCTGCTGCACGAGATGCGGGAGCCGGACGCCGGGGTGTGGACGGCGGTGGACTTCCCGCTGGTGAAGGCCAGCGCACATCAGTTGGAGAAGGTGCTGGGCCGGGGCGAGGGCGTAGAGGACGTCTATCCGCTCTCCCCGTTGCAGCAGGGTCTGCTCTTCCACTCGCTGCTGGAAGGCGGCAGCGGTGTGTACGTGGAGCAGCTCGCGTGGGAAGTGCGCGGCGGGCTGAAGGTGGAGGCACTGAAGCAGGCGTGGCAGACCGTGGTGGAACGGCTGTCCATCCTGCGCACGCGCTTCCTCTGGGAAGGGCTGGAGGAGCCGCTGCAGGTGGTGCAGCGCACGGTGCAGCTGCCGTGGGAAGAGCGTGACTGGAGCAGCCTGGGCCGCGAGGCGCAGCAGCACGCGCTGGACGAGTACCTGAAGGAAGACGCCCGCCAGGGCTTCGAGCTGGGCCAGGCGCCGCTGATGCGCATGGCGGTGATGAAGCTGGGCGAGGAGGGGTGGCGGTGCGTGTGGAGTCACCACCACCTGCTGCTGGACGGCTGGAGCCTCGGTCTGGTGCTGGACGAGGTCTTCACGACGTACGAGGCGCTCGTCACGGGTGGCGAGCTCCGCGGTCAGGTGCGGGCGGCGTATCGCGAGTACATCGCGTGGCTCGGAAAGCAGGACACGAAGAAGGCGGAGGCGTACTGGCGTGAGGCGCTGAAGGGCGTGAGCGCGCCGACGCGGCTGCCGCTGGAAGCGCGTGGGGCGAAGGATGGCTCCCATGCCCAGGATGAGCTGGTGCTGCAGCTGACGGAGGAGGAGACGTCGGCGGTGCAGGGCTTCGCGCAGCGGCAGCAGGTGACGGTGAACACCCTGGCGCAGGGCGCCTGGGCCTTGGTGCTGGGACGGCATGCGGGCGAAGGCGAAGTCGTCTTCGGCGCCACGGTGGCGGGCCGCCCGGCCGAGCTGGACGGTGTCGAAGGCATGGTCGGCCTCTTCATCAACACCCTCCCGGTCCGGGTGAAGCTCGGTGGCGGCGAGTGGGTGGAGTCGTGGCTCAAGGCCCAGCAGGAGCAGCAGGCGGAGCAGCGGCAGTATGAGCAGAGCCCGCTGGTGCGCGTGCAGGGCTGGAGCGAGGTGCCGCGCGGACAGGCCCTGTTCGAGAGCCTGCTCGTCTTCGAGAACTACCCCATTGATTCGTCGTTGAAGGGCCGCGCCAATCGCTGGGAGGTCGGAGACGTCCGCGTGAAGGAGCGGACGAACTACGCGCTCACGCTGTCGGTGATTCCTGACAAGCAGCTGCGGCTGATGCTCGCCTATGACGTGTCGCGCTTCGAGGCACGAGGCATGGACGCGCTGCTGAAGCAGTGGAAGGTGGCGCTGCTGGGGCTGGTGGCCAGCGCCGGCAAGCGGTTGGAGGATGTATCGCTGCTGACGCAGGCGGAGCGTCAGCAGGTGCTGGAGACGTGGAGCGGCACCCGCGTGGCCTTCCCGGAAGCCACCACCGTCGCCTCGCTGTTCGAGGCGCAGGTGGACCGGGCGCCGGACGCGGTGGCGGTGGAGTTCGAGGGACAGCGGCTGACCTACCGGGAGCTGGACGCGCGAGCCAACCAGCTCGCGCGGGCGCTGCACCGGCTGGGCGTGGGCCCGGAGGTCCGGGTCGGCCTGTGCTTGGAGCGCTCGCTGGATGTGGCGGTGGCGCTGCTCGGCGTCCTCAAGGCGGGCGGGGCCTATCTGCCCCTGGATCCGATGCTGCCTCGCGAGCGGCTCGCCTTCATGCTGAGCGACAGCGGCGCCGAGGTGCTGATCACCCAGGGCTCGCTGCGGGAACGCCTGCCGGAGACCTCGGCTCGCACGCTCTGCCTGGACGAGGCGCGTGAAGCGGTCCTTCGCGAGAGCGGAGAGCGCGTCACCCGCGGCGCGGGCCCCGGCAACCTCGCGTACATCATCTACACCTCCGGCAGCACCGGGACCCCCAAGGGCACCGCCATCGAGCACCGGAGCGTGGCCAACCTCGTGACCCACGAGGCGGTGGCGTACGGCATCGGGCCGGGCAGCCGCGTGTTGCAGTTCGCCAACCTGAGCTTCGACCTCTCGGTGGAGGAGATCTTCACCACGCTGACCTCGGGGGCCACGCTGGTGCTGGCGCCCGCGGAGCGGCTGTTGCCGGGCGACACGCTGTCCGCGCTGCTGCGGGACGCGAACATCACGGTGCTCAGCCTCACGCCGGCGGCGCTCGCCGTCACGCCGTCCGAGGGGCTGCCCGCGCTTCGCACCGTCATCTCGGGCGGTGAAGCGCTCCCGGCCGAGGTGGTGACGCGCTGGGCCCCCGGCCGGCGCTTCGTCAACTCGTACGGGCCCACGGAAGCCACCGTGGTGGCCACGCTCACGGATTGCGTGGCCGACGGCCGCACGCCGTCCATTGGCCGGCCGCTGGCCAACGTGCGGACCTATGTGCTCGACGCGCGCGGCGGCCTGGTCGCCCTGGGCGTCGCGGGCGAGCTGTACCTGGGAGGCGTCGGTGTGGCTCGGGGCTATCCCGGCCGTCCGGAGCTGACGGCGGAGCGCTTCGTGCCGGACACGTTCGGCGGCGAGCCGGGTGCCCGGCTGTACCGCACGGGTGACGTCGCGCGCTGGCGCGAGGACGGCAGCCTGGAGTTCGTGGGCCGAGCGGACACGCAGGTGAAGGTGCGTGGCTTCCGCATCGAGCTGGGCGAAGTGGAAGGAGCGCTGCGAGCGCACCCGGCGGTGAAGGACGCGGTGGTGATGGCCAGGGGCCAGGGCGCGGGTGACAAGCGCCTGGTGGCCTATGTCGTGGGCCACGGCCCGGCGACGGTGGACACGAACGAGCTGCGTCAGGTGCTCAAGGTCCGGCTGCCCGAGTACATGGTGCCCTCGGCGTTCGTGGCGCTGGAGGCGCTGCCGCTGACGTCGAACGGCAAGGTGGACCGCAAGGCCCTGCCCGAGCCGGAAGGCGTCCGCCCGGAGCTGGCGCGTCAGTACGTGGCGCCGCGCACGGAGATGGAGAAGACGCTGGCGGAGGTCTGGGCGCAGGTGCTCGGCCTGAATCGCGTGGGCGTGCAGGACAACTTCTTCGAGCTGGGTGGTGACTCCATCCTGAGCCTGCAGGTGGTGTCCCGCGTGAGAAGGGCGGGCCTGGAAGTGACGCCGAAGCAGCTCTTCCAGAAGCAGACGGTGGAAGAGCTGGCGCAGGTGGTGAAGGCCGCGCAGGCCGTGGCGGATCAGGGACCTGTCGAAGGCCCGGTGGAGCTGACCGCCATCCAGAAGAGCTTCCTGGAAGAGGCCTGGAAGAAGCCGAGCCACAGCAACCAGTCGCTGCTGCTGGAGGTCTCGCGCGCGCTGGACGCGGCGGTGCTGGAGAAGGCGTTGGGCGCGGTGGTGAAGCACCATGACGCGCTGCGGATGCGCTTCGAGCGAGTGGACGGCGAGTGGAAGCAGCGCAACGCGAGCGTGGAAGAAGCGGGTGCGCTGAAGCTGGAGCAGGTGGACCTGCGCGGGGCGCCGGACGTGGCCACGGAGCTGGAGCAGGTCGCGACGCGGGTGCAGGGCAGCCTGGAGCTGGAGAAGGGCCCGCTGATGAAGGCGGTGCTCTTCGAGCTGGGAGAGAAGGGCCGGCGCTTGCTGGTGGTGGTGCACCACCTGGTGGTGGATGGGGTGTCGTGGCGGGTGTTGGTGGAGGACGTGGAGCGGGCGTGCGAGCAGGTGGAGTTGGGGCCGAAGAGCGCCTCGTACCAGCAGTGGGCGAGGAGGCTGAAGGAGTACGCGGGGCAGGTGGAAGGGGAGGTGGCGTACTGGGAAGCCCAGGGCGCCGCGCAGGTTCCGTCGCTGCCAGTGGACGAGGCGGGCGGCCGCAATGAGACAGGCCTGGAGGGAGAAGTCCGTCTGGAGTTGAGCCGCGAGGAGACGGCGGCGCTGCTGCGCGAGGTGCCCGGTGCGTACCGGGCGCGAGTGGATGAAGTGCTGCTGGCGGGACTGGCGGCGGCGCTGAAGAAGTGGAGAGGGC
>NZ_RAWO01000290.1:0-399 GCF_003668955.1 Corallococcus sp. AB038B | reverse complement strand
AGCTGGTGCCCTGGTCGGCCTGGTTGTGCAGATAGAAGAGGGCCATGCGGGCCACGTGGGCCCCGGGCTTCGCTTCGTTGCGCCACGCGAAGCCGGACACGCCGTGGGCCATGCCCAGCTCCATCAGCTGGTGGTAGGCGGGATGGAACTCCACCTCGTCGCGGCGGTGGCCATAGCGGTCGAACGGGCGGAACTTCGGCTTGTTCTCGTTGGCCAGCACCGCCAGTTGCTGCATCTCCCCGCCCACCAGGGGGCCGTACTTCGCCAGGTCGGCCTCGGCCCAGCCGCCGCCCTCACGGGCCACGACTTCGCGCAGGACGGTGTCCGTCTTCCAGGCGTCGTAGACGAGCGGCGGGGGCTGGTTGGTGACTTCGTGGGTGACGAAGCCAGCGGCGATGG
>NZ_RAWO01000289.1:0-399 GCF_003668955.1 Corallococcus sp. AB038B | reverse complement strand
CCGTCGCGGTGCCGCCGCGGCCTGGGACTCCGGCGGGAGGAAGTGGTCGGTGGGAGTCCTCACGGCGGACAATCACGCACGGCGCCCCTCAAGGCGCAACCGTGGCCGGCGGGTCTTCGAGAATGGCCTGTTCACTCCCGGCAGTCCCGGGAGCCTCGTCGAGCCGGTGGGCCACGCGTGCACGAAGGCTGAAGGGAATGCCTCGTGAGCGCGTCAGTCGCTCCGCGCGGGCCTTCAGCGCGCCTCGGGCGGGCTTCTCCGGGTGCGCCAGCGCCACGAGGATGCAGTTGGCCGTCTCCTCCACGTCGAAGGCGTAGAGCTGCGCGAAGCTCGCGTGCCAGGTACGGACCATGGCGTGGAAGAACGGATTCGGGGTGCGGACGACATTGCTCACCACCG
>NZ_RAWO01000288.1:0-399 GCF_003668955.1 Corallococcus sp. AB038B | reverse complement strand
TAGCTTGCTAATGATCACGCGAATTGTGAATAAAGATAATAAATGGAGCATGACCGTTTTTCAAAGGTATATAGTCTTACCATGTAATGGCTGGTGAAAGCGCATCTGTCCTACGTAGGCATGTGTCAATACCAATACCAACCCAAGAATATTGACGTATTGGTATTGAGTAGTGTTGAGGATGAAAATGGACCGAGGAAACAAACCGGGTGATTCTTTCTGTCGTTTTAACAACGGTTAGACTCGAAAAACACACAGCTTCGACTAGCTTCTTTTGCAGCACTCCATTTGTTTTCTCATTCTGTTTGAAGAATGGTTATAGTCAATACCCAATAAAGTATTGACTCTCAATACTCAATACCAATACTGTCTTGGTATTGGTATTGACACATGTCTACA
>NZ_RAWO01000287.1:0-399 GCF_003668955.1 Corallococcus sp. AB038B | reverse complement strand
GCGCGTGTGACGAAGGAATCAACCAACGCTTTCTTTCGAAAAGGCAACATTGTTTTCTAATTTCAACGATCGACCGGAAAGCAATGCAATCATGTGATCAAGTAGATGTATGTCAAACTTAATTCAATTATCAAAGCTCTCAATCGATTGACTGTCAAATGCCGAGCTCATCCGCTGTTCTACATGAGAATCATCTCTTAGTTCAACCAAAGATCACACAATGAGGAACAACTCATGGGAATCGATCGTTTTCTCTTGCGCATGTTCATCGATGATCGATATTCTTATTGGAGAATTAATTTTCATGTCAATAAATCGAGAAAACAAAAGAAAGATAGATTAACATTGATAAATAACATAACGAGTATTATTCTCATATCAAACAAATAAACCACAAAC
>NZ_RAWO01000286.1:0-399 GCF_003668955.1 Corallococcus sp. AB038B | reverse complement strand
GCCGGGTTGTCCGCGCCGGAGTGTCTCCCTTCGAGGAGCCGCTCGCGTTGGCAATCGACCGCCCCGGGGATGACACCGGATATCATTCGGGAGAGCCCATCATGGTCTCAGCGAGGATCTGGGGCGGACATCCTCCGTATACGGTGAGCACGAGCGTGAATGACCTCTTCCTGGGGATGCTCACGTCGACCCCAGGTTCAGGAGGTCGGTACGAAGGTTCGATGCGTATGCCGCCGCAGTTGCAGGGTGGGGCGACCCTGCACATCGAAGTCATGGACAGCTCGGGTCAGTCACTGCGTAAGTCGAGGGTCATCCAGGCGGAGGCCACAACAGGCGTTCCCGGTGAGTTGCAGGGGCTGCCGGAGCGCTTGTTCGTGTCACCCGTGAAGAATCGCATCC
>NZ_RAWO01000285.1:0-400 GCF_003668955.1 Corallococcus sp. AB038B | reverse complement strand
CTGCAGGAACATGGCGTTGCTCATCTCCGTCAGCGTCAACACCACCGGCGCCGGGTCGCCGCGGTAGCCGCTGTAGCGGCTCTGGGCGAGCACCGCCGCGGCGGCCTGGTTGAGCGTGGCCTCACCCGCGTACGGCCACTGGTAGTCGAGCCGACGCACGTACGACACCATGTCCTCGCGCACGGTGTTGGCCGTGTCGAGCGCGTACTGGAGCCGCTCGGTGAGCGGCTGCTCCACGTACGTGAGCGTGGCGCCCGCGGGCGCCGGCTGCGGGTTGGGCAGGCAGGTGCCGCCGATGCACGTCGCCTGGAGCCGGAACTGCTTGTCCACCGCGTTCACGAAGCCCACCACCACCAGGTACTCGCCCGTCTTCGGAATCGTCACCAGGCCCAGCTTGCTC
>NZ_RAWO01000284.1:0-400 GCF_003668955.1 Corallococcus sp. AB038B | reverse complement strand
CGGAGCCGGACCTGTCCCAGGCGAACGGCGAGCTGACGCTCGACTCACAGGGGCTCATCATCAAGGGCGGCAAGGCGTCCATCCCCATGGGCGGTGGCAACTCGATGCCCATGGAGCTGCCGCAGGTGGCGCTCGGCGCGCTGGTGGGCCGCATCAACTTCGAGAAGGGCCTGGGCACGGTGCAGGAGCTGCGGCTGAAGGGCGAGGACGTGGAGGCGCTGGCCACCGGCACGCTGAAGCTGGGCAAGCGGCTGGAGTACAGCGAGCCCGCCATGGATGTGAATCTCCGGCTGGACCCGGAAGCGCAGAAGCGGCTGGGCCTCCTGGCGGCGGGAATCACCATCTTCCCCCCGGACAAGAAGGACCCGAGCTTCCGGGCGGCCAGGCTCGGCGGCTTCCT
>NZ_RAWO01000283.1:0-400 GCF_003668955.1 Corallococcus sp. AB038B | reverse complement strand
TCGTCGACGAGCTTGCCGTGCTCGAGGATCGATTGTCCACCAACTCGATTTCCCTGCGATTTCATTCGGAATGCGAACAAAACGATTGTGCAAAGAGAGATTATGTCGAATGGAATTCTAGAACGAAAAGACTATTCTCGTTTCTTCAACAAACATCACTGACATACCTTCCATCCCGTGCTACTCTTTCGATCTCCTTTATCTCGAAAATACGGAACATATTGAATCATCCATGAGTAGATTTGCGAAAGTGTTAATCGTTTATCTTGACTATTTTCAATAGCTCGCGCAATTAATTCCGCATAGGATAGATTTCCCCAGGCATTCTTCCTCGATGTTTGAGGATCATTAAGGCCAAGTTCTTTTTCAATTAACAGTGCTAAACGTGGATCATATTCTA
>NZ_RAWO01000282.1:0-400 GCF_003668955.1 Corallococcus sp. AB038B | reverse complement strand
TCCACTGACAGATCAGCTTAAAAATTTAGGCTGCACCATTCACATAGAAACTTCCGGCGCTTATGAAATGAGCGGAATTTTAGACTGGATCACACTTTCTCCTAAAAAAACGGGTCTTCCAAAAAATGAAATTTACAATGTACCGCATGAACTAAAAATGATCATTTTTAACAACAGTGATTTTTTATTTGCAGCAGAACAGGCTGAGAAAGTGAATGATAACTGTAAATTATATCTTCAGAGCGAATGGAGTAAGCGTGATGAAATGTATCCGAAAATGACAGAATTCGTAATGAAAAATCCAAAGTGGCAGGTTTCAGTACAAACACATAAGTATCTAAATATTCCGTAAATTTATTTTTCCAAACAAAATTTAGATGCAGAGACTTCGATATTCGCG
>NZ_RAWO01000029.1:0-14623 GCF_003668955.1 Corallococcus sp. AB038B | reverse complement strand
GCGGGCCCTTCGCGAGGTCGAAGGGCTGGGCCGCGGCTTCACGCGCCAGGCGCCACGCTTCTTCCGTCGGCGAGCCCGTGAGGTCCTTGCGCTCCAGGGTGAGCATCGGCTCCGGCGACACCACCTGTACGGGGCCGGAGACGTCCTCGCGGAAGGTGGTGCGCAGCACCTCATGACGGCGCACGACTTCGCGCAGCGCTCGCTCCAGCACGGCCACGTCGAGCGCACCCTCCAGGCGCACCGCCATGGGCACGTTGAAGAGGGAGGTTCCGGGTTGCAGCTGATCAATGAACCAGAGGCGCTGCTGCGCGAAGGACAGCGGCAGCGGGTGCGTGCGGTCCTGCACCCGGATGAGGCCTTGGACGGAGTTGCCAGCTGTGGCCTTTTGCGCGGCCATCTTCTTCAGCAACTCGGCGCGCTTTTCCGGTGAGAGGTTGGCGATCCGCTTCGACAGATCCTGGCTCATCTCGTGTACTCCGCACTGGGGGATGCCATTGCGCACGAGGACCACCCGGGACGGTGGCCCTCGTGAGATCTCAGACTGCTGCTGTTGCTGGATTGCCGTCCTGAACCGCGCTCACGGGGGAAGCGCGGCAGTGGGCAAATTCGCGGTGGTTACATTATTCGGTAACGACATGGCGTGTCATGAGGCCGGCCCTGCGCTCCTGAGGCACAACCCGGGGATGAATAAATCCCTGTGTTTACAGACCCCACCATAGGAGGCGGCTCTGACGTCGGCGTGACCGCTCGACCGCAAAAGCCGGATCTCAGGTTCGGGGCCCCGCGAATTCGGGACACCAACGAACCCGGCGGAGAGATCCGTGCGGAGCGATTGGTTTCCTGGAGCTGAAGCCCCGCGCCTGAACAGGCTGGCGCGGGGCGGACGGACTTCAACTTCCCGTGGGGGCGCGCGACTCGCTGCCCGACACACGGGCGAGGATCAGCCGCAGTCGCTCCACGATGGGCTCGAGGTGCGTGTCCTGCAGCAGCTCATGATGGCTGCCGGGGACGTCGTGCACCTCCAGGCCGCCACGGACGAGAGGCTCCCAGCCGCGGTGACGTGGAAGCCCGGCCGCGGCCTCGCTGGCGCTCAGCAGCAGGGCGGTGCCGTCGTACGGACGGGGCACGTACTTTTCCTGCGCGAACAGGTTGGCCTGGAAGACGTTGAAGAGGGCACGCAGCTGGGCGGCCCCGGAGTGCGCGTCGAGGATGCTCGCCCGGATGCCTTCCTGGAGCAGGTGGTCCAGCATCGCGTCGTCGTCGCCTTGTGCCAGCGCTTCGGCCGAGACGGCGAGCTCCTGACCGAAAGCGGTGGCCGTGGTCTGGGCGAAGGCGATCCTCACTCGGGCTTCGGAAGAGAAGTGGGGCTCTGTCTCGGAAGGCGGCGTGATGCCGGGCGCGTGGGCGTCGATGAGTGCGAGCAGGTCCACGGCTTCACCCGCCTCGCGCAGGCGGCGTACCATCTCGTAGGCGATGACGCCGCCCAGGGACCAACCTCCCAACTGGTAGGGGCCCTGCGGCTGCACGGTGCGGATGGCTTCGACGTAGAGGGTGGCCATCTCCTCGATGGACTCGACGACGGGGCGTCCGTCGAGGCCGCGTGACTGGAGTCCGAAGACGGGCAGTGACGGCCCGAGCCTGCGCGCCAGCTCCGAGTAGGCCAGGACGTTGCCGCCACCAGGATGGACGAGGAAGAGGGGCCGGTGACCCGGCTCTCCGCGCTCCAGGGGAACGAGGGGCGTCCAGGCCCGCGAGTCGTCGCGGAGCACCTGCGCGAGTTGCTCGACGGTGGGCTGCTGGAAGAGGACGGAGAGAGGGAGGCTGAGGCCGAGACGCTCACGGATGGACGCGAGCATGCGCACGGCGAGCAGCGAGTGGCCGCCCAGTTCGAAGAAGCTGGAGCGGACACCGACGGAGCGGACGCCGAGGACGTCCTCCCAGATGCGAGCGAGCTGCATTTCGAGCGCATCACGGGGCGCGACGAAGTCCCGGGCCTCGATGGCGTGGGCGTCGGGTTCGGGCAGGGCCTTGCGGTCGACCTTGCCGTTGGAGTTGAGAGGCAGGGCGTCCATCACCACGAAGGTGGCGGGCACCATGTACTCAGGGAGGCCCTGGCGCAGGTGGGCCTTGAGGGCTTCCACCTCCAGCGAGGCCTCGGCCTTGGGCGTGACGTAGGCGACGAGGCGCTTGTCGGCGGCTTCGCCCTTCGCGACGACAACGGCGTCCTTGAGGCCTGGGGCGCGGCGGAGCGCGGCTTCGATTTCACCCAGCTCGATGCGGAAGCCACGCACCTTCACCTGGAAGTCGATGCGGCCCAGGTACTCCAGGCGCCCGTCGAGGCGGTAACGGACACGGTCGCCCGTGCGGTACATGCGGCCGCCGGGAGGACCGGAGGGCTCGGGCAGGAAGCGCTCGGCGGTGAGTTCCGGGCGCAGCAGGTAGCCACGAGCCTGGCCTTCGCCCGCGAGGTACAGCTCTCCGGCCACACCCACTGGCACCGGTTGCAGCGAAGCGTCCAGCACGTAGGCACGCGTCGCGGGCAGGGGCCTGCCGATGAGGGGCACCTCGTCACGACCGACGAGGGAGGCGGTGGAGTAGGTGGTGTCTTCGGACGGGCCGTAGAGGTTGAAGAGTTTCTGCACCGTGGGGACGGCGTACACCTGCTTCGCAAGCGTCTCCGGTAGGGCTTCACCGGCGAGGTTGATGACGCGAACGGAGGGGGGCACCGCACCCAGGCGCAGCAGCTGCGCCATGGCGGAGGGCACGGTGTTGACGAGGGTGACGTGGCCCGCAGTGGACAGTTCCGCCAGGTGCAGGGCGTTGCGTGCCACGACCACCGCACCGCCACTGCTCAACGGAGCGAAGAGTTCGAAGACGGAGAGGTCGAAGTTGAGGCTCGTCGCGGCGAGCGTTCCCTTCAACTCCTCCGGCGAGAAGGTCTCCAGGGCCCAGTGGAGGAAGGAGACGGCGTTGCCATGGGAGATGGCGACGCCCTTGGGACGGCCGGTGCTACCGGAGGTGTAGATGAGGTAGGCGAGGTGGCCCGGGTGGATGTCCACCACCGGAGCCGTCGTCGGCTGCTTCGCCAGCTCCACGTCCGAGTCGAGGCACACCGGCGTGGCGTTGTTTTCGGGCAGCGCCGATAGCAGATGGGAGTGCGCGACGAGGGCAGGGCCCTGGGCGTCCTCCAGCAGCCAACCCAAACGCTCACGCGGGTAGCTGGGGTCCAGCGGCACGTAGGCGCCACCGGCCTTGAGGATGCCAAGGGTGCCAATGAGAAGATCCTCGGTGCGATCGACGCAGAGGCCGACGCGGACTTCGGGGCCGACGCCCAGACCACGCAGGCGGTGAGCGAGCTGGTTCGCCCTCGCATCCAACTCCCGGTACGTCAGTTGCCGCTCGGGCGTGATGACGGCGAGGGCATCCGGCGTGCGACGCACCTGTGCCTCCACCATCGCGGGGATGCTGAGTTCGCGCGGCACCTGCGAGGCAGGCGGATTCCACTCGACGAGGAGTTGCTGGCGCTCGGAGCCGGTGAGCAGCGGCAGGTCCCCGAGTCGTGACTCAGGCTTCGTCGCGATGGCCTCCAGCAACACGCCGAAGTGGCCGGCCATGCGCTGGACGGTCGCCGCGTCGAACAGGTCCGTTGCGTACTCAAACGAGCCGACCAATTCCCCCTGGACCTCTTGCAGGGCGAGGGAGAGATCGAACTTGGCGAAGTGTGCTTCCAGCGGCAGGGCCTGGAAGGACAGGCCCGGCAGGCGCAGCGCCTCGGTGGGCGTGTTCTGCAGGACGAACATGGCCTGGAACAGCGGACTGCGGCTCAGGTCACGCGTGGGCTGCACGGCTTCGACGAGCTTCTCAAAGGGCAGGTGCTGGTGCTCGAAGGCCGCGAAGGTCGTGCCTCGAACCTGGGCCAACAGCTCGCGGAACGTCGCGCGCGGGCTCAAGTGGGCGCGCAGGACGAGCGTGTTGACGAAGAAGCCGATGAGGCCTTCGGTCTCCGCCTGGGTGCGGCCCGCGATGGGTGAACCCACGCTGATGTCTTCCTGCGCGGAGTAGCGCGACAGCAGCACCTGGAACGCAGCGAGCAGCACCATGAAGGGTGTGGCGCCCTCGCGTCCCGCGAGCGCCTTGATCGCACGGGCGACGTCCCCGGGGATGCGAACCTCCATCGTGGCGCCCCGGTGGGACTGCACGGGCGGTCGCGGACGGTCCGTGGGCAGCTCCAGCGCGGCGGGAGCTCCGGAGAGCTGCTGCTTCCAGTAGTGGATCTGCGCGTCCAGTGCCTCGCCCTGGAGCCAGTTCCGCTGCCAGGCCGCGAAGTCCGCGTACTGCACGGGCAGCGGCGTGAGGCCGGGCTCCTTGCCGTCATGGAACGCGGCGTACAGCGAGATGAGTTCGCGGACGAGCACGCCCATGGACCAGCCGTCGGAGACGATGTGATGCATCGTCACCAGCAACAGGTGCGAATCCTCGCGCAGCCGCACCAGCGCACTGCGCAGCAGGGGGCCCGTGGCGAGGCGGAAGGGACGTAGGGCCTCCGCGTCGGCCAGCTTCCGGGCCTCCTTCTCCCGCTCATCCTCGGGCAACGAAGAGAGGTCCATGAGCGGCAGCGTCCATGCCGCGGGAGCCTGGATCCGCTGCGTGGGCTGTCCCTGATGCTCGTGGAAGGTGGTGCGCAGAGCTTCGTGACGGGCGACGAGTGCCTCGAAGGCACGGCGCAGGGCTTCCACGTCCAGGTGGCCCGAAAGCTGGAGCGCGACCGGGAGACTGTAGGACGCATCCTCGGGCTGGAGCTGATCCAGCAACCACAGCCGCTGCTGCGCGAAGGACAGAGGCAGCGGGCCGTCGTTCGGGGTTCGCGTGAGCTTCGGAGCATGGGTGCTCGCGCTCCCGTGCAGCCGCGCGGCCAGGGCTTCCACCGTGGGGGACTCGAAGAGGGCGCGGAGGGGCAGCTCCACGCCCAGGTCCGCGCGCACGCGCGAGACCACCTGCGTGGCCAGCAGCGAGTGCCCGCCCAGCTCGAAGAAGGAGTCCTTCACGCCCACCTGGGGCAGACGCAGGACTTCCGCCCAGATGGAGGCCAGCTTCGCTTCGGCTTCCGTGCGAGGCGCTTCGTAGGTGTTGCCGGACTGGGGCGCCTCCGGCTCCGGCAGTGCCTTGCGGTCCACCTTGCCGTTGGAGTTGAGGGGCAAGGCGTCCATCACCACGAAGGTGGTGGGCACCATGTACTCAGGGAGGCCCTGGCGCAGATGGGCCTTGAGGGCCTCCACTTCCAGGGAGGTCTCAGCCTTGGGCGTAACGTATGCGACGAGGCGCTTGTCGGCGGCTTCGCCCTTCGCGACGACGACAACGTCCTTGAGGCCTGGGGCGCGGCGGAGGGCTGCTTCGATTTCGCCCAGCTCGATGCGGAAGCCACGCACCTTCACCTGGAAGTCGATGCGGCCCAGGTACTCCAGGCGCCCGTCGAGGCGGTAACGGACACGGTCGCCCGTGCGGTACATGCGGCCGCCGGGAGGGCCGAAGGGCTCGGGGACGAAGCGCTCTGCGGTGAGTTCCGGACGCAGCAGGTAGCCACGCGCCTGGCCTTCGCCCGCGAGGTACAGCTCACCTGCGACACCCACGGGCACCGGCTGCAATGAGGCGTCCAGCACATAGGCGCGCGTCGCGGGTAGCGGGCGGCCGATGAGGGGCACTTCGTCACGACCGACGAGGGAGGCGGTGGAGTAGGTGGTGTCCTCGGAAGGCCCGTAGAGGTTGAAGAGCTTCTGCACCGTCGGGACGGCGTACACCTGCTTCGCCAACGTCTCCGGGAGGGCTTCACCGGCGAGGTTGATGACACGTACGGAGGGCGGCACCGCGCCCAGGCGCAGCAGCTGCGCCATGGCGGAGGGCACGGTGTTGACGAGGGTGACGTGGGACGCGGTGGGCAGCTCCGCCAGATGCAATGCGTTGCGAGCCACCACCACCGCACCACCACTGGAGAGCGGCGCGAAGAGTTCGAAGACGGAGAGGTCGAAGTTGAGGCTCGTCGCGGCGAGCGTTCCCTTCAACTCCTCCGGCGAGAAGGTCTCCAAGGCCCAGAGGAGGAAGGAGACGGCGTTGCCATGGGAGATGGCGACACCCTTGGGACGGCCGGTGCTGCCAGAAGTGTAGATGAGATAGGCGAGGTGTCCGGGGTGGATGTCCACGAGCGGAGACGTCGTCGGCTGCTTCGCCAGCTCCACGTCCGAGTCGAGGCACACCGGCGTGGCGCTGGTTTCAGGCAGCGCCGAGAGCAGATGGGAGTGCGCGACGAGGGCTGGGCCCTGGGCATCCTCGAGCAGCCAGCCCAAGCGCTCACGCGGGTAGCTGGGGTCCAGCGGCACGTAGGCACCACCGGCCTTGAGGATGCCGAGAGCGCCGATGACGAGGTCCTCGGTGCGCTCGACACAGAGGCCGACGCGGACTTCGGGCCCGACGCCAAGTCCGCGCAGTCGATGCGCGAGCTGGTTCGCCTTCGCGTCCAGCTCCCGGTACGTCAACTGCCGCTCCGGCGTGATGACGGCCAGCGCATCCGGCGTGCGACGCACCTGGGCCTCCACCATCGCGGGGATGCTGGACTCCGGTGGCACCTGCGAGGCAGGCGGATTCCACTCGACGAGGAGTTGCTGGCGCTCAGCATCCGTGAGCAGAGGCAGGTCAACCAGTCGGGTGTCCGGCTTCGTCGCGATGGCCTCCAGCAACACGCCGAAGTGCCCGGCCATGCGCTGGATGGTCTCGGCATCGAACAGGTCCGTCGCGAAGTCGAATGAACCGACGAATCCGTCCCGGCCTTCACGCAGACCCAAGGAGAGGTCGAACTTGGCGAAGTGTGCTTCCAGCGGCAGGGACTGGAAGGACAGGCCCGGCAGACGCAGCGCCTCGGTGGGCGTGTTCTGCAGGACGAACATGGCCTGGAACAGGGGGCTGCGGCTCAGGTCGCGCGTGGGCTGCACGGCCTCCACGAGCTTCTCGAAGGGCAGGTGCTGGTGCTCGAAGGCGGCGAAGGTCGTGCCTCGCACCTGGGCCAACAGCTCGCGGAACGTCGCGCGCGGGCTCAAGTGGGCGCGCAGCACGAGCGTGTTGACGAAGAAGCCGATGAGGCCTTCGGTCTCCGCCTGGGTGCGGCCGGCGATGGGTGAACCCACGCTGATGTCTTCCTGCGCGGAGTAGCGCGACAGGAGCACCTGGAATGCGGCGAGCAACGTCATGAACGGCGTGGCACCTTCCCGCTGTGCCAGGGCCTTGAGCGCGTGAGAGACCTCCGAGGGGATGCGCACGTCCACCGTTGCGCCTCGGTGTGACTGCACGGGCGGCCGCGGGCGGTCCGTGGGGAGCTCCAATGCCGCGGGGGCTCCGGAGAGCTGCTGCTTCCAGAAGTGGAGCTGCGCGTCCAGCGCCTCGCCCTGGAGCCAGTTCCGCTGCCAGGCCGCGAAGTCCGCGTACTGCACGGGCAGCGGCGCAAGGCCGGGCCCCTTGCCGTCATGGAACGCGGAGTACAGCGAGATGAGTTCGCGGACGAGCACGCCCATGGACCAGCCGTCGGAAACGATGTGGTGCATCGTCACCAGCAACAGGTGTGAGTCCTCGGCCAGCCGTACCAACGTGCTGCGCAGCAGCGGTCCCCTGGCGAGGTCGAACGGCTTCCGCGCTTCCTCGTTGGCCAGCCGCCGTGCCTCGTCTTCCCGCAGCGCTTCAGGCCGGGTTGAGAGGTCCACGAGCGGCAGCGTCCAACCGCCGGGCGCGTGGACGTTCTGGATGGGCTGGTCCTGGTGCTCGTGAAAGGTGGTGCGCAGGGCGTCGTGTCGAGCAACGAGCGCTTCGATGGCACGGCGCAAGGCTTCCACGTCCAGGTGGCCCGAGAGCTGGAGCGCGGTGGGGATGTTGTACGACGCGTCCCCAGGCTGGAGCTGATCCAGCAACCACAGCCGCTGCTGCGCGAAGGACAGAGGCAGCGGACCGTCCTGCGAGACGCGGGTGAGCTTCGGAGCCTGGGAGATGGCGCTTCCGTGCAGCCGCCCGGCGAGCGCCTCCACAGTGGGGGACTCGAAGAGCGCGCGCAGGGGGAGTTCCACGTTGAACTCCGCGCGGACGCGCGACACCACCTGCGTGGCCAGCAGCGAGTGGCCGCCCAGCTCGAAGAAGGAGTCCTTCACGCCCACCTGGGGCAGGCGAAGGACTTCCGCCCAGATGGAGGCCAGCTTCGCTTCGGCTTCCGTGCGAGGCGCTTCGTAGGTATTGCCGGACTGAGGTGCCTCCGGCTCCGGCAGGGCCTTGCGGTCCACCTTGCCGTTGGAGTTGAGGGGCAAGGCGTCCATCACCACGAAGGTGGCGGGCACCATGTACTCAGGGAGGCCCTGGCGCAGGTGGGCCTTGAGGGCTTCCACCTCCAGCGAGGTATCCGCCTTGGGCGTGACGTAGGCGACGAGGCGCTTGTCGGCGGCTTCACCCTTCGCGACGACGACAACGTCCTTGAGGCCTGGGGCGCGGCGGAGGGCTGCTTCGATTTCGCCCAGCTCGATGCGGAAGCCACGCACCTTCACCTGGAAGTCGATGCGGCCGAGGTACTCCAGGCGCCCGTCGAGGCGGTAACGGACGCGGTCGCCCGTGCGGTACATGCGGCCACCGGGAGGACCGTAGGGCTCGGGCAGGAATCGCTCCGCGGTGAGTTCCGGGCGCAGCAGGTAGCCGCGCGCCTGGCCTTCGCCGGCGAGGTACAGCTCGCCTGCGACGCCGACGGGCACCGGCTGCAGCGAAGCGCCCAGCACGTAGGCACGCGTCGCGGGCAGGGGCCTGCCGATGAGGGGCACCTCGTCACGGCCGACGAGAGAGGCGGTGGAGTAGGTGGTGTCCTCGGACGGGCCGTAGAGGTTGAAGAGCTTCTGCACCGTGGGGACGGCGTAGACTTGCTTCGCGAGCGTCTCCGGCAGGGCTTCACCCGCGAGGTTGATGACACGCACGCTCGGAGGCACCGCGCCCAGGCGCAGCAGCTGCGCCATGGCAGAGGGCACGGTGTTGACGAGGGTGACGTGGGACGCGGTGGGCAGCTCAGCCAGATGCAAGGCATTGCGAGCCACCACCACCGCACCGCCACTGGAGAGCGGCGCGAAGAGTTCGAAGACGGAGAGGTCGAAGTTGAGGCTCGTCGCGGCGAGCGTTCCCTTCAACTCCTCCGGGGAGAAGGTCTCCAAGGCCCAGCGGAGGAAGGAGACGGCGTTGCCATGGGAGATGGCGACGCCCTTGGGGCGGCCGGTGCTACCGGAGGTGTAGATGAGGTAGGCGAGGTGTCCGGGGTGAATGTCCACCACCGGCGCCGTCGTCGGCTGCTTCGCCAGCTCCGCGTCCGAGTCGAGGCACACCGGGGTGGCGGATGTCTCCGGCAGCGCCGAGAGCAGATGGGAATGCGCGACGAGTGCAGGGCCCTGGGCGTCCTCCAGCAGCCAGCCCAAGCGCTCACGCGGATAGCTGGAGTCCAGGGGCACGTAGGCGCCGCCAGCCTTGAGGATGCCGAGTGCTCCGATGACAAGGTCCTCGGTACGTTCGACGCAGAGGCCGACGCGGACTTCAGGCCCGACGCCCAGTCCGCGCAGACGGTGCGCGAGCTGGTTCGCCTTCGCATCCAACTCCCGGTACGTCAGCTGCCGCTCGGGTGTGATGACGGCCAGGGCATCCGGCGTGCGGCGCACCTGTGCCTCCACCATCGCGGGGATGCTGGACTCCTGCGGCACCTGCGAGGCAGGCGGATTCCACTCGACGAGGAGCTGCTGGCGCTCCGTGTCGGTGAGCAGGGGCAGGTCGCCAAGCCTCGTGTTCGGCTCTGAGGCGATGGCCTCCAGCAGTACGCCGAAGTGTCCGGCCATGCGTTGGATGGTCGCCGCGTCGAACAGGTCTGTCGCGTACTCCAGCGTGCCCGTGATGCCCGTGGGGGCCTCCCTCAGTCCCAGGGAGAGATCGAACTTCGCGGAGCGGGTCTCCAGAGGCAGCGTTCGCATGGACAGCCCCGGCACGCGCAGCACCTCGCCCGGCATGTTCTGCAGGACGAACATGGCCTGGAACAACGGATTGCGGCTCAGGTCGCGCGTGGGCTGCACGGCCTCCACGAGCTTCTCGAAGGGCAGGTGCTGATACTCGTAGGCCGCGAGCGTCGTGTCGCGCACCTGGACCAGCAGCGCCCGGAACGTCTTGCGCGGATCCACGTGGGCGCGCAGGACGAGCGTGTTGACGAAGAAGCCGATGAGGCCCTCGGTCTCCGCCTGGGTGCGGCCCGCGATGGGGGAACCCACGCTGATGTCTTCCTGCGCGGAGTAGCGCGACAGGAGCACCTGGTAGGCCGCCAGCAGCACCATGAAGGGCGTGGCGCCTTCCTGCTGGGCCAGGGCCTTGAGGGCCTCCACGAGGGGGGCGGGAATCCGCACCTCCACCGTGGCACCCCGGTGCGTCTGCACGGGCGGACGTGGACGGTCCGTGGGCAGCTCCAGCGCCGCCGGCACACCCGCCAACCGCCGCTTCCAGTGAGCCAGCTGCGCGTCCAGGACCTCCCCCTGGAGCCAGTCGCGCTGCCACGTCGCGAAGTCCGCGTACTGCACCGGCAGCGGCGGGAGGGCCGGCGTGCTGCCCGTGCTGAAGGCCTCGTAGAAGGCGGCCATCTCGCGCACGAGGACGCCCATGGACCAGCCGTCGGAGATGACGTGGTGCATGGTCACCAGCAGCACGTGCTCCTCCGCTCCCAGGCGCACCAGCAGCCCGCGCAGCAGCGGTCCCGTGGCGAGCTGGAACGGACGGCGGGCCTCCTCGGCCACGATGCGCCAGGCTTCTTCCTCGCGCTGCTCCTGGGGCAGCGCGCTCAGGTCGACGACGGGCAGCTCCCACGCCGCGGAGGTGTGGACTCGCTGCGACGGCGCCTCGTGGGACGCGGCGAGCGTGGTGCGCAGGGACTCGTGGCGGGCGATGAGCGCCTCGAAGGCGCCTCGCAGGGCCGCCACGTCCACCCGGCCCGACAGCCGCAGCGCGGTGGGGACGTTGTATGACGAATCACCCGGCTGGAGCTGATCCAACAGCCACAGGCGCTGCTGGGCGAAGGAGAGCGGCAGGGCCCCCTCGCGGGACACGGGCCTCAGCGGCGGAGCACGAAGCGCGGAGGACGGGGCCTCGTCGAGCTTCGGCGCGAGGGCTTCGACGGTGGGCGCTCCGAACAGGGCTCGTAGCGGCAGCTCCACGCCGAACGCGGCGCGCACGCGCGAGACGAGCTGGGTGGCCAGCAGCGAGTGGCCTCCCAAGGCGAAGAAGTCGTCGTGGAGGCCCACGCGCTCCACGCGCAGCACCTCCGCGAAGAGGGCCGCGAGTTTCTCTTCGGTGGCGGTGCGCGGCGCGACGAAGGAGGCCGCGCGCGGTGCGTCCCCCGGTTCGGGCAGGGCCTTGCGGTCCACCTTGCCGTTGGCGTTGAGGGGCAGCGCCTCCAGGACCAGGAGCGAGGCGGGCACCATGTACTCCGGCAGCCGCTGCCGCAGGTGGACCCGCAGCGCCTCCACGTCCAAGGTGTGGCCTTCGTGCGCGGTGAGATAGCCGATGAGGCGCTTGTCCGCGTCCGAGCCCCGGGCCATGACGACGGCCTCGTTGACGCCCGGGAAGGCGCGCAGGGCGGTTTCGATTTCACCCAGCTCGATGCGGAAGCCGCGCACCTTCACCTGGAAGTCGACGCGGCCCAGGAAGTCGAGCGTGCCGTCCTCCCGCCAGCGGGCCTTGTCGCCCGTGCGGTAGAGCCGCTCGCCGGGAGTGGAAGCGAAGGGATGGGGGACGAAGCGCTCCGCGGTCAGGTCGGGACGGTTCAGGTAGCCCCAGGCGAGGCCCGGGCCTCCAACGTACACCTCGCCCGCGACGCCCATGGGCACTGGATGCAGGTTCGCGTCGAACACATAGGCGGTGGAGTTCGGGATGGGACGGCCAATGGAGACGGGACCCTCCACGCGCGTGTGGCGGTGCAACGGCAGCGTGGTGGAGAAGGTCGTGTTCTCCGTCGGGCCGTAGGCGTGAATCAGCGTCGCGCCGTCGGCGAGTCGGGGGAGATGATCGCGCAGGCGCGACCAGGGCATCACGTCTCCGCCCGTGAGGACCTGGCGCACCTCCGCCAAGGCTTCGCCCTGGTGCAGGGCCATCTGCTCGAAGAGGGCGGTGGTGAGCCACAGCACCGTCACCCGGTGGCGGCGCAGTTGCTCAGCCAGTTCTTCCAGCGACAGGGCATGCGGCGGAGCAAGGACGAGCTTCGCGCCGTGCAGCAGCGCGCCCCAGATTTCGAGCGTGGACGCGTCGAAGGCGATGGGCGCGATCTGCAGCCACACCTCATCAGGCCCAAAGCGCATGAAGGTGCTGCCGAGCACCAGGCGGGTGATGCCCCGGTGCGGCACGCTGACGCCCTTGGGACGGCCGGTGCTGCCGGACGTGAACATCACGTAGGCGAGAGACTCGCCCTCTACGGGGACGTCGGGCGCGTGCGTGGGCAGCGCGGCCAGGACATCCTGCTGCGCATCCAGCCAGACGCGGGTGCCGGTTGCCGGCAGCTTGGAGGCGAAGGGCTGGTGGGTGAGGACGACGCCAACGTCCGCGTCCTCCAGCAGCATCGCGCTGCGCTCCACCGGCGCATTGCGGTCCACGGGCACGAAGGTCGCCCCCGCCTTGAGGATGGCGAGGAGCGCCGTCACCATCTCGAACGAGCGTTCGATGGCGAGGCCCACGCGCGCGCCGGGCGCGATGCCGAGGCCACGCAGATGCCAGGCCAGCTGGTTGGCACGGGCTTCGAGCTGGGCGTATGTCAGCGTCGCCTCCCCCAGCACCAGGGCCACCGCGTCGGGTGTGCGCTGTGCCTGCCGCGCGAAGTGGACGTGGACCGGGACGTCCAGGGGGCTGGCGACAGTGGTGTCGTTCCAGTCCACGAGGATGCGCTGGCGCTCCTCGCGGGAGAGCAGCGACAGCCCGGCCACGGACTGCTCGGGCCTTGAGGCCACGGCCTCCAGCAGGGTGCGCAGGTGGCGGGCCATCCGCTCCACCGTGCTTCGTTCGAAGAGGGCGGTGCTGTACTCCAGCCAGCCCACGAAGCCCTGGGGCGAGTCCTGCAACGTCAGGGTGAGGTCGAACTTGGCGGAGCGTGCTTCGGCGGCCACCTGCTGGAAGGTGAGGCCCGGGATTCGCAGGTCCCCGGTGGGCGCGTTCTGCAGCGCGAACATCACCTGGAACAGCGGGCTGCGGCTCGCGTCTCGCACGGACTGCACGGCTTCGACGAGCTTCTCGAAGGGCAGGTGCTGATGCTCGAACGCCGCGAGCGTTGTTCCGCGCACCTGCGCGAGCAGCTCGCGGAAGGTCGCGCGTGGATTCACCTGGGCGCGCAGGACGAGCGTGTTGACGAAGAAGCCGATGAGGCCCTCGGTCTCCGCCTGGGTGCGGCCTGCGATGGGCGTGCCTACGCTGACGTCGTCCTGGCCTGCGTAGCGTGACAACAGGAGCTGGAAGCCCGCGAGCAGCACCATGAAGGGCGTGGCCCCCTCGCGCCGGGCCAGCGCCTTGAGGGCCTGGGTGGTTTCGGGCGGAAGCTGGACGGTGAGGGCCGCGCCCGCGTGGGACTGGATGGACGGACGCGGATGATCCGTCAGCAGCTCCAGCGCGGCGGGCGCGCCCGCGAGCTGCTGCTTCCAGTAGCGCAGCTGCGCGTCGAGCGTTTCGCCCTGGAGCCACTGACGCTGCCACGCCGCGAAGTCCGCGTACTGCACCGGCAGGGGGCTGAGGGCCGGCGCCGTGTCCTGGGTGAATGCCGCGTAGAACGTCACGAGCTCGCGCACGAGCACGCCCATGGACCAGCCGTCGGAGACGATGTGGTGCATCGTCACCAGCAGCAGGTGCTCCTCTTCGCCCAGCCGGACGAGCGCCGTGCGCAGGAGCGGTCCGTGTTCCAGGCGGAACGGCTGACGGGCATCCTCCGCGACCCGGCGCCGGGCCTCGGCTTCGCGCTGCGCTTCCGGCAGGCCGGACACGTCCATGAGCGGCAGGGCCCATGCTCCGGGGGCGTGGATGTGCTGGGTGGCCTGGCCCTGATGCTCCTGGAAGGTGGTGCGCAGGGAGTCGTGGCGGGCGACCAGCGCTTCGAAGGCGCGGCGCAGGGACTCCACGTCCACGCGGCCCGTCAGCCGCAGCGCCGTGGGGATGTTGTACGACGCATCGCCCGGGGTGAGCTGATCCAGGAACCAGAGCCGCTGCTGCGCGAACGAGAGCGGCACGGCACCTTCATGCGAAGCAGGGCGCAGCGGCGGCAGGTAATGCCCGGAGCCATGGGCGCTGTCGAACTTCGCCGCGAGCGCCTCCACCGTGGGCGCTTCGAAGAACCCGCGGAGCGGCAACTCCACGCCGAACGCGGCGCGTACGCGCGAGACGAGCTGCGTGGCCAGCAGGGAGTGACCGCCCAGGGCGAAGAAGTCGTCCTGGATGCCGACCCGCTCCACGCGGAGGACTTCGGCGAAGAGGGCCGCGAGCTGCTCTTCGGTTGCATTGCGCGGCGCGACGAAGCCGGCCGAGCGCGACGTGTCTTCCGGTTCGGGCAGGGCCTTGCGGTCCACCT
>NZ_RAWO01000281.1:0-400 GCF_003668955.1 Corallococcus sp. AB038B | reverse complement strand
CTGAGGAAGTCTGCGAGGGAGGAGCCTGCGAGTGCACGGAGGGACGGGAGCGCTGCGGGAATGTCTGCATCGACACGCGGCAGAACGACCGGAACTGCGGCGCTTGTGGCGTGACGTGCGGCGCGGGGCAGTTCTGCCGCGACGGCCGCTGCCAGTGCCCCTCGGGCCTGGGCCTGTGCGGCGAGCGCTGCGTGGACACGCGCAAGGACACGCAGAACTGCGGCGCATGCAACACGCGCTGCGGAGCGAACCAGGTCTGCACCGACGGTCGCTGCGGCTGCACCGGGAGCCTCACGCTCTGCGGAGGCCAGTGCGTGGAGACGGACACGGATGAGCAGAACTGCCGCACCTGTGGCACCCGCTGTGGGCCGTCGCAGCAATGCGTGGGGGGCCGGTGTCA
>NZ_RAWO01000280.1:0-400 GCF_003668955.1 Corallococcus sp. AB038B | reverse complement strand
TCCCGGCATGGCCACCTCGTGCGGGTATCTGGGTTGTCGATGACTTCGCGTGCCCTAACCCTTCACGCACACCACCTGCTTCAGCGTGTGGACGACCTCCACCAGGTCCGCCTGCGCCGCCATCACCGCATCGATGGGCTTGTACGCAGCCGGCGTCTCGTCGATGACGTCAACGTCCTTGCGGCACTCGATACCCGCCGTCGCCTTCGCGTGGTCCTCGAGCGTGAAGCGCTTCTTCGCCGCCTCACGCGACATCACCCGGCCCGCGCCGTGGCTGCAGGAGTGGAAGCTCTCCTCGTTCCCCTTCCCGCGGACGATGTACGAACGCGCCCCCATGCTGCCGGGGATGATGCCGAGGTCACCCTCGCGCGCCCGCACCGCGCCCTTGCGCGTCACGAAG
>NZ_RAWO01000279.1:0-401 GCF_003668955.1 Corallococcus sp. AB038B | reverse complement strand
CATCCCTGGCGGGCGCCCGGCCAACGAAGGCCGCGGTGGTGGTGCCCACGCCCTGGATGGAGCGTGTCCCACTGGGAACCTCCTCCACATAGACGCCGGGCGTCAGGTAGTTCGGCACGTCAGTCCTCCTTCAGCGGCAAGCGGATGAGCAGCGGTTGGGGCTCGGAGGCGAGCGCCTCCGGACCCAGCGCGAGCAACTCCCCCTTCGCTCGCACCTCCAGCCGCCCCAGCGTGGCCACTGGCGGCACGCGGGGAAAACGAAAGCAGCCCTTGTCGTCCGTGCGCGTGGCCAGGCTCAGCCCGGGCAATTCCACCAGCGCACCCGGAATGGGCACGTCACCGGGACCGACGACACAGCCCAGCAGCGCCTCGGCGGGCACCGCCTGGGTGACGATGGGGAA
>NZ_RAWO01000278.1:0-401 GCF_003668955.1 Corallococcus sp. AB038B | reverse complement strand
GGCCGCGCCGGCTCCACCTTCTCTGGGACGGCGCGGAGCGAGCTCACTGGGCGGCGCCGCGCAGTTGATGGACGATGGTCTCCAGGCTCGCCGGGGAGTGGAATGTCTCCGCGGTGAGGAGCGCGTCCGGGAAGGAAATCTCGAACGCTCCTTCGAGCGCGAGCATCAGGTTGATGGCGTTCATCGAGTCCAGCCCCATCTCGTTGCAGGGGCGCGCCATCTCCACCGGTTCGTCGGGCGCCACGCGGGGAAGGAACTCGCGAAGCACCTCGATGAGCCTGGTCCTCACCTCGTCCGTATTCATCGTGTCTCCTCCGACGAAAGCGACCCTTGGATGGGCAAGCGCGTGTGGGGCTCGTGTCCCCAGCGCAGCCGGTGCACCGCGATGACCTCTCCGTCCC
>NZ_RAWO01000277.1:0-401 GCF_003668955.1 Corallococcus sp. AB038B | reverse complement strand
TCGCTCGCCGGACGGGTCACGTCGCCCATCACGAGCGTTTTCGACGCGGGCCCTTGTGCGGAGGCACTGTCGGCTCGGCCAGCGTCGCCATGGCGTCCACGAAGAGTCGGACCTTGGCCGGGAGATTCAGCCGGCTCGGGTAGACGGCGTGGATGGCCCGTGACATCGCGGGCCGGGGACCGAAGAGAATCTTCAGCCGGCCCTCACGGACGGCATCCCGGCAAAGGATGGCGGGGACGCGCGCGATGCCGACCCCGTCAATCGCCGCGTCGCACGCGAGTTCGAGGTCATTCACGGTCAGGACCGGGTCGATTCGAGACTTCACTCCCTCGGCCTCCCACGTCTCGAACGCACTGAAGCCAATGCAGCGCGCGGAGCGGAGGTCCCTGGCGCTCGGCATG
>NZ_RAWO01000276.1:0-401 GCF_003668955.1 Corallococcus sp. AB038B | reverse complement strand
CGCAATAGTTGTCACAAATAGATATTTTTCACATATATACATTCATACAAATACAAAGAGAACCTTGTTTTGTTGTTCTACTCGTTGACTGGGCTAGAAGAGGGAGCGAGGGAGGGAGGGAGAGAAAAACAAACTAGACAGACGAATGATAAAAATGATAAAATAAATTAATTAGATGAGAGTTAAATCAGCACTGTGGAGATAAGACAAAGAGAAATGATTTCTTCTTTTTCAAAATAGGTAATAAAAAAAAGAACATGGATCAAAAGAAGAATTATTCCAATGGGCTGCTAGATCAAACAGTTCAACTAAAGTAGAGGTTCGTCACTGGTTGGATCGTTTAATGAAGCATCGATGTCTGAAAAAAGTAAAGCAAAGAAATCGATTCCTTATTACGCTTG
>NZ_RAWO01000275.1:0-401 GCF_003668955.1 Corallococcus sp. AB038B | reverse complement strand
GAGAGGGACGTGAGTCATCCGATGACGAAGCCGGACCTGGTCATCTCCATCGTCAACCACAGCAACCCGGAGCTGCTGCACGACTGTCTGCGGACGCTGTACGCGACGACGCGGGAGTGCACCTTCGAGGTGTGGGTGGTGGACAACGCCACGGATGGGCGAGGCGTGGAGGCCATGCGGCGCGACTTCCCCCAGGTGCGCTGGCTCTTCAACTCCGCTCGAAAGGGCTTCTCCGCCAATCACAACCAGGTGTTGCGACAGGCGCGCGGGCGCCACTTCTGCATCTTCAATGACGACACCATCGTCCACGAGGATGCGTTCGATTCGCTCGTCCGTTTCATGGATGAAAATCCGCGAGTGGGCATGGCGGGTGCACGGCTGTTGAACGCGGATGGCACCAT
>NZ_RAWO01000274.1:0-402 GCF_003668955.1 Corallococcus sp. AB038B | reverse complement strand
GAACTGGTACCTGCCCGCGTTGTCCGCTCGCGTGGCGGACCTCCTGAAGGATCAGCGTCAGTGGTGGAACCGGTATGGGCCGCTCGCGGGCGTGGGCTACTTCGTCGCGGATGAGACCCAGGTGGAGGAGCGCCGGCTGCGGAACAACGTGCTGTCCACGAGCGAGCCCTTCAAGGTCTCCCTGCTCGCGCATCCCCGACCCCTGCCGCGCGTCTACCTCGCCCCGCCTCGGTGTGTGTCGGGCCCGGAGGAGAGCCTGGCCGTCATTGCCTCGCCCGACTTCGTCCCCGGCCAGCAGGCCGTCGTCGAGTGTCGCGAGCCCTTGCCCACGGCGCCTCCGGGAGGTGACTCCGGGAAGGCCACGCTCACACGGTACGGAGTGGACGAAGTGGAGGTGGAGGT
>NZ_RAWO01000273.1:0-402 GCF_003668955.1 Corallococcus sp. AB038B | reverse complement strand
GCCTCGACGCCACGGCGAAGGTTGTCCCAGAACTGCTCGAGCGTCGCGGCCTGGGGGAAGCGGCCGGACATGGCGATGATCGCCACGCCCTCCGGAGAAGGCTCGGACCGCTCCATGTCGTCACTCATGGGAATCCTCCGGATTGCCGTCCGAGTCGGCCTGGGTGGGGCCGGCGCGTCCTCGCCTCCGGGCCTGCTGCCGTTCGAGCAGGGCCCTTCGGGAATCGAAGCGCTCCTCTTCGGCGGCGGTGTCCACGGGCGTGGCCGCGGCCTCGGCGATACGGCGCAGGTGCGCGGCGAGCGCGCTCACGCTCTGGTGCTGGAAGAGCTCGACGAGCGGGAACTCCACGCCCAGCGCGCTCTGGAGCTTGCCGTGGATCTGCACGAGCGAGAGCGAGTTGCC
>NZ_RAWO01000272.1:0-402 GCF_003668955.1 Corallococcus sp. AB038B | reverse complement strand
GGTGTTGCCCCTTCGGCGTGCGAACGCCCGGGGCGCGCGCGTCGAGCAGGCGTTTGTCGCGGGCCAGCTCTCGCTCCAGTTCTTCGACGCTCGGCAGATAGGTCACGTACTTGGCGGCGAAGAGTTGTTCATGCTCGTGGAGGATGGAGTAGCGGGCCACCGCTTCGTTCTTCTGCGCGCAGAGGATGAGCCCAATCGTGGGGCCATCGCCTTCTGTTCGTCCCTGCGCATCGAACAGCCGCACATAGCTGTCCATCTGGCCCACGTCCTGGTGCGCGAGCTTGCCAAGCTTGAGGTCGATGAGCAGGTAGCACTTCAGGATGACGTTGTAGAAAACGAGATCGACGTAGAAGTGTTCGTCCTCGAAGGACAATCGCTTCTGTCTCGCCACGAAGGCGAAGC
>NZ_RAWO01000028.1:0-19303 GCF_003668955.1 Corallococcus sp. AB038B | reverse complement strand
TACTACCAAGCCATGCCCATGATGAAGGAGGAGCGTCTACTTCCCCTCGTGCAGCGCTTCTCTGAACTCCTTCACGCACACCACGTCTTCCGGCAAGCCTTCGGTTTCATATGAGGGGATAGCTCAGTTCAGGGCCGCCAGAGAAAGTAAGGGCGCGCGAGGGTAGCCTCCAGATTGAGCGGATGCGAATCAGTTATTCAGGTCTTATTCCCTCGTCCGGGATAGGTAGGAGGTGGCGACTTGAATGATGACTTGCCTGGTGACTGACTAAGCCAGCTCTTCTTCTCCTTGAGCAATGCCTCGGACAGTCCGACCTGCTGTTGCTTAAAGAGTGGGGCGACCGGCAATTGGACGTCGGCCAAGAGGAAAAGCTTACCGCCATGGAGCCGTGCAAGTTCTCTGTCATGGCCGGATTTGGGCGTCCAGGCAACTGAACCCCCATAAACTCCATGGTTACTGGAGACGACATTGCAGAAGTTCTCGTAGGACCGGATACGGGTCAGTGAATCGAAGAGCTCAATGTCGGGGTTGTGTGCTGACATGAAAATGTGGAGAACCTGGGCCCGCAGTGACCACCAGGGACTCGGATCAATAATGTCCGAGCAGATAGCCACAGTGAAATCGCCCCAGTTCTCGTGCACGAAGCGATACCAGCGACGTCCGGCAAGCATTCTCCAGTGAGTCTTGCCGGGCGGCCGTTCTGAAAGTGTGTCAGCGAGTGCCCGCTCCATGTGGGAGAGCAGCGGTTTTCGGATTGAGAACCTGCGGACCAGTGGCGGACCGGAATCCTCTTCGGCCTGGACAGGAAAGAAGAGGTCGGCCTCGTTGACTAGCCAGCGCTCTCGCCTCTGCTGTCTCGACTTTGAGGGAAAGACGGTGGGGAGTTCGCTGAAAATTTTGCCGCAAAGCACAGCCACCTGCATGCTGCTGACAAGCTCCTGGATCTGCTTTCGTTCGGAGCGCGGAAGGACGACCTCCGGCAGAATGATGATGTCCGGCTTTGTGGAGGGAAAACTCTGGTCCGCGCCGGTTGTGGGGACGCAATTCTCCGTCTTCCGGAGCGCTGATTTGAGCTGGCGCATGATCAGCTGGCGCTCGGCCCGTGAAATTTCCCTGGGAAATGTATTATGGAAATCTTGCCAGTTTGGCTCAGCGGAAGCCTGCGCAATCCTGACTGTAATACTCTTGATTAGTTTCTTCCCATTAACCGCCAGTTCAGGAGGGTCACTCACGGGGAGCAAGTTTCCAGGGAGGAAGCTAGAAACATGAACAGGGGCCTCTTGCCCTTTACTGCTATCAAGGAGAATGTCGGCGCGTTCCCAGCGGAAGTCATCGGATCGAATGGCGGGCTTGATGAGCTTCGTGATGCGCTTGCTGAGTTGTCCGGAAAGATGGGACGCGCTCCGGATGAAGGCCGCTCTTCGGAGAAGCGCACTGCGGACAATCTCTTCGAGGGTAGTCCAAAAGTCGTTGGGAAGATGGTGCCTGTCGCGGAGGTCCCATCGCTCTTCGAATGACAGCGGGCCCAGGCCCTGCTCCAATAGGGAGTTTAGAATTCGCTCGGAACCATCAATGGCTGTCCAGAATTGGAAGACGTTACAGATCAATGCGTATGCCGCCTCTGTCAGCGCGACACCCATCGCGAATGGGTAGAGGTAAAGTGCGTGCGGAAGAACTTCCCAGTCCCTTGCAGGGGCAGGAGAGGAGAGCCACTGAACTCTCGAATTGGGAAGTTTAACTTCGATTGTTGAGTCAAACTGCTGCCTTCGCCCTTGAGAAATAGCCTTTTCGCCCTCTATGCTGAACTTCCAAGCTGTGGGTTGGAGGATTTTTCGGCTGGGCTTGATGGTAGAAGGTGAAGGCTTGGGGAGGGCGTTCAAAGCCTCCCTTAACAAGTGCATGCTGATGCGAAGAGGCAGACCAAGTATCGGGGCGCTTTCGGGAACAAGGCGTTCACTGGACGAACGGTCCCAGTGATTTCCCCAAAGGATCGAATAGAGAGTTAGAGGGATATTCGAGGAGCCTGGCTTCTGGCGTGCGGCACTTACCTGTTGTCGGAGGACATGGTAGTCCCCGAGCTTGAGCCAGTTTAGGCTCCGCGTCTCCGCTGTGGGTATTGAAAGCTCGAGGCTCAGAATCGCTTGCAAAAGTCCCTCGGCCTCGTTTCCAAGACGCCTCTGTAAACTGGACGAGAACAAGGGATGCCAGACTCCCAATTCACGCAGAACTCTCAGCGCGTGTGCGCTGTGATGAGCGTCGCTATCACCTGGAATAGTTCGGGCAATGTCTGCTGTGAAAACCTGTGAGTCAGCGTCTGATGCATGGCCCAGGCATGTGATGGGAAGGGCATGTAACTGGTGCCACATTGTCTGTCTCTGCCGCTCTTGCGCCCACCTCCACCTCAGGAGTCTCCGCGAAACGGGGTTCGCAATGAGCACTGGGAGAGCTCTTGGGATGGCTAGAGGGAGAGGGTCGTTCCATTCGGGCAGTCTCCGCGCGCGTCTGGGCGCGAGTTGAGGCCAGTTCTGGTGGATCTCTGAACGTGAGGACGCCGCTAGGATTGCCAAAGTCAGCCCATCTACTTCCCAGGAAGGTAGATCAACCTCCTGCCCTTCTGGATATAGAACATTGGCCCAAGTATCAATTGAGCCAAGCCAGCGCAGCGCATTAGCTACCTCCTGTTGAGGCAGCGCTCGGAAGAGCCATGATGCCGAAGTCCAAATTCTGGTGGACCTGTCGCCATCACTTTCGATTTCCTGCGTGGCTCTAGCCAGTTGATGGAGTGTGTCGGCGAGCTGGCGCCAGAAGCTAGCTCGAGCGAATGACTGGAACCCGTCGCGGATAAGCAGAAGGCGCTTCTGGATCTGTTCATCTGTCCAGTCCGTGCCTTCTTCCTGGGACCAGCACGCAGCTGTGGAAATTATGGCGTCGCCTGCTTCAGTATCAGGAACCAGTTGGCCGAGGAGGGAAATCAGCCAGTCCTGGGCAGCTTGAATGTCGTCCTCTCCTGAGGGGAGGTCGCTGCATCCGAGCGGGCGTCGTACTGCGGCGTGGATGACTGCGCGCCAGAGCTGGAATTTCCAGGGCACATGCTTCATCGCATGAGCAATCGAGCGCCGAAGCTCCTGAAGTTGGAGTCTATCGGAGTCTGAAGAGTCCTCTGATAGCCATGCGCGAGCCAATTGGCTCGCCGCGAAAGAGAGGCGTGTCTCTTCCTTGACCTGGAGGTCTCCAAGATCAAATCGTGCCAATTCATGGAGATTGGTCAGCCGTTGGATGGCGTCGTCACCAAATCGATTCTGCAACCCTTCGCTGCCAAGAGCACTGAGTCGCTCAACAAGATAGGTGACGAACTGGCCCAGTGACTCCTTCTGCAGCCGTTCTTTGTTCAGAGTAGGGAGCCAGTTGGTGTCGCCAGCCTCAATCTGGGCTTCTAGCCAGGAGAAAAACGAGGGCGGTTTACTTAATGTGGCTGACGGTTTCTCGGGTGGAAGGGGTTGGTTGCAAGATTTGCATTTTGCTAATGCGCCATTCTTCTGGAGGTAGATGGTGATGCCGTTTGCCAGGGCATCCGGTTTGGTTTTTGACCAGTTGAACCATAGATTGCTTGGAACGTCGGTGGGATGTTGTGTTGCGAGAACGGCCCCGTTTTGCTTGCCGCTCAATCCGAGCCAAGCAGCGTCCACGGCATTTGCGAGTCCTTCTCTCGATGAAGACATGAGGATGAGATCGTCCGCAAACCGGAGCATCGCGAATCCGGGTCGATTCTTCCCGGGCTTTGAATGTTGGCAAAGAGTGCGGTCCAGCGTGTGGAGATAGGCGTTCATCAACATGCCAGAGATGGCCAAGCCGGTCGGAAGTCCGGGATGGCTCGCACCTGAGCCGAGGGGAAGCTCCTGGATGGTATGGGGAGGCTTCCAGAGGTCAGCCGACCAGGTGGCGTCTGGAGTCTGCCTTTCAGACTCATAGCGGACGGAGGCCAAGCTATTGAGTAGGACGGAGACCAGTTGCTTTTGCGTCGCGGGCTCAACAAGAAGGGTTTTGACCTCTTCAGGGTAGTTTCTGAGTGCGTCGTCCCAGCTCATGGGGCCGAATTCCGAAAGCCAGGATGTCTTGTTCTTGATCTCCTTCTGCAGCGTAGGTGAGAGCATGGATTGGATCTGCTCTCTCAGGTAGCTGAGACGCACGGACGGATAGGCGAGCTGCACGTCTAGTTGAGCCCAGTACCCTTCCGTTGCTTGGTGGGGCCAATAATCGGGCTTGATAAAGGGAGGGTGATGTGTTTCGGGATAGTCCTGGGGCTTGATTGAGCGCCCCGTGGCCGACCCTTCATTGAATCTACTGCCCGTGAGGGTAGCCGCTGTCCAGTGGGCAATGCGCCGGAAGAGACCGTGTGCTCTCCGGTAAGGCTGATAGAGTTGACCATCCGCTAGTGAAAACGGTAGGACGCGCCACTGGGCAGGCGCTCCATCTCCCTGTCTGTGCCGATAGACGCGACGGTACGTCCGATTGCCAAACGAGAAGTTCGGCATTGCTCCTTCAATGAGGGGGGCGATGAGGACGCCCAAGATCGCGAAGGCGACCTGATCCCTGACACTTGGAAGACAATAGTGCCGTAGCTGATCGCCCTTCTTGGGATGGGGCAACAGGGGAAAGGGGGCCGGCGTGTATTCGCCCTGGGCCAATTCTCTGCCCAGCCTGGCGAGATGCCGGTCTGGGGCTAGCTTCCATTGCTGGAACTCAGGTTGAGGAGCCCAGGAGGTGACATACCAGTCTTGGACATGCCGCCATGCTGCGCGTAGAACATCCGGGTGTTGAACCAGTTCACCAAGCCGAGCCAACTTTGCCCCTTTGACTGTGCCTACGGATTACGACGCTGATGGGGTGCGAGGATAGCCAGATTCATGACGGTGTAGGCAAGGGTGTTGCTCTCGGACGGTGTGAGTCACGGAGTACCCTGGCGACCAGTGGTGTCTCGGCGTCGAGCGGCAGAATCGCTGGTAGTAGGCATGTCGCAACTCTCGATTGGCTTGAGGATAGCCAAGCTCCAGTAGACACAGGGAGGGAGAGAAGTTCGCTTCGTTCGCCCTTGTGGGCGCAATTGCTGGATAAATGAGGCGAGCCCTGCCTCAGGGCTGGTGCTGGCAGTATCTGCGAGGGCGCTTCCGCCGAAGGCCAGTTTATTGGGAAAGACGACTGGATACCTGTTTCACCCTGTGGCGGTGCTTGGTGATTGCCAAGGTCGTCGGTGGACGGTTGCGAGTGTGGGTCGCGTGGGTGCCTTGGTGCGTCACGCCAGTCGTGCCGGTTGTTGGAGGGCTCGCAACTGCAATCGTCTGGCTGCGCTCCGCGTGGATGCGCGAACTACCGGTACGTGAGGCAGTGCGACGAGGGTAAGACTCGACTCTACGGCGACGATGGGGGGCGACTTGGACTCGGAGATGGCGCGCAGAAAGCGATCTGTCCCAGTGGTCTATGTACGGACGCCGTCGGCGCCTCGTGCAACGAATTTGTCGTGTGGCCCGCTTGAGTCCGGAGGAACCTGCTCTCTTCGAGGACTGGATGGAGGTACGCCTCAGCCCGATGGTGGAACCGGGTTGGTCGCTGCCGGGGCAACGCCGGGGGATCGTGATGACCTACAATATTTAGAAGTGCCTCATGAGCTACCGCTACAAGAAGATGGAAATGCTCATGGCACGGATGGACGTCTGCCTAGACGCGCACACAACGGAGAAGACCGTCAACACTGACCGTGTGCGGCCCTTCTTGACGTATGGTGTGGGGTGCTCTGAGAATTACGAATAGCGTTTTGGGATATACGCTGGAGGAGATCGCCATGTTGAAGCCGGACTCAAGGTGGGTGGCGCCGCGGCTTGCTTCACTTTATCACCGGGGACTCTTGGTTCCGTTCATCGGAGCAGGCTTGTCGCGTCCCACTTGTCCCGGGTGGGAGGAATTCATCAACCGACTGGAGACCGCCGCAGAGACTGGTGCGGGAGCTGGGCGCGATACTGCTGCGCTCATTCGTCGCGCGAACAAGACGGTCCTTGCGCTGCGCCACCGTGGGCAGGGGACGCTAGTGAAGGCGGCTCGCGCGGCGCTCGCCACAAAGAATGTGAAGGTGCCCGAAGGAACCCGCTGCCTAGCGGATATCTGGTGGCCGCTCGTCATTACGACGAACTACGACAACCTTTATCCTTCCGCAGTACTAGCTCGCTGGAAGACTCAGCCTCTGGTTCTGGGACGCTCCCCCATGCATTGCTTTCAAGTGGGGCGTGTCCTACGCGAACCCATGGCTCCTGCTCTCTGGGCTATTCAGGGCTATCTAGATACTCCATGTGCTGAGCAGTTCGACGCAGGAAGCTCTCTGTCCGCAGAGTTGGTTGTAGGGCATGAAGAATACCGCAGGGTGACGCATCGTGAGCCTCACTTTCGGCGTACGTTCGCGGAGGTATACAGGAACAGAAGCCTGCTATTCGTCGGTTCGGGGTTGCAGGAGCAATACCTGCTTGACCTTTTCTCGGAGATTCGTGAGTTCTATGGTCCTAACGGTCACCTCCACTTTGCCTTCGCGCCCAAAGGAGAGTTGGATGTAGATTTCCTATTGCGAGAGTTCCAGATTGCCGTCGTCGAATACGACGTGCCCAAGGATGACCCAGCGAACCATGGTGACCGGCAGGAACGCCTACGAGAACTTACGCGAGCGATCGAGACAGCTCCAGCCCCCAGTCGCTGGGACTACCAGCTTGAACACCCGACGCGCACGTTCCACTCATGCTTTTCGGTTGAGTGCTCGCCGCTGCCAGAGACTCTGGCAGATGGCAGTTGTGTCGCCGTAAGCGCGGGAGGTGCTCACGGAGAGGGTTCCTTGCGGCTTAGCCCTCCTATGCGGAAGGTTATCCAGACGCATGCTCTTGGTGCCAAGTTACACAGCCTAGACTCCCATGTTGTCCGGTATGTCGACCGTCCTGCCTATGCAGTGGTGGCTCGGGAGGTGAATGTCGCATCAATGGACACAAAGAAGTTCGGGGATGGAGAACGCACCCTCTCTGCTGTGTATTGGGCAACGCGCCACCTTCTCGGACATGCATACAAGGAGGGCTTTACGATAGTGCACACCCAGTTGTTCGCTAGCGGCCCGGAACTGCACAGCGTAGATACGGAGAATCCACCCTTTCGACCTGTGCATGCGCTAGCCGAGATGGCGGGAGCATTCGGCGACTTCGTCCGTAATTCCGGACTTTCGAGGGGTGTTCGCATGGTGGTGCATCTCGTCGATCCAGGCGTTTATACCGAGTTGCGCCGCAGTCGTCTTTATTTGCCCGAATTCCTGGGGTGCGAGGACCTGCGCGTCTGGGTTTCTATCGAAATGGAGGGAATGGCTCCCAGTTACCATAACCTCCACATTCCTGCGATGGAGTTTTCGGGTGCTCGCTCCAAAGCGACTGGTAGTACTGTTCGCCTGGATGATATTGCTAGGATGTTTCACATTCCCCATGATTGGGTGGTGGATGTTTGGCCGACGCCTCAGCGTGGATGGGCACCCGGACCACTCGATAGCCTTGGCGGGCGGGCAGTGGTTTTTACGGCCGTTGCTGGCAGCACTGTGCGTTTCATTTCGCCTAAACGACCATCCGTGGGCCCTGAACGGACCGGAGAGTAGGCTGGACTGGGTCACAGGGGAAGAGGCTGGGATTCGCTTCGCTCGGACTTGTGTGGGCAAGATTAGAGAGTAGGCCCAGTCTCTCGGAAACTGCCAAGTTTAGCGTTGTTGCGCTGCTGTCGTGCCAGGCTTCAGGAGCCATATCGCCATCGCGCATGTAGTGTTCTCTTGCTGAATTCTACTGTTCCAGCGATTGAGGGATGTGAGGCGGGTCAGGACAGCCACTGTCAACGCCTCGGTCCTCCCGAGAATATGCCGCGACTCCTCGAAGATGCGCGAGCGCATGGGCCTGGCGGGATGGGTGCTCTGGCTGCGGCCCTGGGGCTGAAGCAGCATCCCCAGGGCGCGAGCTTCGGGGGCTACCGTTTGGCGATGTTCAGGTGAACGTTGCCGCAATCACCCCCATAGCCCTCGACGACGATGAGCAAGTGGTTGCCCTTGATGAGCGTGAGGGTCATGCCGGACGTCAAGAGGTCGCCCGTGTCATCGTTGCACTTCAGGACCTCGTTCGTGGCCTTGTAGTTCCGGATCTCCATGACGGTGTCGAAGTTGGAGTTCCTCGTGGAGAACGCATAGGTCCCCGTCGCGGGGACCTTCCACACCCAGGAGACGTCTCGCGACGAGCCCGACCCACACGTGGTCGTCCACTGATTGCTCGCCGTGCAGCTCGTGGGATAGGTCGCGACCGGACTTGCCAGGGCGCTTCCCAGATCTCCCGCGAGCGTCTGCGCCTCCACGCGGCGGGGCTCCTCGGACTGGTTGTCGTCCAGGACCTCGGCCTCCCCGGGAACGGAGCCGTCGAGCTCCTCACCCTCCGGAAGGGGACCACAAGCACCGAGGAACAACGCACACGAGGCCACACCCACAAGGGATTTGCCGATGTTCGCCATGATTCACCTGGGCACGCCGCCATCCGGGACAGGAAGGCCCGCCTCCCCCGCATGGGGAAATCCGGCCGGACGGACATGGATGGCTGTGTCCGCCTTGAACCCAAGAGTGCATCCGCACACGAATGACAGCCATTGCCCCAGCCGGCCAAGACACGGGTCATTTGTGGATACTATGGATTCCTTGTTCTCCCAGTCTCCCAATGGATGAGATGAGAGGGGGCGGACCTACCCCACGTCTTCCTTTGCCCGAGTCCGGACCTCGGCCGCGAACAGCTCCGCCGCGGGTGTGCGAGGCGCACCCTTGCGCCAGAGGAGCGCCGCCAGCTCCGAGCGGGGCGCGGGGGACAGCCGCTTCACCACCAGCCGTTCCGCGTCCGCGAGTCGCGGCTCCGGAAGCACTGTGACGGCGAGGCCCGCACGGACAATGGCCAGCACGGTGGCCACCGCGTTCGATTCGAGTGCGATGCGAGGTGCGAACCGCATCGCCGCGAAGTGCGCGTCCACGCGGGCGCGCACCCGCAGGCCGCGTGACAGCAGCGCGAACGGCTCCTCCGCGAGCAGCTTCACCCCCACGGACTCCGCGCCCGCCAGTGCATGCCCCCGTGCGACGACGAGCGCGAGCCGGCTGTCGAAGACGGGCTCCGCGTCCAGGTCCGCCAGCCGCACGGGCGCATAGCCCAGGCCCAGGTCCAGCTTGCCGTCCGCCAGTTGCCGCTCCAGCTTCCGGACCACTGCCTCCTGCGCGCTCAGCGCCAGCCCGGGATGTCTGCGCAGCACCGCGGTCAGCGCCGGCACCACGAGGCCGCGCATGCTCGGCGGATAGCCCACGCGCAGCGCCCCCGTGGCGAGTCCTCGCAACGCGCCCACCGCGGTCAGGCCCGCGTTCACGTCCTCCAGCGCGCGGGACGCATACGTGCGGAACAGCTCCCCGGCCTGCGTGAGCCGCACCCCGGTGCGAGCCCTCTCGAAGAGCGGTGTACCGACCTCTTCCTCCAACTGGTGGATCTGGTGCGACAGCGTGGGCTGGGAGACGTGCAACCGCCGCGCGGCGCGCCCGAAGTGCAACGCGTCCGCGACGGCGGAGAAGTAACGGAGGTGTCGAAGCTCCATGGAACCATCATAGACGGCATCTATCGACTCGATGAAAACAGGCGAATGTACGAATCGAGGCCCCTGGGTACATCTTCCTCGTCACCGAAGGAGAGGCACCCCATGAAGGCATCGGATCTGTTCGTGAAGGCGCTCGAAGCGGAGGGCGTGCGCTGTGTCTACGGACTCCCCGGCGAGGAGAACCTGGACCTGCTGGAGTCCATGCGTACCGCCGGCATGCGCCTGGTCGTCACCCGGCACGAGCAGGCGGCCGGGTTCATGGCCGCCACTCAGGGCCGGCTCACCGGACGCGCGGGCGTGTGTCTGGCGACGCTGGGGCCGGGGGCCACCAACCTCGTCACCGCGGCCGCGTATGCGCAGCTCGGCGCCATGCCCATGGTGATGCTCACCGGCCAGAAGCCCATCAAGGTGAGCAAGCAGGGCCACTTCCAGATTGTCGATGTCGTCGGGATGATGCGGCCGCTCACCAAGTCGACCCGCACGCTCGTCTCCGCGGAGCACGTGCCCTCGGCGGTCCGTGAGGCCTTCCGCCGCGCGGAGGAGGAGCGCCCCGGCGCCACCCACCTGGAATTGCCCGAGGACGTGGCGCGCGAGCCCACCGACGCAGTGCCCCTGTCGCCGGGTGTCGCGCGCAGGCCGGTGGCGGACGAGGCGTCCATTGCCCAGGCGGTGGAGACGCTCGCGTCGGCCCGCCGTCCGCTGTTGATGATTGGCGCGGGGGCCAACCGCAAGCTGACGTCGGAGATGCTCCGCGCCTTCGTGGACCGCGTGGGGCTGCCCTTCTTCAGCACGCAGATGGGCAAGGGCGTGGTGGATGAAACGCATCCCTTGTGGATGGGCACGGCCGCGCTGTCCGACGGGGACTTCGTCCACCGCGCCATCGAGGCCTCGGACTGCATCCTCAACGTGGGCCATGACGTCATCGAAAAGCCCCCGTTCGTCATGCGCGATGGCCGCCGCACGGTCATCCACCTGAACTTCTCCTCGGCGGAGGTGGACCCCGTGTACTTCCCGCAGGTGCAGGTGACGGGAGACCTGGCGAACGCCGTGTGGCGCATCGCGGAGGGAGTGGGGCCGCGCTCGCACTGGGACTTCACGCCCTTCGAGAAGTCGCGCGCGGGGCTCGACGCGCAGTTCGTCAGTGGCGCCGCGGACGACCGCTTCCCCATCTACCCCGCGCGGCTGGTCGCGGAGGTGCGCCGAGCCATGCCGGATGACGGCGTCGTGTGCCTGGACAACGGCATGTACAAGCTGTGGTTCGCCCGCTACTACCGCTGCCGTCGGCCCAACACGCTGCTGCTCGACAACGCGCTCGCGACGATGGGCGCGGGCCTGCCGTCCGCCATCGCCGCGAAGCTCGTGCACCCCCGGCGCAAGGTGGTGGCCGTCTGCGGTGACGGCGGGTTCATGATGAACTCGCAGGAGCTGGAGACGGCGGTGCGCCTGAAGCTGGACCTGACCGTGATTGTCGTCCGCGACGACGGCTACGGGATGATCCGCTGGAAGCAGGAGGAGATGGGCCTGCCCGACTTTGGGATGGCATTGGGCAATCCCGACTTCGTCCGCTACGCGGAGGCCTACGGCGCGCGAGGCCACCGCCCGGCGAGCGCCACCGAGTTCGGCGCCACGCTCACGCGCTGCCTGGAGTCGGGCGGCGTGCACGTCATCGATCTGCCCATTGATTACACGGACACCGCGCGGGCGCTGGGTGCCGGGCCCCTGGTGGAGTCGTGAGCCATGGACAGACACCTGAAGGAGAGGAACCCCATGCTGGCTGAACGCTACCCGTACTATCTGGCCAACCGCCCGAGGCAGCCCAACGCGGAGCTGCCTGTCACCGACAAGTACACAGGGGAGGTCGTCACGCACGTGGCCGTCGCGGACGCGTCCGCCGTGGAGGAGGCCATCGCCGCGGCGGTGCGAGCGGCGGAGCCGATGCGCAAGCTGGCGCCGTACGCCCGGCAGCAGGTGCTGGAGCACTGCGTGCGCCGCTTCCAGGAGCGGGCGGAGGAGTTCGCGCTCGCCCTCTGCATGGAGGCCGGCAAGCCGCTGCGCGACGCGCGGGCGGAGGTCACCCGGCTCATCGAGACCTTCAAGGCGGCGGCGGAGGAGGCGGTGCGCGGCGGCGGAGAGGTCCTCAACCTGGAGGTGTCCCCGCGCACGGCGGGCTACCGGGGGTTCACGCAGCGCGTGCCGGTGGGCCCGTGCTCCTTCATCACGCCGTTCAACTTCCCGCTCAACCTGGTGGCGCACAAGGTGGCGCCCGCCATCGCCGCGGGCTGTCCCTTCGTCCTCAAGCCGTCGGACCGCACGCCGGTGAGCGCGCTGCTCATGGCGGAGGTGCTCGCGGAGACGGCGCTGCCCGAAGGCGCCTTCTCCGTGCTGCCCACGCGCCTGGAGGACGTGGGGCCGTTCATCGAGGACGACCGGCTGAAGCTGTTGTCGTTCACCGGCTCGGAGAAGGTGGGCTGGGATTTGAAGGCCCGAGCCGGCCGCAAGAAGGTGGTGCTGGAGCTGGGTGGCAACGCGGCCTGCGTGGTGGACGCGGACCAGGCCGGGCGTCTGGACTTTGTGGCGGACCGCATCGCGCAGGGGGCCTTCTTCCAGGCGGGACAGAGCTGCATCTCGGTGCAGCGCGTCCTGGCGCACGAGTCGCTGTACGACGCCCTGCGGGAAAAGCTCGTCGCGAGGGCGAAGGCCCTGCGCGCGGGCAATCCCCAGGATGAATCCACCACGCTCGGGCCGCTGATTGACGAGCCTGCGGCGCGGCGGCTGGAGGGTTGGATTCAACAGGCCGTGGAGCGGGGGGCCCGGGTGTTGACGGGAGGAGGGCGGCGCGGAGCGCTGCTGGAGGCCACGGTGTTGGAGGGCGTCCCGGAAGACGCGGCGCTGTGCGCGGAGGAGGCCTTCGGGCCGGTGGTGCTGCTCCAGCCGTTCCGCGACTTCGACGAAGCCCTTCTCCAGGTGAATGCAAGCCGTTACGGCTTGCAGGCGGGCCTCTTCACCCAGGACCTGTCGCGGGCGATGCGGGCCTGGGACGAACTGGAGGTGGGCGGAGTCGTCGTGGGCGACGTGCCCAGCTTCCGGGTGGACACCATGCCCTACGGCGGCGTGAAGGGCTCCGGGCTGGGCCGCGAGGGCGTGAAGTACGCCGTGGATGACATGACGGAGCTGCGGCTGCTGGTGCTCCGACAGTAGAGTCCCCACCAGCTCCGGGCATGGCCCCGTGAAAGGAATCCACCGTGATGCTCTTGAAGGCTGTCGTCCTCCTGTCGCTGGCCTCGGCACCTCCTGCGAAGCCGGCGGCGAGCGCGGGCTGTGCCACCACCAACATCGAGACCGCCGTCCAGCATCTGGCGGCACACCTCAAGACGGCCGTGCCGTCCGCGTCGAAGGACGACTCGGTGGACAACTCCGCGATGTACTTCGCCGAGGAGGCCGTGGGGCAGGAATGGACGACCCGCGACGTCCCCAACGGCTACATGTCCGTGGGGAACGATACCTTCACAAGCTTTGAGGCCGCCCTCTTCAAGAATCCGGAGGGCTACCACCTGGTGCTCGTGGGCACCGGAGACTCGGTGATCAACACCGCGGTCTACCGCTGTGACAAGTCAGGCTGGACGCTCGAGCGGGACGCCTTGGAGGTTCCCGTCGAGAAGGCCATCGAGCTCTACGCCAACGCGGGGCTCATCGCTCCCAAAGGCAAACCCGGCCTGACCCGGAAGGACCTCAAGGACTGGGGCGGCTCCATCCTGGCCTACCACCTGCCCCGGAAGGGCCGGGTCATCCGCATCACGTCGTATGTGGATGAGCCCAACGACGCCTATGGCAAGGAGCTGGGCACCCTCGAGTACGTCCAGTCGAAGTTCCAGGTCGTCCCGCTCAAGAAGAAGGCGCGGTGACGTGCTCGCGGAGGGAACTCAGTTCGACAATTGCTGGCACTGGGTCCCTCCGTTGGCGTTCTTCACGTAATACATCAGGCCGACGTTCGGATCCTTGAGCACCGACCCGAAGGCAGCCGAGAACGCATTGAAGTCCGTGAAGAAGACGTGCCCGCTGAAGTTGGGGTCGCGGTAGTAGATGCAGTCCTTGTTGACGCTGACCCCGCAGATGGCGATGGCGTGCGTGGCCGCACCCGACGTCGGAACCAGCGGGCACTTGTAGGCGGGGAAGCCGACCGACTTCGTATAGTTGTGCACCGTGGCGCTGTCGACCGCTCCCATGCTGAGCGGAGAACCACACCAGAGCGGGCCATGGGCCTTCATGAAGACGTCGAGCTTGCTGGTGCTGCTCAGGGCCTCCATCGTCGTCAGCTTGTCCAGACCCTTGAAGCCCAGCATCGTCAGCAGGTAACCCCGGGCGAAGCCCTGCTTCCGCCAGTCGATGAACTGTTGCAGGGACGCATCGACCTCCTGGGGGCTGTGCTTATGGGTGGAGATGAAGCTGCTTTCAATCTGGCTGCGGTAGAAGCGGATTTCCCTTTCGCCATGCTGCCCGGTCAGAAGCTGGATGACCTGGTCCAGCCCATCGAACCGCTGCCCTTCAAGCTGGCCGAGCGAACCCTTGATGCCGGGAGGCAACGGCATGTCCTGCGGCCGGATGAAGGAGGGCTGCGGAACCTGCTTCGCGGTCATGGGATTGACCATGGCGTCCGGCAGGAGATCCCACTTGTAGACGGGGTCCAGCGCCTTGAACCCCGTCCGGGTCAACGCGGGGTTGACCTGCACCTCGTTCTTGTAGGCCTCATGCGCCTGGAACAGCTCCTGGTCGCCCAGGTTGTTCAGGTTGTGGTTGTTGGCGGCGATGAAGGTGCTGATCTTCCGGATGAGGGAGATCCACTTCTGTCCGGCGGGAGGCCATGGCTCATGGCAGCGGGCCACCATCTTGGCCGCGTAGTACCAGCACGTCGGGCCCTTCTGGGCGTTGGTCGAATTGCCGATGGGGGGCACCGCGTAGAGGATCGACATGGCGTTCCGAGCATAAGCCAGGCGTAGAGTGCGGCGTCATGGCACGTCGCGGAACCTGGCAGGGGTGGGCGGTCGCAACCGCCTATTGGTCGCTGGCCGGCCTGGCGGCCGCGAGCGAATCCCACTCCGTGGGTGGGATGGAATGGGGACATGCGCTGCTCACGTCGATGGTGGCCCACGTCCTCTGGGTGCCCCTCACCATGGCCATCCTCGAGTTCGGGCTGCGCTTCCCGCTGGAGCGGCGGCAGGTGACGTCGCGGGTCGCGCTCCACGTGGCCGGAGCGCTCGCCGTGTCGTTCATCCGCGCGGCGATGATCTTCTCCCTGGACCCCTGGGTCGGCTGGTACGCGCAGCGTCCTCCCTTCGTGGACGTGCTCAAGCACGCGCTGCTCTCCAACCCGTTCGTCTATCTGACCGTGCTCGGCGTGGCGCACGCCGTCTACTACGCGGACCAGCTGCGTCTGCGGGACACCCAGCTGGCCCGCGCGCAGCTGCACGCGCTCAAGGCGCAGCTCCACCCCCACTTCCTCTTCAACACGCTGAACTCCATCTCCGCGCTCGTGCATCGCGACCCGAACGGGAGCGAGCGGATGATCGCGCGGCTGAGCGACCTGCTCCGCGGCACGCTCGACGCCGCGGGCACGGAGGAGGTGTCGCTCCAGGAGGAGCTGCGAGCCCTGCAGCCGTACCTGGACATCCAGGGGGTGCGCTTCGCGGACCGGCTCACGGTGAAGCACGACATCGCGCAGGACGCGCTCGGCGCCCATGTCCCACACCTCGTGCTCCAACCGCTCGTGGAGAACGCCATCCAGCACGGAATCGCGCCGGGCTCGGAGCCGGGGACGGTGACGCTGGTCGCTCGGCGCCACGGGCCCGAGCTCCACCTGGAGGTCCATGACGACGGTGTCGGCCTCAAGGAGCGCCCGGTGGACATCTCCCAGGGCGTACGCGGTGGCCGGGGCCTGCGCATCACTCGCGAGCGCCTGGTGCAGCTGTATGGCGGCGCCCACCGGCTGGAGCTCCGGGACGCGGTGGGCGGCGGCACCACGGTGGCGCTCGCCATTCCCTTCCGCACGGAGCCCTCGCCATGAGCGCCGCCATGCGCGTGCTCATCGTCGACGACGAGCCGCTCGCCCGTCAGCGCCTGAAGGACCTGCTGGCGGAGGCCCCCGACATGCAACTCGTGGGGGAGTGCCGCAACGGCCACGAGGCCATCGCGGCCATCGGCTCGGAACGTCCGGACCTGGTGCTGCTGGACGTGGAGATGCCCGGGCCGGACGGCTTCGGCGTCCTCCGGGCGCTCGCCCCTGGCCCGGCGCCCGCGGTCATCTTCGTGACGGCCCACCGGGACTTCGCGGTGCAGGCGTTCGAAGCCAACGCGCTCGACTACCTGCTCAAGCCCTTCGACCGCGAGCGCTTCCGCTCCAGCCTGGAGCGTGCGCGCGACCGGCGGCGGACCGTGCCGTCTTCCCTGGACGCGGCGCTGCTCGAACGGCTCGAGTCGCTCGCTGCCCGTCCATCCGCCCCGCCCGAGCGCTACGTGACGCGGCTCGTGGCCCGGGTGGGGTGGCGCATGCGCTTCCTCCCGGTGGAGGACATCGACTACCTCACGGCGGAGGGAAACTACGTCGCCGTGCACGTGGGCAAGCAGTCGCACCTCACGCGCGAGACGATGGCGGCGCTGGAGGAGAAGCTCGACCCCAGGCAGTTCCTGCGCGCGCACCGCTCGTTCATCGTGCGGTTGGATCGCATCGAGGAGGTGGAGCCGCTTCCTCCCGGTGAGTACGTGTTCGTCCTGCGGGATGGCACCCGGCTGACCTCGGGCCGCAGCTACCGCGCGCAGGTGCAACGCGCGCTCGAGTTGCAGACGTGAGGCTGCGTTCCACCGTTCGTCCCTGACCCTCCACGGTTCGTCACATCTCCTTGGACCCCTTCGCCGCCGCCGGGCGACGGTGCCTTCAACAAAGGAGATGCACATGCTTCGTTTCGCCAGGCAGTGGTCGATGAACGTCCTCCTCGCCGTCTCCGCGGTGGCGGTGTCCGGTGCCGCAGGGGCCCAGGAGCTGGAGTCGGAGTCGGAGTTCGCGTTCGGGTCGCGGCCCCGGTGCGAGCCGGGAGGCAGCCTCTTCGCGCCCGGAGAGATTTCCCTGGAGGAGCGCTCGGAGTACCGGCTCGCGCTCTCCGCGGACGGGAAGACGGCGTACTACCACGTCGACTCGGACACGCCGCCGTACCAGGCCATCTACGTGACCCAGCTGAAGAACGGCCACTGGGGGCCCGGCGAGGTGGTGTCGTTCTCGGGCACGTACAAGGACTCGGATCCATTCCTCTCTCCGGATGGGCAGTCCCTCTTCTACTCCTCCACCCGCCCCGCGAACGGAGGCGCCGAGCGCCCGGACACCGACCTCTGGGTCGTGCACCGCGTCCGCAATGGCTGGGGAACGCCCGAGCACCTGGGGCCGCTCGTGAACTCACCAAGGGAGGAGCTGTACCCCAGCGTGACGCGCGACGGGACCGTCTACTTCGCGAGCGGCACGTTCGACACGGACTTCGAGATGTACCGCGTCCGGCGTCAGGGCAATCACTACACCGCGCCGGAGAACCTGGGCCCCGCGGTGAACAGCCCTGACTCGTGGGAATACAACCCCTGGGTGTCCCCGGATGGACGGGTGCTCGTCTTCGCCTCGCTCAACCGCCCCGGAGGCTACGGACTGGGAGACCTGTACGTGAGCTTCAACGTCGCGGGCACCTGGACGCCCGCCGCCAACCTGGGGCCGTCGGTGAACACGGAGAAGGACGAGTTCCACCCATTGCTGAGCCGTGACCTGAGCCAGCTCTACTTCGTGCGGCAGACGTGGGACCCGTTCGTGCCTTCGGACTTCTACCACCTGGACACGCGCTGCCTCTGGCGCTGACAGCGAAGGCTGTGACCGGAATTGCCACGCATGGAGCCGGATTCGTAGCGAATCCGGCTACACGCGAAGGTCCTGACTGCTATCGCATCTCAGACATCAGGGGGTGCGTGCCACCTTCTGTAGGGTGAAGCTTTGCAGCCCCACTCCCTGGAGGGACACTTCCCGGAGCGCGTGTGAATTGGATTGGACGCCTTCGGGCCGGAAGGTGACGAGGTCCACCGCGACCGACAACGTGTGGTCGGGGAAGCGGACGGGCTTGGGGAACGGAAAATCCAGGCCGGGCGTGCAGCCTTCACCGTTGGGGCCGGCGACGACGCCGTGGCCGCTGCCCCACTTCCCGGGGAAGGCCACCAGCCGGGAGAACTTCGCGTCATCCCCCGGGCCCGCCGGCCCACCGAAGCTCTCCGGGACGGGGGCCACGCCGAAGCGTTCGAAGGCCAGCTTTCCGTCGACGTAGCCCCGCACGGTGTAGGTAGCGGCCCCGTGGACAGAGGGGTCCACGTAGATGGCGCCCTGGTCTTCCGCCTTCGAGCGGGCCACCACCACCCGCTCCAGCAACTCCGACGCGCCGTCCGGCTGCGCCCCGATGTAGGTCAGCAGCATCCGGCTGCTCCCATCCGGCTCCAGCGGGTTCAGCCAGGCATCCCAGCCGGTGGCGCCCTCCAGGTGGAGGCTCACTCCGGACTGCTTGCCGTCCGTGCTCTCCACGAGCAGCCCTTCATTCGTGGCGGACAGCTTCGAGGCGTCAATCGGGCAGCTCTCCACACCGTCGAACCACGTGCAGCCCTTGCCCGTCGTGTCCCCGGCGATGCCCGGCGTCGCGGCGAACAGCAGCCCGACGCCCAAGCCGAGTCCGAGTGCGTTACGAATGAGTGAGCCGCGATTCTTCCAGCGCATGTCCATGGCATTGCTCCGTGGAGAGGGGTTGGGGGCCTGCGCTGGAAAGTGATTGCACGGGCCATGCCCGGCGGCTTCATGACTTCCCGTGTCGTGGCGGGGCGGGCATTCTCCCCCCCGCAGCAGCTCCTCCACGAAAGAGACAGGCATGCTCACGGAGCAGGTCCGCAAGGCACGACAGAAGCTGGTGTTGGCCCATTTCCACGATGAGGTGAAGCAGGACTGGGACGCCGTCCTGTCCACCTTCCCGCATCCGCATTACGAGCTCATCCCCACCCTGACGGTGCACGACGGGAACAGCGCGGTGCGCGACTACTACCGCGACACCCGCGTGGCCTTCCCGGACCAGCACCACGAGATCATCTCGTTTCGGCACAGCGATGACGCCGTCATCGTGGAGTTCTGGCTCATGGGCACCCACCTGGGGCCGCTGGGACAGATTCCCGCCACGGGCAACACGTTCCGGGTGCGCATGTCGGCGTACTTCATCTTCGACGCGTCGGAGACGCTGGTGTGCGAGCGCGTCTACTTCGACACGCTGAGCATCCTCAAACAGCTCGTTGGTGGGTTGGACATGAAGAACCCGAAGAACTGGCTGCTCGCCGCGCGGTGCCTCAAGGGGCTGTTGGCGATGTCTGGCGACAAGCCCGTGCCCATCCTCACCCAGACGACTCCACCCGTCTTCAACGACTGACGCGGGCACGGCAGGGTGGCCGGGGTGTGGAGGTCCGCACCTGAAGGATCCCCTCATTTAGCAAGTTGATCATCAGCCGCCTGCTTGGCTGGCGCGTGCGCCAAGGCAGTGGCGCGGTGCAGAAGACGCGGCCATGCTGGAGCGCAAGGTGGCCCTCAACGAAGAGC
>NZ_RAWO01000271.1:0-402 GCF_003668955.1 Corallococcus sp. AB038B | reverse complement strand
CGATCAAGATGGACACTATTAATTGCGGCATGTTTTTATAAGCACGAAAATATTGTACGTATGCTATTGGGTCGTTTCAAGCCCAATATCGATGCAGTTGGTGATGTTAAACTTGAATTTGTTTCTGAAATAATGTGTGGTGTATCAGCCTTATGGGTCGCTGTTGCAGTTGGTCATTTTGGTATTGTCAAGTTATTAATCGAGAAAGGTAATGCCAATGTAAATCATTTATCTGTTACACGTAGTTCACTACTTCGTGCTGCTTCTTACATTGGTCACCTTGAGATCGCTCGCTATTTAATTGAGCATGGTGCTGACATCCGACTTGTGCAAAATGGAAACTACACTAATTTAATGTTGAGTGCTTATCGTCAACATACAAATATGGTCAAATATTTCGTT
>NZ_RAWO01000270.1:0-402 GCF_003668955.1 Corallococcus sp. AB038B | reverse complement strand
GTGAGCAGGGGATTGAAGCGGTGACGGCGGCGTCGCTGGCGGAGATTCGCAAGCTGCTGGGCCGCAAGCGCTGAAGGAGCGGGTCAGCGCGCGACGTCGAAGCTCAGCGCGACCTCCGCCCCATCTCCCGAGCAGCGGCCCGCCGTCTTCCCGACGCTGCGCAGCACCAGGCGCCCGCGGACCCGGGTGTCGCTGTTCTCCTCGAGGACGAGCTGCCCGGCCACCTCTTGCGTCAGGGCTTCCTTGGGGACGGTGCCGTAGCAACCCGTCGCCACGAAGACGGCCTGGAGCTTCGGGGAGTGCCCCTTGCGTGGGGTGAAGGTGATGTCCCGGAACGAGTCCGTGGGGGCGGCGATGGCGTCACCCGCCACCGCGAGCGTCATGGGGCCCGCGCCGAGGACC
>NZ_RAWO01000269.1:0-402 GCF_003668955.1 Corallococcus sp. AB038B | reverse complement strand
GAACCGTTATCACTATGTGGACTTCGGCTGTTATCATTAAGACGAGTAGCTGAGTTTAGTTTCGATGAATCTCCATTTTCATGTGGTGAACGAGAACCATTAGTCAATGGTTTCTCGTCGTTTGTATCATCGACAACTAAATCTCCGTCACTCTTTTCACCATCGCTCTCCTAGAACGAGAGACAGAAAAATTCGTTCGATCCACGAGATGAGAATTTCGTACTTCTTCGCGTTTTGTTTTTTTTGATTCAAGTGGAGAACGACTGTGTCCACGAAACTTCTCGCTGTGATGATGTGGAGAAATTGCACTGCGCTGAAAGAATCAGTAGAAACAAGATTCTCTCGATCAAGTCATTTCAGTTCGATTATCATACCTTATGTGAAGAAGCTGCTGTACGTTCG
>NZ_RAWO01000268.1:0-402 GCF_003668955.1 Corallococcus sp. AB038B | reverse complement strand
TATCGTTTAAAAAAAGCAATTACAACAGCACTGGATAAAAACGACAATTATTTTCCTCAGATCATCGCGAAAATTGAAATGGCGGAAGCTGTTGATCCAACGAACATAACCAATTTAATTAATGAATGTGATATGATTATGGTTGCTCGTGGTGATTTAGCTCTGGAAACAACGCCTGTACATATCCGTGTACCATTTATCCAAGCTGATCTAGTTCAACGTTGTCAAAAACACAAGAAACCTTTTATTACTGCCACACAAGTCCTTGAATCCATGATAACATGTCCAGTACCAACACGCGCTGAAGTTTCTGATCTTTATCGAGCTGTTATTTTAGACAAAGCTAATTATGTTATGTTATCTGGCGAAGCAGCTGTTGGACAATATCCAAAGGAATGTGTT
>NZ_RAWO01000267.1:0-403 GCF_003668955.1 Corallococcus sp. AB038B | reverse complement strand
GAACTTGATGTACTAGTTCCTGGCTTTTCTCTTCGGCATTATGAGCAGCAACTTCAGCGTTATGTTTTAATTTAGCTGCTTTATCTGAATCAACCGTTGAAAAATATGAGCAGCAAGAAAAAGAGCAATTCTAATTTACCTTGAGTGGTATTTGCTAATTACTCAGCCTTCTCTCCTGCAAGATGAGTTAAATCGATCGCTTTTACTGATATGATTTCCACGGTATTCTTAATTCAACTTTTTTGAGAAAAAAATTTACCTTGAATGTTATCTGCGTCCTCTACATTTTTTTCTCCTGCTGTCTGGGCAGCATCATCGGCGTCTTCCTGTAATTCAATGGCTTTGTCACTGATTGCTTCATTCACTTTATCTTCAGATTCGATCGCTATTTCATGCGTCTTGT
>NZ_RAWO01000266.1:0-403 GCF_003668955.1 Corallococcus sp. AB038B | reverse complement strand
CTATGATAGAGAACAAACAACATCAAAATCAATGGACGTAAGTTGTTTGCTCTTCGAGTCAAAAAATCCATCCCGAACTTCCGGATAAATGCCGAAAGAAGATAAGAATCTAGGTCATACATGAGATGATCCTATCAACCGCTATTCTCAACAAACAATAGAAGAGATGATTGCATGTTTTACCGCTAAGTATACTCGCTTGACTGATAAGAAAAGTAGATCCATGAGAAATTTCGAAAGCAATAATTCAATCCAGAATGAAGAACTAACATTTCACAAGGAATTTTTCTTTCATTTAGCACTTCCGCCGACTCATCGACTACACCTCAACGTTCATTTCTACAGAATACATTCGTTCAAAAAGCCGTACATGCTTTCAAAGGTGGATCGGAAACCACCAGTG
>NZ_RAWO01000265.1:0-403 GCF_003668955.1 Corallococcus sp. AB038B | reverse complement strand
TATTAGTGGCAATTTACAATCTAATTAAAGTGGTAAATGAAATACCAACAGCTAAAGAACAAATCGATGCAATCAAAGAGTATCACCATTTCTTAGTAACATCCAATGAACGTAATATTGATGTATGAGAGGCATTTTTATCTAGAGACTGCTTTACCTCTGAACCTTCCTATTCAGAATTATATTCCTATAGTTTTCAATCAGTTTTTCTCTTCATTTTCAGACATAAAAAGATGAAACGTAGAAGAATAGTCGAGTTTCTCATCTCACGATTGTCGGATATCCATCCGCATAATAGAAGACAAATGAAAAGTACACCATTGAATACTTCTAAGCATTGTCGTCATGATCTCACGTGGAATAATTACCTAATCGATCCTAAAAAATCCTTCGTAAACTCATC
>NZ_RAWO01000264.1:0-403 GCF_003668955.1 Corallococcus sp. AB038B | reverse complement strand
TAACAGACAGTGTAACATTATCGCCTAACATAACATTGATTGATGATACAGAAGTTGTGATGTTAAATGACGGCGTAATAGATGCTACTGTAAATGTACGAACTGAGTCGATCCATTTGTAATTAATCTACCAATCTGGACTAAAAATACCGTATTTAACAAGATAACTATCTGGCGTGAGTACCGACGTATATGGCCATATATACTTGAACCTTCGCGGTGCATCAGCTACGAATCCTTGATTAACCCAGTATTGCTGATAAATAAGATTGTTCTTTCCCTCAAATAGATTACACAAGACAGTACCTTCTTCGGTACTGACACTTGTGACCACTATTTCAGCAGAAATGATGTTGGTTACTGTACATACAGCATTAAATACATGTAGATGCTGAGATATTTC
>NZ_RAWO01000263.1:0-403 GCF_003668955.1 Corallococcus sp. AB038B | reverse complement strand
ACTAGCAGCATATGATAAGTACTCGGTCCACTGCATTTGGAGCTTTGCTCATGGATAGCTTTGGCCAGTTGACAGTTTTTCCAAAAGTGTATGAGGGGAGGGTAGACAGAGCTGATCAGGTGAGTAGCAGAGTCAGCGTTTATCTGGAAGAGTCCCAGAGGATTTCGAAAGACTCTTGCCATGCAGTAGGCTGCACACACAAAACACTGAGCTTAGGCTTGAAGTTTCCCTTTCAAAAGGGAATTTTCAGAAAAGTGATGAGTAGGATTGACGCAGCTGACAGCATGCACCAGCCTGTGCAACTTGCAAGCTTGCAATTTCACAAGATAGCCATAAGTAAGCAGCTATTGACCTGACCTGCTGTGCAACACAGGCTTATAGGGAGCATGTAGCATGCAATGAT
>NZ_RAWO01000262.1:0-403 GCF_003668955.1 Corallococcus sp. AB038B | reverse complement strand
CGTCGTGGACGCGACGCTCCGCTCGGCGCTCGTGGAGCACAAGCCGCGCTTGCTGGAGCTGCTTCAGCAGGCGCGGGGGGCGCCGGAGTCCATTCGACTGGAGCCCTTGCCTCGAAACGGGCCACCGCCGCTGTCTCTCACCCAGGAGCGTCTGTGGCGCGCCGAGGTGAGGGAGCCGGACCTCGCTCCGGCCCACATCGCCACCTTCGCCATGCGGCTGGAGGGGCCGCTCAACCGGGATGCGCTCACGCGTGCCGTGGCGACGCTCGTCGAGCGCCACGAGGTGCTGCGGACGACGTTCGAGCTCCGGGGAGACACCCCCGTCCAGGTCATCGCGCCACCGGGGTCTACCGCAATGGAGCCCGTGGACCTGTGCGCGCTCGACGCCGAGGCGCAGCAGGAA
>NZ_RAWO01000027.1:0-20704 GCF_003668955.1 Corallococcus sp. AB038B | reverse complement strand
GGCGGTACGGGCGGGACGGGGTCGGGGCAGCAAGGCAGGACGGGCGGGACGGGGCAGGGGCATCACGGCAGGACGGGCGGGACGGGGCAGGGACAGCACGGCAGGACGGGCGGTACGGGGCGGTACGGCACACCACGCAGACACTTCATCCTCGGAGAACGAAGACCATGGCGACCAAGACCCAGAAGCAGACCATCCAGCGCAAGGCCCGTCAGATGAAGGCGAAGACGGTGAAGGCCGTGTCCAGCGCCGGCAAGCAGGCGAAGCGTGTGCAGGTGACGCTCGGTGACCTGATCGCCGCGGCCTTCGACACCGTGGGAGGCGAGGCTCGCAAGGTGGCCAGGGTGGTCTCGTCCACCGACATGACGCTGGCGACCGGAAAGCACATTGTGTTCGTGGGGTGATGCTTCCGCCGGCCGGGCGCGGACGACAACAGGGATCCACTCCAGGGCCAGGTGAACGACGTGAAACCCATTCTCAACCCCGGACGCAACTGCTGGACGCGGACGGATGCGCATGACGCGGGCGTGCTGGTGGACGCCCGGGACTACTACCGTGAGCTGTACAGGGCCATCCGGAAGGCCCGCCGCTCCATCGTCATCACCGGTTGGCAGTTCGACAGCGATGTGACGTTGCTGCGCGGTGAGGACCTGGAGGAGGCCAAGGGAGGAGAAGTCCGGCTGCTGCCACTGTTGGATGAGATGTGCCGGGAGAACCCGGAGCTGCACGTCTACATCCTCGCGTGGGACTTCAGCATGCTGCTCGCCATGGAGCGCGAGTGGATGCAGAACCTGCTCTTCAACTGGACGACGAACGAGCGGCTGCGCTTCCGCTTCGATTCCTCCAGTCCGCTCTACGGCGCCCATCACCAGAAGCTCGTCGTCATCGACGGCGTGATGGCGTTCACCGGCGGCATGGACGTGTGTGACTGTCGCTGGGACGACCGGGACCACCCCGCGCGCTCGAAGCTGCGCTGCGACTCCGGCCGCGACCCGCACGGGCCGTACCACGACGTGCAGACGGTGCTGACAGGCCCCGCGGTGAAGCCGCTCGCGGAGCTGTTCGAGGCGCGCTGGGCGCACTCGGGCGGAGGCGAGCTCCACCTGGAGCCCGTGAACCGCGACGACATGACTTTCGAAGCGACGATGCCCGCGCCTCCGGGCCCGGTGGCCATCAGCCGCACCTTCGGCAAGACGCTGCTGCCTCCGCAAGCGGAGGTGCAGGAGATCCGCGCGCTGTACGTGGACGCCATCGACGCGGCCGACCGCTTCATCTACATCGAGAACCAGTACTTCTCTTCACGCGCCATCTACGACGCGCTCGTCAAACGCATGCGCGCGGCCGGACGGCCCCGGCTCCAGGTGATGCTGGTGCTGCCCCGTCAGCCGGAGGCGCTGCGCGAGCAGATCGCCATGGGCGTGGCCCAGGTGCGCCTGTTGCGCGCGCTGCGCGAGGTGGCCTCCGAAACGGGCCACGGCTTCGCGGTGTACGGCTCGGCGGCGAAGGACGAGGACGGCTCGGACGTCTTCACGTACATCCACTCGAAGGTGCTCATCGTGGATGACACCTTCATGACCATTGGCTCCGCGAACACGACCAACCGCAGCCTGGGCTTGGATTCGGAGCTCAACCTGAGCTGGGAGGCGGAAGCGCCCGGTGACGCCGTGTCGCGCGCCATCCGCCGCGTGCGCGTGTCGCTGATGGCGGAGCAGGCCGGCCTGGCTGGCGTGGCCGCGCTGCGCCCGCTGGTGGACGCAAGCCACATGGTGGAGACGTTGGACGGGCTGGCCCACGAGGGACAGCACCGGCTGCGTCCACACCCGCTGGAGACGGTGTTCGACCAGAACCCGCTCTTCAAGCCGCTGGAGCCGGAGGAGTTCCTCATCGACCCGGAGGAGTCGGTGCTGGACGAGTCCCTCTTCGAGGCCCTGCACAAGGGAGACGACGGCCTCTTCGCCTCCGGCGTGCGCCTGCTGTCGCGCTGGCTGGTGGGCAAGTCGTGCGAGACGGCGCGGCGGCACAGCGCCATCCTGCCCTGCGTTCCCACCCAGGAAGAGGGCGGGACGGTGGGGAACTAGCGGCGGGCGAAGTCCACGCCCACGCCCGCGCCCGCGCTCACGCCTTGCACCAGCGTGCCGTCCGGCTGCGGGAAGGTCACCGTGGCGCCGGCGCCCCAGATGTACATGGCGGGCAGCACGCGCTGGCGGAACTCCGCCGCCACCGAGTAGCGAGGCTTGTCGCCCAGGCCCACCACCACCAGGCGCGCGATGCCTCGCGACTCGCCGCCCGGGGTGCTGAAGCTCAGGGACAGGTCGCCGTCCGCGCGGCCGAAGGCGGAGTACTCCACTGCGGCGCTGGCCACGACCTCCGGAGAGTCCGGTCCGTCGCCTCGCGCCACGGACAGCTCCAGGTAGCCGGAGAAGTCCTTGGGCACGCGCTGGTCGGCCTGGGGCTCCTCGGAGAGGCCCACGGCGGAGAAGCGCGACAGCTCGTAGCCCGCGCCGAAGTAGCCGAAGCGGAAGCCTCCGCCCTGCCGGCGGCCCTGCACGGTGACGCTCAGCTGCGTGCCCTTGAAGTTGCCCTCGAACGCGACGCCCAGCATGCCACCCACGTCCTGCGCGCCATCGTTGAGCCGCGCGCCGCCGGCGAGCAGGGCCCACGAGCGCAGCCGCTCGCCCTTGTACATGGCGAACTCGCCGCCCACCGACGCCACCGTGGCCTCCGGCGTCACTCCGCCGGCCTCGCCGAAGTCGTGCGCCGCCGAGGCGCGCACCAGGTAGCGGTCGAAGTTCCCCTCGCTGTCGCTGGCGATGCGGCCGATGTCCAACAGCAGCTCGCCGGAGAAGATGCGCGCGGCGAGCACGTCGCTGGCCAAGAGCTGCACGCGTGCGGGCCCCGCGGTGAACGACAGCGTGCCGCCCGCCGGGTGGTAGTTCGGGTTGAGCTGGTTGTCGTAGCGGTTCACCAGGTAGCCGCGCCCCAGCGACTCCTCCAGGAACGGCTGCACGCGCAGGCCGAAGCGGCCGGACTCGTCGCCAATGCGCAGCAGGCGCACCACCTGGCCGTAGTCGCTGCGCTCGTCCCAGTCCTCGCGCCGCAGCCACGCGCCGTAGTCGTCGTCCTTCTGCTTCGGCTCATTGTCCAGCAGCCGGAAGCGCAGCGGCGCGCCCAGCATGAAGGCGAAGTCCTCGCCGCCATCCACGCCCAGGGACGGGTACGCGTAGCCGAACAGGTCCTGCTCCCCACCTCGCGTCCCGGACGGGAAGCTCAGCGGCCCCACCTCCAGGAGCGCCCGGAAGCCAATGCCCTCCGATGAACCTCCCGAACTCCCCGAGGACTCCGGCGCGGAGTACGTCTCCTGCGGATCATTGGGGACCTCCTCGATGCTGGAGGACTGGGAGTGAAGCAGGGCGATGAGGGCCACGAAGGGAGCACCAGTCATTGGTGCTCACTCTAGTTGGCGCGGCGCGGGCTGGACAGACGAATACCCGGGACGGCCCGTGAGCGGGCTTTCCCGGGTATCCGCCCTCGCGTGGGGCGCGATGACTAGTGGGTGGGATCCGGCGTGGCGTCCGTGTCCACCTTGGAGCTGTCCGTGCTGGGGGCGTCCACGTCGCTGTTGAGGGCGCCGGATTCGGTCTCCTCGCTCACGTCGCTCTTGCCGTCGGTGCTCAGGTCGCCGGAGCCGCCGGTGCCCAGGTTGCCCTTCTCACTGGGGTTGCGGTTCTGGTTCACCGCGCCAGCGGGCACCTGCGCGTCGCCCAGGTCGGTGGGCGTGTTCTGCTGGACGTCCCACTTCTGGCCGTCGCCGGTCTTCACGGCTTCGTGCGCGGCGCCGGAGCCACCGGTGGCCTCGCCGTCGTAGACGGTGGGCGCGTCCTTGCGGTCGCGCTTCTCCAGGTCGCTCACGTTGCCCGTCTCGCCGGGCAGCTCCGTGGAGCGTGAGGTGTCAGCGGGGTCGATGCTCCCGCTGGTGCCATCCGTGGTGTCCGGGTTGGCGGACGTGGTGCCCGCGCTGCCCGAGCCGCCCACGGCACCGGCTTCCGGTGACGAGGCCTCGCGCGTGGTGGCGTTGTGGCTGGCACAACCGTACAGCGACAGGGCGGCGATCGCCGCGAACAGAGGGAGCTTCATGGGAAATCTCCGTGTGTGTCGGGTTTGAAGTCGGCTGCCAGAAATCTGGTTGCCCTTCCGACAGAGACAAGGACACACACGGTCCTCTGCTACCCGACCCTTACCTGAGCGACCGTGCGAGCGGGCGCTCAGGTGCCGATCGGCTGACTCAGGCCTTCCTGCGCTTCTTCGACGAGGACGGTCCGGGGTCGGTGTCGGCGGTGTCCGCCTTGCGCTTGTCGCCGACCTTCGCCGTCTCCTTGCTGCTGGACATGGCCTCGCCCTTGTCATCCAGGGTGAAGAGGCGCTCCTTGGTGAGGAGCCGGTCCGGGCCGAAGGTCTGGTGCGCCTGGAAGAGTCGCTCGGCGCGCTCCGTGGGCTTGCCCTTCGCGTCCAGCGGCGTGTCGAAGCCGGTGCTGATCTTCGTGTTCTGCGTCCGGTTGCCCAGGCGCAGGTTGCCCGGCGAGTCGAAGGTGTCCTTCAGCACGTCCTTGTAGGCGCCGAAGCGCGTGTCCTGATCAGGCCCCTGCATCGCGGTGAGGGTGTTCTGGAGCGCGCCGTTGCGCTTCCCCTGCACCTGCGCCGGAGTCAGCTCGCCCTGGCGCTCGGCGAGCGTGGCGCGCGAGTAGCCCTGCATGCGGCCCACGCCCGCGGCCTGCTGCGCCAGGCCCTGCTGGATCTGCTTCTGGGCCGCGGCCTTCTCCTTGGGCGTGGTGGCCGTGCTCAGCTTCTGGGCGCCTTCGTTCGCGTTCTTCACGCCCTTCTTGAACTGGAGCGTCTCGTGGTTGAGGACGTTCTGGCCGGTGCCGGAGGCGATGACGTGGTTGATGCTGGACGCGGGCGCCTTGTTCTTCGCGCTCCCCGCGACCAGCGCCTCCTGCTCCGTCAGCGGACGCCCTGAGGCCGTCGCCGCCTTCGTGTACGTGGTGTGTGAATCGCTGTACTGGGTCAGCCGGTTCAGGGAGTTCTGCGGAGTCTTCGCCGTGCCGTGCTCTCCGTAGTGGTCGGTGAGCTTCTGCTGCTGCTTCGCGTTCAGGTCCGCGGTGGGGCCGTACTTCACCTGCTCGCCCACCTTCGTGTTGTTGTTGCCGACCTTGAACTGCGTCTGGCTCAGCTTGGGGCCAATGCCTTTCATCTTCGACTGCCTTTCGTTGACGCGCCCGGCCGGAGGGACGGCGGGGCGCGTCATGGGGGAGCGAGGAGACTAGGAAAGAAAGTGCTGTCTGTCCCTGCGGGAGATCCCTGATTCGCTCCGAAGGCACCCGCTTGACTACGGCTGTAGTCAGGCGTACCTTGCTTTTTGACTACAGCTGTCGTCACGAAGGGCAGGGCGCATGAAGAAGCCGGTGGGAGAGCAGGAGCTGGCGGTGCTGCGGTACGTGGCCGAGCACGGTCCGGCGACGGTGGGCGAGGTGGCCGAGCGCTTCGGTGAGGCGCAGGGCCTGGCGCGCTCCACCATCCTGACGGTGATGGAGCGGCTGCGGCTGAAGGGGTACCTGACCCGTTCGAAGGTGGATGGGGTGTTCCAGTACGCCTCGCCGGTGGCGACGCAAGAGCTGCTGCGCGACGTCGTAGGGAACTTCGTGCAGCGCACGCTCTCCGGGTCCCTGTCGCCGTTCGTGACCTACCTGTCGGAGACGGAGGACGTGTCCGACGAAGAGCTGAAGCAGCTCCAGGACGTCGTGGCGCGCCTGCGCCAGAAGCGGAAGGAGTAGGCCCCGTGATGACTCTCATGACCTCGCCGTGGTGGTCGTCGTGGTCGGAGTCGGTGTGGCGCGCCTCGTGGCAGGGGGCGCTGTGCGCGCTGGCCGTCTGGGTGCTGGCCCGGACGCTGCCGCGCCTGCCCGCGGCCCTGCGCGCCGGACTCTGGTGGCTGGTGGCGCTCAAGTTCGTGCTCACGCTGGGCTGGCCCAAGCCCATGCCGCTGGCGCTGCTGCCCGTGGAGTCCACGACCGCGCAATCCCAGACGGTCCGCGTGGAAGGCGCTCAATCCCAGACGCCGGGGCGGACGGTCATGGTGCTCACGGCGCCCGATGCGGCCGTGCGCATGCAGGTGTCGCCGCAAGGGCAGACGCCGGCTCACGTGGAGGGCCCCTCGGCCGGGGCGCGGGTCGCCTCGTTCTTCAAGAGCGCGGTGGCGTCTCTCCGCGCGAATTCGTGGACGGTGGGCGGAGTATGGGCGCTGCTCGTCCTGTGGGGCGCGGGCGTGGCGTGGAAGGTGCGGGGCCACGTGCTGGCGTGGCGTCAGGTGCAGGGCATGCGGGAGCGCGCACGGCCCTTGCGTCACCCGGTGCTGGAGGAGGAGGCGGAGTTCCTCTCGAATGAAGCGGGCCTGCGCCGTCCGCCCACGCTGCTCGTGTCGGACGAGGTGGTGAGCCCGCTGGCCGCGGGGCTGGTGTCGCCGGTCATCGTGCTGCCCGCGAAGGCGCTGCGTGATTTGCCGGAGGACTCGCTGCGCATGGCGCTGGCGCATGAAGTGGCGCACCTGCGGCGCGGGGACCTGTGGCTGGGCTGGGTGCCGGCGCTGGCGGAGACGGTCCTCTTCTTCCACCCGCTCGCGCGCCAGGCGGCCCGTGAGTACGCGCTCGCTCGGGAAGAGGCGTGCGACGCGGAGGCGCTGCGCCTCACCGGCGCGGAGCCCGCGGACTACGGCGAGCTGCTCATCGCCTTTGGCATCACCCGGCCCCCAGGCAGCGCAGCGGCGCTCGGGGCGTCGGCTCACCTTCACGCGCTGCACAGGAGGCTCCGCATGCTGGAACATGTCGACGTCGTCCCCACGCAACCCCGCCGGTGGCTGAAGGGTGCGCTGTTCGCCCTCGGCGCTGTCGTCCTGATGCCCTTCCAGGTCGTCGCCAAGGCGCCCGCGGAGAGCACCACTCCCGCCGCGAAGGACGCGACCCCCGCCCCCGTTCGGGTGGGCACCGTCCGGTACCTGCCCGAGGACGCCGCGCCGGCCCCCAGGCCGACCGTCGCTTCTCGCTCCACCACGACGCCTGCCCTCGATGCGAAGCCCACCGTGATGGAGCACACCGCGAAGGCGCCTGGCACGCCTGCGGATGCACCGCCGTTGCCTCCGCTGCCCGCGCTGCCTCCGCCTACTCCGGGGGCGACGCGGTCCACGCAGCTCACCACGCACGTCCCTCCCACCGCGCCCGCGCCCATCCCGGCCAATGACAGGCTGGCTCCGGTGCCGCCCGCGCCGCCCGCGCCCCCGGTCGGTGGCAGGCTCACCCCGCCGGTGCCTCCCGCGCCTCCGGTCCGGAGCGCGGTGTCCCCGGTGGCGCCCATGGCCCCGATGCTCGCGGCCGCGCCGCGTCCTCCCGCACCGCCCGCGCCTCCGCCGGACATGGGCATCGAGGACGGCGACACCTTCGCGTACCTCTCCGACGGCCGCACGATGATGGCTGGCAGCACGGACGACCTGTACCTGGCGCGCACCTTCAAGCAGAAGGGCAAGGACCTGCTCTTCGTGCGCCGCGACAACAAGCCCATGCTGATCCGCGACGCGAAGACGCTGGAGCAGGTGCGCAACCTGATGGAGGACGACCGGAAGCTGGGCGACTCGCAGGGCGCGCTCGGTGAGAAGCAGGCGGCCCTGGGCGCGCAGCAGGCCGCGTTGGGCCAGAAGCAGGCGGAGCTTGGCTATCCCATGTCGCAGATCGCCGCGAAGCACGCCGCCATCGCCTCGAAGCGCGCGGAGATCGCCATGGAGCGCTCCCGCCTCCACTCGCTCGCGGACGGCCCCGAGCGCGACCGCAAGGAAGCGGAGCTCGACAAGCGCGACGACTCCTTCGACCAGGAGCTGGAGGGCCTGGACAAGCAGCAGGAGGAGCTCAGCGAGAAGATGGAGGCGCTCGGCGAGGAGCAGGAGAAGCTGGGTGAGCAGCAGGCGAAGCTCGGCGAGCAGCAGGGGAAGCTGGGCGAGCAGCAGGCGGCGCGCAGCCGCGAGAGCATGAAGAAGGTGATGGCCGTCATCGACGAGGCCATCCGCAAGGGCCTGGCCGAGCCTCTGCCCTCCTGAGGACAGAGGGCGCGGCCCCTCGGTGACGGCGCACGCGGGGGTTCCCTATACCGGGACCCGGTGTGAAGCCTGTCTCGGAGGTCGCCATGTCCGCCGCCGTCCCGCAGCACACGTCACGCACCACCATCGACATCCTGGTGCGCCGGGTCCATGAGGGCTCGAGCGCGTGGGCGAAGCTCCCTCTGCCGGAGCGCATCCGGCTCCTGGAGGACCTGCGCGACGCGTACGTCGCCATCGCGGAGCCGAGCGTGCGCGCGGCCTGCGAGGCGAAGGGAATCGACCCCGGCGGTCCACTCGCGGGTGAGGAGTGGCTCGCCGGGCCCATGGTGGTGGTGCGCAACCTGCGCCTGCTCTCGGACGCGCTGAAGGACATCCAGAAGCACGGCGCGCCCGTCATCCCCGCGAAGCACCTGCGCACGCTGGAGGACGGGCGGCTCGCCGCGCGGCTGTTCCCCCGGGACAGGCTGGAGGGGATGCTCCTGCCCGGCACCACGGGCGAGGTCTACTTCCAGCCCGGCGTCACCGCGGCCAACCTGCGCGAACACCAGGCGTCCTTCTACCGGAAGCCCCACAAGGGCCGGGTCTGCGCGGTGCTGGGCGGCGGCAACGTCAACTCCATCCCGCCCATGGACTGCCTCTACAAGCTCTTCGTCGAAGGCACCGCCTGCGTGCTCAAGATGAACCCCGTCAACGCGTACCTGGGCCCGTTCCTGGAGCAGGCCTTCGCACCGCTCATCGCACGCGACGCGCTGGCCATCGTGTACGGAGGCGCGGAGGAGGGCGCGCAGTTGGTCCACCACGACGCGGTGGACGAGATTCACATCACCGGCAGCGACAAGACCCACGACGCGCTCGTGTGGGGTCCGCCCGGCCCGGAGTCCGACGAGCGCCGCCGGAAGAACGAACCACTGCTCGCGAAGCACGTCTCCAGCGAGCTGGGCAACATCTCCCCCGTGGTGGTGGTGCCGGGGCCGTATTCCGACGGCGAGCTGCGCTTCCAGGCGGACGACATCGCCGGCATGGTCGCGAACAACGCATCCTTCAACTGCAACGCGGCCAAGCTGCTGGTGCAGCCGAAGGATTGGATCCAACGCGGCACGCTGGTGGACCGCATCCAGGCGAGCCTGGGCCACGCGCCCGTGCGCCGCGCGTACTACCCGGGCGCGCAGGAGCGCTGGCACCAGTTCACGGACGCACGCCCGAACCTGCGGCTGGTGGGCAACCCCGGCGAGGGCGACCTGGCCTACGCGTTGATTCCAGACGTGGATCCATCGAAGACGGACGACCGTGTCTTCCGCAACGAGCCCTGGTGCACGGTGTTGTCGGAGACGGGGCTGCCGGGCTCCGACGAACCGGTGACCTTCCTGGAGGCCGCGGTGGCGTTCCTCAACGAGAAGGTGTGGGGCACGCTGAACGTGACGCTCATCGTCCACCCGAAGACGATGCGGGATCCGAGGGTGCGCGCGGCGGTGGAGAAGGCGGTGCGCGATTTGCGCTACGGCACGGTGGCCCTCAACACGTGGCCCGCGGCGGCGTACGCGCTGGGCAGCATGCCCTGGGGCGGCCATCCGTCCGCGTCGGCCCGGGACATCCAGAGCGGGCAGGGCTGGGTGCACAACACGTTCATGCTGGAGTCCATCGAGAAGGCGGTGTTGCGCGCCCCGCTCACGTCGCTGCCCTCGCCCCCATGGGTGCCGGGTCACAAGGGCGTGGCGGCGCTGGGCCGCCGGTTGGTGGAATTCGAGCAGTCCCCGTCCTGGTGGAAGGTCCCCGGTGTCGCCCTGGCCGCGCTGCGCCGGTAGGGGCAGGCGGGGAGGCGGGGATTCTGGAGGCTCGTGGTAGTTAAGAGGGACCATGGCATCCAGGTACGCGCAAGAGGGTGGGCAGTCGCTCCAGCAGGGTCAGCCGGCGGAGGCGGTGAAGAGCTTCCAGAAGGGCCTCTCCATCGACCCGAAGGACGTGGACTGTCTGATGGGCCTGGTGCGCACCCACCTGAGCACCGGCGCCGCGAAGGAGGCGGAAGGCGCAGTGACGCGCCTTCTGCAGGTGCAGCCGGACAACACGGAGGCTCAGGCGCACCTGGCCATGCTCAAGGCGCAGGCCGGAGACCCCGTGGCGCTGGTGACGCTCAAGGCGCTGGCCGCCGCACCCACCGCCGGCTACTTCGAGCGCTTCAACCTGGGCACGCTCCTGGCCGAGCGCGGTGACCTGGAGGGCGCGAAGGCCGCCTTCGAGGCCGCGCAGGTGGTGGCGCCCCACAGCGTCTATCCGCACTTCGAGCTGGGCCGCATCGCGGTGCTGCGCAAGGACACGGCGGCGGCGGTGACGCACTTCCAGCAGGCCTCGGCGCTGGCGCCCCAGGAGGCCCTGCCGCACCTGATGTTGTCGCGCGCGCATGCGGCGAACGGCGCCATCGGGGCGGCCATCGCGGCGGCCACGCGGGCGCTCGAGAACGCGCAGGGCCGCACGCGCGTGGCGGTGTTGCAGGACCTCTTCCGTCTCTACCTCCAGGCCAACAGCAAGGACTCGGCCCGCCGCACCATCCTGGAGCTGCGCGAGCTGGATCCGGCGCAGGTCCGCTACGTCCACCTGCACGGCCTGGCGAGCATGCTGGCCGGGGAGCTGGCGGAGGCGAAGTCCCTCTTCGCGGAGGCCCTCGAGCGCGCTCCGAACCAGTGGGACATCCGTCACTCGCTGGCGCAGGCACACGAGGCGCTGGGCGAGCGCGCCGAGGCCCGCAAGCTCCTGGAGGAGACCGTGGCGGTGGTGCCCCACGAGCCCGGCCCGACCAACGACCTGGTGCGCCTGCTGATGGGAGACCAGGACCACGCGCGGGCCCGCGTGCTGCTGGAGCGGGTGCTGGAGGCGAACCCCCAGGACGCGCTCACGCACCTGAACCTGGCGCGCGCCACCCAACCGTTCGACCGGGCGGAAGCCACCCGGCACGCCAAGCAGGCGCAGTCGTTAGGCACGGCGGACGCCACCGTGAAGGACCAGGCGGCGCAGCTCCTCACGGAGCTGAGCGGCTGACGCACCCCGTCTTCCCCTGTCCCAGGCCCGTGCCTACCTTCAGGCGCGGTCCAATCAGGGGCAGGGGGGCGCATGCGCAAGGCCGAGCAGGCATTGATTGAGCAGTTGGAAGCGCGCTTCCGGGAAGTGACGCGGCTGCTCTACACGACGTCCATCCCCGCGTCGGTGCTGGACGCGGAGCTGCTGCCGATGATGGCGGAGGACGTCACCTTCACCGACCCCTGGCAGAAGGGGGGCGGCAAGGAGACGTACCGCAAGGGCGCGGCGGGCTTCCACTGCATGTTCCACTTCGACTTCGACATCTTCCAGCTCAACGTCCAGCTGGAGCCGGATGGGAAGAGCGGGCGGGCCATCGTGGACGGGGTGATGAACCTCAAGCAATTCGCGTGGCTCTACACGTACCCGCTGCGCACGCTGCTCGTGTACGACTTCACGCTCCAGCGCGGCGAGGACGGCGGTGAGGTGCTGCCGCTCATCCACGCGCACGAGGAGATGTGGAGCTTCGGCGACATGATCGCCAACGTGCCCGGAGTCGGCGCGCTCTACGACCGCTTCCGCAACGCCTTCAGCGTGGGCTTCCTGGCGGCGTCAGCGGTGTGCGGGCGCCTCAAGCAGTCGACCTGAGAGACCGCGGGCGGCAGGGCATGGGCGTCATGCCCTGACACGTCTGTCAGGGATTGCGGAGCGCTACTCCGAGTGCGGCCGTCTGTCGGCGAGTGGGCACGGGTGTTGCTCTGGGGTGCCGGCTCCACTGCCCCCGGAGGTCCCGCGTGCGTCGCTGGCTGTTGCTGCTACTCCCCATCCTTGCTGGCTGTGAGTCCGGGCTGGAGGCGGCCGGCGTGTTGGATGCCACGGCGGCGCGGCTCGAGGACGACCGTGTCTCCGTCGAAGTCACGCTGACCTGCGGCCTCGTCTACGGCTTCGCGCGGTCGGAAGGCTGTGACGCGGATGGCGAGCGCGTCTGCGTCTCCGCGACGTGGTACTCGGCCGACGACACGGCCTTCGCTCATCCGCTGCACCGGGCGGAGTCGTGCCAGACGGTCCCCGACATCATCGGCACCCAGGTGACGGTCACCACGCCAGAGTCCGTGGACCGTGACCCCGGGCTGCGCATCCTCGTCAGCGCGGATCCCCGCGTGATGAACGTCGTCATCCCCAACCCCTGAGGCCCCCATGCATCCGACCTTCATCATCGTGGCCCTCGCGGGCCTGCTGACGGCCTGCGGGCCTCGTTGGGACTCCGTGGGCGTTCGCGCCGCCTCCGCCACCCGTGACGCGGACGACCACGTCACCGTGACAGCTGTGCTGACCTGCGTGCCCGCGAACGGCTCGGAGCCCGACGGCTGTGACAAGGACGGGGAGTCCCTGTGCATCGAGCTCGTTGGGTACCCGACCCCGGACGTCCGGGTGGAGGGGCGGCAATTCTACGGGGGAAGCTGGCGAGTCTCCGAGTGTGCGAAACCCCAGCACTGGGAGGGGACGACCGTGGTGTTGCGCTCACCGGAGCCCGTGCCGCGCGACGTGCCCTGGACCCTGGAGCTGGGACGGACCCTCCTCGGTGGTGAGGGCCCGCGCGTTTTCTTCGCGAGCCCCTGACCGCCATCCGCTTCAGGCGGGGATGCGCTCCTCCGCCTGAAGGGTGTCTGTCTTTCTCAGCGCCCGAACAGCCCGCGCCGCTTCGCCGGCTGCACCTGTCCGCCCAGGCGAGACAGCCGCTGGCCCAGGATGCGGCTCATCTCCAGCGCGACGGCGGGGTTGGCCATCATCACGCCGCGGAAGTCCTCGCGGCCCACGGCGGCCAGCTCGCACGGTGTGGCGGTGACGGCGGTGGCGTTGCGTGGTTCGCCCGTGAGCAGGGCCAGCTCGCCGAAGAAGCCACCCTGCTTCACCGTGGCCACGGTCTGCCGTGAGCCGTCCTTCATCGCCACCTCGCCGGAGATGACCACGTAGAACGTCTCGCCCGCGTCGCCCTGGCGGAACAGCTCCGTGCCGGCGGGCGTCTGGAGCAGCTCCGCGCCGCGCGCCACCGCCTCCAACTCGTCGTCATTCAGGGGCGCCAGGAAGTCCAGCTTGCGCAGCGTCTTCGCCAGCGTCGAAGCGAGGCCCTCGCCCAGCGGCGGCTCCGACGTGAGGAACTCCACCGCCGTCGCCACCTGCGTGCGGCGCGCCACGAGGATGACGTTGTGCCCGGCCTTCAGCTGCGTGTTGCCCTCCGGCAGCGCCGTGTGGCCCTGCGGATCCACCAGCGCGATGAAGATGCACTCGCGAGGGAAGCCCTCCATGCCGCGCACCTGCGCCACCGTCTGCCCTGCCACCCGGGCGCGGGCGGGAATGGCCAGCTCGAAGAGGAGCGCGTCGCCGCTGCTGAGCGGCAGCGACCCGGACACCTGCGGGAAGTCGATGGCGGTGGTCATCTTCGCCACCACCACGTCCGCCTCCGCCACCAGCTCCTTCACGCCCGCCAGCCGGTACGCGTCGCGGTAGTTCGTGTCCAGCATCCGCACCATCAGGCGCGCGCTGGACGTGGCGCGCACCAGCATGGCGAAGGCCAGGTTCGCCGGGTCGTGCGCCAGCACCGCCGCCGCCACGTCCGCTGTCCCGATGCCCGCCGCCTCCAGCACGCGCGGATTCGTGGCGTCACCGCACACCGTCACCACGCCCACCTCCTCGAAGAGGCGCGAGCAGATGCCCGCGTCGCGTTCGATGACCGTCACCGAGTGCTGCTCCGACACGAGCCGCGCCGCCAGCGCGCCGCCCACCCGTCCTCCCCCCGCGATGACGATCTTCATGACGCCTTGTGCTCCTTGCCTTCCGAATTCGCGTGCCCGCCGTGCAGCACCTTCTCCAGGCCCAACATCCGCGCGTCCAGCTGCGCCAGCATCTCCTCCGCCGTCGCCTCCGGAATCAGCCCGTTGCGCCGGGCCCCCTGCAACGCCGTGCGCTCCGCGTCGATGAGCCGCCGCCGCGTGCTCAAGAGGTCCTTCGCCCCTTCGGCCAGGTGCTGCTCACTGATGCGCCGCAGCTCCCGCTCCGCCCGGGCGATGTTCACCTGGTACTCGCTGCGCAGGTGCTCATAGGCCGCGCGCGGCAGCAGGCCCTGCGAATGCAACGCCTCCAGCTCCACGTGCGCCGCGCGGCTGGCGATGAGCTTCCCGCGCTGTTCGGCCATCTCCAGCGCCACCGCGTCCTGCTGGAACAGCCCCAGCGCCTTGAGCGCGCCCGTGAGCATCAACCCCTGGCCCACCATGGACACCAGCGTGACGCCGAACGCGATGGAGACAATCTGCTCGCGCGCGGGCGTATTCTCCGGAAGACCCAACGCCAGACCGATGGACAGCGCGCCCTTGATGTTGCCCACCAGGAACACGTGCTGCCAGCGCAGCGGGATGGTCTCCGCGGGCTTGAACAGACGCAGCAGCAGGAAGGGCAGGTAGATGGCCACCGCGCGCCCCAGCACCACCGCCACCACCGCGATGCCCACGCCCGGCAGGTGCCCCTGGAGCGCCTCCGGCCGCGTGTCCAGACCCACGGAGAGGAAGAGGAACGTGTTGACGCCGAAGGTGGCGTACTCCCAGAAGGAGTGGATGGCCACCTGGCTCTGCGGCGGCACCTCCCGCCGCAGCGTCACGCCCACCGCGAGTCCCGCCACCACCGCGGAGATGGCGCCCGACAGGTGCACCTCTTCCGCCATCACGTAGGACGCCAGCGCCACCGCCGTCGTCACCATGATCTCCGCGAGCGGATCCTCCGCGCGCCGGATGATGAAGCCGCCCAGGAGGCCCAGCGCCAGGCCCACCACCGCGCCGCCCACCGACGCGAGCAGCACATGGCCGCCCAGCGACCCCAGCGAGGGCGCCATACCGCCCGCCACCACCGCCGCGATGGCCGTGTACGCCACCAGCGCGGTGCCGTCATTGAAGAGGCTCTCGCCCTGGATGATGCCCGCCAGCCGCCCGGGCACTGGCGCACGACGGAAGGCGTAGAGGATGGACACCGTGTCCGTCACCGCGAGGATGGAGCCCAGCAGCAGCGCGGGCCCCCACGCCAGGTGCAGCATCCAGTGCAGCGCGGCGCCGGTGGCGCCAATGGCGAGCACCATCCCCAGCGTGGACAGCAGGCCAATGGGGACCGCGTTCGCGCGGATGCCATTGAGGTCCGCCATGATGCCGCCCTCGAAGAGCAGCAGAGGCAGGCATATGAGGAAGACCACCTGCGGGTTGAGCGGGGGCACGCCCGGCAGCAGGTGTGCGACGGAGATGAGTAGGCCACCAAGCACCAGCGCGACGTTGTACGGCACGCTGGCCCGCTTGGCGGCGATGGCAAGCGCGATGGCTGCCACCATTAGGCCGATTAAAATAGGTACTTCCAGCAGCACGGCGACTCCACTGGGGCCAGGAAGGGGCGCGAAGCTTTCCAGATTCGCGCGGACCGTGCACGGGCACCGTCCGCTTTTCGTCTCCGGGCCCCGAGGCCCCGCCCGCCTGCCTCCCGCCGGAAGTGCGCCCTGGCGGCGAGACGTCCGCGTGGTACAGCAAGCACCCAGATGAAATCCGGCTCGCTGGACACCCTGGTTCTCTCCGTCACGGCCCTGCGCAAGACCTACGGTGCCCACACGGCAGTGGACGGCATCTCCTTCCACGTGCGCCGCCGCGAAATCGTGGGGCTCCTGGGACCCAACGGCGCGGGCAAGAGCACCACCATCAACATGCTCCTGGGCGTGCTCCAGCCCACCTCCGGCACCATCGCCATCGAAGGCACCGACCTGGAGACCCAGCGGGTGAAGGCCCTGTCCCGCACCAACTTCGCCGCCGTCTACTCGCCGCTGCCCGGCAACCTCACCGTGGCCCAGAACCTGCGCGTCTTCGGCCTCATCTACGGCGTGAAGGGGCTGTCCGCCCGCATCGAGACGCTGCTGGAGGAGTACGACCTGAAGCGCTTCCGCGACACCAAGTGCGGCGTGCTGTCCTCCGGCGAGCAGACGCGCGTGTCCCTGGCCAAGGCCATGCTCAACGAGCCCCGCCTGCTGCTGTTGGACGAACCCACCGCGTCGCTGGATCCGGCCACGGCGCTGGACATCCGCACCCGCATCAAGGCCTTCGCCGCCAGGGGCAACAGCAGCGTGCTGTGGACGTCCCACAACATGTACGAGGTGGAGTCCGTCTGCGACCGCGTCCTCTTCCTGGCGCGCGGACGGGTGCTGCTGGAGGGCGACCCGAAGACGCTGCCCCGCGAGCACGGCAAGGCGTCACTGGAGGAGTTGTTCATCGCCGTGGCCAACGAGCCGCTGGCGCTGGAGAGGAACGAAGCGCCATGAACCTGAACCACGTCGCGGGCATCGCGCTGCGCCAGTTCTATCTCTACAAAGGCAACCTCGCGCGAGTGGTGCCGCTGTTCGCCTGGGTGGCCGTGGACATGGTGCTGTGGGGCTTCATGACCCGGTACCTCAACCAGGTCACGTCCTCCGGTTACGACTTCGTGCCGGCGCTCCTGGGCGCGGTGCTGCTCTGGGACTTCTTCGCGCGCGTGATGCAGGGTTTGACGACGGGCTTCTTCGAGGACGTCTGGTCGCGCAACTTCCTCAACGTCTTCGCCACGCCGCTCACGCTGCCGGAGTACGTGAGCGGCCTGGTGCTGACGAGCATCGTGACCAGCGCCATTGGCCTCGTCGTCATGCTGCTGTTGTCCACCACGGTGTTCGGCCTGTCCTTCGCCGCCTACGGGGTGATGTTCATCCCCTTCGTGATGGTGCTGTTCCTCTTCGGCATCGCGCTGGGCATCCTCAGCAGCGCGATGGTCTTGAGGTTGGGCCCCGCGTCCGAGTGGTTCGTCTGGCCCATCCCCAGCCTGCTGTCCCCGTTCGTGGGCGTCTTCTACCCGCTGTCCACGCTGCCGGAGTGGATGCAGTGGGTGGCGAAGCTGCTGCCCCCGTCCTACGTCTTCGAGGGCGTGCGCACGCTGGTGGCCGGCGGTGAGTTCTCCGGCGCCACGCTCGGCTGGGGCTTCGCGCTGGCGCTCCTGGACATCGTGCTGGCGGGCTGGGTGTTCCAGCGGGTCTACCGCTACGCGGTGCGCACGGGCCTGCTGGCCCGCTACAGCGCGGAGAGCGTGAGCTAACGCCGGACGCGCAGGAGCAGGTCCTTCTTCGGGCCGCACTCGCCCCGGCCGTCGCAGTTGCTGGTGGTGACGTACAGGTGCCCGTCCGGCCCCATCAGCACGTCGCGCAGGCGGCCATGGGTATCGCGCAGGTAGACCTCGTGTTTCGCCACGCGCCGGGGCTCCTGTGAATCGAACTCCACCCGGTGCAGGTGCTGGGACTTGAGCGTGCCCACGAGCAGCGACCCCTGCCACTCCGGAATCGCGGTGCCCGTGTAGACGGCGGCGCCGCCCGGGGGCGCTGCGTCGTCGAAGGTGAGCGACGGGGTGATGCGCCCGCCCTGCGTCTCGCACGAGTAGATGCCGGGCCAGCCCAGGTTGTCGCCGGCCTTCACCACGTTCACCTCGTCGTGGCCGAAGCGCAGCGTCTCCCCGCTGGGGCCGTGGTCGGTGAGGTACAGCGTGGTGGCGTCCTTCCAGTCAAAGCCTTGCGTGTTGCGCACGCCCAGCAGGAACGCGGGCGAATTCGGAAAGGGATTGTCCTGGGGCACTTCTCCGTCCGGCGTCAGGCGCAGCAGCTTGCCCGCGGGGCTGGCCACGTCCTGGGACAGGTCCGGGTCGCGGGAGTCACCCGTGCCCACGTACAGCATGCCGTCCGGCCCGAAGCGCAGCCGCCCGCCGTCGTGGTACTTCGCGGACGGGATGTCGCCGAAGATGACGCGCTCGAAGGTCGCGCTCGTGCCGTCCGGTGACAGCGTCCAGCGCTCCACGCGGTTCTGCGCCTCCCCGTCCGCCTGCGTGGTGACGTACAGGTAGAACCAACGGTTCGTCGCGAAGTCCGGGTGCGCGGCGATGCCCAGCAGGCCGCCCTCGCCGTTCGCCGTCAGGGGCAGCGTGGCCACGGCCCCGGGCTGCAACTGCCCTCCGCGCAACAGCCGCACGCGGCCCGGCCGCTCGGTGATCAACGCGTCCCCATCCTGGCCCGGCAGGAAGGCCACGCCCCAGGGGACCTCCAGCCCCTCCGCCACCACGTCCACGGTGACGGGCACGCTGCCGTCCTGGCCCCAGCCGTCCTCCATCAGGATGCAGTCCGCGGCGGAGGCCGTCCCCTGTGCCTGGCTCCTGCGGCAGCCGGGTGCGGAGGCGGTGAGCACCACGAGGGCGGACAGGAGCAGGCGTCGGGAGCGCATGGCGTCAATCTAGCGTTGGTGAACGCGGCCTACCGACCTGGAAGGGGGGCAGCCGAGCGCATTCGGGACTGGAAGACGGTGCGGGGTGGCGTTGTCGCGGCCCCTGTCGTGGGCACCTTGCTCGGGCGGGTTCAACGACACCAATGCCCAGCGGGAGGCAGTTCCATGGCGCGCATCGCATTCATCGTGGCGAACGACTTCGAGGACTCCGAGTTCCAGGTCCCCTTCGACACGCTCAAGCAGGCGGGCCACGAGCCCGTCGTCATCGGCGTGGAGGCCGGCAAGACGCTCAAGGGGAAGAAGGGCGCGGAAATCCGCACGGAGAAGGCGGTGAAGGAGGTGAAGGCCGCGGACTTCGCCGCGCTGGTGATTCCCGGCGGCTACTCGCCGGACCACCTGCGCATGGACATCGGCATGGTCGGCTTCGTGCGCGACTTCTTCAAGGCGGACAAGACCATCGCCGCCGTGTGCCACGGGCCGTGGATGCTGGTGGAGGCGGACATCGCGGACGAGCGCACCGTCACCTCGTTCCCCTCCATCAAGACGGACCTCATCAACGCCGGCGCGCGCTGGGTGGACCGCCAGGTGGTGGAGGACGGCAACCTCATCACGTCCCGCAAGCCGGATGACCTGGAGGCCTTCTGCGCCGCCGTGCTGCGTCAGCTGAAGGACGGCATCGCCCCACGTCTGGAGTCGCCCCTGGCCCCGCAAGCCACCGCGGACCGCGCACCCCCAGTGCACTGAGCGGCCAACAGGGCGAAACATGGTCCAACAGGACCCGGGCCCCCAGGGTGCTTCACGCGCTCTGGGGGCTTCGATGTGCCGCGCGGAGGAACGGATTTTCCCCCCGCGGAGATGCCTGCCTGCCACCGTTTCCAGAGGGAAGAATGTTGGGGGGACAACCCCTCATCCCCTCGACGCATTGCGCTGTCGCACGCATGCGTTGGGTTTTTGCTCCTCTGGAATTGTTCCGTTGTCTTTGGTTCTTCGGTACAAGACACTCAGACGTTTGTACGGGGTTCCACCAACCCCAGGGGAGTCATCAAATCCCTGAATTTTACAGCTAGGTTGCCATTATGCAGCGTAGTTGCTTATTGTTTCGCCAGCCCCGCCCCCTTGACGGACCGCGCCAACACTGACGGTCACTGTGACTCCCGAATGAATCCGGCTCCCCGAAACGTGGTGTCCCAGCCCCGTCAGGTCGTCCGGGCGGTGTTGAACGAAGCGCTGGAGAGCAAGCTGGGCGGTGAGGTGGTGGTGAAGTCCACCACGGTCTCCGGGCGCATCTTCGTGGTGGAGCGCAAGGTGGCGTGGACGGTGCTCACGGGCCCGGGCTCGCGCAGCTTCTCCACGGCGCTCATCGACGCGAAGCTGGTGAGCCGCGAGGACGTCGAGCAGGTGATGGCGGAGTGCCGCAAGAGTGGCGGCAACTTCTGCGAGACGCTGGTGGCGTGGGGCCTGGTGCCGCGCGACACGCTGCGCGACGTGCTGTGCCGCCACCTGGCGGTGCAGTTGGAGACGCTCTGCGGACTGACGGAGGCGCAGGCCCTCTTCGTGCCGCAGCCGCGCTCCTACTCCAGCCAGCTGACGTTCGACCTGGCGGAGCTCACGGCCGAAACCACGCAGACGCAGCCTGCCGTTCCGCAGTCGCAGTCCCCAGCCGGTCCCCCCGTCCTACTGGAAGGTGAAGTCATGGCGAACGTGAAGCAGTCGCTGGAAGAGGCGATGAAGATTGAAGGGGCGTTCGCGGTCTGTCTCGCGGATGCCAACAGCGGGATGACATTGGGAAGTGTCGGATCCGCGGGGTTCAACGTCGAGGCGGCGGCGGCGGGCAACACGGAGGTGATGCGCGCCAAGCTGAAGACGATGAAGGCCCTGGGCATCAAGGACCGCATCGAGGACATGCTCATCACCCTGGGCGAGCAGTACCACATCATCCGTCCGCTCGCGGCCCGCGAAGGCCTGTTCCTCTACATCGCGCTGCACCGCGCGAACGCGAACCTGGCGATGGCGCGCTTCCGCATGGCGGAAGTGGAGAAGACCATCCAGATTTGAGGCTTCGCCTTGATGACACCCCCCATGCCGCCCGTTTCCCTCCTGGAGGGAAGCGGGCGGAGGCGTTTTGAGGGGTCAGGGCGTGAGAAGAAATGAGCCTTCCGACTCGTCGAACCAGCCTTGCGCTATGGCGAGCAGGAGGTTGTGGGCGACGAGTGCGAGCAACCACGCGGCTTCGGCTCGCTTGCGACCTCGTACGTGA
>NZ_RAWO01000261.1:0-404 GCF_003668955.1 Corallococcus sp. AB038B | reverse complement strand
AGCGCGGGAATACCGTGCGCAGCGTCGAGAAGAGAGGGTACGGGCTCACTGCCGGTGAGCGGCGGTGCCCAGGTAGGTACCAGGAGGTGCGACTGGATGAGGGCCTCGACGTATGCACCTGCATCCTCTCGAGATACCCCCTCGTGGCTCACCACCAAGGTCTGCACGAGCTCATCCAGGGTGCAGCCGCCACGTGCTCGCTCCAACGTGGCTTCGAGATAAGAGGTGCCTACCACCGCGACCAGACCGTAAGAGCGATCGCGCCCCCGGGACCGCATCTCCAGATACCGCCAGTGGCTCCCGGCTCGGTAGAGACTGGAGTTGGGAAGATATCGAAGCACACGGACGACGGAAGGGTCCTGCCGCACACGCTCGGTCAGCGCACAGACATAGTCCATGTCCAA
>NZ_RAWO01000260.1:0-404 GCF_003668955.1 Corallococcus sp. AB038B | reverse complement strand
AAGACCTCCCAAGGAGGGCTCGCACTACGGGCGCGACTTGGGATATTCCTGCGCCAGCTTCAGAAGGGACCTCACCATGTACCGCACCTTCCGTAACGTGGTTGCCGGGCTGGCACTGCTGTTGGGGCTGGCCTGTGGGGTGATGCCTTCGTCCGCTGTAGCCGAGCCTCTCTACTTCGCCGTGGAAGTCTGGCGCGAAGGCCGACTGGTGGCCCAGCCCAAGCTCCTGGGAGAGACGGGTCGCACGCTGCGCGCCGAGCGCCGCCGGCCCGGAGCTCCGCTCGCCGACTACCGACTGGTGCTGATGCCCCGCGCGGACGGCGAATCGTTCCTCCTCCAGTTGGACCTGCTCCTGCCAGAAGCCAAGGGCCACTCCGAGCTCGCGCTCCTCCACGGGCAGCAGC
>NZ_RAWO01000259.1:0-404 GCF_003668955.1 Corallococcus sp. AB038B | reverse complement strand
CCTTCGCGCCGACGAGCCCGCGTTCCCCGTCCCCGGCTGGGACCGTTACCAACCCGTGCGCTTCCTCGGACAGGGAGGCATGGGGCGCGTGTTCCTCGCGTGGGATCCGCGCCTGCGCCGCCACGTCGCGCTCAAGTTCGTCCGTGACGACGACGCCGAGCTCACCCGCCGCTTCGTCTCCGAGGCCCGCGCCCAGGCCCGCGTGGACCACGCGCACGTGTGCCGTGTGTTCGAGGTCGGTGAAGTCCACGGCCGCGTCTACATCGCCATGCAGTACGTGGACGGGCAGCCGCTCAACGTGCTCGTGGACGCGCTCACCGTGGAGCAGAAGGCCCTGGTCCTCCGCGAAGCCGCCGAGGGCGTCCACGCCGCCCACCGCGCCGGCCTCATCCACCGCGACATCA
>NZ_RAWO01000258.1:0-404 GCF_003668955.1 Corallococcus sp. AB038B | reverse complement strand
CGACGCGAGCTGAGCTGCACGTAGCGCCGGCCGAGCTGCGCGGGGAAGGTGAGGGGCCCCAGCGCCATGCGCCTGTCGCCCTCCAGCCGCCCGAAGCGCGGCACGGTGAACGCGTAGCGCAGCACGAAGGGCGCGCCCACCGCGTCCTCGTGGTCCAGCTTCACGCTGGAGAGCGCCGCGCCGCCGAAGTACCGCGCCACCGCGCCCTGGAGCGCCTGGTTGCGGCTCTCCGCGGAGAGCTGGTTGAAGGCCTCGGCGAGCTGCGCCGCCTCGAACCCCAGGTACGTCTCCTCGCCCTTGCCGCTGAGCTTGCCCTCCGCGTCGAGCGACAGCGTCAGCCGCACCTGCTTGCCCGCGGACTCCTTCACCTGGGGCGTCTTCACCACCTCCAGCTTGCGGCCCGG
>NZ_RAWO01000257.1:0-404 GCF_003668955.1 Corallococcus sp. AB038B | reverse complement strand
CCGTGGTGTGCGGGGGCAGGGACGGGAGCGTGAGACTGACGGTCTCGTTGCTGAACTCGCCGAGGAAGGTGCGGCCTCCCGCGGGCACCGTGCTCCTGAGCTGTGAGCTCCACTCACCGGCGCCAGCGCCCGCTTCGAAGTTGACCAGGTAGACGGACTGGGGGGCGGGCTGGGGAGGAGGCGGAGTGCCCTGGGTCTGGGCACTGGTCTGGACGGCCGCGGCGCCGCTGGCGGACGAGGTGTCATTGGTGACGAACACGTCCGTGATGCAGGCCCACAACGTGGCGATCTGGGTGACCCCCGCGTTCTGGCAGACCTGCTGGGCCTGCTGCCGCTGGGCGGGGGTGGGTGACGGCGGTGCGACAGGGAAGTTGAGGTTGGTGAACGTGGCGGTGGACTCGCCC
>NZ_RAWO01000256.1:0-404 GCF_003668955.1 Corallococcus sp. AB038B | reverse complement strand
GCATACAACTGAATAGACTCTGGTATTGCAACTGTATAGTGAATCTATCAAGATTTGTAATAAATCACATAATTCAGCTAGCTACTTCTCGTTCGTGAACAAAAATAACGCTAAGTCAAATATATTGAAATTCTTTCGAATTCGTAGTTGATTACAAAATTGACGAATTTATAAATTTGATTTTCTTATACAATGATTACGTTTTCTCGAACTAGTTGCCCAATACTTGATTAATGAGCGCGTTTATATCAAACAGCAGTATTTATCGTACCTAGTGGATCCTCTGTAGTCAAAGAGAGAAGATATCGGCAAACGTCGTTAATACGTCATTTTATACAGCGTAGAAACGGTGTTGACGTACACTATTAGTTTTCGTATGATCTTCGCAAAAGAAGAAATTATAT
>NZ_RAWO01000255.1:0-404 GCF_003668955.1 Corallococcus sp. AB038B | reverse complement strand
TTTTGGTTCATTTCTTTCATTCGTTTCTTTGTCTGTCGCTTGTCGTTTGAGTTTCGATGCCATCGTACTTTTCGTTGGATTCGTTTCAGATGAGCGGAAAAGATTGATGAAGATCTCCTTCAAACGGGTGAGTGATCAACTCCCGACCACGATCAGTGCAATGACAAAACGCTAGATGTCGCACGAATACACTGTATGACCCTCTGCGTATGCCCATTGGGTTCGCCATGAAAAGTTACCCTTAAAAAACTGGTTTGATCAACTTTCATCTTCGCTAGTTTCAAAAATCCATAGTGAAACAGTAATTTGCGTTTTTCTCGAAAAAAGATTTTTCACGAGAAATTGATATTGGGACAACGGTTTTGGTATGAAGAACTGGTCCGATTGAGCTGAAATTTTTACCA
>NZ_RAWO01000254.1:0-404 GCF_003668955.1 Corallococcus sp. AB038B | reverse complement strand
GTCCATGACGCTGATGATGTGCACCGGGATGTGGCGCGTGCGCGGGTTGCGCTTGAGCCTGTCGAGCACGCTCCAGCCGTCGACGACGGGCAGCTGGATGTCGAGCGTCACCGCGTGCGGCTGGAACTCGTTGGCCATGGACAGGCCGGTGTCACCCCGCGTGGCGACCAGGGCCTTGAAGCCCTTCTCCCGCGCCAGCTGCACCATGATGCGGGCGAACTTCAGGTCGTCCTCGATGATGAGCAGGACACGGTCACCCTCGCGGATGTGATCCCGGTCGTCCTCCACCGCGAGCGGCGGAAGCAGCGAGTCCACCTGAGGAGGCGGCAGCGCCGAGTCCAGCACATGGGCGTTCTCCGCGGCGGTCGGCGGCACCGGCGCAGGCGCGGGCGTCGGGAACAGGG
>NZ_RAWO01000026.1:11083-24817 GCF_003668955.1 Corallococcus sp. AB038B | reverse complement strand
CTCCGACCTCTTCGACGCCTCCACCGCCCAGCGCCTCATGGGCCACTTCAGCGTCCTTCTCTCCGCCCTCGCCGCCCAGCCCGACGCTCGCGTGTCCACGCTGGAGGTGATGACGGCGGAGGAGCGGAAGCAGCTCCTCGTTGAATGGAACGAGACGGACGTCGCCTTCCCGCGCGACATCTGCATCCACCACGTCGTCGCGGAGCACGCCCGACGTGCGCCCGAGGCTGTCGCCGTGCGCATGGGGGAGCGAAGCATCAGCTATGCGGGCCTCGACGCATGGGCCCATGGCCTTGCCGTCCAACTGCACGCGGCCGGTGTCTCCCGTGGCAGCCGCGTCGCCGTCCTTGCCGAGCGCTCTCCTGAGTTGGTGGCGGGCCTCCTCGCCACCCTCAAGGTGGGCGCCGCCTACGTCCCCGTCTCTCCCGGTGTCCCGCCGGAGCGCCTGTCTTTCATGCTGGAGGACTGCGGTGCTTCCATCCTCCTCACCCAGCAGCACCTGCGCGACTCGCTGCCCTCCCTCTCCGCTCGCGTCCTCGCGCTTGAAGTAGAGACTGCGGCGCTCCAGCAGCCACTGCCGGTGGCGCCCGTGGGCCCGGAGGATTTGGCCTACGTCATCTACACCTCCGGCAGCACCGGACGGCCCAAGGGCGTCGCTGTCCACCACCGCGCGTTGATGAACCTCGTCTCCTGGCACCAGCGCACCTATTCGCTGTCTCCCCAGGACTCCACCGCCCTCACCGCTGGCGTCGCCTTCGACGCTTCCACCTGGGAGGTGTGGCCTTCCCTCGCCTCTGGCGCCAGCCTCGTCGTCCCGCCCGAAGCCGTGCGTGCGGAGCCCTCCCAGTTGCTGCAGTGGCTGGCCCGCGAAGCCATCACCACCTGCTTCATGCCGACGCCCCTGGCCGAGGCTGTGCTGCGCGAGGAGTGGCCTCGCCCCATCGCCCTGCGTGCCCTGCTGACGGGCGGCGATGCCCTGCACCACGGGCCGCCTCCTTCAGTGCCCGCTGCCCTCTTCAACCACTACGGGCCCACCGAGAGCACCGTCGTCGCCACCTTCACGCCCGTCGCTGCCTCCTCGCGCGACGACGGCACGCGGCCCCCCATCGGCCGCCCCATCGCCAACACCCGCACCTACGTCCTCGATGCCCATTTGCAGCCGGTGCCCGTGGGTGTCCCCGGTGAACTCTTCCTCGCCAGCGAGGGCCTCGCCTGGGGCTACCTGGGCCAGCCCGCGCTGAGCGCGGAGCGCTTCATCCCGCACCCCTTCTCCTCCACGCCGGGTGCCCGCCTCTACCGCACGGGCGACGTCGTGCGCTGGCGCGCCGACGGCCAACTGGACTACCTCCAGCGGCTCGATTTCCAGGTGAAGGTGCGTGGTTTCCGCATCGAACTGGGCGAAATCGAAGCCTCCCTCCTCGCTCACGCTTCCGTGCACGAAGCCGCCGTCCTCGCTCGTGAGGACGTCCCTGGGGACAAGCGCCTCGTCGCCTACGTCGTGCCCACTTCGGGCCAGCAGTTGGACACCTCGGCGGTGCGCACGTTCCTCAAGGAGCGGCTGCCCGAGTACATGGTGCCCGCCGCCTTCGTCGTCATGGAGGCCCTCCCCCTCAGCCCCAATGGCAAGGTGGACAGGAAGGCACTGCCCGTCCCCGACGCTTCACCGCTCGCGGACTTCGTTGCTCCTCGCGACGCCACCGAAGAGAAGCTCGCGAACGTCTTCGCCCAGGTCCTGCGCGTGGAGCGCGTGGGCGTCCACGACGACTTCTTCTCGCTCGGTGGCCACTCCCTGCTGGCCACCCAGCTCGTCTCCCGCGTCCGCGCGGCTTTCGGTGCGGAGCTGCCGCTTCGAGCCCTCTTCGAGGCCCCCACCGTCGCCGCCTTCGCCGAGCGCTTGCGCACCTCCGCCGCTGGCTCCCGACTCCCGCCGCTCCCTGTCGCCACCCACGAGGGACCGCCGCCGCTGTCCTTCGCGCAGCAGCGGCTGTGGCTGTTGGACCAGCTCCAGCCGGGCAGCGCCGCATACAACATCCCCGCGGCCCTTCGGCTGAAGGGACACGTGGACGTGGAGTCCCTCCGCCGTGCCTTCGAGTCGCTGGTCGCGCGGCATGAAACGCTGCGCACCACCTTCTTCCAGCACCAGGGCGAGCCCGCGCAGCGCATCCACTCGCCTGGGACGTGGACGCTGCCCCTGCTCGACGTGTCCTCGGTGCCCGAGGCCCGGCGTGAAGAAGAGGCGCGGCGCCTCGCGAACCTGGAGGCCCGGCGTCCCTTCGACCTGGAAGCCGGCCCGCTCCTCCGCACGGCGCTGGTGCGACTGGGCGACGCGGAGCACCTGCTGCTGGTGACGATGCACCACATCGTCTCCGACGGCTGGTCCATGAGCGTCCTCGTCCGTGAGCTCACCGCGCTCTATGCGGCGTTCCACACGGATCACCTGCCCACCCTCGCGCCACTGCCCGTGCAGTACGCGGACTTCTCCGTCTGGCAGCGGTCATGGCTGCAGGGCGAAACACTGGAGACCCAGCTCGCCTACTGGAAGGAAAAGCTCTCGGGAGCACCCGCCGCGCTGGACCTGCCCACGGACCGTCCGCGTCCGCCGGTGCAGTCGCATCGAGGCGCCGCGGTGGACATGCGCGTCCCCGCGCAACTCTCCGACGCCCTCAAGACCCTGGCCCAGCGTGAAGGCGCCACGCCCTTCATGCTGCTGCTCGCAGCCTGGCAGGTGCTCCTGTCGCGCTACTCCACGCAAGACGACATCAGCGTGGGCACGCCCATCGCCGGCCGCACGCAAGCGGAGACCGAAGGCCTCATCGGATTCTTCGTCAACACGTTGGTGCTGCGCGCCCACGTGCAGCCGCAGGCGACTTTCCGACAGCTGCTGGCCCAGGTGCGTGGAACAACGCTCGCGGCCTACGAGCACCAGCACGTGCCGTTCGAGAAGCTGGTGGAGACCCTCCAGCCCGTGCGCGACCTGAGCCGCAGCGCGCTCTTCCAGGCGATGTTCTCCTTGCAGAACACGCCCATGGAAGCGCTGCGCGTGCCGGGCCTGTCGTTCGAGCAGCTTCCGCTCGAATCGAACTCCGCGAAGTTCGACCTGACGCTGACGATGCAGGACTCGCCCCAGGGCTTCGTGGGCGTCCTGGAGTACAGCAGCGACCTCTTCGATGCGTCGACCATGCAGCGCCTGGTGGGCCACATGGGCGTGCTGCTGGAGGCCATCGCCGCCCAGCCGGACACGACGCTCGCGGGCCTGCCTCTGCTCACCGCTCCGGAGAGGCAGCGGCTCCTCGTGGACTGGAATGGCCCCAGCGCCGAGTTCCCTCGCGACCTCTGCATCCATGACGCCTTCAGCGCCCAGGCCCGTCTCACGCCCGACGCGCTGGCCGTCATCTGCCGCGAGGAACAGCTCACCTTCCGTGAGTTGGACACGCGCGCCAATCAGCTTGCGCACCGGCTGGTGAAGCTGGGCGTCGGCCCCGATGTACGCGTCGTGCTCTGCGTGGAGCGCTCCGTGGAGGCCCTCGTTGGCATTCTCGGCACTCTCAAGGCCGGTGGCGCCTACGTCCCCATCGACCCCAGCTACCCGCGCGACTGGCTCGCCCACGTCCTCCAGGACACTGGCGCTCCCGTCGTCCTCACCCAGCAGCGCCTGCGCGACTCACTGCCTCCGCATTCCGCGCACACCCTCTGCCTGGACTCCGACTCCGCGGACTTCGCTCTTGAGGCCCAGGACGCTCCGGTGACGTCGGTCACGCCGGAACATCTGGCGTACATCATCTACACCTCTGGCAGCACCGGCCGTCCCAAGGGCGTGATGATTCAGCACCGCTCCGTGCTCAATCTTCGCGTCGCCCTCGCCTCTACGGTGCACGCGGACGCGCGGCCGGGAGAGCGTGTCAGCGTCAACGCTCCGCTTTCCTTCGACGCCTCCGTCAAGCAGCTCATCCAGGTGCTCGACGGCCACACCCTCTGCATCGTCCCCGACGAGGCACGCGCCGACGTCGGTGAGCTGGTAAAGCGCATCGGTCACGACGCGCTGGACGTCCTCGACTGCTCTCCCGCGCACCTGCGCCTGCTGGTGGATGAAGGCCTGCTGGAGCGCAAGGCCATCCCCCACCGCGTCCTCGTGGGTGGTGAAGCCGTGGACCCCGCCACCTGGCGTCACCTGGCCCAGGCTCCGCGCCCGCGCGTCTTCAACGTCTACGGCCCCACTGAGTGCACCGTCGACGCCACTGCCTGCGCCTTCGATGCGTCTCCGACTCCCACCATCGGCAGGCCCCTGCCCAACGTCCGCGTCTACGTGCTGGACCGCACGCTGCGCCCCGTTCCCATCGGCGTCGCGGGTGAGCTCTTCATCGGTGGTGAGGGCGTCGCGCGCGGCTACCTCAATCGCCCGGAGCTGACGGCGGGCCGCTTCATCCCGGATGCCTTCTCCTCCACGCCCGGTGCACGCCTCTACCGCACCGGCGACGTGGTGCGCTGGCGTGCGGACGGGATGCTCGACTACCTGGGTCGTGCTGACTTCCAGGTGAAGATCCGCGGCTTCCGCATCGAGCTGGGTGAAGTCGAAGCCGCGCTCCTCAAGCATCCCCAGGTGCACGCCGCCGTGGTGATGGCTCGCGAGGATGTGCCGGGCGACAAGCGGCTCGTTGCCTACGTGGTGCCTCCGGAAGGCACGGAGTCCGCGCCCACGCCCGAGATCCTCAAGGACTGGCTCAAGCAGCTCCTGCCCGAGCACATGCGCCCTTCAGCGCTCCTCGTGCTGGAGGCGCTGCCGCTCAACACCAACGGCAAGGTGGATCGCAAGGCCCTGCCCGCGCCCCAGGGCACCTCGCTCGCCTCCACCTACGTCGCGCCGCGCACTCCCACCGAAGAGCAACTCGCCACCCTCTTCACGCAGGTGCTGCGCGTGGAGCGCGTGGGCATCCACGACGACTTCTTCGCGCTCGGAGGCCACTCCCTGCTGGCCACCCAGCTCGTCTCTCGCATCCGCGCCACCTTCCGCGCGGAGCTGCCGCTGCGGGCCCTCTTCGAAGCGCCCACCGTGGCCACGCTCGCCGAGCGCCTCCAATCCCAGACGCCGAGCCTCCGCCTCCCGCCGCTCACCCGGACCGTGGTGGACGGGCCTCAGCCCCTTTCATTCGCCCAGCAGCGGCTCTGGTTCCTGGATCAGCTCACGCCGGGCGATGCGTCCTACAACATCCCCACGGCGCTCCGGTTGACGGGACAGGTAGACGTGGAGTCGCTGCGCCGCGCGTTTGAAGCGCTGGTCGCTCGCCACGACGCCCTGCGCACCACCTTCCGCGACAGCGAGGGGCAGGCCACCCAGCACATCCACACGCCTGGCACGTGGGCGTTGCCGCTCGCCGATCTCTCCACGCTGCCTGAAGCGCGGCGCGAAGACGAAGCACAGCGAAAGGTCGAAGCGGATGCACGTCAGCCGTTCGACCTGCGGAACGGCCCGCTGCTGCGCACCGCGCTCGTGCGGCTGGCGGCGGATGAACACCTGTTGCTCGTGACGATGCACCACATCGTCTCCGACGGCTGGTCCATGAGCGTGCTCGTCCGCGAGCTGGTGGCCTTCTATGAGGCCTTCAGTACCGGTCAGGCGCCCGCGCTGGCCCCGCTGCCGGTTCAGTACACGGACTTCGCGGCGTGGCAGCGCGACTGGCTCCAGGGCGAGACGCTCGACGCGCAGCTGGGCTACTGGAAGCAGCAGCTCGGAGGGGCTCAGGCCACGCTGGAGCTGCCCACGGATCATCCCCGCCCGGCCATCCAGTCCCACGCGGGCGCGACCCACGCCGTGAGGATTCCCCAGGCTGCGTCCGACGCGCTCAAGGCCCTGGCCCAGCGCGAGGGTGCCACGCCCTTCATGGTGCTGCTCGCGGCCTGGCAGGTGCTCCTGTCGCGCTACGCAGGCCAGGACGACATCACCGTGGGTTCGCCCATCGCGGGCCGGACCCAGGCGGAAACCGAAGGGCTCATCGGATTCTTCGTCAACACGCTCGTCCTGCGTACGCGCGTGACGCCGGAGAGTTCCTTCCGCCAGTTGCTCGCCCAGGTACGCGGCACGACGCTCGCGGCGTACGAACATCAGCACGTGCCCTTCGAGAAGCTGGTGGAGATGCTCCAGCCCGTGCGGGACGCGAGCCGCAGCCCGCTGTTCCAGGTGATGTTCGTCCTCCAGAACGCCCCGGGAGAAGCGCTGCGCGTTCCGGGCCTCACCTTCCGGCAGGTCGTCGCCGAGGGCCACTCCGCCAAGTTCGATCTCACCCTGACGCTGCAGGACTCACCGCAGGGCTTCACCGGCTGGATGGAGTACAGCACCGCGCTCTTCGAGCGGAGCACCATCGATCGGATGGGCAGCCATCTGCGCACGCTGCTGGAGGCCGTGGCCGCGAAGCCCGAGCAGCCCGTGGCCGGACTGTCCCTCCTCCCCAGCGAGGAACGTCAGCGCGTCCTCGTGGAGTGGAATGACACGGCCGCCGTCAGCCCGACGGACGTGCCAGTCCACGTCCACTTCGCCCAGCAGGCCCAGAGCGCGCCCGACGCGGTGGCCCTGGTGCTGGGGGATGACTCGCTGACGTATGCCCAGCTGGATTCACGCGCGAACCAGCTGGCCCATCACCTGCGGGCCCTGGGCATCGTCCCCGGTGCACGCATCGGCCTCGCTATCGAGCGGTCCTTCGAGTTGGTGACGGCGCTCCTCGCCATCCTCAAGGTGGGTGCCACCTACGTCCCCGTGGACCGCAACGCGCCCGTGGAGCGCATCGCTTCCCTGTTGGAGGACGCGGACGTCAGCGTGACGCTCGCGCACCAGCCCTTCGCGTCACTGCTGCCCGCTTCCGGCAACCGCGTCTGGTTGGATACCCAGGCCGAGGAGATCGCCGCGCGCCCCACGCATGCGCCGGACGTCCGCGTGGACGGTGAAGCCCTGGCCTACGTGATGTTCACCTCCGGCAGCACCGGCCGTCCCAAGGGCGTCTGCGTGCCTCACCGGGGCATCACGCGCCTGGTGCTCGGAAGTACCTTCATGCGCTTCGGGCCGGATGAAGTCTGGCTCCAGGCCGCCCCTGTTGCCTTCGACGCGTCCACGCTCGAAATCTGGGGCGCGCTGCTGCACGGCGCGAAGCTCGTCCTCGCTCCGCCGCACTCCCTGTCTTTGGAAGAACTGGCCGCGCAACTGCGTCACCACCGCGTGACGTCGCTCTGGCTCACCGCCGCCCTCTTCGAGCAGATGGCCCTGCACCAGGGCGAAGCGCTCGCGGGCGTGCGTCAGGTCCTCGCCGGTGGCGATGTGCTGCCCGCCGCTCGTGTGCGCGAACACCTCGCGCGCATCCCGGAGGGAACCACTTTCATCAACGGCTACGGCCCCACGGAGAACACCACCTTCTCCACCACCTTCGCCATGCATCGCGATTCGGTGGTGGGCGGTTCGGTGTCCATCGGCCGGCCTCTCTCCAACTCCACGGTCTACGTGCTCGACGCGCATCTGCGCCCCGTGCCCGAGGGCGTCGCGGGTGAGGTGTACGTCGGCGGACAGGGCCTGGCCTGGGGCTACCTGAACCGCCCCGACCTGACCGCGGAACGCTTCGTCGCCCATCCTTTCGCCTCCACGCCGGGCGAGCGCATCTACCGTACGGGCGACAAGGCCCGCTGGAAGACGGACGGCACGCTCGACTTCCTGGGCCGCGTTGACTTCCAGGTGAAGGTGCGTGGCTTCCGCATCGAGCTGGGTGAAATCGAAGCCGTGCTGCGCGCCTTCCCGGGCGTCAACGAGGCCGTCGTCGTGGCCCGGGGCTCGGACGCGGACAAGCGCCTCATCGGCTACGTCAGCGCGAGCGAAGGCCACTCGCTGGACTCGGACGCGCTCAAGGCCCATCTCCGGCGGAGCCTGCCGGAGTACATGGTGCCGTCGGCCTTCGTGGTGCTGAACGCGCTGCCTCTCAACGCCAACGGCAAGGTGGACCGCAAGGCCCTGCCGGAGCCGGAGGAGACCGCGCGCGCCGTCGCCTACGTCGCGCCGCGCACCGCCACGGAGAAGCAGCTGGCGGCCCTCTTCGCCGAAGTCCTCCGGGTGGAGCAGGTGGGGCTCCACGATGACTTCTTCGCGTTGGGAGGCCACTCGCTGCTGGCCACCCAGCTCGTCTCGCGCGTGCGGACCACGCTCGGGTTGGAGCTGCCCCTGCGGGCCCTCTTCGATGCGCCGACCGTCGCCGCCCTCGCGCTGAAGCTCGCGGACGCACGGCCCGCCGCGGCCCGAGGGGCTCTTCCGCTCCGGCCCACCTCACGCACGGGAGCCATTCCGCTCTCCTTCGCCCAGCAGCGCCTCTGGTTCCTGGATCAGCTCACGCCGGGGGATGCGTCGTACAACATTCCGTCCGCGCTCCGGCTGCAGGGGCCGGTGGACGTGCCGTCGCTGCGCCGCGCTTTCGAGTCCCTGGTCGCGCGTCACGAATCCCTGCGCACCACCTTCCATGAGCATGAAGGCCAGGCCACGCAGCACATCCACCTGCCGGACGCGTGGACACTGCCGCTCGTGGACCTGTCCGCGCTGCCCGACGCGCAGCGCGAAGCCGAAGCCCAGCGCCGCATCTCGAAGGAAGCGAACCAGCCCTTCCACCTGGAGCGCGGGCCGCTCCTGCGCACGACGCTGGTGCGCCTGGCGGAGGAGGACCACTTCCTGCTCGTGACGATGCACCACATCGTCTCCGACGGCTGGTCCATGGGCGTGCTCGTCCGCGAGCTGATCACCTTCTACGAGGCCTTCACCTCCGGCAAGACGCCCACGCTGGCTCCGCTGCCGGTGCAGTACGCGGACTTCGCGGAACGGCAGCGCCAGTGGCTCCAGGGCGAGGCGCTGGACGCGCAGTTGGGTTACTGGAAGCAGCAGCTCGCGGGCGCGGCGTTCGCGCTGGAGCTGCCCACCGACCATCCGCGTCCGGCCATCCAGTCCCATCAGGGTGCGGCCGTCTCCGTCCGGATTCCCCAGGCGACGTCCGAAGCGCTCAAGGCGCTGGCCCAGCGTGAAGGCGCCACGCCCTTCATGGTGCTGCTGGCGGCCTTCCAGGTGCTCCTGTCGCGCTACGCCGCGCAGGACGACATCACCGTGGGCTCGCCCATCGCGGGCCGCACGCAGGCGGAGACCGAGGGCCTCATCGGGTTCTTCGTCAACACGCTCGTCCTGCGCACGCGCGTGGCGCCGGAGGACTCCTTCCGGACGCTGCTCGCCCAGGTGCGCGGCACGACGCTCGCGGCCTTCGAGCACCAGCACCTGCCGTTCGAGAAGCTGGTGGAGGTCCTCCAGCCCGTGAGGGACGCGAGCCGCAGCCCGCTGTTCCAGGTGATGTTCGCCCTCCAGAACGCCCCGGTGGGAGACCTGCGCGTTCGCGGCCTCACCTTCCAGCAGGTCATCACCGAAGGGCGTTCCGCGAAGTTCGACCTCAACCTGGCGATGCAGGACTCGCCCCAGGGCTTCATGGGTTCGCTGGAGTACAGCACCGCCCTCTTCAAGCGCGGCACCGTGGAGCGGATGGCCCATCAGCTGCGCACGCTGCTGGAGGCCGTGGCCGCCAGGCCCGAGCAATCCGTGGCCGGGCTGTCCCTCCTCTCCAGCGAGGAGCGGCAGCGCATCCTCGTGGAGTGGAACGACACCACCGTGGCCAGTCCCACGGACATCCCCGTCCACGTCCACTTCGCGCGGCAGGCGCAGCGCGCGCCCGAGTCCATCGCCCTCGTCATGGGGGAGGCCTCGCTGACCTATGCGCAGCTGGACGCGCGCGCGAACCAACTGGCCCACCACCTGCGCGACCTCGGCATCGTTCCGGGTGCGCGTGTCGGTCTCGCCGTCGAGCGGTCCTTCGAGCTGGTCGCGGCGCTCCTCGCCATCCTCAAGGTGGGTGCCACCTACGTCCCCGTGGACCGCAATGCGCCCGTGGAGCGCATCGCGTCCCTGTTGGAGGACGCGGACGTCCACTTCGTCGTCACCCACCAGCCCTTCGCGTCACTGCTGCCCGCCACCGGCACCCGCGTCTGGCTGGATGCGCAGCGCGACGTCATCGCCACGCGGCCCACCCACGCCCCCGACGTCCGCGTGGACGGCGAGGCCATGGCCTACGTGATGTTTACCTCCGGGAGCACCGGCCGACCCAAGGGCGTCTGCATTCCGCACCGGGGCATCACGCGAATGGTGGTCGGCAGCACCTTCATGCGCTTCGGCGCGGACGAGGTCTGGCTGCATGTCGCCCCCATCGCCTTCGACGCCTCCACGCTCGAAATCTGGGGCGCGCTGCTGAATGGTTCGAAGCTCGTCCTCGCGCCGCCCCACTCGCTGTCGTTGGAGGAGCTGGCCGCGCTGTTGCGCCACCACGGCGTGACGACGCTGTTCCTGACGACCGCGCTCTTCGAGCAGATGGCCCTGCACCAGGGCGAAGCGCTCGCGGGCGTGCGCCAGATTCTCTCTGGTGGCGACGTGCTGCCCGCGGACCGCGTGCGCGAGCACCTGGCCCGCATCCCCGAAGGCGCCAGCTTCCACAACGCCTACGGCCCCACGGAGAGCACCACCCTCGCCACCACCTTCGCCATGGGGCGTGGCTCGCGCGTGGAAGGCGCCATCCCCGTCGGCCGGCCGCCCTCCAACTCCACCGTCTACGTGCTCGACGCGCACCTGCACCCGGTGCCCGTGGGCATTGCCGGTGAGGTGTACGTCGGCGGCCAGGGCCTGGCCTGGGGCTACCTGCACCGCCCGGACCTGACCGCGGAGCGCTTCATCCCCCACCCCTTCGCCTCCAGTCCGGGCGAGCGCCTCTACCGCACGGGCGACCAGGCCCGCTGGAGGGAGGACGGCACGCTCGACTTCCTGGGACGTGTCGACCTCCAGGTGAAGGTGCGTGGCTTCCGCATCGAGCTGGGCGAAATCGAGACCGCGCTGCGCTCCGCCGCCAGCGTCAACGAAGCGGTCGTCGTGGCGCGGGGCACCGGCGCGGACAAGCGCCTCATCGGCTACGTCACCGCGCGCGCAGGCCATGCGCCGACCCCGGACACGCTCCGGGCAGGCCTCAAGCAGCAGCTGCCCGAGTACATGGTGCCGTCTGCCTTCCTGGTGCTGGACGCGCTGCCCATCAACGCCAACGGCAAGGTGGACCGAAAGGCCCTGCCGGAGCCGGGGAACACGCCTCGGAGCACCGTCTTCGTCGCGCCGCGCACCGCCACCGAGGAGCAGCTGGCCACCCTCTTCGCCGAGGTCCTCCGGGTGGAGCGCATCGGCGTGCGGGACGACTTCTTCGCCATGGGAGGCCACTCGCTGTTGGCCACCCAGCTCGTCTCGCGTGTGCGCTCCACCTTCCGTGTGGAGCTGCCGCTGCGGGCCCTCTTCGAGGCGCCCACCGTCGAACGCCTCGCGCCGAAGCTCGAGGAGGCCCAGACCACCGGGCTCCGCGCACCGCCCCTGCGGCCCATGCCGCGCGAAGGCGCCATTCCGCTGTCCTTCGCGCAGCAGCGCCTGTGGCTATTGGATCAGCTCCAGCCGGGAGACATCTCCTACAACATCCCCACCGCCCTGCGGCTGACGGGCCCGGTGGACCTGGAGTCGTTGCGCCGCGCCTTTGAAGCACTGGTGGAGCGCCACGAATCGCTGCGCACCACGCTCTCCACGTCGCAGGAGGACCCGTCGCAATGCATCCAGGAGCCCTCCAGCTGGGAGCTGCCCCTCATCGACCTGTCGTCCCTGCCTGAGTCGCAGCGGGAGGAGGAGGCCCAGCGCGCGGCGGCCACGGAAGCCCGGCGTGCCTTCAACCTCACCACGGGCCCGTTGCTGCGCAGCACGCTGGTTCGGCTGGGACAGGATTCGCACCTGTTGCTGGTGACGATGCACCACATCGTCTCCGACGGCTGGTCCATGGGCGTGCTCGTCCGGGAAGTGGCGGCCTTCTACGAAGCCTTCGTCACGGGCCAGTGGCCCTCGCTCCCGCCGCTGCCCGTGCAGTACGCGGACTTCTCGATGTGGCAGAGAGGCTGGCTCCAGGGCGAGGCCCTGGACGCGCAGCTGGGCTACTGGAAGAAGCAGCTCGGGGGGGCACCTTCCGCGCTGGACCTGCCCACGGACCGCCCGCGTCCGCCGGTGCAGTCACGCCGGGGCGCCACGGTGGACGTGCGCATCCCGTTGGAGGTCTCCCAGGCCCTGAAGGCCCTGGCCCAGGATGAGGGTGCCACGCCCTTCATGCTGCTGCTCGCGGCCTGGCAGCTGCTCCTGTCGCGCTACTCCACGCAGGATGACATCAGCGTGGGCACGCCCATCGCGGGCCGCACGCAGGCGGAGACCGAGGGCCTCATCGGCTTCTTCGTCAACACGCTCGTCCTGCGCGCCCACGTGCAGCCGCAGGCAACCTTCCGTGAGTTCCTCGCGCAGGTGCGCCGCACGACGCTCGCGGCCTATGAGCACCAGCACCTGCCCTTCGAGAAGCTGGTGGAGGTCCTCCAGCCCTCGCGAGACCTGAGCCGCAGCGCGCTCTTCCAGGCGATGTTCTCCCTGCAGAACGCGCCCACCGAAGCGCTCCGCGTGTCCGGGCTGTCCTTCCAGAGCGTCCCGGTGGACACCCGGTCCTCCAAGTTCGACCTCACGCTCACCCTCGGCGAGTCGCCCCAGGGCTTCGTCGGCTTGCTGACGTACGCGACGGACCTCTTCGATGTTTCGACGGTCCAGCGCATGTCCGGACACCTGGGCGTGCTGCTGGAGGCCATCGCCGCCCAGCCGGACGCGACGCTCGCGGGCCTGCCCCTGCTCACCGCTCCGGAGCGGCAGCGGCTCCTCGTGGACTGGAATGGCCCCAGCGCCGAGTTCCCTCGCGATCTCTGCATCCATGACGCCTTCAGCGCCCAGGCCCTTCGCACGCCCGACGCGCTGGCCGTCATCTGCCGCGAGGAACAGCTCACCTTCCGTGAGTTGGACACGCGCGCCAGTCAGCTGGCCCACCGGCTGGTGAAGCTGGGCGTCGGTCCCGACGTGCGCGTCGTGCTCTGCGTGGAGCGCTCCGTGGAGGCCCTCGTTGGCATCCTCGGCACTCTCAAGGCCGGTGGCGCCTACGTTCCCATCGACCCCAGCTACCCGCGCGACTGGCTCGCCCACGTCCTCCAGGACACCGGCGCTCCCGTCGTCCTCACCCAGCAGCGCCTGCGCGACTCTCTTCCTCCGCACTCCGCCCACACCCTCTGCCTGGACTCCGACTCCGCGGACCTCTCCCGTGAGCCCGCGCACGCCCCGGCTACCTCTGTCACGCCGGAGCACCTCGCCTACATCATCTACACCTCCGGCAGCACCGGCCGCCCCAAGGGCGTGATGATTCAGCACCGCTCCGTGCTCAATCTGCGCGTCGCCCTTGCCGCCACCGTGCACGCGGACGCGCGGCCGGGAGAGCGTGTCAGCGTCAACGCTCCGCTGTCCTTCGACGCCTCCGTCAAGCAACTCATCCAGGTGCTCGACGGCCACACCCTCTGCATCGTCCCCGACGAGGCACGCGCCGACGTCGGAGAGCTCGTCAACCGCATCGAGAAGGACGCCCTCGACGTCCTCGACTGCTCTCCCGCGCACCTGCGCCTGCTGGTGGATGAAGGCCTGCTGGAGCGCAAGGCCATCCCCCACCGCGTCCTCGTGGGTGGTGAAGCCGTGGACCCCGCCACCTGGCGTCACCTGGCCCAGGCTCCGCGCCCGCGCGTCTTCAACGTCTACGGCCCCAC
>NZ_RAWO01000026.1:4148-10983 GCF_003668955.1 Corallococcus sp. AB038B | reverse complement strand
AAGGCCTGCTGGAGCGCAAGGCCATCCCCCACCGCGTCCTCGTGGGTGGTGAAGCCGTGGACCCCGCCACCTGGCGTCACCTGGCCCAGGCTCCGCGCCCGCGCGTCTTCAACGTCTACGGCCCCACCGAGTGCACCGTCGACGCCACCGCCTGCGCCTTCGATGCGTCTCCGACTCCCACCATCGGCAGGCCCCTGCCCAACGTCCGCGTCTACGTGCTGGACCGCATGCTGCGCCCCGTTCCCGTCGGCGTCGCCGGTGAACTCTTCATCGGTGGCGAGGGCGTCGCGCGCGGCTACCTCAATCGGCCGGAGCTGACGGCGGACCGCTTCATCCCGGATGCCTTCTCCTCCACCCCGGGTGCACGCCTCTACCGCACGGGCGACGTGGTGCGCTGGCGCGCGGACGGGATGCTCGACTACCTGGGCCGCGCCGACTTCCAGGTGAAGGTCCGCGGCTTCCGCATCGAACTGGGTGAGATCGAGTCCCGCCTGCTGGGACATCCCGCCGTGCATCAAGCCGTTGTCCTCGCCCGCGAGGACGTGCCCGGAGACAAGCGGCTCGTCGCCTATCTCGTCCCTGAGGCGGGAGAGTCCCTGGACTCCACCGAGCTGCGCACCTTCCTCAAGCAGAACCTGCCCGAGTACATGGTGCCCTCCGCGTTCCTCGTGCTGGAGGCCCTGCCGCTCAACACCAACGGCAAGGTGGACCGCAAGTCACTGCCCGCCCCCCAGGGCACGGCGCTCGGGTCCACTTTCGTCGCGCCGCGTACCCCCACCGAAGAGCAGCTCGCGGCCCTCTTCATTCAGGTGCTGCGTGTGGAGCGCGTTGGCGTCCACGACGACTTCTTCGCGCTCGGCGGTCATTCGCTGCTGGCGACCCAGCTCGTCTCGCGCGTACGCGCCACGTTCCGCGTGGAACTGCCACTGCGGGCCCTCTTCGAAGCGCCCACCGTGGCCACGCTCGCGGAGCGGCTCCAGACGGCCACGCCGAACCTCCACCTGCCCGCGCCCACCCAGACGCACGCGGACGGCCCGCGGCCGTTGTCCTTCGCTCAGCAGCGGCTGTGGCTGTTGGATCAGCTCCAGCCTGGAGACGCGTCGTACAACATCCCCACCGCGCTCCAGCTCTCTGGGCGGTTGGACGTGGAAGCCCTGCGCCGTGCCTTCGAAGCGCTCATCCAGCGCCACGAGGCCCTGCGCACCACCTTCCACGAGCACCAGGACCAGCCCATCCAGAACATCCACGCTCCCGGCGGTTGGACGCTGCCGCTCGTGGACCTCTCCGCCCGGCCTGAAGCCCTCCGGGAAGAAGAGGCGCGGCGGATGGCCAACGAGGAAGCACGGAAGCCGTTCGACCTCGCCAGGGGTCCGCTGCTGCGCAGCACGCTGGTACGGTTGGCCGAGGACTCACACCTGCTGCTGGTGACGATGCACCACATCGTCTCCGACGGCTGGTCCATGGGCGTCCTCGTCCGGGAAGTGGCGACCTTCTACGCGGCCTTCTCCACGGGCAAGTCGCCCTCGCTCCCGCCGCTGCCGGTGCAGTACGCGGACTTCGCGACGTGGCAGCGGAACTGGCTCCAGGGTGAAGCGCTGGACGCGCAGATCCACTACTGGAAGCAGCAGCTCTCCGGAGCGCCCGCGGCATTGGAGCTGCCCACGGACCACCCGCGCCCGCCCGTGCAGTCGCACCGGGGTGACTCGGTGGAGGTGCGCATTCCCAAGCACATCGCGGATGCCCTCAAGGCCCTCTCGCAGAGGGAGGGCGCCACGCCGTTCATGACGTTGCTGGCGGCGTTCCAGGTGCTCCTGTCGCGCTACTCCGCGCAAGACGATGTCAGCGTGGGTTCACCCATTGCCGGCCGCACCCAGGCGGAGACCGAAGGCCTCATCGGCTTCTTCATCAACACGCTCGTCCTGCGCGCCCAGCTGAACCCACGCGCGACGTTCCGGGAGCTGCTGGCCCAGGTGCGAGACACGACGCTCGCGGCCTACGACCATCAGCACCTGCCGTTCGAGAAACTCGTGGAGGCCGTGCAGCCCACGCGCGACCTGAGCCGCAGCCCGCTGTTCCAGGCCATGTTCGTCCTGCAGAACACGCCCACCGAGGCGCTGCGCCTGCCGGGCTTGTCCTTCCAGGCCCTGCCGCTGGAATCACACTTCGCCAAGTTCGACCTCTCCCTGGGTCTGCGTGAAGGCCGAGACGGATTCGTCGGTTCATTCGACTTCGCGACGGACCTGTTCGATGTGGCGACCATCCAGCGCCTGGCTGGACACTTCGGCGTATTGCTGGAGGCCCTCGCGACGAAACCGGACACCCGATTGGGTGACCTGCCACTGCTCACCGACCCCGAGCGCCAACAGCTCCTCGTCGAGTGGAATCCGCCTGCCTCGCAGGTGCCGCAGGAGTCCAGCATCCCCGCGATGGTGGAGGCGCAGGTGCGTCGCACGCCGGACGCCCTCGCGGTCATCACGCCCGAGAGACAGCTGACGTACCGGGAGCTGGACGCGAAGGCGAACCAACTCGCGCACCGTCTGCGTAGTCTGGGCGTCGGGCCCGAGGTCCGCGTCGGCCTCTGTGTCGAACGTACCGAGGACCTTGTCATCGGAGCACTCGGCATCCTCAAGGCTGGCGGCGCCTACGTGCCGCTGGACTCCAGCTACCCGCGTGAGCGCTTGGGCTGGCTGCTGGAGGACGCCCAGGGCCCTGCACTCGTCGCGCATTCCCATCTGCTCTCGGCGCTGCCGGAGACATCCGCCACCCCGGTGTGCCTCGACTCGGACGCGGAGCTGGCGAAGCAGCCGACGACGGCGCCGGTGGTGGACATTCACCCCGGACACCTCGCCTACCTCATCTACACCTCCGGCAGCACAGGCCGTCCCAAGGGCGTCGCCATCTCCCATGGCAACGCAGTGACGTTCCTCCAGTGGGCCTTGGAGACCTTCTCGCAGGAGGAGTTGAAGGGAACGCTCGCCGCGACGAGCCTCAACTTCGACCTCTCCGTCTTCGAGCTGTTCGCTCCATTGAGCAGTGGCGGTGCGGTGGTGGTGGCTCGCAACGCCCTGCACCTGGCGGAACTGAGCACCGCGTCCCACGTCACCCTCGTCAACACCGTGCCCTCCGCCATGGCGCAGTTGCTGCGCCTGGGCGCGGTGCCGCCTTCCGTACGTGTCATCAACCTCGCCGGTGAGGCCCTGCCGGAGACGCTTGCGAAGCAGGTCTACGCAGTGCCCACGGTTGAGAAGCTCTTCAACCTCTACGGGCCTTCCGAAGACACCACCTACTCCACCGCCTCTCTCGTCGCCCGTGACGAGGTGCCCCTCATCGGCAAGCCCCTGCCCGCGACGCGTGCCTACGTGCTGGACGCGTCTCTCCAGCCGGTGCCCGTCGGTGTCGCAGGTGAGCTGTACCTCGCCGGTGAAGGCCAGGCTCGTGGCTACCTGCTGCGCCCGGAACTCACCGCGGAGCGCTTCCTGCCCGAGCCCTACGGGCCTCCCGGTGGCCGCATGTACCGCACGGGCGACCGCGTCCGGTACCGCCTCGACGGGCGCCTGGAGTACATGGGCCGCATCGACTTCCAGGTGAAGGTGCGCGGCTTCCGCATCGAACTGGGCGAAATCGAAGCCGCGCTCCGTCGCGCCCCAGGCCTCAAGGACGCCGTCGTCGTCGCCAAGGGCGAAGCCGCCGACAAGCGCCTTGTCGCCTACGTCACGCCCAAGGCCGAGGCCTCGCTGGAGGTGGAAGCCCTCAAGGCGCATCTGCGTCAGGGACTCCCCGAGTACATGGTGCCCACCACCTTCGTGGTGATGGACGCCCTGCCTCTCAACTCCAACGGAAAGGTGGACCGCAAGTCCCTTCCGGAGCCGGAGGCGCCCCAGTCCGGCAACACCTACGAAGCGCCTCGCACCGAAGTCGAAGCGAAGCTGGCCTCCATCTGGGCCGAAGTCCTGCGCCTGCCCCAGGTGGGCGTGAAGGACTCCTTCTTCGAACTGGGTGGGCACTCGCTGCTGGCCACGCAGGTCGTGTCCCGCGTGCGCGCGGAGTTCAACGTGGAACTCCCCCTGCGCGCGCTCTTCGAGTCCCCCACGGTGGAAGCCCTGGCCGCGCGGCTGCACGGAAGCGCCATCTCCCAGGCTCCGAAGCTCACCCGCGTCTCGCATGACGGTCCGCTGCCCCTGTCCTTCGCGCAGCAGCGACTGTGGCTGTTGGATCAGCTCCAGCCCGGGGACGCTTCGTACAACATCCCCACCGCGCTCCAGCTCTCGGGGCACCTGGACGTCGAGGCCCTGCGCCGCGCCTTCGAGGCACTCGTCGCCCGTCACGACGCCCTGCGCACCACCTTCCACGAGCACCAGGACCAGCCCATCCAGGCCGTCCACGCGCCCAGTGGTTGGACGCTGCCGCTCGTGGACCTCTCAACCCGGCCTGAGACGCTGCGGGAAGAAGAGGCGCGGCGACTGGCCAACGCGGAAGCGCGGAAGCCGTTCGACCTCGCCAGGGGACCGGTGCTGCGCAGCACGTTGGTGCGGCTGGCCGAGGACTCACATCTGTTGCTCGTGACGATGCACCACATCGTCTCCGACGGCTGGTCCATGGGCGTCCTCGTCCGGGAGATGGTGGCCTTCTACGAGGCCTTCTCCACGAGCAGCACGCCCGCTTTCGCGCCGCTGCCCGTGCAGTACTCGGACTTCGCGGCCTGGCAGCGGAACTGGCTCCAGGGTGAAGCGCTGGACGCGCAGATCCACTACTGGAAGCAGCAGCTCTCCGGAGCTCCCGCGGCGTTGGAGCTGCCCACGGACCGCCCGCGACCGCCCGTGCAGTCGCACCGAGGCGCAACGGTGGACGTGCGCATCCCCTCGGAGGTCTCTCACGCACTCAAGGCTCTGGCACAGCGGGAAGGTGCCACGCCGTTCATGACGTTGCTGGCGGCGTTCCAGGTGCTGCTGTCGCGCTACTCGGCACAGGACGACGTCAGCGTGGGTACGCCCATCGCCGGCCGTACCCAGGCGGAGACCGAAGGCCTCATCGGCTTCTTCATCAACACGCTCGTCTTGCGAGCCCAGTTGGACCCGCACGCAACGTTCCGTGAGCTGCTGACTCAAGTGCGAGGCACGACCTTCGCGGCCTTCGAACATCAGCACCTGCCGTTCGAGAAGCTCGTGGAAGCCGTGCAGCCCACGCGCGACCTGAGCCGCAGTCCTCTGTTCCAGGCCATGTTCGTCCTGCAGAACACGCCGAATGAGGCGCTGCGCCTGCCGGGCCTGTCCTTCCAGTCCCTGCCGCTGGAATCACACTTCGCCAAGTTCGACCTCTCCCTGGGTCTGCGTGAAGGCCGAGACGGATTCGTCGGCACGCTGGAGTACGCGACGGACCTGTTCGATGCCGAGACCATCCAGCGCATGGCTGGGCACTTCGGCGTGTTGCTGGAGGCCATTGCGAAGAAGCCGGACACCCGACTGGGTGACCTGCCGCTGCTCACCGCCCCCGAGCGCCAACAGCTCCTCGTCGAGTGGAATCCGCCTGCCTCGCAGGTGCCGCAGGAGTCCAGCATCCCCGCAATGGTGGAGGCGCAGGTGCGTCGCACGCCGGACGCCCTCGCGGTCATCACGCCCGAGCGACAGCTGACGTACCGGGAGCTGGACGCGAAGGCGAACCAACTCGCGCACCGTCTGCGTGGATTGGGTGTCGGGCCTGAAGTCCGCGTTGGCCTGTGCGTTGAACGCACTGAAGACCTCGTCATCGGAGCACTCGGCATCCTCAAGGCCGGTGGCGCCTACGTGCCGCTGGACCCCAGCTACCCGCGTGAGCGATTGGGCTGGCTGCTGGAGGACGCACAGGGTCCTGCCCTTGTCGCGCACTCCCATCTGCTCTCGGCGCTGCCCGAAACCAGCGCCACGCCGGTGTGCCTCGACTTGGACACGGAGCTGGCGAAGCAGCCCACCACGAAGCCTGAGGTGGGCATCCACTCGGGCCACCTCGCCTACCTCATCTACACCTCCGGCAGCACCGGCCGTCCCAAGGGCGTCGCCATCTCCCATGGCAACGCAGTGACGTTCCTCCAATGGGCCCTCACCACGTTCTCTGCCGAGGAGTTGAAGGGCACCCTCGCCGCGACGAGCCTCAACTTCGACCTCTCCGTCTTCGAGCTCTTCGCTCCTTTGAGCAGCGGTGGCGCGGTGGTGGTGGCTCGCAACGCCTTGCATCTGGCGGAGCTGTCCACCGCTTCCCACGTCACCCTCGTCAACACCGTGCCCTCCGCCATGGCGCAGTTGCTGCGCCTGGGCGCGGTGCCGCCTTCCGTACGTGTCATCAACCTCGCCGGTGAGGCCCTGCCGGAGACGCTTGCGAAGCAGGTCTACGCAGTGCCCACGGTTGAGAAGCTCTTCAACCTCTACGGGCCTTCCGAAGACACCACCTACTCCACCGCCTCTCTCGTCGCCCGTGACGAGGTGCCCCTCATCGGCAAGCCCCTGCCCGCGACGCGTGCCTACGTGCTGGACGCGTCTCTCCAGCCGGTGCCCGTCGGTGTCGCAGGTGAGCTGTACCTCGCCGGTGAAGGCCAGGCTCGTGGCTACCTGCTGCGCCCGGAACTCACCGCGGAGCGCTTCCTGCCCGAGCCCTACGGGCCTCCCGGTGGCCGCATGTACCGCACGGGCGACCGCGTCCGGTACCGCCTCGACGGGCGCCTGGAGTACATGGGCCGCATCGACTTCCAGGTGAAGGTGCGCGGCTTCCGCATCGAACTGGGCGAAATCGAAGCCGCGCTCCGTCGCGCCCCAGGCCTCAAGGACGCCGTCGTCGTCGCCAAGGGCGAAGCCGCCGACAAGCGCCT
>NZ_RAWO01000026.1:0-4048 GCF_003668955.1 Corallococcus sp. AB038B | reverse complement strand
TCGACTTCCAGGTGAAGGTGCGCGGCTTCCGCATCGAACTGGGCGAAATCGAAGCCGCGCTCCGTCGCGCCCCAGGCCTCAAGGACGCCGTCGTCGTCGCCAAGGGCGAAGCCGCCGACAAGCGCCTCGTCGCCTACGTCACGCCCAAGGCCGAGGCATCCCTGGAAGTAGAGGCCCTCAAGACGCATCTGCGCCAGGGCCTCCCTGAGTACATGGTGCCCGCCACCTTCGTGGTGATGGACGCCCTGCCCCTCAACTCCAATGGCAAGGTGGACCGCAAGGCACTGCCGGAGCCGGAGGCACCTCAGTCCGGCAACACCTACGTGGCGCCTCGCACGGAAGTCGAAGCGAAGCTGGCCTCCATCTGGGCGGAAGTCCTCCGCCTGCCCCAGGTGGGCGTGAAGGACTCCTTCTTCGAGCTGGGTGGCCACTCGCTGCTGGCCACGCAGGTGGTCTCGCGCGTGCGCGCGGAGTTCAGCGTGGAACTGCCTCTGCGCGCGCTCTTCGAGTCCCCCACCGTGGAGGCGCTCGCGGTTCGTCTGATGGGGCTGACCCGCACGAGCACTTCGCAACTCACCCGCGTCTCGCACGACGGTCCGCTGCCGCTGTCCTTCGCGCAGCAGCGGCTGTGGCTCATTGATCAGCTCGAACCGGGCAGCCCCCTCTACAACGTGCCCGTCGCCGTCCGACTGGAAGGCCACCTCCGCACGCATGTGCTGGAGCGTGCCCTGCAGGAAGTCGTGCGCCGACACGACGCCCTGCGCACCACCTTCACCCAGGTGGACGGAGAGCCGGTCCAGCGCATCCACCCCGACAGTCCGGTGCCACTGGGGCTCGTGGACCTCTCGGACCTGCCGGAGGCGCAACGCGATCCCGAAGCGCGGTTCCAGGTGGAACAGGAGATGCGCCGGCCCTTCGACCTGCACACCGGTCCGCTCGTCCGCACACTGCTCTTCAAGCTGGCCGAACACGAGCACGTGCTCGTCGTCACCCTGCACCACATCGTCTCCGACGGATGGTCGCTGGGTGTGCTGGTGCGTGAAGTCACCGCCCTCTACGCGGCCTTCTCCGCGGGACAGCCGTCGCCCCTGCCTGCGCTTCCCGTGCAGTACGCGGACTACGCGGACTGGCAGCGCCGCACGCTCTCGGGTGAGACGCTGCGGCAGGAAATGGCCTACTGGGAGGGGAAGCTCTCCGGCGCTCCGGCCGTGCTGGAGCTGCCCATCGACCGGCCGCGTCCTGCGGTCCGGAGCACCTCGGGCGCGACCTTCGGCTTCACCCTGTCGAGGGAGCTGACGGAAGCCCTCCGCAGCCTGGGCCACCGTGAAGGCGGTTCGCTCTTCATGGTGCTGCTCGCGGCATGGCAGGGCCTGCTTGCGCGCTACACGGGACAGCAGGACCTCAGCGTGGGCTCGCCCATCGCCGGCCGCACGCGCGCGGAGACGGAGGGCCTCATCGGCTTCTTCGTCAACACGCTCGTCCTGCGTGCGAAGGTGAACGAGGGCCAGTCCTTCCAGACGCTGCTCCAGCAGGTGCGCGCCACGGTGTTGGACGCGTACGAGCACCAGGAGGTGCCGTTCGAAAAGCTGGTGGAGGTCCTGCAGCCGACCCGCAGCCTCAGCCACACGCCTCTCTTCCAGACGCTGCTCGCGCTCCAGAACGTGCCCACCGAGGACGTGCGCCTCCCAGAACTCCGTCTACGCGGACTGGAAGCCACCCAGTCGACGTCGAAGTTCGACGTGAGCGTCTTCTTCACGGAGACGTCCGAAGGACTGCGAGGCACGCTGGAGTACAGCACCGCGCTCTTCGAGCGGAGCACGATGGAGCGGATGGCCCGCCACCTGAGCACGCTGCTGGAGGCCGTGGCCGCGAAGCCCGAGCAGCCCATGGCCCACCTGCCGCTCCTCTCCAACGACGAGCGCCAGCGCCTCCTCGTGGAGTGGAACGACACGGGCGTCACCAGCCCGACGGAGGTTCCCGTCCACGTCCACTTCGCCCGGCAGGCCCAGCGCACGCCTCACGCTGTTGCCCTCGCGCTGGGGGATGATGCGCTGACGTACGCCCAGCTGGACACGCGCGCGAACCAACTGGCGTGGCACCTGCGCAGCCTCGGTATCGCCCCGGGTGCACGCGTGGGCCTTGCCGTCGAGCGTTCCTTCGAGCTGGTGACGGCGCTCCTCGCCATCCTCAAGGTGGGCGCGGCCTTCGTCCCCGTGGACCGCAATGCGCCCGTGGAACGCATCGCCATGCTGCTGGAGGACGCGGACGTGGGCGTAGTTGTCACTCACCAGCCCTTCGCTTCACTCCTGCCCGCTTCCGGCACCCGCGTCTGGCTGGATGCCCAGTCCGCGGAGATCGCTTCGCGGCCCACGCATGCGCCCGACGTCTCAGTGGATGGCGAGTCTCTCGCCTACGTCATGTTCACGTCCGGCAGCACCGGCCGTCCCAAGGGCGTCTGCGTGCCGCACCGGGGCATCACGCGCCTCGTGCTCGGCAGCACCTTCATGCGCTTCAGGCCCGACGAAGTCTGGCTCCAGTTCGCACCGGTGGCCTTCGATGCCTCCACGCTCGAAATCTGGGGTGCGCTGCTGCACGGCGCGAAGCTCGCCCTCGCTCCGCCGCACTCCCTCTCCCTGGAGGAACTGGCCGCCCAGCTGCGCCACCACCGCGTGACGTCCCTGTGGCTCACCGCCGCCCTCTTCGAGCAGATGGCCCTGCACCAGGGTGAAGCACTCGCGGGCGTGCGTCAGGTCCTTGCCGGTGGCGATGTGCTGCCTGCGGCCCGTGTGCGCGAACACCTTGCGCGCATCCCGGAAGGCACCACCTTCATCAACGGCTACGGCCCCACGGAGAACACCACCTTCTCCACCACCTTCGCCATGCAGCACGGCACGCGCGTGGAAGGCGCCATCTCCATTGGTCGGCCGCTCTCCAACTCCACCGTCTACGTGCTCGACGCGCACCTGCACCCGGTGCCCGTGGGCGTCGCGGGTGAGGTGTACGTCGGAGGACAGGGCCTGGCCTGGGGCTACCTGAATCGTCCCGAGCTGACCGCGGAACGCTTCGTCCCCCATCCCTTCGCATCCACTTCGGGCGAGCGCCTCTACCGCACGGGCGACCAGGCCCGTTGGAGGGAGGACGGCACCATCGACTTCCTGGGCCGCGTCGACTTCCAGGTGAAGGTGCGGGGCTTCCGCATCGAGTTGGGCGAAGTCGAAGCCGCCCTGCGCTCCGCCACCGGCGTCAACGAGGCCATCGTCGTGGCTCGGGGCACGGACGCGGACAAGCGCCTTGTCGCCTACGTCACCCCGAGCGAAGGCCAATCGCTGGACGCGGACATCCTCAAGGCAGGCCTCAAGCAGCGGCTGCCCGAGTACATGGTGCCGTCGGCCATCGTGGTGCTGGACTCCCTGCCCCTCAACGCCAACGGCAAGGTCGACCGCAAGGCCCTGCCCGAGCCCGACGCCCTCGCCGTCGAGGCCCGGGACTTCGTCGCTCCCCGCGACGCGCTTGAAATGCAGCTCGCTCGCATCTGGGAAGACGTCCTCGGCGTCCGCGCCGTCGGCGTCCGCTCCAGTTTCTTCGAGTTGGGCGGCCACTCCCTGCTCGCCGTGCGCATGGTCGCCGCTGTGCGCGAGCGCCTCGGCCAGTCGATTCCTCTCTCCATCCTCTTCCAGCAGCCCACCATCGAGCAGCTCGCCCAGGTGCTTCGCGACGACTCGCAGGACTGGACACCCCTCGTCCCGCTGGAGCGCGGAGAACCCGACCAGCGTCCTCTCTTCCTCGTCCACCCAGGCGGAGGCAACGTCCTCGCGTACTCGGAGCTGGCGCGCCGGCTGGGGCCCTCACTGCCCGTCTACGGCCTCCAGTCGCGCGGACTCGACGGACAGCCCGTCGCCGAGTCCATCGAGGAAATGGCCACCCTCTACATCGAAGCCATCCGCACGGTGCAGCCTCACGGCCCCTACCAACTGGGAGGCTGGTCTCTCGGCGGCGTCATCGCCTACGAGATGGCCCGTCGCCTGCGCGAGGCCGGTGAAGCCGTGGA
>NZ_RAWO01000253.1:0-405 GCF_003668955.1 Corallococcus sp. AB038B | reverse complement strand
TCAAAAGACAAAAATCGCAACGATTTGTATTATTGGGTTTGCGAACAGAAAGAACAAAAGGCAACGAACATGTTCCAGAAGCAAGCAAATCTTAAACTTTGGACGATTTTCATTTACCAAATCCATACTCGATTACATTCAGTGGAGTGCCTTTTGTGAATGATATCACCGATGTCCATGTAAGAATTTCGCTATTCACGACAAATGAAAATCTTAAATGGCAGTAGGAAGTAAATTTTTGGATTATAGATGGAGCATTTAAAATTGTTCCATTGATCTATGCGCTCATGAGTAAGCAAACCGAAGAATTATATCAGATCAGTGGTTATTTCAGGAAGTCTGTGAATGGGCAGAAGAAAATAAATTGGAATTCAATCCAGACTTTGTATTAATAGATTTTAAAAA
>NZ_RAWO01000252.1:0-405 GCF_003668955.1 Corallococcus sp. AB038B | reverse complement strand
GACGCACCACGCTCATCATCAGCCACCGGCTCCAGACGTTGCAGCACGCGGACCGCATCGTGGTGATGAACGAGGGCCGCATCGCGCAGATGGGGACGCACGAGTCGCTGATGTCGGCGCAGGGCAAGCTGTCCAGCGCGCTCGCGCAGGCGACGCCGAACTGGAAGCGCCAGGGAGCGGAGGGGCCTCATGGCGGTGACTGAGGACTCCTATCGGGAGCTGTTGCCCATGCTCGACTCCCCTCGGACGCGGCGGGTGATGCGCGGGTTGTATGTCGCGTCGGCGGCGCTGTTCATCTTGGGGCTGGTCGCGCTGTTCTTCGTGGAACTGGACGTGGTGGTGCGAGCCCAGGCGGTGGTGTCGCCCGTGGGCGAGACGGCGCGGGTGCAGGCGCCTCGCTCGGGC
>NZ_RAWO01000251.1:0-405 GCF_003668955.1 Corallococcus sp. AB038B | reverse complement strand
CAAAGCCCTCGTAGCACCGCTTGTCGAACGCCATGAGTATCCTCTATTTTCCTCGGCTGTTCTTTCGAGGCTTTGCTCGCGCCAATGTTCCAACCGCGAATCGAAACACGCATGGCCAGATCGACATCGCCACCAATACCGTGCTCATGGAGGGGGCTCCGTTTGATCTTCGCCGGCCGCCCTCCGAATTCCATGAGCACCTGAAGCAACTGGCTCCCAGATACGACGCGGAGGGGAGGGCGGACTCCGGAGGAATCTTCAGCGAGGCAGCCGGCTACAATTTCGGCGGCAACAATCACTTCTCCTGGGAAAACGTCAGGATCACGGGCGTGCAGTTGCGGGAAGGGGACCTCGACACCAGCGACAGTCTGGTGGGGGCCCAACTGGCGCTCTGGGGAAACTACA
>NZ_RAWO01000250.1:0-405 GCF_003668955.1 Corallococcus sp. AB038B | reverse complement strand
TTCCGATATCTTATCTTCTTTGCCTTTCTCATTTGAAACATTCAACAGATTGATTATTCGCATAGACCTGCATGAGCACATCGAAACTCTACTGAAAATTAAGCAAGCGTAATGTCTTAATAATTTGGGTGAATTACTTCACCCTGTTCCACCTCTCGCGTTTTCGCATATAAGAATGGGAGCAATTAGCCACCGTTCATCGTTCACTAATGATCGAATCAGTATATACACGAGAGTTTTTCATTTGCGCTAAATGAACATAGTTCAATCAATTACTCGTCGAATGAGTAAGAGGTTTGAGAACATCTCAACCCTTGTGACATACAGAATATCATGTTCGATCACACCTCTTTTCCACTTATGTTATTACGCAACTAGTTTTTACAATTTGATCTCTACAAGAGC
>NZ_RAWO01000249.1:0-406 GCF_003668955.1 Corallococcus sp. AB038B | reverse complement strand
GAAGATGTCGGACATGGCCTCGTTCAGGCAGCCGGACTCGCCGGAGTAGATGAGGTCCGAGTCGAACTCCGTCACGGCGTGCGTCAGCTCGTGGGCCGTCACGTCCAGGCTGAGGGCCAGGTTGAGGGAGGTGGTGCCGTCACCGTCCCCAAACACCATCTGCGTCCCATTCCAGAACGCATTCACATAATTCACGCGGTGGTGAACGGTGGCGATGAGCGTGGCGCCCGCCCTGTCGTAGGAGTCGCGGCCGAACAGGTCGTTGTAGCAATTGTAGACGGCGCCCAGGTTGTCGTAGGCGGCGTTGACGATGGGGTCCGCGACAGGCGGGTCTCCTTCGTTGCGGCCCACGGTGCCGGGAAGGGTCGTGGTGTTGCCACCGTCATAGACCCGGCGGACCAGCGCC
>NZ_RAWO01000248.1:0-406 GCF_003668955.1 Corallococcus sp. AB038B | reverse complement strand
CCGCCGTGCCCGTGGAATCGACTGAGCAGACGCAAGAGGAACTCATCCTGGGGTTCCTCTCCGAGAGTGGTGACGACTACACCTCTGGCGAGGCCCTGTCGGGCAAGCTGGGCCTTTCCCGCACGGCCGTCTGGAAACGCGTGGAAGCCCTTCGCACCAAGGGCTACCGCATCGAGGCCATCCCCGCCCGGGGCTACCGGTTGGTGGAAGTGCCAGACCGACTCACCTCGCTGGAGGTGGCGCCGCTGCTGGAGACCCATGACCTGGGTCGTACCCTCCACCACCACGCGGTCCTGGGCTCCACCAATGAGGTGGCCTTCCGCCTGGCCCAGGACGGGGCCGAGCACGGCGAAGTCGTCGTCGCCGAGCAGCAGACCTCGGGCAAGGGCCGCCGGGGACGGGTCTG
>NZ_RAWO01000247.1:0-406 GCF_003668955.1 Corallococcus sp. AB038B | reverse complement strand
TGTTTTGATGTTAAATGGTGTCTCGGTACGCATTGATTTCTTTTCTGAAAGATCCCCAAGTGATTTTCTGATTAAATTTAGTTGACCCAAATTTGATCTCTGCTTCATCATACGATGGTACATTGAGTATCTATACTCTAATGGGTGGTTCATGTCAAGTTTCTCGTCCAGTGAATAATCAATTATTTACTCAGGCATTTGGTGATGGTCTTCCAGCCTCGGAACAACCCGCGCCAACAACAACACATGACGTTGCGCCGATAAAATATGCACCGAAATGGATGCGACGTCAAGCCAGAGTTTCATTTGGTGTAAGAATCTCTCTCTGCACAAAGTTTCGTTTCACCAATTCTCCCGTCATTCTAGTTTGGTGGTAAAATGGTCGTCGTTCAAGGTCCGCCGACTC
>NZ_RAWO01000246.1:0-406 GCF_003668955.1 Corallococcus sp. AB038B | reverse complement strand
TAAAGTGTTCTATTTTTCTTTCTAGATGTTTCAGCATGTGCATAGCGCGTATATCATAAATTTTTGTATCGAAATGGACTACATTCAAACCATTAGTGAATGTAATAAAAGCGGGGATCTGCGGGGGTGACATAACGGGAAAGAGAAAAAATGTTCAAGTTCAAAACTGTAAATCTGAAAAGCAAAACAAAAGGAAGGTAAGTAAGAACAAATGAATAATTGTTAAACGAGAGACTAAGTAGTAAAGAAATCGACGTAATAAGTCTTTTTTTTCTACAAAATGTATCGAATTTAATACAAGTGAAGAGATTGACACAATCTTTCGTGCCTAGTTCCAGTGATGTTGGATGAATTTAGAGGTGTTGTATGTTTTCATTTGATTCTATTCTTTGATCTGAAATAAGAG
>NZ_RAWO01000245.1:0-406 GCF_003668955.1 Corallococcus sp. AB038B | reverse complement strand
ACCAGGGGCATGTGAGTTGCTGGGGCGTGGGGTCCGAGCTGACAGCTTTCAGCCGACTCGAAGGACGCGCGGGCTCCCGGTTCTTTCCCTTGCACGAAGTGAGTGGTCAAATGAGACACCCGCGGCTTCTCGGAGCCTGGGAGATGAGAGGCGACGCTGGCAAATTATGACGCCGGTGCGTTGCATTCTGCGCCGACGGTCTTGTGCTGTGAGTCGTTGAGGGAGGGCAGTAGAGTCCTCGTTCTCCTTTCATCGGAGTCTCCCCCTCTATGACTGTCTTCAAGAATATTGCCTTTGCGTGTGCCGCCGTGTCTCTCGCCGCCTGTGGTGGTGGTGTTCCCGAGGGCACCGCTCCGCAGGAGACCTTGGACGAGCAGCAGGCCGCGCTGACGACCAGCTCCTTCGG
>NZ_RAWO01000244.1:0-406 GCF_003668955.1 Corallococcus sp. AB038B | reverse complement strand
AAGCGGGAGCTGTCGGAGTTGGCCGACAAGCGCACGCGCGAGGCGAGGGCCGCGCTGGATGGCAACCAGCTGGACTCCTCCAAGGCCATCACCGACGACGTCCTCAAGGCCTTCCCGGAGCACCGCGACGCCAAGATCATCAACGAGCAGGCGGCGCAGGCCATCACCGTTCGCGACACGCCCCGGGTGATTCCCACCGGCCCCGCCCCCAAGCCCTGGGAGCCCGCCGTCGAGCGCTTCCGCGACGGCGATATGTCCGGCGCCGTGGCCATCCTCAACGCGTGCATGTCGAAGAACCCGCAGTGCAAGAAGCTGCTCGCGCAGATGTCGGAGTTCAGCACGCTCTACAAGCGCCTGGAGGACCTGGAGGCGAAGGGGCTGCAGAAGCTGCTGTCGCTCGACAAGG
>NZ_RAWO01000025.1:0-30631 GCF_003668955.1 Corallococcus sp. AB038B | reverse complement strand
AGTCCCGCTCGCCGCCCTCCGGCAACTCGTCCGTCGCCATCCAGTGCAGCGCGCGGAAGTCCGGCGCCTGCTCGAAGACGAAGTCCGACAGCCCGAGGATGCCCGACGTGGTGAGCACCACCGACGCACGCGCATCCTGGATGATGGCGCGCAGGCGGGGCAGGGTGCGCTCCAGCCGCATCGGGTCCGGCGGATACGCGGGCACCGCCACCGCGCCTGCGTACAAGCAGCCGAAGAAGCCCGCGATGTAGTCCAGTCCCGGCGGGTACAGCAGCAGCACGCGCTCGCCTTGCGCGCCGCGCTCACGCAGCGCCGAGGCTATCCGCCGCGCTCGCACGTCCAAGTCGGACGCGCTCCAGACGGTCTCTTCACCGTCGGCTTCACCCAGGAACGTGTAGAGCGGTGCGTGGGCGGACGGCCCTTGGACAAGCTTCAGCAGGACGCCAGGAAGGGTTCGCGAGAAGTCGTGCACGGGGAGCCATCCATGTGTCGAAAAAGCGCCGACACTTAATAGCAGCCCGGGTGCTCAATTCCTCGGCACTCCTGGTAACGAAACCCCGGAGGTTCCTGACGCCAGCCCACTCGGGGAGCGGGGACTCGGCACGCCCTCAAGCGCGACCGAGCAGGCGCTTCAACCACCCCAGGAAACCTTTCTAGCTTGACCCGACTGATACATCCCGTATCGCGCCTTCACCGACACCCGCTCCCTCGACGGAGGGAGCGGGGTGACTGCGTTACTTCTTGCCCGCGTCGCGGAGCGCCTTCGTCAGCAGCTCCGCCACGGACTGGACCACCGGATCGCGTAGCAACGTGTAGTGGGTGCCCGGCAGGCGGTGCGACTCCAGCCGGTCTCCCACGAGCGCCGCCCAGCCACCGTCTCCCGTGCCCGTGTCATCGACGAGCTCTTCCGCCTGGAAGCGCACCACCCGCTGATCCATGGCGGGCGGGTGGTAGCGCCGGGCCGCTTCGAGGTTCGCCTCGAAGACCTGGAAGAGGGCCGTGGCGTCCACTCCGGGTGGCAGCGCGCCGGACCGGGCCGCGGACTCCAGCACCTTCGCGAGCGCCGCTTCAGGCTCCAGCGTCGCCAACTCCGCCGTGTCCACGTCCAGGTCCGCCAGCGACACGCCCATCAGGTCCTGCGCGAACATGCCCACCGCCAGCGTGCGGTCCAGGTCCGACTCCGAGTCCGACACCGTCTCTGGAACGTACGAGTCGATCATCGCCACCAGCTCCACCGCTTCACCTGCTTCGCGGAGCTGGTGCGCCATCTCGTAGGCGATGACGCCGCCCAGGGACCAACCGCCCAGGTGATACGGGCCGTGAGCCTGGACCCCGCGCACCACGCGCACGTAGCTGGCGGCCAGGGCCTCCACGGTGTCCAGCGGCTGATCCGTGCCGTCGAGGCCTCGGGCCTGGATGCCGTAGAAGGGCTGATCCACTCCCATCCTCCGCGCGAGCTCCGCGTAGGCCAGCACGTTGCCTCCCACCGGGTGCACGCAGAAGAACGGCGGCGCGCTGCCCGGGCCTTCCTTCGTGAAGGGCACCAGCGGCGTGAAGGGCTTCGGCTCGGCCTCTCCCAGCAGGACCGCGAACCGCTCCACGCTGGGAGCCTGGAAGAGCGCCGACAGCGGGAGCTTCCGGCCCGTCTCCCGGTGCACCGCCGCCATCAGCCGCACCGCCAGCAGCGAGTGCCCTCCCAATTCGAAGAAGCTGGTGCGCACGTCCACGGTGGACATGCCCAGCGCCTCCGCCCAGAGCGCCGCGATCCGCGCTTCGACTTCGTTCCTGGGGCCTACCTGGGTCTCAGGGCGCACGGGTCCGTCCACGGGGACAGGCAGCGCCTTGCGGTCCACCTTGCCGTTGGGCGTCAGCGGCAGGACGGGCAGGGCGACATAGGCCGCGGGCACCATGTACTCCGGCAACGAGCGCTGCAGGTGTCCCCGCAGCGTCGCGGTGTCCACCTCCGGCGTCACATACGCCACCAGGCGCGGGAGTCCGGGGACGTCCTCACGCAGCAACACTGTCGCGTCGCGGACGCCCGGCGACGCACGCAGCGCGGCCTCGATTTCTCCCAGCTCAATGCGGTAGCCGCGCAGCTTCACCTGGAAGTCCACCCGGCCCAGGTACTCCAGGGTGCCATCCTGCATCCACCGGACCCGGTCGCCCGTGCGGTACATCCGCGCCCCGGGCTCCGTGCTGAATGGATGGGGGATGAAGCGCTCCGCCGTGAGATCCGGCCGGTGGCGGTAGCCACGCGCCAGGCCCTCGCCCCCGACGTACAGCTCGCCCGGGACGCCCACGGACACGGGGTTCAGGTTCGCATCCAGGACGTACGCGCTCAGGTTCAGCAGCGGGCGACCGATGACCGGCGTGGACATGGGGCTGCCCTGGATGGCGGCGATGGTGGCGTTCACCGTGGTCTCGGTCGGACCGTAGGCGTTGAACGCCCAGGTCCGCTCCGTCGCCGCGAGCGTGCGCCACGTCACCTCGTCCATGGCTTCGCCGCCAATGGAGCAGAGGCTCGGCACATGCTCGCGCTCCAGCAGGCCTGCATTCAGCAGCAGCTGGAACTGCGACGGCGTGGTGTCCAGCAGGTCGATGCGGTGCTGCTCCACCCACGTGAGCATCGCCTCCGGATCCCGACGCACGGCCTCCGGGACGAGGAACAGGCAGTGGCCGTCCAGCATCAGCGACAGTTGCTGCACCGACGCGTCGAAGAAGTACGGTGCGTTGACGCTGACCCGCAGCGGCCGGGACGACGCCCGGTCGAAGCAGGTCTCGTTCATCGCGCGCCGCAGATGCGCCAGCGAGCGGTGCTGGATCATCACGCCCTTGGGCGCGCCCGTGGAGCCCGACGTGTAGATGACGTAGGCCAGATGCTCCGGCCGCACGCCCGAACGAGGGTTGCCCGGCGAGGACGACTCGATGCGCCGCGCGTCCGCGTCCAGTCGCACCACGTGCCGCGCCGGCGGCTGCCACGACTCCACCTGCGCCTGGGTGGTCACCAGCACGGCCGCGCCGCTGTTCTCCAGGATGAAGGCCTTGCGCGCTTCAGGGGCCGCCGGGTCGAGCGGCACGTATGCGCCGCCCGCCTTGAGGATGCCCAGGATGGAGACGATGGCCTCTGGCGAGCGGTCCAGGCAGAACGCCACCGGCACGTCCGGGCCCACGCCCAGCGCGCGCAGGTAGTGCGCCAGTTGGTTCGCGCGCACGTTGAGCTGGTGGAACGACACGGAGGTGTCGCCCATCACCACGGCGGGTGCCTTGGGCGTGCGCGTCACCTGCTGTTCGAAGCGCGCGTGGAAGGGCACGTCGACTTCGAAGGGAGCCGTCTCGCCGCTCCACTCCTCCAGCACCCACTGGCGCTCCTCCGCCGTCAGCAGGGGCAGGCTGTCCACCTTCGCGTCCGGCCGGGTGACGGCGGCTTCCAGCAGTTGGAGGAAGTGCTCCGAGAGGCGGCGGGCCGTGGCGGGTTCGAAGAGGTCCGTGGCGTAGGAGAGGGCGCCTTCGAAGCCCCGAACCGTGCGGGCCATGCTCAGGTCCAGATCGAACTTCGTCGAGTGCAGGTCCACCTCCACCGGACGCAGCGTCAGCTCCGGCAGGCGCACCTCCGCTTCCGGCACATTCTGGAGTGTGAAGAGGGCCTGGATGAGCGGCGTGCGCGACAGGTCTCGCGCGGGCTGCACCGCCTCCACCAAACGCTCGAAGGGGATGTCCTGGTGCTCGTAGGCGCCCAGCGTGGTGGCGCGCACTTGCGAGAGCAGTTGGCGGAACGACGGGCGGCCGTCGAACCGTGCACGGAGCACCAGTGTGTTGACGAAGAAGCCGATGAGGCCCTCCGTCTCCGCGTGGCGCCGGCCCGCGATGGACGTGCCCACCAGCAGGTCCTCCTGCCCGGAGTACCGGTGCAGCAGCGTCTGGAAGGCCGCGAGCAACAGCATGAAGGGCGTGGCCCCTTCGCGGTGGGCCAGGGTCTCCACCGCTTCGCTCAACGCCTGCGACAGGCGCACCGGGAAGGTGGCGCCCCTCGCGGAACGCTGGGGCGGGCGCGGCTTGTCCGTGGGCAATGCCAGCGCCTGCGGGGCTCCGGCCAACTGCTGCGTCCACCACGCGAGCTGCGCGTCCAGCACTTCGCCCTGGAGCCAGCCGCGCTGCCAGACGGCGAAGTCCGGGTACTGCACCGGCAATGGAGTCAGCGGCGAGGGCTGGCCCTGCCGGAAGGCCTCATAGAGCGCGGTGACTTCGCGCACCAGGATGCTCATGGACCAGCCGTCACCGATGGAGTGGTGCATGCACAGGAGCAGCACGTTCTCCGCTTCGCCCAGCTTCAGCAGCGTGAGGCGCGCCAGCGGACCCATGGCGAGGTCGAAGGGCTTCAGCGCGTCCTCGCTCGCGAGCCGTACCGCCTCCGCCTCACGTGCGTCGTCAGGAAGCCCCGTCAGGTCCACCACCGACAGGACTCCGGTGGGGGCGGGGTGCACGTGCTGGCGGGGTTCACCGTCGTGGGATTCGAACGTGGTGCGCAGTGCTTCGTGGCGTTCCACCAGCGCATCGAAGGCCTGCTGGAGCGCGGGCACGTCCACCGCGCCGGAGAGTCGCAGCGCCGTGGGCATGTTGTAGAGCGCGCTGCCCGGGTCGAGCTGATCGATGAACCACAGCCGCTGCTGCGCGAACGACAGCGGGTGCGGACCGGGCGTCGCGGCGGGACGCAGCGGTGGCAGGGCGTTGGCCTCCGGTGCATCCGGCAGCCGCTGGGCGAGCGCCGCTACGGTGGGGGACTCGAACAGCGCCCGGACTCCCACGTCCACGCCGAAGCGGGCGCGGATGCGGGACACCAGTTGCGTGGCCAGGATGGAGTGGCCGCCCAGTTCGAAGAAGTGGTCGTTGCGGCCCACGACGGGCACGTTCAACAACTCCTCCCACAGCGAGGCCAGGGCCACCTCCGCGGGCGTCGCCGGGGCCTCGTACGAGCGCGCGGCACGCAGCCGTGCCTCCGGTGAGGGCAGCGCCTTGCGGTCCACCTTGCCGTTGGGCGTCAGCGGCAGGGCGGGCAGGGCGACGAAAGCAGACGGCACCATGTACTCCGGCAGGTGCCGGCGCAGGTGCTCGCGCAGTCCTTCCGTGTCGCCTTCCGTCACCACGTAGGCCACGAGCCGCGCGTCGCCCGGCACGTCCTCGCGCACCAGGGCCACCGCGTCACGGACGCCCGCGTGGGTGCGCAGCGTGGCTTCGATTTCGCCCAGCTCGATGCGGTAGCCGCGCAGCTTCACCTGGAAGTCCAGGCGGCCCATGAACTCCAACGTCCCGTCCGGCCGCCAGCGGCCCTTGTCTCCCGTGCGGTAGAGGCGGGCTCCGGGCTCAGCGCTGAAGGGGTCTGGCACGAAGCGCTCGGCCGTCAGGTCCGGACGGCCCAGGTAGCCGCGGGTGACGCTTTCGCCGGAGAAGCACAACTCGCCCGGCGTGCCGAAGGGCACCAGGCGCTGCCTCGCGTCGAGCACGTACGCGTTCAGGTTCGCTACGGGCCGGCCGATGAAGGGCTCCGTGCGGAGGCTCCCCTGGATGACGACGCCCGCCGTGCAGACCGTGCACTCCGTGGGGCCGTAGCCGTTGAAGACGCGCGTGCGGTCCGTCGCGGCCAGCTTGCGCCACGCCTCCGCGTCCAGTGCGTCGCCTCCCATCATCACGAGGGGCGGCACCCAGGCCCGCTCCAGCATCCCCGCCGCCAGGAGGGGTTTGAGCTGCGCGGGCGTGCAGTCGAACGAGTCGATGCGGTGCTGCTCCAGCCACGCCAGCATCGCTTCCGGGTCCACGCGCAGCGCGTCCGGGACGATGTGGAGGCAGTGGCCGTCGATGAGCTGCACCACGCGGTCCATCACCGCGTCGAAGTACAGCGGCGCGTTGACGGTGACGCGCTGGCCTTTGGGCTGGCCCGCGTAGAAGGCGCGGATGAAGGCCCGGTGCATGTTGAGGATGGTGCGGTGTTGCACCATCACGCCCTTGGGCGTGCCCGTGGAGCCGGACGTGTACAGCACGTACGCCAGGTGCTCCGGGCCCGTCAGGGCGGGCAGGGGCTCATGCGAGAGCGCGCCCAGGCCGGTCTGCTCGACGTCCAGCCACACTTCGTGGACGCCGTCGGGGCTCCAGTCCCCGCAGGCGGCTTCGGTCGTGACGAGCACCGCCGCGCCGCTGTCCTTCAGCACGAAGTCCCTGCGCGCCGCCGGGGCGGAAGGATCCAACGGGACGAAGGCGCCACCAGCCTTGAGCACCCCGAGGAGCGCCACGATGGCCTCCACCGAGCGCTCCAGGCACAGCGCCACCTTCACCTCTGGCCCCACGCCCAGCGAACGCAGCCGCCACGCGAGCTGGTTCGCCCGCGTGTCGAGCTGCCGGTACGTCAGCGATGACTCCTCGAACACGACAGCGGGGGCATCCGGGGTGCGCGCCACCTGCCGCTCGATGAGGCCGTGCAACGTGGCGTCCCGTTCGAAGTCCACCAACTCGCCGCTGCCCACGCGCACCAGCCGCACCAGCTCCTCCGGCGAGACGAGCGACACGTCCGCCAGCGGCAGGTCCGGCGCGTCGCACACGGCCTCCAGCAACCGCCGCAGCTGGGCGAAGAGCCGCTCGATGGTCGCCGTGTCGAACAACTCCGCCGCGTAGCCCAGGTGGCCCTCGTAGCCGTCCGCCGAGCGGCTCAGGTTCAGGGCCAGCTCGAACTGCGAGGGGGCATCGCCCTCCAGGTGGGCTGGCGCCACGGTGAGACCGGGCACTGCCAGCTCCGGCAAGGGGGCGTTCTGGAGCGCGAACATCGCCTGGAACAGCGGCGTGCGGCCCAGGTCACGCTCGGGCTGGAGCGCCTCCACCAGGTGTTCGAACGGGATGTCCTGGTGCTCGTAGGCGCCCAGCGTGGTGGTGCGCATCTGCGCGAGCAGCTCGCGGAACGTCGTCCGCGTGCTGAAGCGACCGCGCAGCACCAGCATGTTCACGAAGAAGCCGATGAGGCCTTCCGTCTCCGCCTGCCGGCGGTTCGCGATGGGCGAACCCACCAGCACGTCGTCCTGTCCGGACGTGCGCGACAGCACGGCCTGGAACGCAGCAAGCAGCGCCATGAAGGGCGTGGTGCCTTCCGCTTGCGCCAGCGCCTCCACGCGCTCGCTCAGGGCGCGCGGCAGCGACACCCTGAGCCGCCCACCGTGCCGATCCGCACCGGCCGTCCGAGGCCGGTCCGTGGGCAGGTCCAGCACGAAGGGCGCCCCGGACAATTGCTGCTTCCACCACTCCACCTGTGCCTGGAGCACGCCGCCCTGGAGCCAGTCGCGCTGCCAGATGGCGTAGTCCGCGTACTGCACTGGCAGCGGGGGCAGCGTCACAGGCTGGCCCGTTCGCAGCGCCGCGTAGAGGGCCGTGAGCTCCCGTACGAGGACGCCCAGCGACCAGCCGTCGGACACGATGTGATGCAGGTGCAGCACCAGCACGTGCTCACGCGCGTCCAGCTTCAGGAGCAGCGCGCGGATCACCGGACCGCGCGTCAGGTCGAACGGCCGCAGCGTCTCCGCGTGGCCCTGGCGCTGGGCTTCGGCCTGCCTCGCGGCGCGGCTGCCCAGGCCCGTCAGGTCGACCAACTCCAGGGGGACGTGGCCCTCCGGGTGGATGTCCTGTACCGGCTTGCCCGCCTCCATGCGGAAGGTGGTCCGCAGGGATTCATGCCGCGCCATCAGCGCGTCCAGGCTTCCGCGCAATGCTTCCACGTCCAGGTCGCCGGTGAGGCTCAGCGCCAGCGGCATGTTGTAGAGCGGGCTGCCTGGCTCCAACTGGTCCACGAACCACAGCCGCTGCTGCGCGAAGGACAGCGCCGGCGCCGACGTGCGCGACACGGGGACCAGCGGCGGCGCCTGGGTGCGGCGGGCATCCACCAGCCGCTCCGCCAGCGACGCGACCGTGGGCGCGCGGAACAGCTCGCCCAGTGGCAGCTCCAGGCCCAGCGATGAACGGATGCGCGCCACCACCTGCGTGGCCAGCAGCGAGTGCCCACCCAGCTCGAAGAAGTCGCCGTGGATGTCCACCGTCTCCAGATGCAGCACCTCCGCCCAGATGTCCGCGAGTGCCTTCTCCAGCGCGCTCCGTGGCGTGGCGGATGCGGGGTCCGCCACACGGGTCTTCGGCGCGGGCAGGGCCTTGCGGTCCACCTTGCCGTTGGCACTCAGGGGCAGCTTCGGCAGCACGACGATGGCCGAGGGCACCATGTAGTCCGGCAGCTGCTTCTGCACGGCTGCCCGCAGCACGCCTGTGTCCAGGCTTTCACTGCTCACCACGTAGGCCACGAGGCGCTTGTCGCCGGGCACGTCCTCGCGCACCACGGCCACCGACTCTTCGACCTCCGGCGACTGGCGCAGCACGGCTTCGATTTCGCCCAGCTCGATTCGGAAGCCACGCAGCTTCACCTGGAAGTCGGCGCGGCCCAGGAACTCCAATGTCCCGTCACGCAGCCAGCGCACTCGGTCGCCCGTGTCGTAGAGGCGCGCTCCGGGTTCGTTGGCGAAGGGGTGGGGGATGAAGCGTTCGGCGGTGAGGTCCGGGCGCTGGAGGTAGCCCCAGGCCAGGCCGTCTCCGCCTACGTACAGCGTGCCCGGCACACCCGGCGGTACGGGCTGGAGCGCCGCGTCCAGCACCCACACCGTGGAGTTCGACAGCGGCCGGCCAATGGGCACCGAGCGGCCCACGGTGTCCCCGGCGCGCAGCGTGTGCGTGGCGGAGAATGTCGTGTTCTCCGTGGGGCCGTAGCCGTTGACCAGCACGGCGCCTGGAGGCAGCCGCTTCAGGTGTTCGCGCACTCGCTCCACGGGCAGCACGTCGCCACCCGCCAGCACCTGCCTCACGCGGGCCAGCGCGTCTCCCTGGTGCAGCACCATCTGCTCGAAGAGGGCGGCGGTGAGCCACAGCGTGGTGATGCCCTCGCGCCGCAGCAGCGCGCCCGTGTCCCCGAGCGACAGCGCGCCCGCGGGGGCCACGACCAGCGTCGCCCCGTTCAGCAGCGCGCCCCAGACTTCCAGCGTGGACGCGTCGAACGCGATGGGTGCCAGGTGGAGGAATACCTCCTCCGGACCGAAGTGGACGAAGTCCGCGCCGCGCACCAGTCGTGTGATGCCCCGGTGCGGCACGCTCACGCCCTTGGGGCGCCCCGTGCTGCCCGACGTGAACATCACGTAGGCAAGCGCCTCCGAGGACACCGCCAGATCCAGCGCCGCTTCGGACTGCCGTGCGATGACAGCGGCGTCCGCGTCCAACAGGACCTGGAGGTCCGTGACAGCCGGCAGCTCGTCTGCCACCGCGTCCTCGGTCACGAGCAGGCTGACGCCCGCCTCGCGCAGCACCCACGCGATGCGCTCCGCGGGGGCCTGGGGATCCACCGGCACGTAGGCCGCGCCGGCCTTCAGGATGCCGAGCAGCGCGGTGATGCTCTCGAAGGAACGCTCCACGCACAGGCCCACCCGGTGGCCGGGCCGCACGCCCTGACGCCGCAGGTGATGCGCGAGCTGGTTCGAAGCCCGGTCCAACGCCGCGTAGGACATCCGCCGCTCACCGGCTTTGAGCGCCGTGGCGTCCGGCGTGCGCGCGGCCTGCTCGGTGAAGAGCGAGGCCACGGACGCGTCACGCGGGAAGTCGCGGGAGGTGCCGCTCCAGTCGGAGAGCAGCCGCTGACGCTCCGCCCTGGTGAGCCACGGCAGCTCCGGCAGCCGCGCGTCCGGCGAGCGGAGCGCCGACTCCAGGAGCACCCGCAGGTGCTCGACCATGCCGGCCACCGTGTCCGGATCGAACAGGTCCTGGTTGAAGCCCAGCACGCCTTCGAAGCCGTCCGGCCCTCGAGCCAGCACGCATTGCAGATCGAAGTGGGTGGACTCCTTCAGGTCCTCGCGGGCCTTGAGGGTCAGTCCTGGCAGCGCCAGCTCCGGCATGGGTGCGTTCTGGAGCGTGAACGTCACCTGGAAGAGCGGTGTGCGGCCCAGGTCGCGCTCCGGCTGGAGCACCTCCACCAGCTTTTCGAAGGGGAGGTCCTGGTGCTCGTAGGCGCCCAGCGTGGTGGCGCGCACCGCGTCCAGCAGCTCGCGGAAGCGCTGTGTCCCGCGCATCCGGGTGCGCAGCACGACCGTGTTCGCGAAGTAGCCGATCAGCGACTCCGACTCGGCGTGGCGACGGCCCGCGATGGGCGATCCCACGAGCACGTCCTCTTGTCCGGAGTACCGGTGCAACAGCAACTGGAACGCCGTGAGCAGCACCATGAACGGAGTGGCGGACGCTTGCCGCGCGTATGCCTCCACCGCTTCGCTCAGCTCCCGCGACAGGACGAGGGGCTGGGAGCCGGCGCGATAGGCCCCCTGAAGTGATGGACGCGGGTGGTCCGTGGGCAGCTCCAGGTAGGGGGCAGCACCGGCGAGCAGGTCACGCCAGTACGTGACCTGCGACTCCAGCACCTCGCCCTGGAACCAGGCGCGCTGCCAGAGGGCGTGGTCCGCGAACTGCACCGTCAGCTCCGGCAACGGCGACGGCTGCTCCGCCGCGAACGCCGCGTAGAGCACGCCCATCTCCCGCACCAGCACACCGGTGGACCAGCCATCCGTGACGATGTGGTGCGTGTTGAGCAGCAGCACGTGCTTCGTGGCCCCGAGCTTCATCAGGAGCCCTCGGAACAGCGGGCCCTGTTCCAGGTCGAACGGGGTGGAGGACTCCTCCCGGGCCAGCCGCGACACCTCCGCTTCCCGCGCCTCATGTGTCGGGAGCGCGGACAGGTCCGCGTGCCGCAGGGACATGGGGAACGGCGGGTGGATGACCTGCGACGGCGTGCCTTCGCGCGACTGGAACGTGGTGCGCAGCGCTTCGTGGCGGCGCACCAGTTCGTCGAACGCGGCCAGCAGGACGATGACGTCCAGCGAGCCATCCAGGTCCATCAGGTGCGAGATGCTGTAGGCGGTGCCCGCGGTGCCCAGCTGCTCGACGAACCACAAGCGCTGCTGCGCGAACGACAGCGGCAGCACGTCCGGCCGTGCCGCGCGGACCAGCGAGGGCAGCGCGGAAGCGGACGCATCCTGCTGCTGGGGCTGTTGGAGCGCGTCGATCCGGCGCGCCAGCTCCGCCACGGTGGGGCCTTCCAGCAGCGCCCGCAGGGGCAGCTCCATGCCGAAGCGCGCACGCACTCGCGACACCAGCTGCGTGGCCAGCAGCGAGTGGCCGCCCAGTTCGAAGAAGCCGTCATGGCGGCCCACCGCCGGGACGCGGAGCACTTCGCTCCACAGCGAGGCCAGCGTCACCTCCGTGGGCGTCGAGGGCGGTTCGATGACGCGCTCGGAGGCCGGGGCAGCCTCTGGCGAGGGCAGGGCGTTGCGGTCCACCTTGCCGTTGGGGGTCTGGGGCAGGGCGTCCAGCGCAACGAACGCGGCGGGCACCATGTACTCCGGCAGGGTCCGCCGGAGGTGCTGACGCAGGGGCGCCGTGTCCACCTGGGGCGCGATCCAGGCGGTGAGCCGGTCCTCGCGAACCAGCACTACCGCGTCCCGGATGTCCGGGTGCGAGCGCAGCGCGGCCTCGATTTCACCCAGCTCGATGCGGTAGCCGCGCAGCTTCACCTGGAAGTCCAACCGGCCCAGGTATTCCAGCGTGCCGTCCTCGCGCCAGCGGGCCTTGTCACCCGTGCGGTAGATCCGCGCGCCGGGCTCCGTGCTGAACGGATCCGGCACGAAGCGTTCGGCCGTCAGGTCCGGTCGGCCCAGGTAGCCACGCGTGACGCCTTCACCGCCGAGGCACAGCTCGCCCGGCGTTCCCAAGGGCACCAGTCGCTGGTGCCCGTCGAGCACGTACGCGTTGAGGTTCGCCAGTGGCCGCCCGATGACGGGCGTCTCCTGGGGCGCGTCCTGGATGCGCCAGTCCGCCGCGTCCACCGTGCATTCCGTGGGGCCGTACTCGTTGAACGCCCGCGTGCGGTTGGATGCACGCAGCTGGCGCCAGGAGCTTTCGTCCACCGCCTCGCCACCGACGGAGATGACTCCAGGCACGTGGGCGCGCTCCAGCAGGCCCGAGGCCAGCATGAGCCGCAGCTGCGACGGCGTGCAGTCCAGCACGTCGATGCGCTGGCTCTCCAGCCACGCCACCATCGCCTCCGCGTCCTGCCGCACGTCGTCCGGGACGATGTGCAGGCAGTGGCCGCTCAGCAGCTGGACCACCTGGGCGATGGATGCGTCGAAGTGCAGCGGCGCGTTGACGGTGACGCGCTGTCCCGGTGCCAACCCCGCGTGGAGGCTGCGGGTCAGCGCCTGATGCAAGTTGAGGACCGACCGGTGCTGCACCATCACGCCCTTCGGCGTACCGGTGGAGCCCGACGTGTAGATGACGTAGGCCAGGTTCGCCGGGCCCGCCGCCGGCGGCAGGTTCTCAGCAAACCTGTCCGACTGTCCGACAGGTTTTGCATCCACCAGCACCAGGTGGGGCACCTCTGGGTGCCACGCTTCTTGCAGGGCCTGCGTCGTCACCAGCACCGACGCGCCACCATCCTTGAGGACAAACGATTTGCGCGCGGCGGGCGCCGACGGGTCCACCGGCACGAAGGCGCCTCCGGCCTTGAGCACCGCCAGCAGCGCCACGATGGCCTCCGCCGACCGCTCCAGGCACAGGCCCACCATCACCTCCGGGCCCACTCCCAGCGACCGCAGGTGCCAGGCGAGCTGGTTCGCCTGCGCGTTGAGCTGGTGGAAGGTCAGCGTCGTCCCGCCGAACACCACTGCGTCCGCGTCCGGCGTCGTGGCGGCCTGGCGTTCGAAGCGCGCATGCAGGGTGGTGTCGCGCTCGAAATCCATGGCGTCGCCGCTGCCGGTGCGCAGCAGCCACGCGCGGTCCTCCGCAGGCAGCATCGACACGTCCTCGATCCGGGCGTCCGGATGGAGCAATCCCTCCAGCGCCTGTCGCCACTGGCCCAACACTCGCTGCATGGCGTCCGCGTCGAAGTGGCCCGCGTCGTAGACCAGCTGCAGTTGGAGCTCTTCGCGCGGTATCACGGTGGCCGACAGCGGGTAGTTCGTGCTGTCGCCGAACTCCAGGTCGCGCAGATCCATCGCGGTGAAGCGGCGCAACACCGACGCGTCGAACGGGTAGTTCTCGAAGACGAACAGCGACTGGAAGAGCGGCTGCCCTCGGGGGATGTCGCTCCAGCCGTGCGTCGAGACCAGCGGTGAGTACTGGTGCTGCTGGATGCCCAGGAGCTTCGCCTGGAGCGACTGGAGCCACGGCAGCACCGGTTCGCCCTCACCGGGCAGCGTGATGCGTACCGGCTGCGTGGTGATGAGCAGGCCCAGCATGGCGTCCGCGCCCGGCAGCTCCGGCGGACGGCCCGCGAGCGTCGTTCCGAAGAGCACGTCGCGCGTGTCCGCGTGGCGCGCCAGCACCAACGACCAGGCCGCCTGCGTCAGCGTGTTGAGCGTGAGCTGATGCCGCCGCGCGAAGGCCTCCAGTGCGGTGGTGATCGACGCCGGCAGCGTCACCCTCACGTCGGGCCGCTTCTCGGACGTGCTGGGCCGCACCAGGGACGCAGGCCGCGCCGAGGGCAGGGGCGTGGGCGCCGACAGGCCCGTGAGCTGATCTCTCCAGAAGCGCTCGTCCTCCGCCAGGTCCCGGCGGTCCAACCACGCGATGTAGTCGCGGAACGGAGGCCGGCCCATGGGCGGCGGCGGAGTCCCGGCGTGCACGGCGTCGTAGAGGGCGAAGACCTCCTGGAAGAACAGGCCCATGCTCCAGCCGTCCATCAGCAGGTGGTGGTGGCTCCAGAGGAAGCGCCAGCGCGACTCGCCCAGGCGCACCACCGTCATCCGAGACAGCGGCGCCCGCGACACGTCGAAGCCGCGTGCACGGTCCTCCGCCGTGAGCTTCGCCAACGCGGCCGGCTGCTCCGCCTCTGGCAGGTGGCGCCAGTCGTGGACGATGAACGGCAACGAGGCGTGCGACTGCACCACCTGGAGCGGCGACTCCAGGCCCTCCCACACGAACGCGGTGCGCAGAATGGGGTTGCGGTCCACCGCCGTCTGCCACGTCCGCTGGAGCAGCGCGATGTCCACGTCCGAGTGGCTCGACCACCCGGCCTGCTCGAAGTAGTAGGCCGCCTCCGGATCATTCAGGGCGTGGAAGAGCATGCCCTCCTGGAGCGGGGACAGCGGGAACACGTCCTCCACCGTAGGGCCCTGCGCCGCCAACACCGCGTCCAGCGCGGCCTGGGACAGGCGGGCCAGCGGGAAGTCGCCGGGCGTGCGCCGCCGCGCATCCTCGGAATGGCGCTGGGCGATGAGCTCGCGCAGCACTCCGAGGAAGCGCTCCGCCAGCGCGCGCACCGTCGCCTCGTGGTGCTGCTGGTGGCTGTAGCCGAACGTCATCCGCAGCCGGCCCTGGAGCACCGAACCGTCCACCGCCAGCGCGTGCGGCTGCAAGGCCCGGGGCTCCACGATGGGGCCCACCGGCTCGTCGCTCATGGTGAAGAGCGTGCTGGCGGCGGCCGTGCCGTCCAACTGCCCCAGGTAGTTGAACGACACCTGCGCCTTGGGCAGCGCGGCCAACCGGGCCCGCGTCTCCGGCGGCCCCAGGTGGCGCAGCAGATTGAAGCCGATGCCGCGGCCGGGCCACGCCTTCAGCGAGTCTCGCACTGCGCGCAGCCCGTCTCCCAGTGAGCCACCCTTGGGCAGCCGCAGCAGCGCCGGCGCCACGGACGTGAACCAGCCCACGGTGCGCGACACGTCCACGTCCGCGAACAGTTCTTCGCGGCCGTGACCCTCCAACTCGATGAGGACGTCCGGCTTCCCCGTCCATTCTCCCAGCGTCCGCCCGAGCGCGGTCAGGAGCACGTCGTCGATGCGCGCCCGCCACCCCGTGGGCGTCTCCTGGAGCAGCTGTCGCGTCTCCTCCGCATCCAACTCCACGGCGACGCTGCTTCGTGACGCGTATGTGTACGGACCCGGGCCATCCACGGGCAGCGGGGCCACGTCGCCGCGCATCGCCTCCCGCCAGAAGGATTCCTGCTCGCCCAGCACTTCCGACAGGGCGTGCTTCTCCAGCCGCTGCGCCCAGGACAGGAACGACGTCGTCTTCGCGGGCAGCGCCGGAGCGCGGGCGGACTGGAGCTGGAGGTACGCCGTCTCCAGGTCCTCCACCAGGATGCGCCACGACACCGCGTCCACCACGAGGTGGTGGATGATCAGCAACAGGCGCTGCGGCTCACCGGCACCGAAATGGAACAGCGCCACGCGCACCAGCGGCGGTGTCGCCAGGTGGAAGTCCGCCTGGAGGCGCGCGGCCTCCCGTTCCATCCCGGCGGCCCGGGCCTCTGGAGGCAGCATCGACAGGTCCACCTGGAGGAGCACGGGCGGAGCGGACTCAGGGGCCACGCTCTCCTGGCGCCACGTGCCGTCTTCGGCGTGGACGTAGCGCAGGCGCAGGGCGTCGTGGTGGGCGACGAGCGCCTGGACCGCCCGCTGCAACAGGTCGTGCTTCAGCGGCTGACGGGTCTTGAGCAGCAGGGCGTGGTTGAAGTGGTGCGGGTACGTCGGCTCACGCTCGAACAGGTCCACCTGGATGGGCGTGAGGGGCACGTCGCCCACCACCGGGCCCTGCTCCGCGAGGGTGGCATCTCCGTCGCGGGCCACGGCCGCCAGCGCGCCCAGGGTGGGGTGCTGGAACAGGTCCTTCACCTGCAACCGCACGCCGGCCTGCCGCGCCTTCGCCACCACCTGCAGGCTGATGATGGAGTCGCCGCCCAGCTCGAAGAAGTTGTCGTCCAGACCCACGCGCTCCACGCGCAGGACCTGCGCCATCACCTGGGCCAGCGCCTGCTCCCTCGGGGTGCGCGGCGCCACGTATTCGCGGCGCGAGGCGCGCTGTCCCTCCGGCGCGGGCAGGGCCTTGCGGTCCACCTTGCCCTGGGTCGTCAGCGGGAGCGACTCCAGCAGGACGAAGGCCGACGGCAGCATGTAGTCCGGCACCCGCTGGCGCATGAAGTCGCGCAGCGCCTCCGGCTCGGGGGCGGACGGGGCGACGACATACGCCACCAGGCGCTTGTCGCCGGGCACGTCCTCGCGCACCACGGCCACGGTCTCGCGCACGTTCGGGTGAGCGCCCAGCGCGGACTCGACCTCCGACAGTTCGATTCGGAAGCCGCGCACCTTCACCTGGTGGTCCGTGCGGCCCAGGAAGTCCAGCGTCCCATCCGAGCGCCAGCGGGTCAGGTCGCCCGTGCGGTAGAGGCGCTCACCGGGCCGCGAGGAGAAGGGATGCGGAATGAAACGCTCCGCGGTGAGGTCCGGCCGGGAGATGTAGCCGCGCGCCAGGCCCTCGCCGCCGATGTGCAGCTCGCCCGGGATGCCCGGGGGCACCGGCTGTCCCCGCGCGTCCAGCACGTACAGGTCCGTCCTCGCGATGGGCCGGCCCAGCGGCACGGGGGCGTCCACGCGCGCCGCTTCCGTCATCACGTGCGTGGCGGCGATGAGCGTCGCCTCCGTCGGGCCGTAACCCGCGGTCACGACGAGCCCCGGATGCGCCTCCAGCACCTTGCGCACGTGCGGCGGGGAGACGACGTCGCCGCCCACCAGCAGCTGGCGCACGCCCGTCAGGGCCTCCGGCTTCAGGTCCGCGACCTGCGTGAAGAGGCCCGCGGTGAGCATCATCGAGGTGACGCCATGGCGCTGGATGACCTGGGCCAGCACGTCCAGGTCCGACGGCGACGTGGGCGGGAACATCACCAGCCGTCCGCCGTGCAGCAGCGGTCCCCAGACCTCCAGCGTCACCGGGTCGAAGGAGATGGGCGCCAACTGGAGGAACGTCTCGTTCGCGCTCATGCGCGCGAACGCCGGGTGGTGCAGCAGGCGCATCACCGCGCGGTGATCCACCGCGACGCCCTTGGGACGCCCGGTGCTGCCGGAGGTGAAGTCCACGTAGGCCAGATGGCGCGAGTCCGCGCCCGCCACCACCGGCGCCGTGGGCAGGTCCCGCGAGGACAGCTCCTCCACGAAGACGGACGGCAGCTCCGGCGGCAGGGGCACCGCCGCGCGCAGGGCTCGCGTGGTGAGCAGCACCTTCGCGGGCGCGTCCTCCAGCATCGCGGCCAGCCGAGGCGCCGGGTAGCTGGGCTCCAACGGCAGGTACGCGCCCCCCGCCTTCACGGCGGCGAGCAGCGCGACGACGAGTTCCAGAGAGCGCTCCAGGCACACCGCCACCAGTACGTCCGGGCTCACGCCGTGCTCACGCAACACGTGCGCCCACTGGTTCGCCCGCGCATCGAGCTGCGCGTACGTCAGGCGCTCGCCGCCGGACTCCACCGCGACCGCGTCCGGCCTCGCCGCGGCCTGCCGGGCGAAGAGGTCCGGGATGCGCGCGTCCTGGGGGAAGTCCTGGAAGGTGTCGTTCCACTCCACCAGCACCCGCTGGCGCTCCGCCGCGTCCATGAGCGGCAGCAGGGCGACGGGCGTCTGGGGATGGGCCACCACCTCGCGCGCCAGACCCACCATGTGCCGGGCCAGGCGCTCCATGGTGGCCGCGTCGAAGAGGGCGGTGGCGTATTCCATGCCGCAGTTGAAGCCGTCCTTGACCTCCACGACCTCCATGCCCAGGTCGAACTTCGCCGTGCCGGTCGGCACTTCCACCGGGGTCAGCTCCAGCGACGACAGCCGGCCCTGGACCTCCGGCATGTTCACCACGTTGATGCTCACCTGGAACAGCGGCGTGCGGCTCAGGTCGCGCGGCAGATCCAGCGAATCCAGCACGCGCTCGAAGGGAGCGTCCTGGTGCGCGTAGGCCTCCAGGGCCTGGGTGCGCACGCGCCCCAGCAGCTCCACGAAGGACGGCTGGCCGGACAGCCTCGAGCGGAAGGGCAGGGTGTTGATGAAGCACCCCATCAGCCACTCGACCTCCGGGCGCGTGCGGCCCGCGATGGGCGTGCCCACCACGAAGTCGTCCTGCCCCGAGTAGCGCGACAGCACCGTCTGGAAGAGGGCCATCAGCACCATGAACGACGTAGCGCCGTGCTTGCGGCCCAGCGCCAGCAGCGGCGCGGACACCGCCGTCGGCAGGAGGAAGGTGTGCCGCGCGCCCGCGGAGGACATGACCGCAGGGCGAGGCCGGTCCGTGGGTAGCTCCAGCGGAGGCGCGCCGGCCAGGTGGTCCTTCCACCAGGCCACCTGCTTCTCCATCACACCGCCTTCCAGCCACGCGCGCTGCCACACGGCGTAGTCGGCGTACTGCACCGGCAGCTCAGGCAGCGGAGAGGGCTGGCCCGCGCGGAAGGCCGTGTAGTTCACCGTCAACTCATGCGCGATGACCAGGGTGCACCACGCGTCGGACACCGCATGGTGGAAGGTGACGAGCAGCACGTGCTCCTGGGCCCCCAGGCGGATCAGCGCCGCGCGCAGGACCTCCTGCTCCAGGTCGAACGGCTGGCGCACGGCGTCCTGGCAGAACGCGCGCATCGCCGCCTCGCGCGCCTCAGGCGTGTCGCCGGGCACGTCCCAGTGCTGGAGCGGCAGGCCTCGGGGCGGGTGGATGACCTGCACCGCGTGGTCCCCCTCCAGGGCGTAGGTGGTGCGCAGCACCTCGTGGCGGACCACCATCGCGTCCAGCGCGGCCTGGAGCGCGGCCCTGTCCAGCTCGCCCTTGAGCCGGAAGATGGCCGGGTTGTTGTACGCGCTGCTCGTGGGCTCCATCTGCTGGAGGTACCAGAGGCGCTGCTGCGCGAAGGACAGCGGCAGCGGCTGATCCCGGCTCACGCGCGGGATGGGCGGTGGGGTCATGTTCACGACCGCCGGGGCGACGGGCGCCACGGGACGCGGTGCTTCCACGACGGCGGGGCGCGCCACGGGCGGAGGCGGGAGCCGCGACGGCGAGGCCACTGGCTCCAACCGGCCATCCCCGCGCATGCGGGCATGACGGCCGGTGCGGAACAGCTTCGCGGAAGCCTCGCGAGGGTGCGGCACCAGGCGGCGGTGCTCTTCATCACTCGCGCGCCACAGGGCGGACGGCAGCCCCGCACCCGCGAGGGCCAGTTCACCCACCACGCCCACGGGCACGGGCTGACCGGCCACATCCAGCACCCACGCCTGGAGGTTCGCGGGGATGCGCTCCGCCAACGTGCGCGGCAGCAGCGCGCCTTCCTGGGCGTCACCGGACAGATACACCTCCACGCCCGCGGCCCGATGCAGCGCCGAGCCCAGCTCCACCGACGCGCCCTCCAACACCAGCGCACCCACGCGGGACAGTGACTCTCGCGCGCCGGGCAGTTCGCTGAGCGAACGCGCCAGCCGCGCCGACGTGTGCAGCAGCACCGCGCCGGACTGGCGCGCCAGCTCCAGCAGTCCCTCCACGCCCGCCTCGGCCTCCACCAGCACCTGCTCCTGGTGGGCGGCGGCCTCCGCGTCCATGCGCTCACGCACGGTCGCGAGCCGCCGCAGGCCCTCCAACACCACCGGGGTGTCGAGGCCGAAGTCGATGAGCGCCGCCACCTCATCCACGTCCGCCGCTCGCACATCGCGCAGACGCTTCAGCGCGCTGTCCACCGTGCCCAGCAGGCCGGTGTTCTTCGCGTGGTTCTCGAAGGTGCGCTCCAGCACCGCGTTGATGTCGTCCGGAGACAGCTTCTGGACGTCGGTGATGCCCTGCGCCTGGAGCAGCGACGTGCTGATGTCCACCGAGCTGCGGAAGTACGACAGCAGGGGCTGTCGCACCGTGCGCAGCACCTCCTGCTCCTCGTCGCCCAGGTACGTGTGCAGCATGCAGGTGATGTGGCCGCGGCCCGGGTGCCCGTTGCGGCGCCACGCGTCGCGGTACAGCGCCACCTTCTGCTTCAGCTCCTCCAGCGTGTGCGACATCAAGCCCGTGAGCACGCCCGCGCCCAGCTCGCCCGCCATCCGGAACGTCTCCGGGTTGCCCGTGGCGGTGAGCCACACCGGCAGCTCCTTCTGCACCGGCTTCGGGCGCAGACCGACCTCCGCCGTGCTGCCAGCGCCCGCGGGGCGCTTGAAGCGCTCGCCTCGCCACAGGGCGCGCAGCGTGGACAGCTTCTCCAGCAGGATGTCGCGCCGCTTCTCGTAGTTGGCCGGCGCGAAGGTGAAGTCCTGCGTGTGCCAGCCCGTGGCCACGGACAGGCCCACGCGGCCCTGGGACAGGTTGTCCACCACGGACCACTGCTCCGCGATGAGCAGGGGATCATGCAGCGGCAACACCACGCTGCCGGAGCGCAGGCGCAGGTTCTTCGTGACGGTGGCCAGGCCCGCCGCCACCACGGCCGGCTGTGGATACAGACCGCCGAACGAGTGGAAGTGCCGCTCCGGTGTCCACACCGCGGAGAAGCCGTTCGCGTCCGCGAACTTGGCGCCCTCCAGCAGGAGTTCGTACTTGGGGCCCTGGAGCGTGTCCTCGTCGTTGGCGAAGTAGATGAGGCTCACGTCCATCGCCTTCGCGCGAGGGCCTCCATCGCCCAGGCCCACCAGCCGAGCGGTGATCCGCTCCGGCGGGAACACGACCCGCAGACCACGCGTGAGCGCCCACAGGGCCTCCAGCTCCGGACGGTCGGAGGACGGCTCGCTCGCGGCCAACCACGCGCCGCCGTCCGGGGGCGACAGGCGCGTGTCCAGGCCGGTGAAGAACTCCGCCAGCTCCCGGTGGCCCAGGGCCCATGCGGGCTGGCCCCGGCCCGTGGGCAGCAGCCACGCCAGGGCGTGCGACTCCGCGTGCTCGACGGTGGCGGATGCTTCGCTCGCGGCTGGCACATCCTCCACGTAGACGACACGCGCCGCGTCCACGCGCACGGACGCCACCAGCGCGCGCGTGGTGACGAGCACCGGCACCGGGGCGCCTTCGAGCGCGTACACGGGCAGGTGGCTCAGGTCGGACGGGCCCAGTGCGACGCATGCTCCGCCCGCGCCCAGCACGGCCCACAGCGCGGCCAGCTTCTCCGGCGACGTGCGCAGGCACACGGCCACCGGTGTTCCAGCCTTCACGCCCAGGGCCTTCAACCTCGCGGCCAGGGCGTCCGCGCGAGCGCCCAGCTCCGCCCAGGTCCAGTGCGTCTCCCCCTGCGACAGGGCGGTGGCGCCAGCGTGGCGCGCGCGCCGCTCCGCGAGTGCGGTGGGGACAGGGACCAGCCCCGGTGTGGCGCGAGGCGTGGGCCAGGCGCGTCGCTCGTCATCCGTGGCGAGCGGCAGGTGCGCCACCTGCGTGTCGGGGTTCGCGAGCGCGGCGCCGAGCAGCACCTGGAAGTGCTCCATCAGCCGCGCCGTGGTGGCGGCGTCGAACAGGTCCGACGCGAATTCCAGCGCGCCGTGGACGCGGGTGGGGGACTCGAAGAGGACCAGGGTGAGCGCGCTCAGGGTAGAGCCCCACTGCACGGGCGTGCCCGGCACCTCCACCAACGTCCCGCGCACGCCGATGAGCTCCAGCGTCTCCGAGGAGCTCACGCCCGTGTGGTAGACGAACACGGAGTCCGTCATGCGCCCCCGGCCGATGTCATGGCCCGGGACGAGCGCTTCCACGAGGTACTCGAAGGGCACGTCCGGGCGCGTCTGCGCGTCCGCGACCTCGCCGCGCACCTGGGCCAGCAGCTCGCGGAACGTGAGGCCTTCGGTGAAGCGCGTCCGGAATGCCGCCGAGTGCGCCACGTAGCCGATGAGGGACATCAGCTCCGGACGCGTGCGGTTGGCGATGGGCGTGCCGACGACGACGTCCGTCTGGCCGGAGTAGCGGTGCAGCAGCGTCTGCCACGCGGCGAGCACCGTCATGTAGCCGGTGAAGCCCTCGCGGCGCGTGAAGGCCACCAGCTCGTGGGCGAGCGCGGGCGGGAAGTCCAACGTCATGCGCTGGGAGGAGATGAGCGGCTCGTTGGACCGGGGCCGGTCGGTGGGCAGATCCAACCGGCGCGGCATGCCGGCCAGGCGCTGCCGCCAGCCCTGATCCTGTTCGGCCAGACGGCCGCTCGTGATGCCACGGCGCTGCCACGCGCCGAAGTCCGCGTACTGGAGGGGCAGCGGTTTGAGTGGAGACGGCCTGCCCTGGACGAAGGCGTCGTACAGCTGGCCCAGCTCCTGGACGAGCAGGGCGATGGACATCGTGTCGCTGACGATGTGGTGGATGCTGGCAATCAGCAGGTGCAGCTTCGTGTCCAGGCGGACCAGGGTGGTGCGCAACACGGGGCCGTGGACCAGGTCGAACGGCTTCACGGCGTCCTCGCGGGCGAGCCGCAGCGCCTCCGGTTCGCGCGTCTCCATCGGGCCGCGCAGCTCCACGCGGGTGAGCGGGACTCGCATGTTCGCGTGGAAGCGCTGCACGGGGCGGCCGTCCACGGTGTCGTAGGTCGTGCGCAGCGCTTCGTGGCGCTGGACGATCTCCTGGATGCCGCGCTCCATCACGTCCGCATCCAGGTCGCCTTCGAGCCGGAGGACGAACGGGAGGTTGTACGCGGACAGACCGGGCAGGTGCTGTTCCAGGCGCCAGACGCGCTCCTGCACGAAGGACAACGGCAGCTCGCTACCGTCGCGAGGCAGCGGCACGAGCGGAAGCTCCGTGGAGACGGCGACCTGGGGCGCCTGGAGCAGCAAGGGCTCCAGGCGTCCCGCGATGCCGGCAACGGTGGGCGCTTCGAAGAGGGCGGCGAGCGGCAGGTTCACGCCGAAGGCATCACGGAGCTGATTGAGCAGCTGCGCGGCCGTCAGTGAGTTGCCGCCGAGCTCCAGGAAGTCGTCATGGCGGCCCACGAACTCCAGGCCTAGACGGTCGCGCCACAGCGCGGCCACGCGCTCCTCGATGTCTCCACGAGGTGCGTCGTCGCGACCGGGAGGGGGAGGGGACGCGAGGGCGGGGATAGGTTCTGCATCCGTGGGCACGGCCGACCCGTGCGAGGACGCACCCGCCTCCGCACGCACCCCGTGCTCCGGAGCCCCGCCCGTCATCGCGAACGCAGCCTGTGGGACGCCGGCCGAATCTGTCGTCGCTGACGCGCCTGGATGAGCGCTGTTCGGATCCGTCATCGCTGACGTGCCCTGATGAGCGCCGGCCGGATCCGTCATCGCTGACGCGCCCTGACGAGCGCCGTTCGGATCCGTCGTCGCTGACGCGCCTTGGGGGGCACTCATCGTCGCAGTCATCGCGGACGCGGCTTGAGGAGCACGGACCGAAACCGTGGCCGTCATCGCGGACACGGCTTGGGGGGCACGGACCGACGCGGTGACCAGGGCCACATCGGAAGTCACTTCGGGCGCACGCTCAGTGGGCGCGACCGGGGCCACGGCCGGAGCCTGCGGCGTCCGGACGGGACTCCCCGACGGAGGCGCGAACGGAGACGTCGTGGCACGCGCTCTCGGCTGCACCCAGACCGCCTTGGTCTGGAACGCATACGTGGGCAGGTGCAGCCGCAGGCGCTGCTCGTGCGCGTAGAACGCGTTCCAGTCCACGGTAACGCCCGCGGTCCACAGCTCGCCCACGGCCTGGAGCCAGCCCATCTGCTCCGTCGTCTTCCCGCCCACCCGCAGTGACGCCAGCGCGAGAATGGAAGGACCGGCCTCGGGCCGGGTCAGGTTCGCGCGCACCAGCGGCGTCACGTCCTGTCCCGGTCCCACCTCCAGCAGCACCGTGCAGCCTTCCGCCTGGAGCGACTCCACCGCGCGGGTGAAGCGCACCGGCTGGCGCATCTGCTCCGTCCAGTAGTCCGGCGCCGCGAGCTGCCCCGGCAGAACGCCCGTCCCCGTGAGACTGGACACGTACCGCACCGTGGGCTCTGACCAGCGCAGCGTGCCCACCACGCGCGCCAGCTCCGGCATCAACGGCTCCACGTCCGCGGAGTGGAACGCGTACGGCGCGGGCATGCGCACCGCACCGGCCTTCTGGGCCTTCAGCTCGGCCTCCAGCCGCTCCACTTCCTCCACCGGACCGGACACCACGCAGCGATCCGGAGCGTTCACCGCCGCCACCGACAGCCGGCCCGACAGCAACGACTGCACACGTTCCACGGGCAGGGCCACCGCGAGCATCGCGCCTGGCGGCATCCGGTGCATCAGCTCACCGCGAGCCACCGCGAGGCGCATCGCGTCTTCCAAGGACAGCGCCCCCGCGACGCACGCCGCCGCGTACTCACCGAAGCTGTGTCCCATCACCGCGGACGGCATGACGCCCAGGTCCCGCCACATCCGCGCCAGCGCCACCTGCACGCTGAACAACGCAGGCAGCGCCACACGCGTGTCCGCGAGGTCCGCCGAAGCATCGGCCTCGGGCGCCAGCACGGCCGACACCCGCGCCCGCAGCGGCGCGTCCAGCAACGCGAGGCACGCCTCCAGGTGCGCTCGGAACAGGGGCGACGCCTCCGCCAGCTCACGCCCCATGGCCAGCCGCTGCGACCCCTGTCCGCTGAACACGAACGCCACACGCGGCGCCTTGCCCGGGCTCTTCGCCAGCGTCACCGGCTTCTGGAGCTGCCGCGCCAGGTCCTCCGCGTCCGTCACCACCACCGCGCGGCGGTACTCGAACGCCTTGCGACCCACGGCGTGCGTGAACGCCAGATCCGCCAGCGCCAAGTCCCCAACGCCCGTCGCCTCCAACCGCCGCGCCGCCGCCTCCAACGCTTCCGGCGAGCGCGCGGACAACACGACGAGCTGGTGGGAACGCGTCGTCGAACCACTCTGCCGCATGGGGGCTTCCTCGAGGATGGCGTGGGCATTGGTGCCACCAATGCCAAAGGAGCTGACCGCGGCGAAGCGAGGCGTCTCGCTCCGAGGCCACGACCGCAAGGTGGTGTTGACGAAGAAAGGACCCGCGTCGAAGTCGATCTGCGGGTTGGCCTTCTCGAAGTGGAGGCTGGGGGGAATCTCTCCGTGGTGCAGCGACAGCGCGGCCTTCATCAGGCCCGCCAGCCCCGCGGCCGTGTCCAAATGGCCCACGTTCGTCTTCAACGACGCCAGCGCGATGCGCCCCCGGTGCTCAGTGCCCAAGCCGTACGCACGGGTCAGCGCCGCCACTTCAATCGGATCCCCCAGCGGCGTCGCGGTGCCATGGGCCTCCACGTAGCCCACGGCTTCCGGTGCCACGCCCGCGTTGGCCAACGCCTGGGACACCACCGCCGCCTGTCCCTGCACGCTGGGCGCGGTGAAGCCGGACTTGTTCTTGCCATCGTTGTTGAGCGCCGAGCCCCGGATGACGGCGTAGATGGCGTCCCCATCTCGCACCGCGTCCTCCAAACGCTTGAGCACCACCGTGCCCACGCCGTTGCCGGGCAGCGTCCCCTGGGCCCGAGCATCGAACGCGCGGCAGTGGCCGTCCGGGGAGAAGATGAGGCCCTCCTGCGCCACGTAGCCCGTGCGCTGCGGCAGCGACAGCCGCGAGGCCCCCGCGAGCGCCACGTCGGACTGCCCCGCCCGCAGGCTCTGACAGGCCAGGTGCACGGCCACCAGGCCCGTGGAGCACGCGGTGTAGAGCAACGTGCTTTCACCCGTGAGCCCCAGCTTGAAGGACGCCTTCGTCGGCAGGCTCTCGTGGGTGGCGGTGCCGTTCAGCTCGAAGAAGGACGCCGCGTCCAGCGGCATCGCCTGCCGCACGGCCTCCGCGTATCCAGAGGCCGCGGCGCCCGCGTACAGCGAGATGGCGCCGGGGTAGCGCTCCGGGTTGACGCCCGCGTCCTCCAGCGCGGCCCACGCCGTCTGGAGGAAGATCCGCTGCTGCGGGTCCGTGAACTGCGCCTCGCGCAGCGACATGTCGAAGAACGCGTGGTCGAACCCCTCCACGTCTTCCAGGACACCGGCGGCGGGAACGAAGGCCGGGTGGTACCAGAGCTCGAAACCCTCCGGCAGGGAAGGCAGGTGCTCCAGCTCCTCGGGGGAGAAGCGCGTGATGGACTCCACGCCCTCGCGCAGGTTCCGCCAGAACGCCTCCACCGTTCCCGCGCCGGGGAAGCGGCCCGCCATGCCGACGATGGCGATGGACCCGGAGGCGCCAGGCTTCGACGCCTCGCGCGGACGGTGGCCGGGCGCGGTGGGCAACGGCGCGGGTGCTCCCCGCGACTCGTTCTCCAGCCGCTGGGCGAGCGACTCCACCGTGGGGTGTTCGAACAACCAGACCACGGGCACCTCGCGGCCCAGCGTCTCCTTCAAGCGCGAGGCGAGCCGCATCACGGACAGCGACGTGCCACCCAGGTCGTTGAACAGGTGGTCCTGCGTGCCCACGCGGTCGGCCCCGAGCTCACGGGACCACGTGGAGGCGATCCGCTCCTCCAGCGGGTGGGACGGCGCCACGTAGCGCTCGCGCCGGCCGGTGGCCTCCGAGTCCGGAGCGGGCAGGGCCTTGCGGTCCACCTTGCCGCTGGGGTTCAGGGGCAGGGTGGGCAGCGCCACGAACAGCGACGGCACCATGTAGTCGGGCAGCTTGCGGCGCAGGGCCTCTCGCAGCCGCGTGGGCTCCAGCACCTGGCCCGGGCGAGGCATCGCGTAGGCCACGAGCCGCTTGTCGCCGGGCACGTCCTCGCGCACCACCGCCGCGGCCTCGTGCACTTCGGGCAGCTCGCGCAGGGCGGCTTCGACTTCCGGAAGCTCGATGCGGAAGCCGCGCACCTTCACCTGGTGGTCCGTGCGGCCCAGGAAGTCCAGCGTCCCATCCGCGCGCCAGCGCACCCGGTCGCCCGTGCGGTACAGCCGTGCGCCGGGCTTCACGCCCCAGGCATCCGGCACGAAGCGCTCCGCCGTCAGGTCCGGCCGCGACACGTAGCCCCGGACCACGCCATCACCGCCGAGGAACAGCTCCCCCGGCACGCCCACCGGCACCGGCTGGAGCCGCGCGTCCAGCACGTACGCCGTGGTGTTCGCGAGCGGCGCGCCAATGGGCACCGACGCGCCCGCCTGCTCCGGCCGCTCCACCGTGAAGAACGCGGCGGCCACGGAGCATTCGCTGGGGCCGTAGGCGTTGATGACGTGCCGGCCCAGGAACTCCACCGCCCGGCGCACATGCGGGGCGGAGACGACGTCGCCGCCCACGTGCACTTCGCGCAGCCGACCGAGGATGTCCGGCCGGTGCTCCACCAACTGCGAGAAGAGCCCCGCCGGCAGGTGGACGAAGCTGACCGCGTGGCGATCCACCACGCGCGCGAGCGTGTCCATGTCTCCGGCGGGAACCTTGCCGGGGAAGATGACCAGACGGCCGCCGTGCAGCAGCATCGTCCACAGCTCCATCACGGAGCCGTCGAAGGACAGCGGCGCGAAGAGCATGCCCGTTTCGCGTGAACCGAAGCGCGAGTAGGGCTCGGCGTGCACGAGGCGCAGCACGCCGCGCTGTTCGTTGGCCACCCCCTTGGGACGGCCGGAGCTGCCGGAGGTGAAGATGACGTAGGCCAGGTTGCGAGGCCCCACGGTGACTTCCGGCGCGGTGACGGGCTGATCATCGAGCGCCAGCGCGTCCACGAAGAAACAGGCCAGGGTCGCGTCCGGCACGTGCAGCCGCTCACGCAGCGCGCGGGTGGTGAGCAGCATCCGGGGCCGGGCGTCCTCGATCATGAACGCCAGCCGCTGCGCGGGGTACGACGCGTCCAGCGGCACATAGGCGCCGCCCGCCTTGAGGATGGCGAGCACCGAGACGACGAAGTCCACGGAGCGCTCCATGCACACGGCCACCGGCACGTCCGGGCCCACGCCCCGAGCACGGAGGAAGTGCGCGAGCGGGTTGGCCCGCGCCTCCAGCTGCGCGTACGTCAGGCGAAGGTCCCCGTCCTCCACGGCGATGGCGTCCGGAGTCCGGGCGACCTGGAGCGCGAACTGCTCGGGAAGGGTCCTGCCGGAGGGGTAGTCGCGGGCCGTGTCGTTCCATGCGGTGAGCACCTGGTGGCGCTCCGCGTCCGTCATCCAGGGCAGCTCGTGGATGGGCGTCTCCGGTGCCGAGATGGCGGCCTCCAGCAGCACGCGGAAGTGACCGGCCAGCCGCGCCACGGTGTCCGCGTCGAACAACTCCGTGGCGTACTCCAGCCAGCCCTCGAAGCCCTGGGAGGACTCCGCGAGCGACAGCGTGAGGTCGAACATGGACGTGCCGGTGTGCACGTCCAGGAGCCGGGACTGGAGCCCCTGCAGGACGGGCGCGTCCACGCGTGCGCCCTGGAGGTTGAACATCACCTGGAACAGCGGCGTGTGCGCGAGCTCGCGAGGAGGCCGGAGCGCCTCCACGACCCGCTCGAAGGGCACGTCCTGGTGCGCGTACGCACCCAGCGCCGTCTCCCGCACGCAGCCCAGGAGCTCCCGGAACGAAGGAGCGCCGGACAGTCGCGTGCGAAGGACCAGCGAGTTGACGAAGAGGCCGACGAGCCCCTGGAACTCCGCGCGCTGACGGCCCGCGATGGCCGTACCCACGCTGATGTCGTCCTGGCCCGCGCGACGGGCGAGCACGGTCTGGAAGGCCGCGAGCAGGACCATGAACGGCGTGACGCCTTCGCGCTCCGCCAGCGTCCGGACGGAGGTCGCGAGGCCAGCCTCCAGCACCACCGGGACCCGAGCGCCCGCGGACCCACGCCGCGAGGGACGCGGCCGATCCGTGGCCAGATCCAGCAGCTGGGGAGCCCCAGCGAGCTGCGTCCGCCAGGAGTCCAACCGCGACTCCAGCGCGGCGCCGTCCAGCGTGTCCCGCTGCCAGTCGGCGGCGTCAGCGTAGTCGAGGGGCAGGGCGGGAAGGGGCGACGGGCGGCCTTCACGCAGCGCCGAGTAGAGGGCGGAGACCTCGCGCACCAGCACCGCCATGGACGTGGCGTCCGACACGGCATGGTGCATGACGAGCACCAGCACATGGGTCCGCGCATCCAGCGTGAGGAGCGTGGCGCGCACCAGCGGTCCGCGCTCCAGGTCGAACGGGCGGCGGGCCTCTTCGTGGGCCAGGCGGAGCGCTTCGGCCTCGCGGGCGTTGGCGGGCAGGGATTCCAGTGACACGCGCGCCAGCGTCAGGGACGCGTCCGGCGCGATGACCTGCCGGGGCTGCCCCGGGGCCTCGCGGAAGGAGGTCCGCAGTCCTTCATGCCGGGCCGCGAGCGCCACGAGGCTGCCCTCCAGCGCGGCCACATCCAGTTCGCCCTCCAGGCGCACAGCGGCGGGCAGGTTGTAGGACACGTCGCCGGGGGCGTACCGGGACAGGAAGAACAACCGGGCCTGCGAAGAGGACGCCTCGCGGTCGCCGCCCACGTTTCTGCGAAGAGGCGCGGGGCCCGCCGCGTCACGGAGGGAGGCCAGCCTGTGGGCCAGGGACGTGATGCTCGGCCCCTGGAGCAGCCATTCCATGGGCACCGTCAGCCCGGTGCCGGCACCCACCTCGTGCGCCAGTTCCACCGCGCCCAATGAGTCCAGGCCGTAGCGAGTCACCGGAGCATCGACGTCGATGTCCTCACGGCGCATGCGCGTGTGCCGGGCCACGATGTCGCGCAGCCATGCCACCAGTGCTTCCGCGCCCGGCTTCTCAGGCAGCGCCGCTTCCGCCTTCGGCCCAGCTTCGACCGAGGCAGCTGCTGGAACAGAGAGGAGGGGAGCCTCGGCCGACGATGAGCGCGCATCGGAGGATTGCGAGCCCTCCGCCCGCCACGCCGTCACCTCTTGGAACGTTCCCGCGAGGAAGGCAGCTCGGCACGCGTGCCGCTGCACCTTGCCGCTGGACGTCTTGGGCAGGCTGCCCGGCTCGATGAGCACCACCGCGTGCGCCTGCACTTCGTGCGACTCCGCCAGCCGCTGACGGATGGTGCCCACCGCCGCATCCGCCGCCGCCAACTGCTCACGCAGTCCGCCCAGCCGCCGCACGTCGATTTCCTGCACGACGACGGCGCGCTCCTCACCCCCCACCTCCACCGAAAACACCGCGCCGCCCCCGGGCCTCAGCGCCGGGTGCGCTCCCTCCACCGTCGCCTCCAGGTCCTGCGGGTAGTGGTTGCGCCCTCGCAGGATGATGAGGTCCTTGCGCCGCCCCGTGACGTACAGCTCGCCCTCCGGCCGCACGAAGCCCAAGTCACCCGTGCGCAGGTACGGTCCGCCGTTCTCACTCGCGATGCGCGCCTGGAACGTCTCGCGCGTCGCGTCCTCCCGGCCCCAGTACCCCTGGGCCACGCTCGGCCCCGACACCCAGATTTCGCCCACTTCACCGGGCCCACGCCGCTCCAGCGTCTCCGGGTCCACGATGGCGAGTCGCTGCTCCGCCAGCGTCTGGCCACACCCCACCAGCGTGCGCGCACCGGGCTGCGCCGCGCTCACTTCCTCCGCGCGGTGCCGCTCCAGCCCCTCACCTGAAATCGTCACCGACACCGGCGGCGCCGACTTCTCCCCGCCGGAGACGATGAGCGTGCCTTCCGCCAGGCCGTAGCATGGGTAGAAGGCCTCTCGCCGGAAGCCACTGGGGCCGAAGGCCTCCACGAAGCGCTCCAGCGTCTCCGGGCGAATCGGCTCCGCGCCGCAGAAGGCCACCTCCCACCGGCTCAAGTCCAACGCCCGCCGCTGCTCCGGCGTGCTCTTGCGCACGCACAAGTCGAACGCGAAGTTCGGCCCACCGCTGATGGTGCCCCCGAAGCGCGACACCGCCTCCAGCCACGCCATGGGCCGCTTGAGGAAGGCCATCGGCGACATCAACGTCACCGGGAAGC
>NZ_RAWO01000243.1:0-406 GCF_003668955.1 Corallococcus sp. AB038B | reverse complement strand
GAAATATTCAACGAGGTCGAATCAGAACATCAAATGACTGTCGAATTCTACACCCGAGCCTATGATGCAGTTGTGCAAGGTATTCGGCGACATACTAATAACTATGACATGAAGTATGTAGGAATGGCCTTGGGAGGTGAGTTTTCCTTTCGTTATGCAAGTGTGATCGTCTCCGATCAAATCTCATCATAGGTCACAATGAGTTTGATTGGTACAGATATTTTCTCAATCACTCCAATCATGCACCTGAGATTCCACTCGACATGATTTCATATCATTTCTATGCTTTGGGCAGTTCTCGTACTGATCCAAAAGATTGGGAATCTCTTTTTCGCCAACTGGATACATTTTTATTCGAAGTGGAACAGATTGAAGAGATTCGCAAGGATCTTTCACCAGAAACACG
>NZ_RAWO01000242.1:0-407 GCF_003668955.1 Corallococcus sp. AB038B | reverse complement strand
GCGAGCACGACGAGATGCAACGTCGCCGCTTCCGTGGGCACGAAGGCCCCCAGCTTCACCACGCCAAAGCCCCGCACCAACGCGCCGAAGACCAGCGGAGCCACCGCCCCCGACGTCACCAGTCCCACCAGCAGATGATAGAGCCCTTCGCCCGTGGCCGACTCCCGACTCCCCGCCAGCGGAAGGCTGGCCTCCGCGGACGTTCCGCGAAGCAGGTCGATGAATCGCCCCCCCATTCGCGCCGCATCGAACGGCAGCGCCGCGACCAGCCCCACCGACACCCCGTAGGCCAGCTCTCGCAACACCCATCCCCCCAACTCCAGCGACGAAGTCACGGGCTCCGCCAGTCCAACGCCACCTTCCGCCCGCAGGAAGAGCGAGAGCGACAACACCAATCCCAGCCGCAC
>NZ_RAWO01000241.1:0-407 GCF_003668955.1 Corallococcus sp. AB038B | reverse complement strand
ATCTCTTCAAGAGCTTTGACTGGCGTGGACTCGCCTTCATGGCGGCTTTTCTCGGCACACTTGAATACGTGCTCGAAGAGGGGCCGACAAACGACTGGTTCCAAGATGAGGTCGTTCTCATTCTCGCCATCGCCTGCGCCATATCCAGCGTTGCCTTCTTCGTGCGCGTTTTCACGACGAAGCATCCCATCGTCGATCTGCGCGCCTTCTCAGACCGCAATTTTGCCGTTGGCTGCGCCTTCAGCTTCGTCATGGGCATCGGCCTCTACGGCCTGACCTATTTGTATCCCGTCTATCTCGCCCGGATCCGCGGGTATTCCGCCTTGCAGATCGGCGAGACGATGTTCGTTACCGGTGCGTGCATGTTTCTGATGGCGCCCGTTGCCGGGCGTTTATCGCAGAAGCTC
>NZ_RAWO01000240.1:0-407 GCF_003668955.1 Corallococcus sp. AB038B | reverse complement strand
GAAAAAACTATTACATAGGACTTTATAAAAACTTCGGAATGCATGTCTACTTTCATCGATTTAGTTTGATTCAAATTCTATCCTGCGGCGATTGCGATATTTTCGATAATGAAGCGGTAGCAAAGATTGACAGTAACTATGCATAGCGCTCCCCCACTGACAGTACCGTAATTCTTGAAGGAAACCAAAGCGGTAACAAGAATGGTTATTATTGATTTTTAAACTACGATATAGACTTCTTCCAAAATTAATCTGACATCCCCACATTAATGTGCTATACATCACTATTAGTCTGTCTAAAAATATACAAAGTAACCTGCTTTATGAATTGAGCTGCCATGTGCTTAACAAATAACGAGATTTTTACACGTTGTCACGATAAGGAAACGAGTTGATAGGAAATGAGA
>NZ_RAWO01000239.1:0-407 GCF_003668955.1 Corallococcus sp. AB038B | reverse complement strand
GCGTGCGCCGAGAAAACCTTCGCCGCCTACCGACGCGCCGCCGAGGCCTGACCGCGAAAGCGCATCGTTGAGGACCGGTTGCCTAAGACTCGTCGCGCAGCGCGGCGCCATCACGCTCAAATGCCGCATGCAGCGCGCCACGCCAGTCCCGCATCGGGGCAAGGCCGGCGGCAGCCCATTCGGTCTCGGACAACACCGAGAACGCGGGTCGGGGCGCCGGCCGCACGAACGCGTCGGACGTAGTCGGCTCGACCCGCTGAGGGTCGAGGCCGAGCTCGGTGAAAATCGCCCGGGTGAACTCGAACCAGGACGTCTGGCCGCTTCCGGTGCAGTGGTAGTTACCAGCTGGCGCGTCGCTCATCGCAAGCTCGATGAGCCCGGAGGCGAGGTCGTAGGTCCAGGTCGGC
>NZ_RAWO01000238.1:0-408 GCF_003668955.1 Corallococcus sp. AB038B | reverse complement strand
GAAGTGGATGGGCAGCAGCAGGAACTGCCAGGGCGACGTGGCGAAGGCCACGTAGAAGCCCGTGTAGAGCGCCACCCAGCCCAGCGTCGCCCACCACGAGGTGCGCAGCGTGTCGTCCACCAGCGGCCACTCCGGGTAGCCACCCAGGAAGCGGGCCTCGGGCTGACCGCGCCCGGCGCAGTAGTCGTCGTAGCGCTTCTTCGTGTGCAGCATCATCCGCGCCACGTCCTTGAAGAAGTGCGGGGAGTGCGGGTCCTTCTCCGTGTCGGAGAACGCGTGGTGCTCGCGGTGGAGCACGGCGTACGCGCGCGGCGACAGGTACGAGGAGCCCTGCACCAGGTACGTCAGCAGGTGCACCGCCCGCTCCGTGCGTGGCCCCATGGTGTACATGCGGTGCGCGGCATAGCG
>NZ_RAWO01000237.1:0-408 GCF_003668955.1 Corallococcus sp. AB038B | reverse complement strand
AATCAAGAAGCCAACTAATGAGCAGATAGATTGGCTTGTGGAAGGGAAAAATACAATAGAGCGCAAAGAAAATTCCCGTTAGGCTTTCATAAATTTCTTTTCTTCATAACGGTTAATTTTTTATATAGGCCGGTCCAAAAGTTACCTACCCGTCTTAAATTGTGAACATCTTCTGATAGGAACAAGGTCGACAGGTGCGATTTTCACCATTCGAAGAGCAGCAATCAGAGCATCAATCTGTGTGAAACTCACCAGGCCGAGTAATGCTTTTTTCATACCGAATTTTCGTCAAATTTCACAATTACCTCGACTGAAATTATGTGAAAGTATAGCTTAAAGCACAGTTTTTCTCCACTGTAAAATCACTAAATTTTCAATCAATCCTTGAGCTGCTTTACGAAGTGAATC
>NZ_RAWO01000236.1:0-408 GCF_003668955.1 Corallococcus sp. AB038B | reverse complement strand
CAAAAAGCAATGCTGTTTAATTTGTTGATCCACTTTTCGATGCAGTTCATCACTAGTCATTAAACTCTTTGGGTTTTGTTGTGAAGACATGATCAGATTGTTCACTTCGTAACTATCGACACTGGCTGAGACTGTTTGATGAGGCACGAGTACGACAGGTGATATCGTTGGTTGTGGCTGTTGCGGATGGGCAGTGAAGAATGGCCAATTATTGGAAGCTGTCGGAAGGGTTTCAGGTGTTGGATAACCGGGTAGAAGTTTAGCAGGATAAGCAACTGAATGTGCTTGAAGGAATTGCCGAGCATTTGGTGGGATCGTTAATTCAAATTTAATACGTTCATACCTGTAGAAAAAGAAAGAAAAGGTTGCTTGTGATAATGAAAGTATTTATTTACAGAGCCGATGGGA
>NZ_RAWO01000235.1:0-408 GCF_003668955.1 Corallococcus sp. AB038B | reverse complement strand
CATGCCGGTGCGGTGCAGCTCCACCACGGTGGCGACGCGCTGGCGGAGGTAGTCGGCGGACTCTCCCCGGCGAGGCAGCAGGTTGTAGAGCGCGGCGAGCTGCCCCAGCTCCGAGTCCGCCTTGTTCGCCAGCGACTCCTCGACGGGAAAGCCCCGCGCGAGCGCGTGCCAGCGGGAACGCATCAGCCGCGTCAGGCCTCCCTCCATCTGCTCCAGCTCCTGGGCGAGCGTGGAGAAGAAGAGGTTGAGCTTCGTTCCGGACTGCAGAACGGGCGGCAGGTAGCCCACCATGCGACGTCTGCGTTGGTCCGCGCTCATCCGACACCCACCAGCTCTGCCCCGCCGAACTGCAGCCGGACGTCGGCTCGCACCAGGAGCTGGGTGACCTGGGCGGGCACGACATGGGCG
>NZ_RAWO01000234.1:0-408 GCF_003668955.1 Corallococcus sp. AB038B | reverse complement strand
TAGAAACCTCGAGTCGAAGAAGAAGGGTTCGGGGGACGCTGCGTGTTGACGGGTCGAAGCTCCCCCGTGCCGTGTCACCCGCAGAGCAGAATTCAAGCCAGGCAATGAACACGCGAAAGCCTTGGAGTGCCTTCTATCTCTGGACTTCACGCTTGCTGTCCACTGTGAAGCAACCGTCTGACATGCCCTGGTGGGTGTGGTTCCGGTGACCCGCTTCACGACTGAAGCAGGTGCATCACGGGTGTGGCTTCCGAGGGGCACGCGGCGGTGCGGGCTTGCCGGACCGAATCACGCGATGGAAGACGTCTGGAGTGCCCTGCGGCGGACAACGTCCTTCGGGGAGGGGGAGTGCTGAACACCTGGGTGTTCGCCACCCTCCCGGGTCCGAAAATCGAGGACCACATCCAC
>NZ_RAWO01000024.1:0-31326 GCF_003668955.1 Corallococcus sp. AB038B | reverse complement strand
CGCGCCGCCCTGTCCCAGGACGCGGTCACCACGCGCCGCCCCTCCGGGCTGAAGCGCGCCGACAGGACCGAGGCCTGGTGCTCGCCCAGCATCATGGGCTCGCCGGTTCCATCCGCCCGCCGCACCCGCACGCTCATGTCCGCCGAAGCCGTCACCAGCCACTGGCCATCTGGACTGAACCTCGCGGAGTGAACGGTGTCCTCGTACTTCCAGAGCGCCTCGGGCGTGCCCGTCCCATCCGCCCGCCACACCCGCACGGTGGCGTCCCGGCTGGCGGTGGCAACCCATTGCCCGTCCGGGCTGAACTCGATGGAGTCGACGATGCCCTCATGGCCCGTCAACGCCACGGGGGTGCCCGTCCCGTCCACGCGCCATACCCACGCGGGTCCTTCCCTGGAGGCCGCCGCCACCCGCTGGCCGTCCGGGCTGAAGGCCGCGACGTTCAGCGGCGCCGTCCCCTGGAACGTCACCTCCGGGAGGGGTTCCTTCAGGACGTCATGCGCCAGTTGTGTCCACCACCGCGCCTGCTCGGGTTCGGGCACTTCGAGCAGCAGCTTCGTGGCCATCGCGGTGTAGCCGCGGCCCTGCAGGTCGCGAGCCCCTGTCATCAACGCCAATCCCCGTGCGTCTCGCGCCTGCTTGACGGCTTCCTGCTTCGCGGCATCCGCGGCCGTCATCGCCTGGTCCGCCTTGGTTCGCTCCATCCAGGCCCAGATGAGCAGCAGGGCCATCAACGCCGCCACGCCTACCGCCACCGACGCCAGGACGATGAGCTTGCGCCGCTCGGCCGCTTCACGCCGGCGCTGTCGCTGCGCGGACTCACGCTCGATGCGCTGCTGCTTGAGGTCGAAGACCTTGCGCGCGAGCCAGTCGTGTCCCAGTTCGAAGTACCGGCTGCCCTGGTGCTGCTCCGCGTGCAGCACCGCCGCCGCTTCCAGGTGCGTTAGCACCTCGTCCGCATGCTCGGGTGGCAGCTCGGCGCGGGCCTCCTGCTCCGTCAGCAGGGTCCGGCTGCCGTCGCTCGCGATGAGGTGCTGCTCCAGCAACCGGCGCGCCGCCCGCTTCTTGTCGGAGCCGAGCGCATCCAGCGTCGCCTCCAGGTAGCGGTGCACCATCGGCTCCGCGGCGACAGGCTCCACGGCCTGGCCCCGCGCCCGCTCGTCCCACAGCGCCCGGCAGACGATCTGCGCGAACGCGGCCTGCACCTCGGCGTCATCGTCCTGTTCGCCCTGTCCCGCCATGCGCACCTGCCGCATCAGCGCGCGCACCTCCTGCTCGGACCAGGGCTGCGAGGGCAGGCCCTTCTCGGTGGCCAGCCGGCACGACACCTTCACCATCTCGCCCACGGTGAGCGGCCCCAGCCGGAAGCCCTGCTCCAGCAACTCGCGCCGGCCCCGCACGCGGTCGCGGAAGCGCCCCAGGTAGTCCTCGCGCATCGCCAGCACGAGCTGCAGCCCGCGCACCGGCTTGCGTGCCAGCGCGTCCAGGCCCTTCAGCAGCGCGCCGGTCGCCTCCACGTCGCGCCCCGGCAGGAAGAGCTGCTCCAGTTGGTCCAGGTAGATGAGCACCGGCCGGTCCGAGCGCTGCGACGCGAGCTCCAACGCCGAGTCCAGCGCCTCCACCGTCCCCGCCTGCTCCGGCGGCGGCCCCAGCTCCAGCTCCGCGTGCATCGTGCGCACGAGCCGCGCCAGCGGAGCCTCACCCGCGAGCCACCCGTCGATGCGCACCGTGCGGAACTCGTGCGCCTCCTCCAACAGCGGAATCACACCGGCCTGCATCACCGACGACTTCCCCGCGCCCGAAGGGCCGAAGAGCGTGAGGCACGGGTGCGCGAGGATGCGGTTCACCAGCCGCTGCGTCACCGTCTCGCGGCCGAAGAAGCGCTCGCGGTCCGCCGCGCGGTAGGGCTGCGGCCCGAGGAAGGGATTCACCAGGCCGCTCATCGCGAACCTCCCGGCGTCCCCGTGCCCAGGGACTCGGCCACCGCGCCCGCTTCCGCCTGCACCACCTGGATGCCAGTGCCCGCGGGCAGGCCCCGGCCTGACTTCCAGGACTCCGCCTCATGCACCCCGGGCTCCAGAAGCACCAGGCTCTTGCGAGGCAGCGGCCGGCGTCCGAACAGCCGCGACAACAACATGCGGTGGTTCCATGTCAGCAACGACAGTCCAATGAGCAGCGCGGGCCGGCTGTCCAATGTCCCCAGGATGGCGTCCGCCAGGTCCGGAGGCAGGACGGACTCCAGGTCTCGCACGCCGTGCAGGTAATCGTCCTCCGTGAGCAGCGGCGTTTCGAAGACGCGGTCGGGCAGATAGCCCCGGTACAGCCGCACCAGCGCCACGTCGCGCGACGGGTCGAAGTCCAGGGGCAGCGTGTCGAGCGGTTCCCAGCCCTGCCCCGGCAGGCGCCGACGGATCAGCGCGGAGCCCTCGTCGGGCGACGAGGGCTGGATGACATACAGCGGCAGCTCCGGCCGGTGCAGCGCGAGCGCGTGCTCCAGCACGGGCATGCGCAAGAGCGTGATGTGGACGCCGGGTTTCAGCCGCCGCGCCAGCGCCTCCACCAGCGGCAGCGTGGGCGTCGCATCCTGGAACACCTCCTGGAAGTGCGAGTCCAGCGTCTTGGGCCCGAAGCGCAGCGTGAACCGCTGCGCCAGCGCGCTCATTGGCAGCGCCTCCGGTACGGCCCACGGCGTGCCCCGCATCCGGCCGTGCAAGAGCTCCCGCAGGTCCTCGTCCGTGGCGCCCCCGTGGTCGCCCAGCACCAGGGAGAAGGGACGCGAGACCAGGTCCAGGAGCCCGTGCAGGGACGGGTCCTCGCCGCGCACCGGTTCGGACTGCACGGGTGCACGGGGCGCGGAGTTCACCCGGGCGGGCCGGAAGGAGAAGAGGGTGGTGTCACTGCCTCGCAGGTACAGCACGGGGGAGAAGGCCTCGGCGCTCTCGCCGAACTCCGTGAGCACCGTGCTGCGCGCGTCATGGAGGCAGCGGGCCACGTCGCCCCGGTGCCGGGTGTCGCCCACCAACGCGCGGTAGAAGGCCCGCGAGCACGCACGCGCCACGTCTGTCTTTACCGGCCACAGGTGCGCCACCACCGCGTCCGCGCCGCCCTGCGCGAGCAGCTCCGCCGCGCTCGTCAGCGCCCCCGGTTGAGCGCCCTGACAGGCTTCGAGCACCACCAATCGCAGGTCGCCCCGGAAGGCTCCCGCCAGCTCCTTCGCCAGCAGCTCCACGGAGAGCCCCGCGGACGCGCCGTCCGCATCCGTGAGTTGCAGGACCGGGGCTCCCTTCGCGTCCACCCCGCCATGACCGATGAAGTGCAGGATGTGCGGCGCGGGCTCCGAGCGAAGCCGGTCGATGACGTAGTCGCGCCGCGAGCGGGGCCCCACGAGCGGCTCCATCCACTCCAGCGCTCCGGAGTCGATGGCCGGCTGGAGCATGGCGCGCAGGCGGGCCGGAGCCTCTTCGTCGAGCGGCGAGACGACGAGCAGCCGCACGGCCCCGGTGACCTCGCGAGGAAGCCAGGGCTTCGTGGACTGCACCCCGCGCACGATGCACAGCTCCGGCGAGATGCCGAGGAAGTCGAGCGGCCCGGACGGTCCACAGAGCGCCTCCCAGGGAAGCGCCTGGAGCTCGCGGTCCCGAGGCAGCAGGCGCAGCAGCAGCGGCTTCTTGCTCCCGATGTTGCGCGACACGCCGCGCAGCTCGAGCAGCACTTCCTGGAGCCCCTCGCGGAAGAGCGCGGAGTGCAGCGCCCGCGCCTGCTCGGGAGACTCCAGGGGCACGCCGCGCACGGCTGCGTCCCGCACCCACTCACCGAAGCGGCGGAGGGCGTCGCGCGAGTGCGCGGGCCCCAACCTGTGCGGCGCGGGCTGCTGGCCACCGCTACCCCGCGCCGTGGCGCTGACCTCATCGCCAGTCAGCGAGAGGTCGACCTCCAGCCAGAATCCGGGCGCCGCCGTTCCGTTCGTGCTCATGAGCGCGGAAGCCTACCCCGTCTTCATGGCACCCGGAGCAGGCGGCCGTATCAATAGAAAGTACGTCCGAGCATGGAGGCGTTGGTGACAGCCGTCTCGCCATACACGGAGATGTACCAGGTCCCCTGGCTCGGGTAGTAGAGCGAGCAATACTCCAGGTTGCTGTCCGTGGCACCGGAGCGGCAGTCGTAGTTCGTCAGCGTGGGCGCTCCGTTGTAGCGCACGTAGAGGGTGCCATTGCCGGTGCCCTTCTGGAGCGACACGGTGAACGCGGGGATGCCCGACGGCAGGGTCAGTGAGTAGTGCTTCCAGCCGCCCTGGGGGGCGCTCACGTAACTCAGCGTCGCCCGCGGCGCGGTGCTCAGCCGCGGGGTCATGTAGTCGATGAACCCCTTGAGGTACGCGGCCCGCTCGAAGATGTTCGGCGCCGAGCAGCCCAGGTTGTAGCTGGCGACGCCCACCAGCTTCTTCCCGGAGGGGCCGTCCACCACCAGCGGGCCTCCCACGTCCCCCGTGCAGAAGGCATTGCCCTGCGCCGAACCATCCGTCCCCAGCTGGTCGGTGGTGAGGGGTTGCCCCAGCGCCAGGGAGGCATCCGCGTTGGACAACAGCGGCACGCTCATCTTCATCAACGCGTCTGGGATTGCACCGCCCGGGGTCGTCTGCCCCCAGCCCGAGAGCGTGGCGATGACACCCGGATTGGTGTAGCCGGAGGAGACATCCGCCGCCGTCGCCACCGGCAGGGCCGCCACCGTGGTGCCATTGAGCGTCAGCGGGGTCATCACCCGCAGGAGCGCCGCGTCCTTGCCCTGCGCCGGATCCCACGAGCCAATGAGGGGAATGATGTCCAGCAGCGTGCTCACCTGACCCGTGCTGTTCATCGACGACAGGCTGTTGCCGCCCGCCACGACACGCAGGGTGCTGGGATGCGGGGGCGTCACGGTGCCGGTCCCCAGCACGCACTGGCGTGAAGTGAGGACCCAGTGGGTGTTGATGATGGTGCCGCCACACAGGTGGTTCCCGGCCGTATCCTGGAGGGACACCATCCAGGGGAACTCACCGGCGGCGGCGGGCGTGGCCCCCAGGAGAGGCCGAGCGGCCTGCGCCACGGCGGGTGGATCGCCGACAGCTTCAGGGCCACAGCCAGCGCCCAGGGACAGGAAGCCCAGCGCGACGGTGGCTCGCAGGGAAGGGGACCACGAAGAGGACGAGCGGAGAGAGGTCATGCAGCCACTCTAAGGTTCGTCCTCTGGATGAGAGCAGGCTTGTTTCACGGCTTGAACTGGGAGTGTGGCCGGCGTCCCAGCGAATGAGCACGCCCACCGGGGGACGCCAAACGAGGGCTGGTGGCCGGATATATCAGCCTGATATATCCGGGTGGAGGAGGCAGTCATGGCGAGGGAGAGCACCTGTCGGTTCGCCATCCTGGGGATGCTGTGCCGGGAGCCGATGAGTGGGTACGACCTGCGAAGCACCATCGAGCGGTCGGTGGGGCACTTCTGGCAGGAGAGCTACGGCAACCTGTACCCGACGCTGGAGCGGATGGCGGAGGAGCGCCTTGTCGAGCTCGAGCCGGAGGAGCGCTCGCGGGGCGGACGGATCCGCAAGGTGTACCGGGTGACGGCGGCGGGGCGGAAGGCGCTCGCGGAATGGCTGAAGCGGCCGGTGCTCCCGCATGTCGAGCGCAACGAGCTGTTGCTCAAGCTCTTCTTCGGGGCCCAGGTGGGGCCCGCGGACTCCCTGGCGCAGGTGGAGCGCAGCCGCGCCGAGGCGGAGGGGCTGCTGGCGGTGCTGCGCCTCATCGACGAGGACGTCCGCCACGCTCGGAAGGACGATCCGGAGTTCGCCTACCAGCACCTGTCGATTCGCGCGGGGCTGCTCGGGCTGGAGGCGCACCTGCGCTGGTGTGACGAGGCGCGCGAAGCACTGGGGCGCATGAAGCCGACGACAGGTTCGACGAAGAAGAGGGGAGCGCGATGAGCGGTCATCCGGACGAAGGAGCACGGCGTCTGTCCACGTTCGTGCCGTGGCTCGCCCTGGGCGTCGGGGCTGGACTGGTGCTGTTGCTGAACACGGAGTGGGCGGTGCTGCCCGGCTGGCTGATGGGCGCCCTGTTCCTCTTCTTCTCCCGGAGGCAGCGGCCCGCGGTGGGCTTCGTGGGGCTGCTGGTGGCCAACACCATCGCCGTTGGCGTGGCGAACCTGGGAGTGTTCCCGGGCTCCGCCGCGAGCGCCTTCGGCATGGCCTTGGGAGGCTCGGTGGTGGTCGCGCTGCTGTACCTGGCGGACCGGCTCGTCGTGGGGCCACGGGGCACGTTCGTGGGGACGCTCTTCCTGCCAGCGGCGACGACGGGGCTGGAGCTCTTCAGCAGCCTGGGCAATCCATTCGGCACGTGGGGAGTGCTGGCCTACACCCAGGCAAAGCTGCCGGTGCTGGTGCAGCTCGTGTCGGTGACGGGGTTGTGGGGCCTGACGTTCGTCCTGGTGTGGTTCGCCACGGTGGCCAACTGGGCGTTCGAGCACCGGGATACAGGGCGCCGCATCCTGCCCGGGCTGGCGGTGTACGCGGCGGTCCTGGTGGCCATCCTCGGCTTCGGAGCGCTGCGGCTCGCGGGGGCGGGGAGGGTGGGCGAGCCCGTCCGGGTGGCGGGCATCACCGTGGCGGGGGATGTGGCCACGGGCCGCGAGGCGGGGTTGTCCCGGCTCATGAAGGGCGAGGCTTTCGCCGATGAGGACTGGCGAGCCTTCGCCGAGGCCTCGCGCGCGGTGAACGAGGAGTTGCTGCGACTGTCGGAGCAGGAGGCCGCGAAGGGGGCGAAGCTCCTCCTCTGGTCCGAGGGCAACGCGGTGGTGCTGGCCGGGGACTTGGAAGCGCTCATCGCGAAGGGGAGCGCGCTGGCTCGCGAGCGGGGCGTATGGCTCGGCATGTCGGTGGCGAGCATGACGCCCGAGGCGGAGCGGATGCTGCGCAACGAGCTCATCCTGGTGGGACCGGATGGCGCGGTGGCATGGCGCTACGTGAAGTCCCGGCCGGTGCCGGGATGGGAGGCGGATCACTCCATCCCGGGCAGCGCGGAGCCGGCGGTGAGCCAGGCCCCCGGCGTGGGAGTCCTGGGGGGCGCCATCTGCTTCGACGGAGACTTCCCGGCGGTGTTCTCAAGCGCCTCGGAGCGTGGGCTCGAACTGCTCCTGCTGCCGTCGAGCGACTGGAAGGGTATCAGCCCGCTGCACACGCGTCAGGCGGTGTTCCGCGCGGTGGAGCAGGGCTTCAGCATGGTGCGCCAGGTGAACCAGGGGCTGTCCGTTGCGGTGGACGGCTACGGGCGCGTGTATGGCGAACTGGACCACTTCACGGCGGAGGAGCGGGTACTGCGCGCCGAGCTGCCGGTGGGACGGGTGTCCACGCTGTATGCGCGCATCGGGGACTCGGTGGGATTGCTCTCCGGCCTGGTCGCATTGGGCTGGGTACTCCAGGCCGCTGTCCGCGGACTCGTCGCGCGGCGGCGAAGCGCGAACAACGCCGCCGGCGTGGGTGACAGGGGTCAGGCTCTGGGCCCATGAGGACGCTTGGGGGCCGCCTCCTCCGTCTTCGGGGGGAGGATGTCCTCCCGCGGAGTCTCGGCCACCTTGCCGCTTCCGCGCTGGCGCTCCTCGACGAGTGCCATCTGCATCTGCTGAAGCGCCGTGAGCCGTGGCTTCGTGGTGCTTCGGGTCTCTTCCTTGAGGGCCCGCTCCAACTCGACGACCGTGCCGAGCTGGTCATAGACGTCTGTCTGTCCGTGAAGGAAGGAGTCCGCTCCGAACACGCCCTTGAAGCAGGGGATGACATGCCCCTGTTTTCCGAGCGCCGCCGTCACCTCGCCCATCAGCAGGCGCGCCGCTTCCTCCGTCCGCACGAGGGACTCGGCCTCCACCTCGGAGCCCTGTTCGGCCAGGGCGGTCCCCAGGCGGTTCTTCTTCACGATGCTCTCCACGTCGTGCAGCGTCTTGGAGAGATTCTCCGCCCCCTTGCTGCTCTCCACGAGCAGGAGGTTCAGGTAGAGCGCGCCAATCACAGGCGCTCCCTGCCATACCTGGAGGCCGCCATCCCCGAAGCGGATCTCCCTGCCGGCTCCGTCCTGACGGAAGACGCCCTTCGTCGGCTCCGCGGCCGAGGCGAGGAGCGATGGATTCCGGCCCGAGAGGTCCCAGGCGAGCCCGACAAGGTAGAGGTCGTCGGACGCCTGTCTCAGCGACGTGAAGTCGAAGGACGGGGTGATGCTCACGCGGCGCAGCCGTACCGAGACCGCCTCGCGAGTCGAACGAAGCCCCATCCGCAATGCGTCATGTGCCGCCTCCACGCCCGATGACGTGATGCGCAGGGGGACCTCGGTGAATGGATCATTCCCTCGGACCACCTGGATGAGCGCCGGCGTCCGTTCCGCACGGCTCGGACGCGCCCTTCGCTTGCCCGGCTTCTCCTCCTCCTCGATGTCCTCCCGGGTCGCTTCCTCCGGAGGAATGAGGGCGGCATCCAGCAGGGCCCAGCAGTCCGTCGCCAGGGGGCGCTCCCGGTCGAAGAAGGTCCACGGAAGGAAGCCGTAGCCGTCCAGTCCCCACTCCGGACTCCAACTGTTCTTGAAGAAAACGTGGGAGTCGCTGTAGCCCACCGCGAGGACGGCGTGACCACCCTCCACGGCCTCCTGCGGTGCTGGGTACGGGATGATCCCGCTCGCCTTCACCTCCGGCGAGAACATCGAGCTGAAGCAGGTGAAGCCGAAGGCGAACGGCAATCCCGCGTCCAGCGCGCTCTTCAAATGCCCGATCTTCTCTTCCAGGCGGAAGTACTGGATGGCCCGGAAGTTCTGCGCGAAGGCGTACTGGAAGGCCTGCGGCTCGCGGTCGAAGTCGCTCTCCTTGTAGGGCCAGTATTCCTCTGGCGGCACGCCGAAGAGGCGCAGCGCGCGAATCGTGCTGCGGATGAAGGCCCCCGTGTCGCCCCGGCCGTCCCACCCGAGAAGCCGCCGGGTCGCCCGGTAGAGGAAGAAGCGCGAGGCCTCGATGTTCTCGCCCGTCATCCGGCGCTGGAAGTACTCGTACAGGCCCACCACCGCGTTCGCCGTGCAGGAGCCAATCTGTCCCTGGTCCTCGACCGCGGAGCACCACTTGCGCAGGTCCACCCGCAGCGGGCCCACCGACGTCGCGCCCGCCGCCGCCCCCACCGCACCCTTCGGTGACAGCCGGGGCATGACCGCGGACAGGGAGCGCTTCACCTCCGGCGCACGCACCGTCAGGTCGCGGGGATCGAGCGGATCCGGCAACCAGCCCAGTCTTGGAATCTTGTAGCTCATGGAGTCCCTCCAATGGTCCAAGGTCAAAACTGGGGAGCCCGCGTTCCGAGGCAAGGCCCCAATCGTCGATCTCGAAATCCACTCAGGCCTTGCCGACCCTCTCTTCCCGGCGTCGGGGTGGGACACGCTCGGTATGCATCGTCGAGATCGGTCCGTCCCGGCCCGCCGCCGAATACACGGCGACCACATCAAGTTCGGTGCCCTCGGTTTCAATCACAACAAACCCCTTGAGAAAGCGGGCATCGACCCCGGAGATCTTGAAGATGTCCGAGCAGTCGATCTCCAGCGCTTCATCCGGGCCGAGGCTGGCACCAACGAACGCGGAGACAGGGCCGGGTTTCAAGCCAGGCATCCCAATGGCAACCTTCACGCGAAAGCCAATCTCCTTGTAGGTCGGGTTGTGCACGTTGATCGCGGTGAAGTAGGTCCCAGGCGCCACGATCCGTCCGGGGGATTCTCCGCAAACGAACTTCACCGCGTACTGGAACGTCACCCGTTCCGCGAACTGCGCCTGGTAGTGGGCCAGGACCCGCTCGGCGGAAAGCGCGGTGGCAAAGAGCGCAACCTCGTCGATGAGTCCATGAAACGGCCGGGGGCGGGAGGGATAGGTCTGGTTGCCAATCCCGAGGTAGCCATCCAGCGAAGGAGGCGGTGGGGAGGGGAACTTGAGCAGGAGGTCGCCTGCATTGGCTCCCAGGTCCGTCTGGCCCTCCAACATGCCGTTGAAATAGATCCGGATCTCCTGCCCATCGAAGGTCGCCACGATGTGGGTTTCCACGCCCTGCGGGACCTCGCTGCGGCTCCTGGCGGACACGTTGATGTCGAGGCCATTGAGTGCCGTCCTCACCCGGAGCTCGACGACCACATGTCCATCTCCTCCGTCGATGGTCAGGGCGTAGTCAGCGCGCTGCTCGTAGCTCGATTTCTCGAGGATGCGCTGGGTGTACCGGACGGGCCCGGGATTGGGCCCGGACCAGTTGATCTTGGCCTCCAGGGTGAGCTGGTGGGGATTGAGGGCCTTGCTGTTGGGAACAACGATTCGTCCCGTCAGGCCATCGAACAGCGCCGCCGTGTCCCCGCCCTTGAAGCCACTCAACCCAAGGGTGATTCCACCGGCGGAGTATTCTCCATGGTTGCCGTGCCCCGAGGCATCGACTGCCGTCATCGCTCCAGGGGCCTCTCCCAGGCGCCAGTAGCCAATCGGTCCATCCGCCAGGACAGCAGCGGCGTAGCGTTCAAGTGCCATGTCATCTACACGTGGTCATCAACGGCCAGCGCGCTCCTGGCTCAAAACTAAGAAGCCCGTTTCGCGTCGCCAGCCCCATGCGTTGGGCACTCCTGCTGGCGCACCCAGGCAGAGGCACGGTCAACCCGCTGCTGTCCGCCGTGGGGGGGAATGGCGAGCAAGCTATTGGAGTCCAGCCTGCCCAAGAGCCCCGCACCGGACCGCGAGCGCACGCTGCGCACCGGCGCCACCGTGTTGACCACCGCCGCGTTGGAGCTGCTGACGTGCTAGCGCGGGCCGTAGACGGGCAGGTCCGCTCCCGCCTCGAAGGCGCCCAGGTCCGGCGCCGGGCCGGTGAAACCCTCGTTGATGTTCGGCAGGGCCTGGCCCGCGTTCGCCGCGGCCGAATCCGCCCGGATGCGCAGGTCCGGCTTCGCATAGAGCGTCAGCGGGGCGGCGGGATACGCCACCGAGGTCGCGAACGCCGTGAGGTCCACCTGCACGGCATGTTGTTCGCTCGTTCCGGTCCGCAGGGTCTGGAGGCTGGTGAACGAGGTGGCGCCCAGGCGGCCCGTGACGGTGTCCGTGGTGGAGCCCACACCGTCGTAGTCGAGGCTCGAACTGGCGACCTCCAGGTCGGGGACGTGCAACACCCGGCCGGTGCCGCTGCTGTAGCCATTGAACGTGCCGCCGGTCCCTCCCAGGAAGAGGTTGTTGCGCGCGTAGAGGTGCGCCACCGGACGGCCCGCGTAGATGCCGAACGCATCTCCGTGCTTGACCACCGTGTTGTGCAGGAGCACGTCGCCCGTGCTGCCCCGGTAGAGTTTGAAGGCCACGTGCACCGCGTTGTAGATGGCATTGCGGACGAAGTACGTGGGCCCACCCAACCCCGGTTGCGACGACACCGCGATGAAGTTGTTCGTCAGTCGGTTGCGGACGATGCGGCAGTTGTGGAAGCAGAAGTCCGCCTCGATGCCGTCATCCGCGTTGCCGGTCAGGTCGTTGTTCAGGATGTCGATGCTGAACTGATCCACGGCCTCCTCGTCCTCCATGAGGGAGATGCCGTCCCGGAACCCCGTCACGCGGTTGTGCAGGATGACGTGCCCCGGCCCGTTGACGGCGATGCCTTCACCCAGGTTGTCTCCGCTGGCGCCGAGCGACGCCTCCGCCCACTGCGTCAGGCCCGTCACCACGTTGTCCGCGATGTATGCGTTCTCCGCGCGGGTGAAGGTCACGATGCCGTCGCCTCCATGGGCGCTGCTGGCGTTGATGGCGCAACGCTGGATGGCGATGTGCTTCGAGCCGTTGAAGCGGATGCGGCCGTTGACGGTGAGTCCTTCCATGTGGACGTGGGACTGGGCGAAGAGGTTGATGGCGCCGTTGATCACCACCCCGGTCGTCCCCCGGAGCACGATGGGCTTTCCTTCCGTGCCGCTCCGGGACCAATCAAAGCCAGCGTAGGTTCCCGCGCCCAACTGGAGGACATCCCCCGGCTGCGCGCTCGCGGCGACGCTGGCGAACGTGCCGGGTGTCACTGCCTTGACGGGGGCGCCTGCCATGGCGACCGGCACCGGGCGGGTGGTGGCGGTCGCGGTGCGAGTGGTCGACCCGCCATCGGGGTCCGTGAGGGTGAGCTCCAACTCGTAGGTCGTCCCCGGCTGGAGGTCGAACACGCTGCCGGAATGGCGGCCCGTCCAGCTGAAGCCCTCGTTGCTGCCCGCGGCCACGCGGCGCAGCGCCAGCGCTTCGCGCCAGGCGCTGGTGCCCGAGGCCCGGTAGCGGACCGTCACCACGCCATTGGCGTTGGCATCTCCGCTGAACGCCCACTCCACGGTCAGGTGGTGCAGCGTCGGAAAGGGCAGACTTGTCGCGCCGGCCACCGTGGCGTTGTCCCCGAGGCTTCCTCCATCGCCGCTGCTGCCCCCATCGCCGCTGCTGCCCCCATCCCCATGGCTTCCCGCATCACCGCTGCCGCCGTCGGAAACAAGTCCCCCATCCACGGGGTCGCCTCCATCCGGTGTCCCATCGGAACAGGCGACCAACGTCAGCAATCCAAGAACACAAGCAAAGCGCCAGGATGAAGGGGTCATGGGTTTCCTTTATCCAACCTTGGTCTGACGCGGTCCCTGAGGGCAATGAACCTTTGCACCGCGAAACAGCGGGGTAGAGGATTGCCCGAAGGCCCATGACGCCGGAAACCATGGCGAGCGAGCACGAACGGGGAGCGAAAGTGAAGGTCCTGAGGTTCGCGGTCCTGCTGGGATTGGCAACGTGCAGTGAGAAGTCCGTACCCCCGCCGCCTGGGCCCACCGCGAAGGCGGTGGTTGCGCCGCCGGCTGCCGAGGAGGCCGGGGACTCCGAGCCGCCGGTCGCGGTCCTCCCTCCCGCCGCCTTCCAAGCGCATCCCGCGCAGGTCTACACCGGGCCGCTCGCGAAGCCCGACCTGGCCGGAGGCAACGCGGAGCTGAAGATGTACCGCACCCGCCTCCGTCAGGCGGCCGCCAACGGGGTGAAATTTGGCGGCCGGTACGCGGTGATGATCAGTGGCTGTGGCACCGAGTGCATCTTCGGCTTCGTCATCGACGCGAGGACCGGCCACGTCCTGCCCCTGCCGGCCAGTGGCGAGGACTACCGGCAGCTCCAATTGGCATTCCGCCCGGACAGCCAATGGATGCGAGCCATCTGGATGGGCGGCTCCGAAAGCGGGACCGAGGCCTGCGTCCTGCGGGACTTCATCCTCGACAAGGGCATGTTCCGTCCGGTCAAGGACGAGGTCCTCCCCGGGGCCTGTCCCGAGCTGGGCGTCGGGACAGGCGAAGCCATGGGCCCGCGCTGAGCGCGAACGCCGCGTCAAAGGCCGCCGTCCCTCAAGGGCATGGGCTCACGGGAGCCACCTTCCACAGCTGTCCGGACACCAGGGCCTTCTTCGCGAGGATGGGCGTGGTGTTGGCCTTGCCGTCGTTCAGGATGTCCAGCGACAGGCTCTCCGCCTGGGCCACGTTGGTCAGCCGGAAGGTGCCGTTGAGCTCCGGCGTCACCTTCCACAGCTGCTCCGCCGCGACGGCCGTGTTGACGAGCAGCGGCCGGTTGCCCGCGGTATTGGCCAGGGACAGGCCATTGCCGCGCCACTGGGTCACCAGCCGGTACGCGCCGCCGGCCTCCGGCATCAGCTTCCACAGCTGCCCGGCGAAATTGCCCGACTTCGCGAGGATGGGCGTGGTGTTCTTGCCGTCGTTGACGATGTCCAACGACATCCCGTCCCCCTGCCACTGGGTCGTCAGCCGGTAGAAGCAGCGGGTGTCGAAGCCCGCCGTCGTCGTGGGGGCCGGGGGCGCTGGCTGGGTCTGCGGCACCTGCCACACCTTGTGGAGCATCGCGAGCGTGGCCGGATCATGCTTCGCCAGCTCGTCGCGCGTGTACGGCTGGAAGTCGTTGCGGCCGAAGAACGCCTCGCTCGTCTCCGCGAAGAACTCCGCCGCGTTGTTCATGCCGTAGGCGCGCTCGTACGTCACGGGCAGGCCGGGGCCGTTGACGCGCTCCACGCGCTCATAGGTCTTGCTCGCGGTGGCCCGGTTGAAGGCGGCCAGGATGTCCGCGTTCCCGTCGCCCAGGACCCGGTGCTGGTAGGCGTGCGCCAGCTCGTGCAGCACGAACAGGGGCATCCGCTGCGTCTCCGCCTCATAGACGAAGACGTTGGAGATCTCGACGCCCAGGGCCATGGCCGGGTTGCGGCCGTTCTGGCTCAGCCAGGTGGGACTGGGGTGGAACTCGGCCCTGGGTGGCTGGCCGGCGTACTGCGGCGACAACCACAGCGCCACCTTGCGCAGCTCCGCCACGGGCCCCGCCGGGACTCCCCGGACGATGTCCTTCAATTGCGACGTCAGCAGGCCGACGGCCTTGTCCGTCGCGGCCTTGTTCGTCGCCGGCAGACGCGTGTCGATGTTCACCGTCCAGCCTTCGATGTTCTGGGTCTGGTACGTCGGAGCCGCCGCGGACGCGAGGCCCGGGACCGCCAGCACCGCGAGGAACAGCCGGGAAAGCCAATGCTTGGGATTCATGTTCAGGGCCTTGGGTCTAGAGTTCCGCGCAGTTGAATTGAATGGGCTGCTTCGCCAGCGCCTGACGGATGCCACTGTAGACGGCCCCGCTCGACGCCAGGCCAATGTGCTCCACGAAGATTGCCGGGCACTGCTCCTGGACGACCACGTTGCACTTGAGCGCCTGTCCTTGCGCGTTCGTGCGGTCGCAGTTGTCCATGCGCCCGTTGGTCAGCCCGTCCGTGAAGACATCGAACTGCTTCAGGTTGTTGAGGTTCGTGTAGGCGATGCCGTCGTCCGGGACCCGCTGGTTGATCTCTTCCAGGAAGGGGCCCGCGCGCAGTTGGGTGCAGATGGGGCTGTCCGTGGGCTTGCCGGTGCACCCCACCAGCAGCGCGGCCAACAGCGGGTCCACGTGGGTGCCCTTGTGGGGCGAGCCCAGGCTGATGAGGTTGTCCACCAGTCGCCAGCCGAAGTCATGCACGTAGGTCCGGGCCGTGATGCCGCCCTGGCTGTGCCCGATGAGGTTGACCTTCTCCGCGCCGGTCTTCAGCAGCACCTCCGAAACGCGATTCTTGAGGACCTGCGCGCCCTCGCGGATGTCGATGAGTCCGCCCCCGGGCAGCTCGAAAATCTCCACGTAGTAGCCGTCCGCCCGGAGCCGCCCGGCCAGGATCCAGTACAGGATCTCACTCGCCACCGTGCCGCCCACGATGATGACCGGGTTCTTCCGCGTCGCGGGCACGACGACCGGCGGGGGCAGGGGAGTGGTGGTGAGGTTGCAGCTCACGACGCTGGCCTTCGCGGTTCCGGGGTTGGAGATGAGCGGAGGATCCGCGGCGAGGCAGGCCCACGAGCCATCCGCCTGCGGCCCCTGCTGCACCATGAACTCCGCGTGGACGGAGCCATTGCCCGCGAAGGACAGCTCGCAGCCGCCTCCCAGCGTCCGGCCCGTCCCCTTCGCGAACGACTTCGGATAGGCCCCCGTGCCCTGCGCGCCCTGCGTCACCGTGCACTGGAGGTTGGGCTTCGGCGTGACGGCCGTCGGGCCCACGCGGCACGCGACGAGCGAGGCCTCCACCGTGGCGTCCTGCCCGTGGTTCGGCGGATCCGCCGCCTGGCAATACCAGCCCTGACCGCCGGGCGTGGGCCGGGAGATGACCACGTTCTCCGCGTGCACGGAGCCATTGCCGAAGTGGGACGTGTCACAGCCGCCGGAGACCACCACGTACCCGTCGGTGACGAGGTTGGGGGTGAGGCTCACCTCGACGGTGGGGTTGCGGAGCAGGCCCGTCTTCTTCGTGAGCGTCGTGCACTGGAGCGGCAGCGGGGTGCCCCCTGCGTCGGTGGCCCGGCAGTACGTGACGGACGCCTTCGCCCAGGCCGGGTTGGAGACGAACGCGGGGTCCGCGCCCTTGCACCGCCAGCCGGAAGTCCCGTCCGGTGCGTTCTGCACCATCACCGCGGCGTGCACGGACTCCAAGCCGAAGCGCGACACCTCACACCCGCCGCCCACCCGGACGTAGCCCGCGGCCAGCTTGTCAGCGGGCACCATCGCCACGACCTTCGGGTTGGGCGTCAGGCCCGCGGCGGGAAAGCGCTCCTGCGAGGTCTGGCAGTCGAGCGTCTGCGCGGCGGCCGTTGAACCCATCAAGAGGAGTGCGGCGCAGAACCCCACGTGCAGCTTCGGGGCGCTCACTTCGCGACCTCGCGCAGGGTGATTTCGTAGACGACCGTCGCGTTCGGAGGAACCTTGCCGGGCAGCCCCTGCGCGCCGTAGGCCAACTGCGGCGGGAGCGCGAAGCGATACGTGCTGCCAATCGTCATGAGCTGGAGGGCTTCCTTCCAACCCGCGATGCCATCGCTGACGCCCACGACCGCTGGCTTCCCCTGAGCGGCGGAGCTGTCGAACTCCGTGCCCGTCCCGCCGACCACGGTGCCCTTGTAGTCAATCACCACGCGGTTCGCGGGGCCGGGCTTCGGGCCAGTGGTGGCCGTCAGCGCCTGGTACTGGAGCCCGCTCGCGGTGGTGACCACGCCCTTCTGGGCCTTGTTCGTCGCCAGGAAGGACTGGCCCGCCGCACCGTACTTCGCCGAGTCCGCCGCGCGCTTCGCCGTGCGGTTCTGGAGCATCGTGCCCTGCGCCCGCGTCCGCGCCTGGGTGAGCTCCGGTCCGCTCAGCAACGAGGGCTTCCCCTCCAGGTTGTCCCGGATGCCCTGCACCAACGCGTTGATGTCCAGGTCCGCGTCGGTGCGCTTGATGGACTCCGCGACGTCCTGGCCCAGTGCGTAGCTGTCCCGCTCCTTGTCGGTGCCCAACGGCGCCGCGGCATGTGCGGTCGCGGTGAAGAAGAAGAGGAAGGCAAGGTGCTTCATGGGGTGGAACTCCTGGCGGATGGAAACGGGAGGCGAACCCCACTGAATCCAAGGCACGTGCCAGCCCCGTTCCCCTCTGGAGCCATGAAACGGGGACGCCCCCTGACACGTCATGAGCCGCGCTGAACGCGTCAGGGAAATGCTTTGAGGCGCAAGCCAAGGCCTCACCGACGATGCGGTTGCACGAAAAGCACGACCGTTCTATGAAGAGGTCATGCGCAAGGGCGAGCTCACCCATCAGACCATCCTGGAGACGGCCGTCCGGCTGGCGAGCCGGGTGGGGCTGCAGGGGCTGAGCATCGGGGGGCTGGCGGAGGAGCTGGGCCTCTCCAAGAGCGGCCTGTTCGCGCACTTCAAGTCCAAGACGGAGCTGCAGGTCCAGGTCCTGGAGGCGGCCACCGTCGTCTTCACCGAGCGCGTCATCCGCCCGGCGCTGGGCAAGGCCCGCGGCGAGCCCCGGGTGCGGGCGCTCTTCGACGGCTGGCTCACGTGGGATCGGGACAAGGTGCTCGAGGGCGGCTGCATCTTCGTGGCGGCGGCGGCGGAGCTGGACGACGCGCCCGGGCCCGCGAGGGACACGCTGGTGCAGGGGCAGCGGGACTGGCTGGACTGCCTGGCCCAGGCCGCGCGCATCGCCGTGGCGGAAGGGCACTTCCACAAGGCGCTGGACGTGGAGCAGTTCGCCCATGACCAGTACGCGGCGATGCTGGGCTTCCACCACGCGCAGCGCTTGATGCGGGACCCCCAGGCCGAGGCGCGAGCCCGCCGGGCTTTCGAAGCGCTCGTCACCGCCGCGCGCACCCCGACTTCCTGACCCTGTCGTCGCAGTGTCCTTCGAGGAGGACCTCATCATGGCGGAAAATAGCACGAACGTTCGGACGAAACTGGCGCTGTGGGGTGTGAGGGCGGCGGCGCGGAGTCTGGGGGCGGTGGCGCCTGGGGTGGCGGCGGCGTGGTCGGAGCGGCTGTTCCTGACGCCCCAGCGGCCGCGGCGCTCGCGCACGGCGGAGGCGGTGCTGGCGCGTGGGCAGCCCCGGGTGTTGAGGGTGGAGGGCGAGAAGGTGGCGGTGTGGAGCTGGGGCGAGGGTCCCCGGGTGCTGCTGGTGCACGGGTGGAGCGGCTACGGCGGACAGCTCACGGCCTTCGTGCAGCCCCTGGTGGACGCGGGCTTCTCGGTGGTGACGTACGACGCGCCGGGGCACGGGGCGTCCTCCGGGCGCACCAGCTCACTGCCGGAGTTGGCGGGAATGGTGGCGGCGGTGGGGCAGGCGACGGGCGGGCCCTACGCGGTGGTGGCGCACTCGTTCGGCGCGGCGGCCACGGCGGTGGCGCTGCGGGACGGGATGAAGGTGGAGCGCGCGGTCTTCATCTCGCCGCCCGCGGATCCGCTGGCGGGCATCAGGGCTTTCGCGGACACGGTGGGCCTGTCGGAGGCCATGTGGCGGCGGATGGCGGCGCGAATCGAGGATCGCTTCGACATGCGGCTGGCGGACCTGGCGCTGCCTGCCTTCGCGCCAGGGCTGGACGTGCCGTTGCGCATCTTCCACGACGTGGGGGACCGCGAGGTGCCGCTGAAAGCAGGCGAAGCGGTGGCGCGCGCGTGGCCGGGCGCGAAGCTCACGCGCACGGAAGGACTGGGGCACTTCCGCATCCTCTATGCGCCGGAGGTGCTGTCGCCCGCGGTGGACTTCCTGGTGGAAGGACGGCCGAGCAACGCCTGGCCCGGGCCGGAGCTGCTGGCGTCGGTGGCGTCCGCGCGAGGGACGACAGCGCGCGGGGTGCACGGGGGCTGAGCCGTCGGAGAACGTCCGCGTGTCACCAGGGACCGCTGCCGCGGGGAGCGGTCAGGCCCTTCGTTGATTCCAGGAAGGGCCCACGGCGAGACGGAAGGGGCGGGGAGGGGGCCCCTTGCTTGGGTGGGTTGCTGGTGCGGCCCAGCGAGTGGGCGCGACAGCTCCACTACGTAACCCAAGCCAATGGGTCAGAGCAGTCCGTCCACACGATGAGCCCACAGCGCTGGTAGTCCTGCATCGACGCGCCGTCGTGGGCCACCACCGGGTGCGGCTCGGGCGCGGTGCGCTGCAGGTCGTGCAGCCACCGCGGCTGGTGCGCCATCGCCTGCGCATCCTCGCCGCCCAGCCACTGGAAGCCCGCGTGGGTTGCCTGTCCACCGACAACGGGCGAGCCTGCGTCGCATGGAGATGCATCAGGTCCGGTACTTCCTGGCGGTGTCGGAGACGCACAGCTTCACGCGTGCCGCGGAGCGCTGCCACGTGTCGCAGCCCACGCTGACCGCCGCCATCAAGAAGCTGGAGGCGGAGCTGGGCGGACTGCTGCTCCTGCGAGACCGGAGTGGCGCGAAGCTCACACCCCTGGGCCGGTTGGTGTTGCCCCGGCTCCAGCGCATCGATGATGAGAGCCGGAGCGTGGCGCTCATCGCGGAGAACCACCGCCGCCTGAAGCAGGTGCCCCTGCGCATCGGGGTGCTGTGCACCATCGGTCCCGCACGTCTGTCCGGCTACCTGGCGGCGTTCCGCGCCGTGGCGCCCGGAGTGGAGGTAGAACTTCAGGTCGGCACGCGCGACAAGGTGCTGCGGCAACTGGAGGAAGCGGAGGTGGACCTCGTCATCACCCACGCCGCGGCGCCCACGCCCGACTGGTGCGTCGTCACCCCAGTCTATGATGAGCGCTACCTGGTCGTGCTTCCCCCCGGACATCGCCTGGCGGCGCAGGACACCGTGCGGCTGGCGGAATTGTCCGACGAGCCCTACATCGACCGGCTCTCCTGCGAGATGCGCGAACAGGTCGGGGCGCTGTGCACGTCTCGAAAGGTGGAGCTGTACGCCAGCTATCGCACCGAACGTGAGGAATGGGTCCAGAGCCTGGTCGCCGCGGGCGTAGGCTTCGCCTTCATGCCCGAGCACTCGCTGATGCCGGGCGCCACCACCGCGCGGCCCCTCGTCGAACCGTCGCTCCAGCGCACCGTGTCCCTGCTGCGCTCGGGGGACCGCACCGCGCCACCGGCCGCGAAGCTCTTCTGGCGCACCCTCCTGGAGAGCGCGGGCCGGCCACGTCCCGGCGCCTGAAAGCAGACGGCGCGAGGCCCACCCCGTGAGGTGCGCCCCGCGCCCGGAACCCGGATGAAGCGGTGACGTTCAGCGCTTCACGGCGAGCACGTCCACCTGCTCGATGACTGGCGGCTTCGCGAGCAGCTCCGGCGCCTGCGCCATCAGCGCCGCGGCCACCTTGCCGCCCAGGTGCGCCTGACGGCCCGCCTCGTCAGGAAACGTGTCCACGATGCCGAACGTGGTCGGCGACAGGCGAATCGCGTACCAGTGCAGAGTGGCCGGCTCGTCGCGCACGATGGGCAGCCCGCCTTCCAGGAACTTCCGCACGTCGCCTTCCTTGCCCGGCTTCGCCTCCAGGATGACGACCAGCGCCTTCGAGTCGGTCACATCCGGAGTGCCCGGCGCCTTGACGGCGAGCAGCTCCACGGATTCGATGGACGGGGCCGTGGACAGGAGCTCCGGCGCCTGCGCCATCAGCGCCGCGGCCACCTTGCCGCCCAGGTGCGCCTTGCGGCCCACATCGTCGGCGAAGGTGTCGAAGATGCCGAACGAGGTCGGACCGAAGCGCAGCGCGAACCACTGCGCCGTCGCCGGTTCCTCGTGGACCAAGGGCAGGCCCCCCTCCAGGAACTTCTGCACGTCGCCTTCCTTGCCCGGCTTCGCCTCCAGGCGCACCAGCAGGCCCACGTGCACATCCTCTGCCTTCTGCGATTGCGTCGTCGTCATGGACTCACCCGTCGTGCTCTTGGAGGAAGACGCGCAGCCCCATCCCATCAGGGAGGTGGCCAGCGCGAGGAAGGCGATTCGGTACGGATTCAGAAAGGCATACATGGAAGGCTCCAGGGTCCAGGGGGAGTCGGGTGGCGCACAGGTGCGTCAACGCGACGGCGACGTGGACACATATAGACGTCGCTTCCCTCCACCGTGAGAGCCCGGCGCCAATGGATCGATAGTCATCCCCTATGCACGCAAGCCCCGGGGGAGGACAGGGTGCGGCCGCGGCTGCCAGCCCTCACAGTTCGTTGAAGACGAGCAGTCCCCGCGACGAGTCCACGACGTACACGTGACCGTCGCCAGGGACGCGGACGCCGTAGACGCCCTCGAAGAGGCTGTCGCCCCGGGAGGGGTCGCTCTCGCGGAAGGTGTTGTAATGCGCCACCTGCGTGGGCCGCGTGGGATTGGACACGTCCAGCACCCGCAGGCCCTCGTGGTACCAGGCCACGTAGAGCCGGGTGCCGCGCAGGATGAGGTTGTGGATGGACGTGACGGGCCGCATCCGGAACTCGCCCAGCTTCACGATGCGGGCCGGGTCGGTGACGTCGAGCACGCGCAGGTGGGAGCTGTGGAACTCGCCCCCTTCGAAGGCGAGGGTGCGGTTGGCGAAGGTCCCCACCGCGCTGTGGTGCGCGAAGCCGAAATCCGGGCGCGGGTACAGGCCCAGGTAGCGCACGTCATCCAGGTCGGTGACATCCATCACGCCGTAGCCGCCAAAGGCGTTGCTGATGTACAGGCGGTTCTCATACACGAACGCGTCATGCGGCCCCCCGGAGTCGAAGTCCCCAGGGATGGTGACGAGGGCGCGCAGCACGGGAGCCAGCGGCTGGGACACGTCGTAGACGTAGGTGCCGGTGTTGGGGACCATGGCGTAGAGCCGACCGCCGTCAACGAGCACCGTGTGGGCGCCAAAGGCTCCCGTCGGCAGGCTTCGCACAAAGACAGGCAGCGCGGGATGGGAGAGGTCGTAGACAAGGACGCCCCTGCTGCTGCTGGCCACGTAGAGGGCATTTCCCCAGGCCCAGACGCCATTCCAGAAGTTGTCCCCGGGCAGGCTGATGGAGGCCGTGAGGATGGGATTCTTCGGGTCGCGCACGTCGAAGACGGTGAGCCCTCCGTCTCGGCCCTGGTAGGGCAGTGAGACGACGTAGGCGTGGTCCAGGGTGACATAGACATCCACGGGCTGCCCCTGCGCGACGTGGCGTTCCGAGAGCAGCGTCAGCCCTCCGGAGGATTCGGGCTCGCCCGCCCAGGTGGCGACGCGGTGGGCCTCGAAGGTGCCCTGCTGCGACACCTTCCCCCGGCGACAGGAGGCGAAGCAGCCGGTGATGACGTTCGTCGCGGGCGTCTGACAGCCCACCAGGGTCATGGTGAGGCTCAGGCGCGTGTTGGTCCCGATGAGGGAGAAGCGCCCGTCCTGCGTGTCCCGAAAGCGGAGCGGCTCGTCGAACAACGTGCTCGGGCCTCCGTCACTCCGGAGCTGGAAGCCGACAGGGCCGGTGCTGATGAGGGTGCCCCCGTCCTCCAGGCGTCGCTCGTCCCGGGTGTTGGCCAGATAGATGCCCTCCTGGGGAATCCCGGCGAGCGCCGCCGGGGCGCAATCCGAGACATCGAAGCGGGACAGCTCCTCGCAGGCGCTGCTGGACGCGTCCCGCGAATCGAAGCCGCACGGCGCGAAGGGGCCCCGGTCCACCCAGTCTCCGTGCTCCTCCAGTTCGGTGTACGTGCCGTCCCAGACAAAGGGGCCGGCGTCCGGGGCCCCCGCGTCGAAGGAGGGGCGTGGGGGCGTGTCCTCGCAGCCGGGAAGGAGCTGGAGCACCAGGAGGGTCAACAGCATTCGGAGAGGGGTTGTCATGGGAGACCTTGCAAGAGAAGGGCACCCACCCAACGTTCCCACCCCGCCCGTTCCCTCAGCTCCCGGGAAACAGAAGCAGGGCTCAGGTGAAATCCGTGGAGAGCGAGAGGGCGCGATGGGCCTCCAGCTCGCGGGCGACGAAGGCGTTCTTCTCCTCCAGGGCCTTCACCGTGTCGCTGCCCAGGGCCAGCCGCAGCGGAGGCTGCTCCAGCTTCACCAGTTCCATCATCGCGGTCGCGAGCTTCGCCGGGTCGCCGGGCTGCTGGTGGTTGAGCTCGACCGCGCGAGACCGCATCGCGCCGGACGTCTGCGCGTAGTCGGGGATGATCCGCTCCGCGCGGGTGAGTGACGCCGCGTCCAGGAAGTCGGTGCGGAAGTAGCCGGGTTCCACCACCGTGACGTGGATGCCCAGCAGGGCCAGCTCATCGTGGAGCGCCTCGCTCAGGCCCTCCACGGCGAACTTCGTGGAGCAGTACACGCCCCAGCCCGAGGACGAGCGGTAGCCGCCAATGGAGGACAGGTTGATGACGTGTCCGGAGCGCTGCTGCCGCATGACGGGCAGCACCGCGCGGGTGACGGCGAGCAGGCCGAAGACGTTGGTGCGGTAGAGCTTCTCGATTTCGGCGGCGCTCGACTCCTCCACGCCGCCGAGCAGTCCGAAGCCCGCGTTGTTCACGAGCACGTCGATGCGGCCCGCCTCCGCCACGACGCGCTGGGCCTCGGCCTCGTCGGTGACGTCCAGCTTCGCGACCACCAGCCTCGGGTGGGCCGCCAGGGGAATGCTCTTGGGGTTGCGCGCGGTGGCGATGACACGGTCGCCCGCGTCGAGCGCGGCCTGGGCGATGAGGACTCCGAAACCGCGGGATGCGCCAGTGATGAGCCAGGTCTTCATGTGCGTGCTCCTCGTCAGGGGTTACGAGCGAAGAGATAGACCTGGACCATCCATGAGAGAATGCGCACGCAGAACACAAGACCGTTGAGTCCGGCTCAACAGCAGAAAGGCAGCCCCCATGCAGGCCGACGTCCGCGAGCTGACGGTGTTCCTGGAGATCGCCCGGCATCTGAACTTCCGCCGAGCTGCGGGGGCCCTGGGAGTGACGCCGTCCGCGCTGAGCCACAGCTTGAGGGGGCTGGAGGAGAAGCTGGGCCTGAGGTTGGTGCACCGCACCACCCGGAGCGTGGCGCTCACCGCGGCGGGCGAGCGGCTCGCCGAGCGGCTGCGGCCCGCGTTCCGGGACATCGACGACGCGCTCGATGATCTGAACACGTTCCGTGAGGCCCCCGTGGGGAAGCTGCGCATCAGCGCGGCCCGGGTGGCGATCCGGTTGGCCCTGCTGCCGGTGCTGGGCCCGTTCCTGGAGGCGCATCCCGGCATCGAGGTGGAGCTCGTCGACGGCGCCGCGTTCGTGGACATCGTGAAGGAGGGCTTCGACGCGGGCGTGCGCTTCCACGAACGCGTGGCCGCGGACATGGTGGCGATTCCGCTGGGCCCCCGGCTGCGTTCGGCCATCGTCGCCACGCCCGCGTACTTCGCGAAGCATCCTCCGCCGAAGACGCCCGGGGACCTGGCCGCGCATGACTGCATCCAGTTCCGATTCTCCAACGGCTCACGCTACGCATGGGAGCTGGAGCGAGACGGCAAGGCCCTGGAGGTGGAGACGCGAGGCTCGCTGACGCTGAGCGACCAGGTGGAGATCCTCGAAGCCGCGCTCGCGGGACTGGGGCTGGCGTATGTCTTCGAGTCGCAGGTGGAGTCACTGCTCCGGCAGCGGCGGCTGGTTCGCGTGCTGGAGGACTGGTGCCCGTCCTACCCTGGCTTCTTCCTCTACTACCCGAGCCGCAGGCATCTGCCACCCGTGCTCAAGGCCTTCGTGGACTTCGTGCGGGCCCGGACGTGAGTCCTCAGTGGCGGAGGTGATGCCCGCCGCGGCCGCTCCGCCGAACCGCACCTCGAAGACGCGCAGGTGCGGTCCGTCCACGCATGGCCGTGCCGGGACGCTCAGGGCTGGACGACGTTGACGCGGGAGGAGCCGAAGGCCTCCTTCTTCCAGACACCGTTGTCCAGGCCGCGCACGTACGGGGTGCCCTGGAACAGGGTGAGGTCATAAGCGCGGATGCCGCCCGGGTGCTCGGCCCAGGTGCTGCCGCTCGTGGAGAACCAGAGGCCGTCATTGGCCCCGATGCCCCACAGCATGCCGGTGGCGCCGTCCACCGCCAGCCGCTTCAGCGTCGTGGTGGCGGGCAGCTGCACGAAGGAGGAGCCGTTGTGCTTCCAGACGCGGTCATCCATGCCGATGATGTAGGGGATGCCCTGCGCGACCGCGATGTCCTTGCCCGTCGAAGCAGTCGGCGTCTGCGCGCTCCACACGAGGGTGGTGGGGTTGAAGGAGTAGACCTTGTCGTCCAGGCCAATGACCCAGACCTTGCCGGTGGACTCATCCACCGTGAGGCGCTTGGCCGTCTGCGACGTCTGGATCCACCCCGAGCTGGTGCCACGGTAGACGAAGTCGTTCATCCCAATCACATACGGAATCGTGGCGGTGACGGCGATGGCCTTCGCGCTGCCGCCCGGGTTCACGTCCAGGTAGACGCCGGTGTTGTAGGGGACACTCAGGCGGTCGTGGGTGGTGAGGACCGCGCCCGTGCTGCTGCCCACGGTCCACAGCTGGCCATTGGAGCCCAGCGCGAAGTCGTTGACCACGGAGTTGCTCAGCACCACCGGCGGGCTCGCCGCGGGCCAGAGGAGCGAGTTGATGTGATTGGGCGCCGCTCCGCTGGGAATGCCCACGCCGTTCATCGGGGACCAGGGCGCGAGCTGCTCCAACCCGAACCAGGGCGTCAGCACCGCCTGGTCGATGGCGTACGCGCTGTTGAGCGGGACGGGGCGCAGCGGGCCTCCGCACTGGGGGGACCACAGCGTCGACGACGAGTCCGACTTGATCGCCCCGATGTGGAGGTGCGGCTTCGAGGAGCTGCCCGAGTTGCCCAGGAGGCCCAGGAAGTCACCCTCATGGACCACCGCGCCCACGGTCAGCAGGCTGGGGTTGAGCGTGCCGGCCTGCATGTGGGCGTACCCGACCAGATACGTGCCGTTGTCGATGGTGAAGCTGTTGCCGCCGCCGTGCGACGCCGGGTTGACGGAGCCCACCGGGAAGTTGGTCGCGTCGGTGTTGACGAAGTCCGTCACCGTGCCCCCGGTGACCGCGTAGATGGGCTTGCCCCACTGCCGGTAGTGCTCGTTCTGCGAACCGTCGGTGCCCGGAAGCACGTCGGACCAGCCGGAGCCCGTCCAACCATAGACACCCACGTCATAAGCGAAGAGCTGGCAGCCCTGGACGCTCGCGCCGTGCACCGCGCCCATGCCCTGCCAGTATTCGTGGGGGCGCAGGTCGCCCACACGGCCCCAGAAGCGGTTGCTGCCGGACGGCGTGGGCGCCTGGTAGGCGGCGAGCGTGAACGTCTCCGTCACCGGGGTCGCATAGCCCGTGAAGAAGAGCCGCATGCGGATGCTGTTCGGCGCCGGGTTCGGCAGGATGATGTTCTGGGCGGCGCTGAACGACCAATTGCGGACCGCGTTCGCGGGCACGACGAGGCTGGTGGACATGCCCGTCAGCACAGTCGTGCCGGGAAAGTCGATCAGGATCTGGGTCAACGTGACGGACGTCGCCTCGTTGTTGCGCAACGCCAGCGCGAGTGACACCTGGTGGCTGGGGCCCGACCCGCCGAGGGAAGGGGACGCCATGGTGAGATAGCGGATGGCGCCTCCCTCCATGGGTTCGTAATAGGTCGTGACAGCCGGTGCCTGGGCGAGCGCGAGCTGTCCCCACAGGAGACTGGGCAACAACAGCAGCAGGGTGCGGAGCTTCATCATGGGGGCGGGGGTCCTTTGCTTGGAAGCAGGTCCACCCCAAAGCAACACGTGTACCAAGGCCCGCTCCCCCGGAAGTGCCCTCCCTCGGGGCCCGGGACAGCCGGGGGAAGCAAGGCCCGCAGGCAACTCCTGCACGACCACGGCAATCCTTGCCGTCGTCTTCACTGCCTCCCAGGGGGGAGCCAGACGGCATGCGCGGTGCATTCCGGCTGTTCGACCCGGAGGCATCATGCAACGCGTTCCACTCTTGTTGGCCCTCGCCAGCCTCATCCCCACGGGGGCCCTGGCGGCGCCTCACGTCACGAAGCTTCTCCCCCAGGACGCGGGGGTCCACTGCAGCCCCGCGACTCCGTGCACCCAGCCCACGGCGGACGGCGTGGTTTCCCCCCTGGAGTACGCCGACGGCAAGAAGTTCCCACTGCAGGACTACGTGAACGGGGGGCCCAACGGAGACCTGTTCCTCTCCGTCTCCGACAACGCCAGCTACACGGCGGACGAGTGCAACGTGGGGAAGCCCCAGAATCCCTGCCACGTGCAATCCCTGTTCATCGGCATGCGCCTGCCCAAGCCCAGGAATGCCAGCGGGAACTTCGTGGGCCTGGAGGGCACCGTCAGCGTCTGGTTCGATGCGAAGCGCGGCGAAACCCTCCAACTGGCCTCCGGCGCGCACGTGCCTCGTGACGAGGACCGGCGCATCACGTTGAGCTACTCCACCGTCAAGGGCTACGCGGATACCGTCCAGAGCAAGGGCAACCTCGGCGGCACGAATGGCTGGGGCGCGCTCGCGGCCCCCACCGAGGCCTGGGACACCACCGTGGTGGTGGCGAGCCCGGCCTCGGACCCGGCCCACGTCCACATCGAGTTCGAGATCAAACTGGCGCCAGGCCTCCCCGTCGGAGGCGCGAGCGAGCCGCTCCTGGCCACGGTGCGCAAGCTGGGACTCGGCATCGAACACATTCCCGTCCCGACGACCTCCGCGCAGACCGTGGGTGGCGGCCGGTTCCCCAACCGAGCGGGCCTGTCGTCCGGCGGCACCCTGACGGGCAACTGGGAAACGCTCGAGTTCACGAACCCGACACCGATTCCGCTCAGCTTCACCATGTGGAACGTGGGGCAGATGCCGGATGTGACCGCCTGGGTCGACGATGGCGGCTCGGGGGAAATCGATACCGTCGCCCAGCGGATCTTCCGCAAGGAGGTCGCCTGCATCTCCGAAATCTGGATGGCGCATGAGCGCGGCGAGCTCATCGAGAAGGTCAACGCGCTGCGCGCGGGCGCGCTGTTGCCGCCCATGCAGGCCGTCACCGAGCTGAATGACAACATCCTCCAGCCGTCCCTGTTCAGCACGGGACTGGTGTTGCTGTCCTCGCGGCAGATCCTCGAGGGTGGGGTGCACCACTTCCCCTTCGGCATGTGCACTGACGAAGACTGCGCCCAGGCCAAGGGCGTGCTCTGGGCGCGCATCGCCACGCCCGCCGCGACCGCCCCTGTCTTCGTCGATGAGCACGACACCCCCACTCTCGCCGCGGGGACCGACTACGCCGAGTTCGTGGACGTGTTCTGCACCCATGTCAACGCGGGAGAAAACACGGCGGGGCCCGACACCACCGCGCGCGAGAACCAGTTCTCCAACATCAAGGCCTACGTCCAGCAGGTGCGCCAGGGCGGACCCCTGACCGACCCCGTCTTTGGTTTTGACGTCCATGACGCCTTTCCCCAGGGCACCTGGCCGAGCGGCCTGGACCGCCCCGCCTTCCTGCTGGGGGACCTGAACACCGTGGGGCCCAAGGGCGTGCAGACCAACGTCGCCTTCAACCAGTACGCCGACATGGTGGGCCCTGGCCTCCTGGACATCAGCACGCTGAGCGAGTTCGACAAGGCCAACACCCAGTTCTCCGAGATGCGGGACCTGGCCCGGGTGGTCTCCGGTCCGAACCCGATGGCGGGCGGAACGTGGCTGTCCAGCGTCTGCACCGACAACGTGGTGAACGAGCTGGATGCCAAGAAGCGCCTCGACTACGTCCTGGTGTTCCCGGCCCAGGACACCTTGGACTTCCCCGCGTTCGCGTTGCTCAACGGCACCACGGCGAGCGTCAACCCGCACTTCGATCCCACCTCCGGCAGCGAGGACTCCGAGGGAAACCTCGTCCAGCAATGCCTGTCGGATCACGCCATGGTGGATGTCACCGTGCAGCTGGCGCGGGTGAAGGACGTCGTGAAGTACAACCCGATGAAGAAGCACCGGGTCGAGTACGCAGTGAAGCAGGTCACCGACCTGGAGACCGCGAGCGGATGCTGCGCGGACTGGTTCTCGCCGCGTGTGCTGATGACCGCCAATGGCTTCACGAAGCTGAACACCTTCCTGAACATCATCGAGGACCAGACCATCTACCCGAACTGGCGAGTGCACACGGGCGCCGACAGCCTCCTCCCGGACCTGCCGGTCGGTTTCTCGGGGGCGGTGAACATGACGTCGGCCATCTGGGAGTCGGACTCCGGCCCGAACGACCACTACGACTCCACGCCTGAGAGCAGCGCCATCCTGGATGCGGACGACAAGGACGCTCACCTCACCTTCTTCGCGAACAGCGGCGTGCTCCGCCGGGTGAAGGGCGAGTTGACGGCCATTGACTGGCTCGCCGGGGTGGAACTCCTGGGGAGCTTCATGGACGGCTACGAGAGCGGCATCACCGTGGAGACCGAAGGACACGACACGGCCACGGGCGACAACGCCCGCGTGCGGCACTACTTCAACGTGAAGGAAATGGAGTCGCCATGAGCACGATGAACCTGAAGTGCGCGGTGCTTGCACTGGTGCTGGGGGGCACGGCCCAGGCGGTCGAACCGATGGTGCCCTACGACAACTTCAACCCGATGAAGTCCAACCCTCCACGCGCGACGAAGATCCGCGGCATCGACCCGGCCCGGTGGGTGGATGAGCAGACCGGAACGCGGCTGGACTCCCTCCGGGAGCTGGCCTTCACCCGCCTGCGGTTGATGAGCCGTTCGGACACGGGGATGGGCCGCTACGGCCTGCGCTTCTCCCAGTCCCCGGCGGTGACGGCCATCGCGGCGAAGGTGCGCCTGAACAATGCCAGGAGCACCGGGTGCACGGCCCCGGCGGGAGCTCCGGCGGCCCAGAGCGCCGCCGAGCTCACGGGCCACTTCTTCAACACCCGGGGCGCGGTGGGAAGGAGCCTGCAGGACGACGTCACCGCTTCCCTCCGCATGGTCTCCCGGTCCACGGACCCCGTCGGCTCCCAGTCGCTGCGGGTGGAGGCTGTCATCGAGCGGTGCACGGACGCCTCGTGCTCGACCCGCGCGCGGCTCTTCACGGCGGACCTGGGCCTGGTCCACCAGGGCGAGCAGGCAGTGCTGCGGCTCCAGTGGGACGTGGCGAATCACCGCTTCGTGTTCCAGCGCGACACGCAACCGGAGGTATACGGCGCCTACACCGTGACGGACACGCACGCACCCGGCAGCTCGAGCAAGGCACTGGTGGTGACCCATGACCTGCCCACCTGCGCCAGCGGCACCCCGGCGCCCCTGGGGTATGCGAACGCGTACTTCCACGACGTGTTCGTGAACGAGTCCGCGGCGCCCGCTCCCTGACGGCCCTGAAATGGAAACCATCGCGATTGGATGTTTGTCGTTGGCCAACGCAAGGGGAGTCATGGACTTGCATTGCGTGGGTCACGACAGCCACAGTCGGCATGACGCTTCCCCTGTCTGTTGATGGAGCCCCCCATGCCCAGCAAACTGCGGCCGACTTCTTTCTCCAGCCCCAGCCCCAGCCCCAGTAGGAGCTCCAGTCCTGCCAGTGGCAGTGCTACGCCGACGCGCAGCCCGTCGCTTCCGCCCCAGACGCAGGCCTCTGCTTCCTCCTCGACGAAGCGCCCCCGGGATGATGCGGATACGTTCGACGCGGGCGCGTCGAAGCGGCCCAAGCGGGCCGCGGCCACGGGCGAAACGCCCCCCTCGGCCGCCGAGTTGTACAAGCAGCAGAACGCGGTGGGCCTGCAGGACACCCACTCCGCCCGCACCGGCGACATGTCGTCCCTGCGCACCACTCAGGACACACCGCAGGACGGACTCAACCTGCTGGCCCACGTCGGCAGTCAGGCGAAGGACAAGAAGGGCCTCTTCTACGAAGGCTCCGTGGAGCGGCGAGGGCTCGGGCCCCAGCAGGTCCTCACCGCGGTGCCGGACCGCGACAAGGGCGAGCACACCAACGTCTTCAAGGGCATGACCCAGGGCGAGCCCAGCTCCACGAAGTACCAGAAGAACCTGGGCACCGCCGACGGGGACACCCCCTACGAAATCCTCCACGGCATGGGCCATGGCGAAGGCGGCAAGAAGACGCAGTCGGCGCAGAACCTGGCCTCGGCCTCGCACGGCGCCAACACGGCCATGATTCCCGCGGACAAGGCCATTTCCGGCAACCCGGACATCCTCGTGGACACGCGCTTCAACGTCCGTCCCGGCACCCACCGCGCCGAGTCCGTGGACCAGACCTTCTTCCACAAGGACCGCCCCACGGAGCCCATCTTCCAGCAGCGCATCGACGGCGACCTGCCCAAGGTCACCACGAGCCAGTACAAACAACTCCAGAAGGACGCGGAGTTCCTCAAGGACCGCGAGCGCCTCTCCGCCGCCGTCGACCTGCTGAACCTCAAGGACGGCGGAAAGGGCTGAGGGGATGAGAAAAAATTAACGATTCTGATGCATCCAAAGGATGCATAAGCGCTGCTGTGCGAGCATGAATCGCCATGGCGGGGAGCAAACGGCCGCGAGTGCGTGTGCTCCGGCCGAAACGGA
>NZ_RAWO01000233.1:0-409 GCF_003668955.1 Corallococcus sp. AB038B | reverse complement strand
TATAAATTTCAATACTTCGATTTGGTGAATTTCCAACAGCGATGAAATGTGAATTATTGTAATGATTTATATCCATAGATAATTTCGGTCCAGGATGATATTCACTAAAATGATAACCAACATGATGAAGTCTGATACAATTGATAGTTGCCATTGAATGATTATTTGAATTAAATTTCCATAAACAAGACGTAGCATACATTAATGAAGATGAGAGATTACCCGCTTTGCGATACCCAATAGCCACTGCGTGATCACCTGTTGCCGTCAGGCTTATATCACAGGGTGTAAAAGCTAAATATCCGGTAGTTGGTTGGATTTCGTATAGATGATTTAACAGTATATCATACATATATGAAAAATTGTAATCAAAACCATACGCTACTAATCCATCGTCTGATACTTTAAA
>NZ_RAWO01000232.1:0-409 GCF_003668955.1 Corallococcus sp. AB038B | reverse complement strand
CCTCTTGGTCCACGCCGTCCCGCCCGTTGCTGCTGGACCATTCACCCGCTCAGCTCTCCTTCGGGAGGGAGAACGCTCCGCCCAGGCCGGTCGTCCCTCTTCGGCTTCCTAACGAGAAGAAGCGGCTCAATCAGCTCCAACTGTTCGTCGGTCAGGTCCACCGGTCAGCTTCGAGCATGTCCATCCCTCTCATGTCGATGAGCTCCCCAGCTTCCGCTCCCAGACTTGCTCGCTCAATTTCGAGACCAGTTCTATGGTGTTCGCTCCAATACTCATTCGGCGCCACACCCACCACCCGCCCGTGATCGAGGTCCATGAGCCTTCCATTCGTCGTCCTCGGCTCGATGCTGTTGACTGCGCCGCTTCTGGCTCAGAGCACCCCAGCTCCTGCCGCATCCGCATGACTTCC
>NZ_RAWO01000231.1:0-409 GCF_003668955.1 Corallococcus sp. AB038B | reverse complement strand
TGACGGACAGGAGCGGCAGCGAGCCGGTGCGGTCCATGGCCGCGATGCGCGCCAGGTAGCGCTCCGTGAGGCCGTGCGCGGTGTACTTCCCTTCGCGCAGGCCGGCCTGGAGGTCGACGATGGTGGCCTCCTCCAGTTCGAACGGACTGGAGGAAGGAGCAGCGTGCCCCGGCGGGTTCGCGGTGGCGTCCACCGTGGCCAGGGCCGTGACAGCGGCCGAGCCACCGAGGAAGGCGCGCCGACTCATTTCCCAGGAGCGATGTCCGGAAGGCGTGGGCTTTTTCATGGGGGCGCGCGCAGTACAGCAGTGGCGCATGGATTGTCGCAAGCCATGCGCGCCCGAGCACGGAAGTCCCGCGCAACCCACCCGCTCCTGTTACGGTGCAACCCCGACATGGCCTCGAATCTG
>NZ_RAWO01000230.1:0-409 GCF_003668955.1 Corallococcus sp. AB038B | reverse complement strand
CCTCGAGGTCTTCGACTTCTCCTCCGCGGACGCGCAGGACGCGTTCATCGTCACCGAGTACATCCGCGGCGTGACGCTGAAGTCCGTCCTCGACGAGGGGCCCATGGACCCGCCGGAGCTGGCGGCCATGGTCATCCACGAGCTGGCGGCGGCGCTCGCCCATGCCCACGAGGCCGCCGTCATCCACCGCGACCTCAAGCCGGAGAACGTCATGGTGCGCGAGGACGGTGTCCTCAAGCTCATGGACTTCGGCATCGCGAGGCTGCTCGACATCGAAGAGCGGATGACGGTGACGGGCACGCTCGTGGGCTCGCCGGCCCACATGGCGCCGGAGATCATCGAAGGGCTGGAGGCCGGTCCCGAGGCGGACGTCTTCAGCGTCGGCATCATGTTCTACGCGGCGATGACG
>NZ_RAWO01000229.1:0-409 GCF_003668955.1 Corallococcus sp. AB038B | reverse complement strand
CTGCCGCGACAGGTACATCCGCGCCTCGGGGGCGTTGATGTGCTTGTAGAGGTTCAGCACCAGGTTGTTGCCGACGATGCTGTCGCCCGTCGCGAAGAAGGCCACCAGGCGGTGGATGAGATGTCTTTCCGCATCCGTCATCTTCGAGCGGAGGTCCACGAGGTCCGTGGAGAAGTCGACCTCTTCGACAGTCCAGGTGTTCTTGATGGCGTTCCGATACATCTCGAAGAAGACCGGGTATGCCATCGGGCGCAGCGTCAGGTTCAGTCCGGGTTCCAGCAGCATGGGCGCGATCCATACCACGCTCGCGAACCCGTCAAGGTGACTCGCGCGGCGATACGCTTTTACGTTCGCTCACGTCTCAACAGCCCGGAAAAAAAGCAAAGCGAGCACGCGTTTTCACGCGTGC
>NZ_RAWO01000228.1:0-410 GCF_003668955.1 Corallococcus sp. AB038B | reverse complement strand
TGCTGGCCCTGTTGCTGGTGGGCGCGCTCCCGTCATGGGTGGCGGCGGCGCCGCAGCCTCCCGGTGCGCCCGCAGCCGAGACGGTGCAGCCGCAGAACGTCTCCGCGCGCGTGGAGCCGAGGCAGGTGCGCATCGGCGACCCCTTCCTCTACGAGGTGGTCATCACCCACCCGAAGGAGCACCGCTACGAACTGGTGCTGCCCAAGGAGACGGGCGACTTCGAGGTGCTGGACCAGACGCGCCAGCGCAAGGACGGGCCGGACTCGGCCACCACCACCATTGGCGTGCGCATGTCCGCCTTCTCGCTGGGGCTGGTGCAGGTGCCGGCGCTGACCTTCGACGTGGCCACGCCGGACGGCCCGAAGAAGTTCTCCCTGCCGGGCCGCGAGGTGGAGGTGACGTCCACGCTG
>NZ_RAWO01000227.1:0-410 GCF_003668955.1 Corallococcus sp. AB038B | reverse complement strand
GGCCATGGGTGATTCCTTTCGGTGAGGGCGCGAAGCCCCGGTCCAGGTACCCCCGCCCATTCTGCACCGGCCATGCCGGGCAGGGTCCTCCTCTGGAGCGGGCCCCTGCCCTCCCCTGGAAGCCGCGCTCGACGTGTCGGCCCGACATGTCGAAGCACTGCGCGCCTTGACCCGGGCGCGGCTTCCGCGCGAAGAGCCGGACGCATGAAGCCTTGGGAGACGCTCGACACCGCGCAGGTCCCCGACGTGGGGGAAGTCACGCTGGCGCGGCGAGGGGACGAGTACGTCCTGCGCGTGCGTGGCCAGACGCTGATGTCCAGCCGGCGGCACGGCTCGGAGGAGGCGCTCGCGGAGGCCGGGTGCGCGGACGTCGCGGGGAAGAGCGGGGCCCGGGTGCTCGTGGGCGGCCT
>NZ_RAWO01000226.1:0-410 GCF_003668955.1 Corallococcus sp. AB038B | reverse complement strand
GCCCTTCTTCACCACGAAGGACGTGGGCGAGGGCACGGGGCTGGGGCTGTCCGTTTCGTATGGTCTTGTCAGAGACCATGGCGGCTGGATTGCCGTGCGCAGCGAGCTGGGACGCGGTAGCTGCTTCTCCATCTACCTGCCGAGCGGAGGGGACACATGCCAGGCCGCGTCCTGATGGTCGAGGACGAGCGCGAGATGCGCGCCATGTTGGAGAAGGGGTTGACCCGTCGGGGCTACACGCCCGTGGCGCTCGGGTCCGCCGACGAGGCGCTGGCGCGACTGTCCGGCGAGGACTTCGACGTGGTGTTGACGGACCTGCGCATGCCCGGGATGGATGGGCTGGCGCTGTGCGAGCGCATCGTGCTCAACCGGCCGGACATCCCCGTCATCGTGTTGACGGCGTTCGGGAG
>NZ_RAWO01000023.1:0-35073 GCF_003668955.1 Corallococcus sp. AB038B | reverse complement strand
CCGGACCTGGCCAGGGCGGTCAAGGGCGCGCTTGCGCGCCGCGGAGCGGGCCGGAGGACCCTTGACGGGCCTGGGCAGCGTCTGGCCGTGCGTGCGGGATGGGTGAGGGAAGGCAGAGCCTTCCTGGGTGTGAAGGGGCGTCCGCTTGCCGGACGTTCCCGCCACGGAGGCCGGGAGGCCTCCGCGGTCGCGGCTGCATCGCGACCGGCCCTCCCACTCGGGGAGCGGGGTGGGGTGGGGAAGTCTCGCCAGTCGGCTTTTCGACGCGGACGAGACGGGAATCAGAGGCTGGTGCTTCTGTCGCTGCGGGTGTCTCAAGGGTTCTGCCTGGCTGGAGAAGTTGCGTCTATCCGCATCCTCCATGTTGCGTCAGGCCGCAACAGTTTTACTAGGGGACGTGATGCTGCAGGAGGGCATGGACGCCATGCGTGCGGGATGGGTGAGGGAAGGCAGAGCCTTCCTGGAGGCCTTGGGAGGCCGTCTGGAGGGAGGGGACGGTGCACGGGCGCTGCAGCACCACGTGCTCCACTGGCCAGCGCGACGACAGCGCCTTGAGCTCCAGACGGTTTCCATCCCGGGCTTGCCCCGGGCCGGGTGGTGGGGATGGGAGGAGGGGTCCCCTCCTTCCGGATTGAATGGGAGCGGCCGTGGGCGTGGACGGTGCGGGCGCTGCACCACCAGGTGGTGCGCGAGGAGTGCCGCTGGAGTGCCGAAGGACACGGAAGGGACAGGACGACGCGGCCTTGCGCCGGCGGCGAGCTTGCCTCGAGGGCGACCTACGCTTGCGGAGGGAAGCCCGGTCCGCTGGGGCAGGGCCTGCGCCACGACACCGCCCGCCCGCGGGCGTTTCCATCCCGGGCTTGCCCCGGGCCGGGTGGTGGGGCCTGGGAGGAGGGTTTCCCTCCTGGCCAGCGGGTGGTGGGTGCGGGAGGAGGGCGGCGCCCTTCTCCTGCCGTGGACGTGCGAAAGGGCACCAGGCCCCGAAGGGCCTGGCGCCGCGCGGGGCGCTACTTCTTCTTGCCGTCGTCGCGGAAGGTGGCGTGGAAGTAGAAGCCAAGGCCAGTGGCGCGCGTGATTTCGCGGGGGAGCGGCTTCTCAGCGGGCGGTTCCTCGCTGTTCGCCCAAGCGTGGAACTCGGTGGTGTCGATGAAGGCCTCGGGTTCGTTGGACTCGGACTGAGGCTTGTCGGAGGGCACGGCGTCGGGCGCCAGGAGTTCGAGGGCCCTTCGGAGAAGCGGGCAGGTCGTCTTGTGTCCGAAGATCTTCCCGCCGCCGCATTGGGTGCACTGCTTGTTCTTGTCTGCCATGTGCCTCTCCTTGAAGTGGGGCGCCCTGTCGCGCTCTCCTCACTCGAAGAGGGAGAGATGCGACGGGGCCGCCAGCGAGCGACGGTCGTCCGCTGTCGGCTGCCCCCGTCAGCGGGCGTGACAGGCGGCTTCTGGCCTGGCGCGACCGTTGAAAAGGAGGGTCAGTCGACGCTTAGCGGGCGGCCGGCGGGAGCGACCACGGAAAGGAGAGGCACATGGCAGACCTGAGCAGTGCATCCGCTACGAGGCGTCGGGAAGCGTTTGGAGGCCACTAGAGCGTGACGAGGTTCGCAGGGCAGGAGCGGTCGCCGTCGTCGTCGACTGAGAGCAGAAGCGGTTCGGCAGAGGAGGTGCTGGTGCGGGAGCTGCGTGTCGTGTGGCGGGGAGGTGCTGGTGCGGGAGCTGCGTGTCGTGTGGCGGGGAGGTGCTGGTGCGGGAGCTGCGTGTCGTGTGGCGGGGAGGTGCTGGTGCGGGAGCTGCGTGTCGTGTCGCAGCCGCGGGCCTTTCCGCGGCTGGCCCTCCCACTCGGGGAGCGGGGTGGGGTGGGGAAGTCTCGCCAGGTGACGAAGGAGACGCGGACGAGACGGGAATCAGATGGTTGTGCCGTTGGTGGAAGCGTTAGTGCTGGGTGGGCTTCGAGTTCCAACCGACTTCGGAGAGGAGAGCGAAGGCCTCAACGTCGGTGGTGACGCGGCGCTGCTCGGAGAGAGGTCCAGGAGCAGGGGTCCGGGTGGCCCAGCCAGTCACGCGGCGGTGCACCAGGTGCTGCCCTGCAGAGTCCACGACCACGAGAAGTGAGGGAGCGTTCGTCCTGTAGACACGCGGAAGGAGGCCTTGGGACGCAAGGGAAGCAGCCTCCTCGTAGAGCGCATCCTGCCCCCCACGCGGCGGCTCCCATCCTGTGTGTGCGAGAAGAGCGAACGCTGCAGAGGGTTGGTGGACGCGCAGGAGCCCGGCGATTGGCCCGTGGTAGGGCGTGCGATTTTCCCAGCCTCTTCCAACCGGGTACTGGGCGACGAGCTTTGCTCCCAGCTCGTCAACGATGACGAGGCTGTCGATGTTCTCCGAGCGGCTGTAGACGTCGGGCAGCTTGTGTCCCTCGCGCTGCATCTGCTCGAGGGCTGCGCCAATCGTGAGCGGTTCGACGTGGGCCATAACGTGTCGTCCTTCGCGTGAGCGGGTGAGGGTGGGGGAAGGCTCAAAGGCCGAGGTTAGATGCTGCGTTGTCGGTGAAGACGTCACCGGCGGAACGAACGTAGCGCTGGATTGTGGCGACTGAGCGCTGGCCGGTGTGAGCCATGATGGACGGAAGACTCTTCCCGCTGCGGACGGCTGCGGTGATGAGGCCCGCGCGCAGAGAGTGGCCAGCGACGGAGCTGGGGTCGATGCCTCCGAGCTGCGCGGCACGCTGAACGATGCGAGCGACGGTGCAAGGGTGAAGGCGCTCTGCGGCGACCTGGTCGTGCCGATTGACCGCGCGGAAGAGGGGGCCGGTGGTGATGGCCGCGGTGGTGAGCCAGCGCTGGAGCGCGCGAACAGGGCACGTAGCAGGCAGGGCTCCGAAGGGGATTCCGCGGCGCTGGCCTTTGGCCTGTTGGTCCGTCTTCGACTTGCGCAGGAGGACCTCCACACCGGCGTCGGTGAAGACGAGGTCCTCGACATTGAGGAAGACAACCTCACTGCGGCGGAAGGCGCCGCTCCAGGCGAAGAGGAGGAGAGCGCGGTCGCGAATGCCGCCGGGTGTTTCAGGCAGGGCGGCACAGCAGCGCGCGAGCTGAGGAGGGAGGAGCGCGGCCTTCTGGGAGGGGGCGACTCCGTGCGTGTTCCTGATGCCCTTGAGGACCTCGAGGACGAGAGGGTGTCGCGGGGAGGGGAGGCTGGCGGCGAGGTGCGCCTGAGAAATGGCGACCAGGTCGCGCTCGATGGTGGCGACCTTGCGGCCGCTCTGCGCGCGGAAGGTCAGGTAGAGGCAGAGTGCCTCGGGCGTCGTGGGCAGGGACGGATGGGAGCGAGCGGCGCACCAGGAGGTGAAGGTCTGCCAGTCGCGGGCGTACTCACGACGGGTGCGCTCGGAGCGAGCCGCAACGAGGTAGCCGCGGGCGGCCTCCGTGAGCGAAGCGGCCGGAACAATGGCCTGCGAGGCTGGAAGCGCGAGGGGAGCAGACGGCATGGGTCAGAAGACGCGCTTCGCGACGAAGTCGACCGTGGGCTTCTCCAGGGGCGTCGCGGTGCAGGAGCTGCTCGGCAGGTTGGACGACTCGCAGATGAGCAGCCAGTCCTCACCGCGTTGCTTCCAATGGGTGGAAGACCGGCCACAGGTGAAGCAGGCAGGCCCTGCAGCACCGTCACCGACGGGAGGGTGCATCGCAGCAGCGATGCGATCCGTTGTGACGGGGCCGGGGCGCGGGACGTCGGGGATACTGACGCGCTTGCGGAACTCGTGGTGCGTCTCGCGCTGATGCTTATCCCGCTCGTCGGGGTCGGTGGTCATGAAGGGACAGGACGAGCAGATCATGAGGAAACCATCGGGCATGGAATTACTCCTGCGGTGAGGGGGGGAGGGGGAGGGCTGCAACGGCCCTCGTGAAGGCGTCAGTCGTCCTGCAGGAGCTGCAGGTGACGGAGCGCGGGTCGGTGGTGAGCAGCTCGTCGTCGTCCCAGCGGTGACAGGCGGAATTCGGGTTCCAAGCCTCCGCCTTCGCAAGGTCCTCCGGAGTCGGATGGAGCGGGAGTGGATAGAGTCTGATGAGCGCGAGTCCTCCGGGAACGTGGTCGAATCGGATGGGGAGAGCACTGAGCGACCCGTGACGGCATTCGAGAGCACCGTCATCTGGGGGCCCAACTTTGGTTCCAAAGTCGTGTTCACCGATTACGACAACATCCATGTGGAGGACACGGTCGCGGATGGAAAGATTGCGGTTGGCTACTTTGACTTTGCTGTCCGCCCCTATGCGATGTGGGCTCCTAAAGATCGCGCTGGTTCATCAAGCCCAGTTGTCAACCTCACTATACCTGCAGGCCACGTGATCTTTCTTAAGGCGTGCGTGCGGCCAGCGTCCGGACCAGAGGTCTGCAATCCGCAAGTCGCTGTCCGCGCGCGGTAGAAACCATGCAAATCGTCCCAGGAGCTGGGCACCAGCACGGAGGACGCTAGCCGCAAACACAGCCCTCGGAGAACAGCTCGACGAGGAGGTTTCGGGGCAGCATGCGTCAGTCCTTACGAGGAGCGACGAACGTGTAGCGCTGCGGCCCATCGGATGGAGCTGCAGCGCCGGAGTTCACGCGGCGGACTGGGACCGTCCGCTCGGACTCACAGCTACGCATCCACACGAAGTCGAGGTCGAAGCGCACGACCTCGGCTTCGCGGCGGCCCTTCCGCCAAATTTGGCCTTTGGCAAGCTCGGGAGCAGGTTGGGGCAGCGTCATGGGGAGTGGGCTAGGGCTTGTCCGCGTCGTCGTGGTTCCGGTCGGGAAGTGGAGTGCAGACGATGGCACGGCCGACGCCTGCGACGGCCACGATTAATGAGAGGATGAAGAGAGCATCCGCCATTGTGCGGGTGTCGAGCCAGGGCGCCGCATGAGGGCGAAGGGTACGCACCCGAACGGAGAGCAGCTGGAGCGCATAGGCCACAACAAGCGGGCGGATGAGGGCGACGAGGAAGGTCTTCATCAGGGCATGTCACCGTGAAGGACAGCAGGAGCGGCGGAGCCGCGGGCGAGAGCGGCAGCGCCGCCGAAGGGCGCGCGCAGGACGGAGGAGTTGGAGGACCCTGCGAAGGTGCGGCGCGCACCACCAGCTCATGTTGTGCCAGGTGATGGAGCAGCGAGGCCTGCGACAGAGGCTCCAGGAGCAGTGGTGTCTCATGGGTGCTTGAGCACGTCGGCCAGAGCGAGGAGGCTCGCGCGGCGGCCGGCGGCAACAGGCGAGCCGTCCGTGTAGCGGCCGGCATGAGTGAGGGCCAAGGACGCGAGCAGCACGCGTGCCCAGCGCTCGAAGTGGTGCGGCCGGGGAAGGACGAGGTCCTCCGGAGGAGCGTCGACGGAGAGGGCCTGTCGCTCGAGGACGTCGGCGAGGGACAGCAGCGCTTCACCGGTTTCGCCCGAGCTGCGCGAGGCAGCCTCGAGCGCGAGCTGGGCGACGTAGTCGCGGCACCAGCGGGCGTGACTCTGCAGCTCCAGGTGGGAAGGAAGGATGCTCACCACGGCACCTCCGCGGCGGCGCGCTTCGCGTGCGCGATGACGGCGGCGCGGGTGGGCCCGTCGAAGTCGTAGGCCGCGAGGAAGGCCTCGGGACTGCGCCAGACCCAGTGGCCGGGCCCGTGAGGGTCGAAGGTTCTGACGAGCCCGGTAGGCGCGAAGAGGGCCCAATCGGGCCACCGGTGGACCGTGGTGGCGAGGGTGCCGCACGTCTCGCGGAAGTGGAGGTGAACGGCGCTGACCCAGAGGTCCTCGAGCTGCCCGGTGATGAACCAGGTATGAGCGTCCGACTCCTGGACGTGCTGGAGGCGGTCGGTCACGACCGACGTTCCAGCGGCGTACAACCGCCAGTCCTCAATCAGGGTGCCGACCTTCCAGCCGAAGCGGGAGGGGTCCGCCTGAGGACCGGTGAGGAGGACCGCGGTGCAGAAGCGAGCACGGTCCGTGGTGGAGAGCGGAAGCACATCCCACTTCACGGGAAGATCCTCGGTGAGGCTCGCCGGGACACACGTAAGGGTGGGGCGGGGCATCGGTCAGCCCTTCCCGCGAGGCGGCTGCGCCGGAGGGACGAAGGGCACGACCAGGTCGCCCACGCGGTTGTGCTCGGTGGAGCACGTGGCGCAGGTGCAGTCGACGACGTGCCCTCGAACGAGGACGCGGAAAATGGCGTCGGCGAGCGCGCGCCGCGCCCGGAAGGTGTTGTCCTGGGCCGCAATGAGGTCCTGGTGCGTCTTGGTGTTCAGGCGGGACCCCGACTCATGCCAGGAGGTGAGGAGCCGAACCTCGGTGGTGCGGGCGTCATCGAACGCGACGGCGAGGGGCTTGAGCTGCTCGACGGCGAGACGGGGGTCCAGCGGCTGGACGGCGGTCGTAGGCCTCTTCACGGCATCACCTCGGGGGGAATGGATGGCCCTCGGAGGATGGTGCAGGCGGTGACGTTCAGGTTCGGCCAGCGAGGGCGGAGGTAGTGGACAAGGTCCTCGTTGGTCGCGGAGGCATCGGCGCCGAGGTCGCCCACCTCCAGGACTTCGGAGTCATCGTCGACGACGTAGAGCCAGCGGGTTACTGGGTGGTGCTCGATGCACTGCAGGGAAGCAGAAAGCATGACGGGTGCCCTCCAAATGATGCGTCAGAACGCATCAAAAAGCCGGAAAGAGTGGTAACCTATGCTGCGCATTAACGCAACCCGTGCTGCGTAATTACGCATCATTTCGGCGCCTGGAGAGCAGGAAGCGAGCCAGCACGACCGACGGCCGGACAGGTCCGCGCCCGTCAAGGGTCCTCGAGGCCCGCTCCGCGGCGCGCACGCGCGCCCTTGACCGACGCGGCCACTGCCCGGCGACGCGCAACCGTTCCCCGCCGGTGGCGGGGCCTGTGCGAGCACCAGGCCGAGGAGCGACGGAGGTTCGCTCGGAGTCCGGGGTGGGATTAGCGGGGCTGCTGAGCCATACCCCGGCACCCCATGCTGGAAGTCGAGGGAAGGCTCGTCGGTGGGGTTGGAGTGCAGCGCTCGAGCTGGAGCGGCTCGACGAAAACCCCCCTACCTAGGTGCCTTCTGCCGCCGGACTTGGCGTGGAGCTGGAGGGCTTCCGACAGGGAGAGGGTCCGGGGGAAGGAAAGTCCCCCGGCGGGGGTCCCCTTTGGGGCGCCTGCGCTGGGCGTTCAGTACCACTGAACAGAGTTACGAGTTATCCACAGGGCCCGTCAGGATAAATGTATGGATCGTCGTGGTCTGGAAAGACGGTCTGGGGGGCGGCGATTTCCTCAATGATTCCGCGATGTTAAGGCACTTTTCGTTACCAAGTTTCTCGGTCCGGCTTACCGAGTTTCTCTGTGCACCCTTACCAAGTTTCTCGGCGCACATACCGCTAAGTGCCTGAAATCACGAGGTCCCGAGCTTACCAAGTTTCACGGTGGGAATTAGGATCACACTGTAGTTGCGGCAGGCCGCAACAACTCGGATCCGTGGGCTGGGCGGGCCCGAGTGCGGGCGTTCCCGCTTTACCTAGTCCGACGGTGCGGACAGGTGGGTCCGTAGGGGTGGACAGTGGGACCTAGGCGCAGCTCTGCGGTGCGGCCTAGGAACCCCTAGGAAGGGCGAGACGGGCTCAGGGCGGGGGAGCGGGCCAGCGGGGAGCGCGGAAGCACCTGAGAGGCGCCCAGCGGCCCTCTAGACGCTGGAAAGACGAAGCCCCCACCGGCCCGTGAGGGACCGGCAGGGGCAGAGGAGCTTGACCAGGTGGCTGTTAAAGCCGCTTTCCTAGGGCTGGGCGTTATTTAAGCCGGAGCGGGTTGGCTTAAATAGTCAGCGAGTCACCGGGCCTAGTCGTTGCTGGGAAGACGGCGGAGCCGGAGCGTCGGCTTCATGGCGGCGCGGGCTTCCTCCGACAGGAGGGCCACCGGCGGAGTGCGAGAGATTCCAGGGAGGATGAGCTTCGCGTTCTCGGAGACGGCCTGTGCGGGCCGGACGATGAGCTGCTCTGCATCTTTCGTGAGGCGGTTGGGGCATTCCGGCCAGACGCGGAGGACCTCGGCGTGCCACTTCCGGATGGACTGCTTGCGCTTCCCCGGGCTCTCCGCTTCGGAGCCGAGCTGGTCCCAGAGGCCGCCGGGCTTGAAGAGGGAGATGTTGACCTCCTTACGGCCCTCGCTGTGGACGCGGTAGCTGCGCCAGGCCTCCCAGACGTAGAGGTGCCGGGAGGCGGCGGAGAGGGCGAGGAGGCTGTGCCAGTCAATCGGCACGCGGTGCTCGCGCAGGTCCTGGGCAAAGTGGTGGTCCAGCTCGACCACGTTCTGCCAGAGGGCGTGCTGGTTGGGATGGCCGACGAACGCATCCAGGGTCCGAATGAGGTTGTAGCGCGAGGTCTTGAGCTGGCGCGGGTCGTCGGTATGCATCGTGACTCGCACCGTCACGGCCATGAGGCGGGCAAGGCTGTCACGGAGGCGTCGGAAGGCGCTGCCGGAGTGCTGGAGGTTGAAGGCGGTTAGGACGTCTGCGCTCGAGCGGAAGCGAAGGCGGTTGTCCTCGGGACAGCCAGCGGCATTAAAGGCCGTCACCAGCCAGCACAGCGTGAGGAGATCCTCACCGAAGGGCAGGCCCACGTCGGGCTGGTCCGTGGTGAGGCGGAGTTCCGCCGAGCCGTTTCGGCGGATCCACGAGGTGGAGAGCTTCCGCTGGTAGGCGCGTTTGACCTTGCCGCCGGCGGTGGCGCGCTCCTCGGCAATGACGGGCTGTCCGGTCGCATCGAGGACCCGCTCCGCGGGCTGCTGCAGAGGCAGGCAGCACAGGATGAAGTCGCGGGGCGTGAACGCCAGGAGCTGGCTGTCATGCCGTCGGGCAATGAGCGCGGCGGCGGCGTTGGTGGCATCGGTCTTCGTCCGCCCGGCGATGCGCGGCAGCGAAGGCACCTCGACGCCTGCGGCCTCGAAGAGGTCCCCGACAGTCGCGGGAGTGGATGGAGGTTTCGTCGGTGACATAGGGACTCGAAGTCGGGGACGGCTACCAGATCAGGCCGAAGTGGACCGGCAGGTCAACGGACCATGCAGCCCGTGCGCCAAAGTTGCGACGCGCGGAGAGGCCGATGGAGGCCACGTAGCTGGAGGCAAAGCGGTACTCGAGGCCTGCGACAGCTCGGGCGGTGGGAGCGAACTCGGAGCGGGTGGGAACGTCGAGCGCGAGGGAGACGTTCGCCGGGTAGAACTGCAGCGCCGAATAGCGGAGGTAAGCGGCTCCCAACTCGAGGCGGAAGACGGGAGCCAGGTCGTAGCCGGTGTCGACGCGGTAGGCGGCGACGGCAGCGAGCGAAATGCCAGTGAGGTTCTGGAAGAAGTCTCCCTGGGGCTGGCTGCCGTCCTGCGTGCGGTAGGTCTTGCCCATGTAGCCCACGTCGTTTCGGAGGACGCCCCCGAAAGCTGCGCCCACGTGGAGGGTGTTGGAGAGGCCGTAGTAGGCCAGGAGCTGCGCGCCGAGGGCGGCCGGAGTCGCGCGGGCTTCGCCGTCCAGCGCATCGTCGACAGCGAGGAGCGACGGGCCTCCCTCAAGCAACGTGTACAGCTCGCCGCGGTCAGCGAGGGCCGCGGAGGGGAGCAGGAGAAGGGACAGCAGGACTGCGAAGCGCATGGGCAATCTCGGAAGGAAGGTAGTTAGTCAGCGGGCGTGCCGCTGCAGCAGATGACGGCGTAGGTACCGGGCAGGGTTTCCTGCGTGGGGGCGGTGCCGGTGAGGAACCAAGTGCACCGCCAGCCAGCGGCGACGCCTGGAGCACTGCGGCCCCAGTTGCGGGGCTCGCTGGCGTCGTTCACGACGTCCCGCTGGACGCGAGAGCCGGCGCCGCCGGAGCAGCTCCCCGTGAGGGGAAGATCCGACGGGCTCGCGCAGCGGGCGATCAGCTCGAAGTCGCTCCCTCCATCCGTCCGGGCGCGTGCATCGCGGGCGTAGAAGCAGCCGACCTGTTCCCGGGTGGTGTAGCCGCCGTCAACGACGGGGGCAGGAGTGCCGGGAACGCCCTGCGGGCCTTGAGGCCCGGCAGGCCCCTGGGGGCCCTGCGGCCCTGCAGGGCCTTGAGGACCAGGGGTGGTGGAACCACCGTCGGAGCAAGCAACGAGCGAGGCGGCGACAGCGGCGAGAAGGAGAGAGCGCATAGAGGGTTTAGAAGACGTGTTCGAGGTTGGAGACTTGGTCGGTCCCTACAGGGACAGCTTCGCCTGTGATGCTGCCCGGGTCGAAGCTCCCGAGCGCCTCCAGGCGGAGATCAATCTGGGCGACATGCCGAGCGACGGAGAGAGAGGCATTCACACGGTGCGCCTCGTAGACCGCGCAGAAGGAGGGCGCCGGGCCGGCATTCGGCGTGCCACAGAGGTTGTTTGTGTTGGGTACGGTGCCGTTGGTCCACTTCCAGAAGTCCTGAATCCACCGGACGTAAGTGGAGCCGTTCCAGTTGTAGGTGAACGGTGACGTGGGCTTGCCAATCTGCTGCACGTAGAGAACCAGCTCACCAGGACTCGTCGCGGATGCGGCAGGCACCCAATAGCCGCTGCCCCACGTGGAGGCGCCAGGGCTCCCCGCGAGGAGCTTCCCGAAGGAAGGAACGGCGCTGAGGGTTTCAGGCGTCGGCGTGGGAAGGCTCCCGCACAGGTAGCGCGTTGAGGAGCCGGCCGTGTGGTAGGGGAACTGTGCTGTCGCGGCGCCAGCCAGACCGCCGCACGGATAGCTGCTGGTGGCGTTGCTGGAGGTCCAGTACTCCACCGGGTTGAAGGTGAAGCCGTCGAGCATGTAGCTCGAGCCCGCCGGAAGCTTGGTGATGGCCGTTGGCCAGGTCTCGCTCAAGCGCCACGAGCCAGTGAAGAAGACGCGCAGAGGCACCGGATAGGGAGCGGGGTTGCGAATGAGGTACTTCGCAACACGGAGGCTTCCGCTCGAGGTGAAGAGGGAGCCGTAGCGCGAGCCTCCATAGGTGTAGATGCTGGCCGGGTCCTGCTCGGCTGCGTAGGTGGTGACGGGTACATACTGCAGGAGGCCGCCCAGGAGGTGGACCGTCACATCACGGGAGATGGTCCCGGTGTTGCCGACGCTGTCCGTCGCGGTGAAGGTCAGGTGGACCGTCGCTGCCGTCGCAGGGAGATTGCGCAGGGCAGGGATGGTTTCCGCGGTGAGCGGCAGCACGTAATAGGTGGAGCTGGTGGAGGTGCGCGTGGAGGGCAGGAGCTGCCCCGTTGCAGCCGGGAAAGAGCAGCCCGTGCAGGTGATGTCCGCGCTGAACGAAAGGCCCGTGATGGGGCTCTCCTCCTCAGTGCGAGGCACGCCGATAGTGACGAACGGGACGTTGTAGGCGTTGTCGTTCTCCAGCTCGTCAGCCGTAGGGGAGGGGCCACCGGAGAGGCGGTTCACGCGCTTCCACACGTCGGAGACGCCAGCCAGCACGGCGGAGCGCTGCGTGCCGCCGGGCCACTTGTAGACGGCGGGAACGAGGGGCACGCCGGACGATGAGACGCCGTAGGTCATCGTGCGCTCGTCGAAGTAGCTCGGCACGGCCTCGATGCTGAGGGTCGGCACGACGTTGTCGCGGCCTACCTTGATGACGAGGGGCGCTGCGGTGAGGTTTGGGGGAGTGGCGAGGTCCTCAGCGGTCACGGTGAACGTGTTGAGGCCGAGGCCCAGGTCGACGTTGCTGAAGGTGAACCGCTTGCCGCCCGGCACGTCGGCGACCGTGGACGGAAGCTCAGTGCCGGCGAGGGTTCGCGCGATGACGCGCTTTACACCCGCTGCGGCGTCGGTGACGTCAATGGCGAAGGCGGTCTTCACGTCCGCGGTGTAGCGAGGAGGCGCCTGGATGAGCGTGAGCGCGGGCGGCGTGCGATCCACCTCGATGGACACCTCCTGAGTCCGGCAGTTGGTCGCGACGTCGCAGGCCGTGAGGGCGAGGACGGCCTTGCCATCGACCTGGTCGGCGGGAATGGTCCAGGTGCCCCGGATGGAGGACACCGCCTGGGAGTCGTCGTCCACGAAGCCCGCAAGGCCCTGGGCGGTGAAGGCCTGCAGGCCGCTGGTGGAGTCGGCGGCCGTCGCTTCGACGCGCACCGTCTGCGAGTAGTAGGCCGGAAGCGGCGCCGTGAAGTTGATGCTCGGCGCGGTGTTGTCCACTACGACGGCGAGGCGCGTCTCGCCCCGGTTGCCGACACCATCCTCCGCGGTGACGACAAAGACCAGCTCGCCATCCTGGGTGGCCGCTGCGTCCCACGTGCCGACGTAGTGCGTGGAGGTGTTGCCCTGAGTCGCCGGGGTGAGCGCTCGCCCTTCCTGGGTGACGGTGAAGGAGCGGACCTGGGAGGCGTCGAGGAGGTCGACCTCCAGCTCCAGGACACCGCGCACGTAGCGAGGCGGAGCCGAGGGCGCGGTGACGGTGGCACCCGTCGTGGACTTGAAGCGGAAGCTCGCGGTGACGACGGGCGGGGTGTTGTCGTACTCCCCACCCGCTTCCGCGAAGAGGCGGGAGTTGCTGTTGTTGGAGAGGTCGCGGATCAGCGGCTCAAGGTCCTTGAACGAGACGCGGTAGGTGTTGCGCTCGGACTGGAGCCACTTGGCGAGGGCCGTGGCCAGGTCAAAGCGCAGCGTCTGGCCGGTGAGGCGCCACGCATCCGCGCCGGTGGCGGGGATGGAGAGCTGCCCCTGCGCGCCCACACCGTTGAAGAGGCCGTCCGTGACCAGGTCGTTGTAGAGCGCGGTGGTGAGCGCCATGGGGTTGATGGGGCCGCCCGGGGTGCGGCCGGAGGCCTGCGCTGCAATGAGGGCCTCCTGCGACAGAGCAGCGAGGAGCAGGCCAGCCTTTGCGGAGGCGTCAAGCTGGGAGCTGGTGCTGAGCGTGACGTCGGTAGGTGCGGAGTGCCTCCAATCAAGGTTGCCGAAGTGCCCATTCAGGTGACGCCATGCCTCGTCGGAAGCCGCCAGGATTTCGGAGCGTTCCGTGCGGACGAGGTAGAGGGTGAGAGCGGTAGCCAGGTGGCTCACCGGAGACAGGAGCACGCCGGCTTCCTGAGTCCCGGGTGAGAAGCGCGGGAGGATGGTGGTCAGCTCGTCGGCGTTGAGCTGGATGGTCGCGCCCGTGGCCTCGTCGACGAAGGAGCCGCCGCTCGCGGAGACGAGGAGGGGGCCTTCACTCGCGCCGACCTCGAGGACGTACGTCCCGTCATCGGCGGAGGTGGTGTTGCCCACCAGGGCGCCGCGGTCCAGGCCGTTGAGGCGGTAGGCGCGGACCGTCGCGCCGGAAACGCGGCCCTTGAAGATGGTGCCGCTGATGCGGCCTCCCTCGTTGGTGCTGAGCGTCGGGCGGTCCCCACCGCACGACAGGGTAACGAGGAGGAGGAGGAGGATAAGAGGGTTGCGGTGCATGGTGATGGAGGACGCCTTTCAGCGTGGTTGTCGGTATTGCGAGGGAAGGTCGAGCTGCTGGAGGAGGGTGTTGCTGGGTTCAGCGGCCTTGCGCCGCGCCAGAAAGGCCATCAGCGAGCCCCACAGGAACGTGGGGAGCTTGACCTCGACGTGGTCGGCCGCGAGGGCGATGGGGCCACGGTGGAGCGGGTGAATCGTGATGGTGAGCGTCTCCTTCTCTTCCGCTCGGTGGAGCGAGCTGTAGGAACGTTCGGGACGGTTCTTCCAAACGCCGGGAGGGAACTTCGGTTTGCGAGAGTCAAGGCTGGACGTCGTAAAGCCGAGTGAAGCGGCCTCCTCGATGCCGGCCGTCGTGAAGAGCTGCGCTGCGCTGATCTTCGCGTCTGGGTCATCGCCTCCACCCAGGGCAATGCAGGCATCCGCGACGAGCCGCTTCTCCTCTTTGGTGAGGCGGAAGCCGACCTGGCGCGTGTTGCGCCTCTTCTTGTCGGAGTCCTTCGTCGAGGAGCCGTCGTCGGATTCATCAGGGGGTTTCGTGGACATGTGACGCCTTCTGGGGAGCACCGCTTTGGGTCGCGGTGCAGCGCGCTTGGCTGCACCACGACGGGGACGGCTCGGGACCCTCTCCCGAGCCGTCGGCGTGCTTACCCGAGGCGCCCTCGGGGTGGGAAGGGCACGAGGCACTTAGGCCTTCCCCTTGGTGGCCTTCTTCGCCTTCTTCGGGGCGGCACCACTGGCCTTGGCCTCCGAGTCCTCCGTGTGGTCACACGCGGGGTAGCCGCTGCACCCCCAGAAGGTGCCCTTGACGCTCTTGCGCTGGACGAGGAGCCGGTTCTTCGGCTGGCACTTCGGGCAGTGCCGGTCCGCCTTCTTGGCCTTCTCCAGGGCCGCCTTGTCCCAGCTCCCCCGGCACTCGGGGTACTTCGTGCACGAGAGGAACTTGCCCATGTCGCGGGTGGGCGAGTCGCACACGGGGCAGGGGGCGGAGCCAGGCGCCGAGACGTCCAACCGGCCCTTGCAGTCCTTCCGCGCGCACCGCGCGAAGGGGCCATATTTCCCCTGCAGCACCGCGAGCGCCCCGGAGCACTCCGGGCAGGGCTTCTCGTGGACGGTGAAGTCCTCGGGGGCGGCGAAGCTGCAGGTGGGGAAGCCGGAGCACGACAGGAACTTCTCGGTGGAATCCTTCTTGCCTCGGAGGACGAGCTGCTTCTCGCAGAGGGGGCAGTGCCGGTCGGTGAGCTGGGGCGCGGCAGGGACGAGCGAGGCCAGCTCGGGGTGAGCCTTGGCGACGGCTTCGATTTTCGGAGGGGCGGCGCTGAGCTGCGTCTCGAAATCGCGATACCAGCTCAGCAGCTCGCGCTTCCAGGAGCGCTTGCCTGCGGCGACCTCGTCGAGCGCCGTCTCCATCGCGGCGGTGTAGGCCGCTTCAATGAGCGGGGGGAATGCCGCGCAAAGGGCCTCGTCGATGATGAAGCCCTTCTGCGTAGGGAGGACGTACTTCTTTTCTTCCGCGATGTAGTCGCGGCCGAAGAGGGTCTTCACGGTGGCGGCGTAGGTGGAGGGACGGCCAATGCCCGCCTTCTCCATTTCCTTGATGAGCGTCGCCTGGGTGAAGCGCGCCGGCGGCGTCGTCTCCTTCCGCGCGACGTCGAGGGAGGAGACGGCGAGGACCTCGCCGGTGGCTACTCGCGGGAGACGTGGCTCCTCCTTCTCGTTCTTCTCCTCTGCGTCCTCGTCGGCCTCGAGGTAGCGAAGGAAGGACGGGAACTGGACGACGGAGCCGCGCGCACGCCAGGTCGTGTCGCCGGAAGTGGTGGTGATGGTGGTTGCGGCGAAGACGGCCGGACGGCACTGGCAGGCGATGAAGCGGGCCCGAATGAGGGCGTAGAGCTTCGACTCGTCCGCGGTGAGGTCCTCCGGGGTGGTGGTGAGGGAGGTGGGCCGGATGGCCTCGTGAGCGGCCTGGGCGTCGGCCTTGGGCGCGTAGCGAACGGGCTCGGGCGGCAAGGCCTCGGGGTAGTCGGCAGCGATGAAGTCGCGCGCCATCGTGAGGGCGTCGTCGGAGAGGGCCGTCGCGTCGGTGCGGTGGTAGGTGATGGCCCCCTTTTCAAAGAGCCCTTGCGCGAGCTCCATGGTGGCGTCGGGCTTGAGGCCGAGCGCGACAGAGGCGGCCTGCTGCAGGGTGGACGTCGTGAAGGGGGCCTTCGGCTTGCGGGGGGCGTCCTTCGTTTCCAGGCCCGTGACGGTGTGCGGCCCAGCGGCGCGCGCGAGGACGGCCCGGGCCTCTGCTTCGGTGGGGAACTGCACGTCAGCCAGCTCGCCCGCTGCATTGGCCGTCGCGTAGCGGGCGGTGAGGCCGTTGGCGTAGCGCGCGGCGAGCGTCCAGTACGCGCGAGCCTTGAAGGACGTGCGCGCCTTCTCGCGGGCGACCACCAGGTGAAGGGTAGCGCTCTGGACGCGGCCCGCGCTGTTCTGCGGCCCGAAGGGCTTCAGGAGCGGGGAAACCTGGAAGCCCACCAAGCGGTCCAAAACTCTGCGTCCCTGCTGGGCGTCGACCAGGTGCTGGTCAAGCGTGCCTCCAGCGGCAACAGCCGCCTTTAGAGCGCGCTCGGTGATTTCAATGAACTTGATGCGCTTGGGGGACTTGAGGCGCAGCTCCTGGGCGAGGTGCCAGGAGATGGCCTCGCCTTCGCGGTCCGCGTCGGTGGCGAGGTAGACGTCGTCGGCGGAGGCGCACGCGGACTTGAGGCGGGAGAGGTTGGCCGCCTTCTCCTCGTCGACAACGTAGGTGGGCGTCATGGTGGCGACGTCCACGCCCAGGTCGCGCTGCGGGAGGTCGCGGAAGTGACCGGCGGTCGCGTACACCTTGAAGCCAGCACCGAGGTATCCCTCGATCTTCTTCACCTTGTTGGGTGACTCAACGATTACGACTTTCACTGGGAAGCCCCTTCGGGAAGTTGCGCTAGAGCGCATAACATGATGCGCGCTAACGCAACATTAGGGAGCACTTTCGGACGAAAAAAAGTCCGCCGCGCAAGCGACGGACGGGTGCCGAAGTGCTGGCGAGGGGGAGCCAGTCAAGGGCGCGTGTAGCGCGCCGTGTAGCGGGCCGGAGGCCCCTTGACGGGGTTTCCCCCGCCAAGCTGCGTCGGGGGTTCTCAGAAGGCCTGGGAAACCCAAATCGTGAAGACGGTCCCTCGGGCTACGGGTGACGCCCTCACGTCGCGTGCTGCGGCGCTGGTGCGAGCCTTGCCCGCGACAGCATCGGTGGCGCCTCCCGCTAGCTCCCCCAGCACACCGCCTGGGCTGATGGAGCGGACGATGCGCTCGCCAGTTCCAACGGCGACACCGGCAGTGTCGTTGGACGTGCCCCCGGAGACGCTGACGGGAAGGCCTGGCCGACCATCCAGCCCGTGCGCCTGGCCGACGAAGGCGTAGGTGCGACCGTCGAGGGTGACGCTGTCGCAGGACAGGGAGACACGCGAGCCGTTGAGGCTGCCGGTTTCACAGACGACGCGCGTCCCGGCGGGAAGCTTCCCGTAAGCCTTGGTGAGGATGGCAGGCACGCCACCGGGAGCGGACGGATCCACGACACCATCGAGCCGGGCAGCGAGCTGGGCACCGCGGGGGACTCCCAGCGCACCGGACGCGTCAGCGGTCGTCGCGCTGGCGGGGACGACGGAGCTTCCGGCCGACATGCGGGTGGAGAGGGAGCGGAGCTGGAGGGGAGGGGCAGCCGCCGCAACAGGCGCCTGGGCCTGGACGGGCGCGGGAACTGGGTCGGCTGTAGGTGCCGTACCAGGAGCGGCTCCAGGACCTGCAGGAGCGGCCGAAGGCGTCTGGGAGCGCGGGCGCTGCCGACTGGCGACGGCAGAGGACTGAGGCGCCGCTGCGGGCCCCTGGGAGGGCTGCTCGGGACGCTGGGGGAGCGCATCTTCAAGGCGAGGCACGGGAGGCGGTGCGGGGTCGGAGAGCGTGGCGGGGGTCGCGGCACCCGTCGCGGTGATTTCCCGTTCGGCAAGCTCCCGTTCTGCACGCTCCTGTGCCGGCGTCTTCACCGTCTCCACCACGGTCTGAGCCGGAGCGGAGCGGGTAAGCAGCGAGACGGCGCCGATGCCCAGGAGGGCGAGGACCGCGAAGCTGATGACAGGCAGGAGAAATCCGGAGCGCTTGGCCTTGGGGGGCTCATAGAGGGCCTCTTGGGTGCGCTGGCGGCGGTGGAGCGTGGTGGGGCCGGGCTCCGTCGGGACGGAGGGCGGCGCGGCCTCCATAGCGGGGAGGGAAACCGAGACGCTCTCCGGGAGAGCGGCAGGGGCTGCAGGCCGGGGGGAGGACGGGACGGCCTCCGGGGGCTTGGCGAGGGCCGGAGCCGGAGGAGGCGCGGACGGCGACGGGGGTTGGGGAGAAGCTGCCGGGCGCGGCTTCTCGCGGGCGGCAGGAGCGGAACCAATGGTGACGTTGGGCTGGTAGGCAGGGAGTGCCCGGAGGGAGGCCACTTCCTCCAGGACCTGCGGCGCACCAAAGCGGCTGCCCTGCGTGAACTGGTACTCCCGGAGGGCCTCCGCGAAATCGCGGCAGGTGCCGAAGCGCGCGGCGGGGTCCTTGGAAAGGGCCCGTGCGACGATGGCGGCCAGACCAGGCGCGACGGACGAAAGCCCGGACGCGACGAGGGACGCGTCACACGTCGCAATCTTGAACAGCGTCTGCGTCTCGTTGCCGCGGGCGTCGAAGATGCGGCGGCCGGTGAGCAACTCGGCGAGCATCACGGCGAGGGCAAACTGGTCGCTGCGCCCGTCGATGTCTGGCGCATCTGTGGCCTGCTCGGGGGACATATACGAAACCTTCCCCTTCACAATGCCCGTGCTCGTGTGGTCGCGGCCTTCGAGATTGCTGTACGCAACGCCGAAATCCAGGAGCTTCACGGTGCCGCTGTCCGTGATCATGACGTTGTGGGGACTCACGTCACGATGAACGATGGAGAGGGGCGCCCCGTCGACCTCCACGGTGTGAGCGTAGAAGAGGGCCTCCGCCAGCTCCGCGGTGATGAAGAGGACGAAGGGCGGGGAGAGGAGCCTTCCCTTCTCCTGGGCGAGCTGGTGCAGGTCCCGGAGACTCGTTCCGGTGAGGTACTCCATGACCAGCACGTACGAGGAGTCCAGCTCTATGAGGTCGAAGACCTGGACGATGTTGGGGTGCGTGAGGTGGGCGGCGAGGCGGGCCTCGGTGACGAAGTTCCGCCGATGCACGTCATCGCGTCGGAAGCTCGCGATGATGCGCTTGAGCGCAACGTCCTTGTTCCACGAGTTGGACCCGACTTTGCGCGCCTTGAAGACCTCACCCATGCCGCCAGCGGCAACATGCTTGAGGATTTTGAAGTGGCCGACGGGCGTCGCGAGGATTGCGCCGGTGCGGGTCGAGGTGCGGGGTTCCGGGGGCTTCGCGTCCGCGATGACGGGCGGGGGAGGCACCAGGGGAGGAGGGGGGCCAGCAGCGGCAATCTCCTCCTCGAGGTCCTCGAACGCCGGAAGCTCCTCGTCCTCCTCCTCCTCGGAGGAGAGGGCGTCGAGGAGCGCGTCGTCGAGGGCGGGAAGGTCTGGGGGGATGTCGTCGTCGTTCATGGCGGGGAGGTCTAGAAATCGAGGCCCTTGGCGGTGAGGACACGCCCCTTCCCGCTCCGCTCGGTGAGACTCACCTCGAAGCGAGAGACGGCGGTAGTGGGGTCGCCTACGTCGACACCAACTACACCCACGGCCGTTCCGTTGAATGGGAGGTCCTCCTGCGTGAACTTCACGCCGATAACTGGAAGCTCTGACGGCTCGCCCCCGCCTACGGCACCCTTCACCGCGACGAGGCCGAGCGCGGCCGTCTGACGGCTCCGGTTCTCCACGGCGAAGCGGAGGAAGACGCGGGAGCCGAAGCGGCAAAGCTCCGACACCTCGAGCACCAGGTTGTCCGTGCGGACGCGCGTTGAGGCCGAAGCGCACTGGTGGGGCTCCACCAGGGCGAGGAGCAGGCCCTGCTGGACGCCAGAGTCGATGCGCTCCGCGTAGGCCGCTTCGAGAGCCGCGCGCTCGCGGGCGAGGGTGTCGCGGACGTATTCCGTTTCCTTCGAGCGTTCCGGGAGAGTGAAGACAACCCGGGCATCTGCCTTGGCCTTCGGGGCGTACTCGACTTGCAGCGTGATGGAGACTTTCGACTTCAAGCGAACGGTGATGGTCGTGAGGAAGTCTTCATCCGGGATGCTGCCGCCCATGGAGGTCGGGTACTGCTTCGGCTTGAGGGCCAGGAACTGCTGCTCCGGATGGGGCGAAACGATGAAGTAGGCGGGGCTCGCGGTGAATTCCGCGACAGCGTCGGGGGATGCGGAGTCTGGAGGCTCGACAGCGCAGTCACCGCAGGTAACTGGCACGTCGAAGCTCTCCGGGAACTCAACGACAACCGGGAGGCCGACACTCGTCTTCACTCTGTATACACGCCCCACTTTGTTTTCATTGAGGGGGATGGTGCGAATGGATCGGTCGGAGTCCTCAGCCGCCGGAGTTGCAGGAGCTGGGGCGTCGGCCTTGGGCGCGGCGGCGAGGGCGGGCAGGGGGAGAGACAGCGCGAAGAGGAAGAGCGACAGGCCGGCAATCGGTCGGAGCATGGGAGGAGTTACTTCGCGACAGCGGGGGAAGGGACGGCAGGAACCGGGGAAGGAGTGGGAGCCGGGGAAGTTGGGCGAGCGCGGGGAGTAAGCAGCTCGTGCTCGAAGAACTGGACCAGAAGGCCGTTGAGAGTGGTGGGGGTACGAGGAACAACGAGGAGCGTCGCGCGCAACACAACGTCATGGGAGGCAAGAGGCGAGGTGAAGACGTCAGCGCGGTACAGCTCCAGCTTCGCGCCGAGTTGGACGAGGTAACGGACGGGACGGCCTTCCGGATCCTTCTCCTGGCGAACCTGGGTGAGGTTCGGGTCGAAGGTGAGCTGTGAGCGCACGTTTGCCTTGTCCAGGGTGGTGAGCGTCTGGTCCTCGGCCACCTTCGCGCGGTAGGCCTTGGCGAAGTCCGCCGACATGAGGGTGAGGGCGCGGCCCAGGTCGCGGCTGACCGAGCCGCTCTGCAGCTCCATGAGGTACTGAGCGACGAGGCGAGACACAGCCTCGGCCTCCTCGGGGCCAGGGGCGTTCGAGGGCGCGATGTTCTGCACCAGGTCGGCCTTTCCGAGGGAGTCGACGCGAACAGCAGTGAGGGGGCGGGTGGCGAGGAGGAAGACAGCAGCGAGCAGCACCAGGTGAGCGGCCCAGTGGAGCCAGTTGTTGCGGCGCAGGTGGGTGTTCTGCTTGCTGAGGTCGGCCCACAGCTCGAACTGCTCGGAGCGGGTGAAGTCGGAGGACACTAGACGTCTCCTGAGCGCTTAGAGCGCTGAGCGTTAACGGCGGAAGGACCGTGCCCGGCGGCGGACGGCTCGCTCTTGCTCGAGCCGAACTTGCCGCCGACGTAGCCGCCGACAGCCGCGGCAAAGGCCATCGGGGAAATCGACGGCATCTGCGCGGAGGCGAAGGCCGCGCCGATTCCGGCTCCGAAGAGGCGGGCGGCGATGGTCGGGACGACGACAGGCAGGACAGCGAGGAGCGCGAGCTGACTGAACACGTCGAGGAAGTCGAGGCTCAGAAGCGGCATCGCCGCGGCGCGCTGAAGGTAGTAGGTGAGGGTCCCCTCAATCGTCTTGAAGACGATTGCCTGAATGAGGCTCCAGGCGGAGATTTCAAAGGTGCCCATGAGCCACGTCCGAAGGGTGCTCATGCCGGGATAGACGGACAGGCCAATGAGGAGCGGGCCGAGCGCAAACCAGCAGTTGTAAGCCACCACCTGGAAGGTCTGCGTGCTCCAGTAACCGAGGAGCGCGGAGACGAAGGCAACAAGGCTCGTCGCGACGATGAAGCCGTCCTTCATCGCGCTCGCGACGGAGAAGTTGGAGAAGCTGTACTCCTGGAAGCGTCGAAGGGCGGCTTCCATCAGGGTCCCGATGGCACCGAGCGCGGAGCGGGGATAGACGCTCGCCGCCGTGCTCTGGAAGAACGCCCAGACGGAGCCCATGATCCAGGTGTAGGCCCCAAGGCAGAGGATGGCCCAGGCCAACCTGTCGTGAATCGCGGCGCGGTCGGACTTGCCGCCCAAGCCAGCGCGCTGTGCGTCAGCGTAGAGGGCGAGCGCGTAGCAGACGCACGCGAGCGTGGTCCCAGCGCCGTAGATGGGCAGCGCGGGGCCGGAGAAAACCGAGTTGAAGATGGTGAGTTCGGGATTCATGAGCGAGCCTCACTGCAGGGGCGCGGACGGGACGGCCACCTTCGGGGGAGGAGCATTGAAGGCGCGGCGGAAGGAGCCCGACATGCTGTCCCAGAGGGCGTCCTGCTCGGCGCGGGCCTTGGCGGCGGCGGCGGCCTCCTCCTGGCGCCGGAGCTGCTCGAGCGCGAGCTGCTCGGACGTTGTGGCGTTCAGGCGCGTCAGCTCCACCGCGGACTGAGCGGTTGACTTCGCGGTGAGCTGCTCAGCCTTGCCGACGGAGGGCGCGGGGGCGCCATTGCAGCCCATGGATTCACATAGGAGGTCGAGGGCCTGGTCCTCGGCCTCGCGAGCCTGGGCTCGGCGCTGCAGCACGGCCCTGAGGAGCGTGGGGTCGGCTCGCGCCAGGTCGGCGGTCATGAGGCCCTCCGCGACGGAGGTCGGGGTGGGCTTGGACAGGAGCTGCTGGCGGGCCGCTGGCGTGGCAAGGGTCGCTTGGAGCTGGGCGGACAGGCCCAGGGCCGTCTGGGAGTCCCAGGGGCGTTCTGGAGCGTCCTGGAGGGCATCCAGCGAGCGGGCCGTGTCGCGGTAGGCATCGAAGTGCGCGCGGATGCGCGAGAAGTCGCCGCCATTGAGGCCGTTGGAGCGAATGTCCGTCAGGAAGGCCCGAGTCTCGGAGGTGAGGCCCGTATCTCCGAGGCTGGAGCGGAAGTAGGCGGAGCCTTCGGCTAGGAACTCGTTCGGGTCGAAGGTCGCGAAGTAGGCGGCGCCGTCGTAAACGTCGCGCATCAGCGACGCCTGCTCCTTCGCAAGTGTCAGGCCCTGCTGGAGCTGCTCAAGCTGGCTCGCGAGGGTGGTCGTCTGGGCGAAGGACTCGGCAAGCTCGGTGTTAGCGAGGAACTCGAGGAGGGGGTTCGACGTGACCATCTGGGCGCGGCCGTGAAGCGGCAAGAGCCCCACGGCGAGCGCGAGGAGGAGGGCAAGGTTACGCGGCATGAGGGACCTTCTTCGGGGGTGAGACAGCGCCAGCGGCGGCGCCGTTCGGGTAGGTCGCCACGAGGTGGCGAAGGGTCGCGAGTCGGTCGCCGCCGAACTGCGGCAGCAGGTCGCGCTCAACCTTCTTGTCGAGGCCATCCGTGGTGTTGAGCCAGTAGTCCCACGGAGAGGCGCTGTAGCGGAGAATCGCGGTGCCAGCGTCGGTCCGCATCAGCACCTCGCTGTAATAGCCCTTGCGCGTGTCGAGGGTGCGGAAGAGGCCCGCCTCAACGTCGTTGAGGCCCAGAAGCTGGCCGACCTGGTCGTGGCCGTCCTTGTGCCGGAGGAGGAAGGTCCGGAGCGTGTTGGAGAGCACAGCCTTCGCGGCGGACGAACTGAGGAAGTCCTCGAGCTTCTGCGTGACGGAGACGACGCCGGCGCGAAGCTTCCGGGCGGTGCGATAGAGCTCCTCCTGGAGCGCTGCGCCGGTCGGGTGCTTCATGATCTTCCAGGTTTCGTCGTAGACGACGAAGGCCAGCTCGTCGCGGTTGCGCTTGCCGAGCATCGTCCAGACGTAGGAATTGACGACGTAGAGCATCGCCGTCGCCTCGTCTCCGAGGTTCTCCAAGCCCTTCAAGTCGAAGACGACGAAGTTGCTCCCCAGCTTCACGCGGGAGGGCTGGTTCATCAGCTTCCCGGCCGGACCGGCGAGGAAGGCGCGGAGGGTCTTCGCGTAGCGACGGGCCTGCTCCTCGTCCGCGGAGTCCTCGCCCTTGTAGTGAGAGGCGAGCGTCGCCTCGACGTCACTGAAAATGGGGGTGCAGTCGGGACCGAGGCGCTCGTAGGTCTGGACAATCGCGTCGCGCAGGATGCGTTCTCCGACGCGGCTGCGCTTGTCGTCGCCTTGGTCGTGGCAGGCGAGGGATGCCAGCGCCAGGAGGAAGTTCACCAGGCCGGGGTTGGGATCGCTGGCCGGGGCGCCCTTGTCGGTGACGTAGAGGTCCCTCCGCGAAGGGAAGGGGTTGATGGCATTCGTCCCGTCAAGGGACAGGTCGACGAAGTCACCACCGAGGAGCTTGCACAGGCGGTAATAGCTGCCGTCCTCGGCACCGCCCACGTCGATGATGATGACGCTGGAGTTCTGCCCCAGCATGGCCGCCTCGAGCTGCGACAAGACGAAGAAGCTCTTCCCGGAGCCCGTGCGGCCGAAGACGTTCACATTCCAGGCGTCGTCGCGGGGGTTGCGGAGGTCGACGCGGAACGGCTCATTGTTCCGGGTCGACGCAAGCCAGGTGGGGCGCTCGTCGCCCTGCCACGCGTCGTAGACGGGGAGGAAGTGAGCGGCGTTGTCGGTGAGGACGGTTCGGCTGTGCGGCGCCAGGTGCGAGCAGCCGGGCAGCATGGAAACGTAGGTCGTGAGCTGCGCCATGCGCGCGGGGACGACAGGCGTCTGAATGCCACCGAAGACGCGGGCAACGTCGGTGGAGCGGTGCTCCAGCTCCACGACGTCACGCGCGCTGAGGAGGACGGCGACGGAGAGGTTGAAGACGCGCTGATCGTTGCTCGTCATCGTGCGAAGGGCTTCGGTTAGCTCGGCGGCCTGCTCCTCGGCCTTGATGTTCGCGACAGCGCCCTGCGCCCAGGCGTGGGCGCGCTTGCGGCGCTTGTCGGCCTCCTCGTAGCGGGCTTCGCTGTCGGGGACTGAGAGGCCCACCGAGAGCCAGTGGTCAAAGGGGATGCGGTTGAGGACGCGGGCGCCTGCGGCTTCGGTGGTGCGAGGCATCGCCTTGAGCGTGAGGACGCGGTGAGGGGTGAGCGGCTCGCCCAGAAAGAGGGCATCCATGGAGTGGCTGGCCGAGGTCTGCACGAGCTGCTCGCGGAGGCTGAGGGCCCGATAGAGAGGCCGCTGCTTGGGAGGCAGCTCCTTGGGAGGATGCGCGTCGGTGAGCTGGGGCACCTGGTCCTCGCGGCCCGGGTTGAGCATGGCGAAGGCGAGGGCCACGAAGTCCTGGTCAGTCAGGGGCTTCGCAGTGATTCCAGTAGCTCCGAGCGACTGGACGATTTGGGAAGCTTCCTGACGGTGCTTCTCAAAGACGTCCAGGTGCCGCCGCCTGCTGATTTCGGTCGGCTTGGGGCCGAAGCCGAGGAGCGAGCGTGCGCGAGTGAAGAGGTCGGCCTTCTCCCCTCTCCCGACGAGGGCGCGGGGCCGGGAGATGAGGAGGAACGTGTCGAAGCAGCGCATGCCCTGGCGCTGCAGGTGCGCCGCGGAGTGGGCTCGTTGCTCACGCAGGAGGGGGTGAGTGCTTTTCAGCGCGCCGACGTAGTCACGGAAGAGACTCGCGTCGACAGCACGCGAGCGGCGCAGGAGCTGGAGGTGCAGGCCTGCCGGAACACTGTTGAGCGCGGTCCGGAGGTGCCCCGTCAGCTCGTTAATCTGGTCATCCGTCGCGGTGATGACGGAAACGGTGGACAGGCGGAAGCCCAAGACGGGCGTGCCGTCCGTGAGCACTGCGCAGCCCTCACCAATCCACCAGTAGGGAATGGAGTGGCTGAGCGGAACCTCTTTGAATTGAGGAGGAGGAGGCATGGGGGCTCGGTGAGGGTGCGAAGGTGTCAAATCTGCGGAGGAGCCCCGGGATAGGGCTTCTGGTAGCGGTCCGGCGCCAGCGACGAGAGGTGCTTCGGCGCGAACCAAAAGAAGGCGACCTCGAGCGGCGGGTCCTCGAGCTGAGTACGGAGGACCCAGCTCGCCCCCGTGAGCGCCCCGAAGACAGCCCCGTTGTAGAGGGGGTGAAAGTCGAGGGCGAGACTCGCAAGGGTCATGAGCACGAGAGCCAGGACGGGAACCGCCATGTCCTCGGGACCGAAGCGCGCAAAGCGCTGGTCGCCGTCGAGCTGCCGAAAGACGAAAGCGCGCTCGAGAGCCATCACTTCGCCCATGAGAGAACGAGCGCGAGGAGCGCAGCGGCGCCCGCGCAACCTGCGGCGCCGATGCCGGCCCTCACGATTTGGTCCTTGCCGTCCTGGTCGCCGTTGCTGAGCTTCACGAAGCCCTGGACGAGGCCAATCCCGCACCACGCGGCTCCAGCAGCAGCAGCCCACGGGAGGATTTTCGCGGAGATGATCTTGTCCGCGTTGGCGAGGCCGCCCTGGGCGAAGGCGGTCAACGGGAGAAGGAGAAGGACGAAGAGCTGCGCGGCAAGCTTGTTCATTGTGCGTCTTTCGGGAGTGAGTGCTGCGAGGAACCAGGCCGCACGAACTTGTGCGCCCAGAGGTCGGGAAAGTCGGCGTTGAGGGTGGCGAGGGCGGCGGCGCCGTAGCGCTTGCGGAGGGCTGCCATCCACTCGGCGTGCCGCTGGGAGGGCGTGCGGAGACGGGCAAGGGCAACGTCCCAGCGGGACTCCGAGTCGCGAAGCAGGAGGCGGTCGCCGTGGTATCCGAGGAGCGGTAACTCCTCCACCTGGGCCCGCTTCGCGCGCCCGACGGCCGCCCTACCCTTCCGCGCGACTGCTCGCCGAGGGTCATCCACCACGAGGAGGACGAGGTCCTCCGGAAGCTTCTTCGCGGTGAGCCGGTAGGCGAAAGAGAAGGTCAGCTCCTTGGGAGCGAACAGGGCGCTGCGCTCCACGTCCTTCTGTGCCTTCTCCAGCGCGTCTGGGGCAGCTCCGTCGCGCTGGAGCGTCACCAGGTGCTTGTGAGCCTGGAGCTTCGCCCAAGCGGCGACGACAGCGAGCGCGCGGGGATGGTGCTCCAGCTCCAGGAGGACCGGCGTTACGACCTCGAAGCCAGCGCAACGGAACGCGGCCCAGACGTCGTTGCGGAGCAGGAGGTAATCCAGAATGGCTGGCTCCGGCCGCGCGAGGACTGTCGACGTGGGCGGCATTCCCAGCAACGAAAGCCCGCGGTGCGTGAGCTGGTAGAAGTAGAGGGCGGCACGACCGCGAGCCGGGCGTGCCTTGTCCGCGCGGAGGTAGCCCTGCTCGGTGAGCTGGCGCAGGCGGGCCTTCGCGTTGCGCGAGGTCTTCTTGCGCCAGGGCGCGTAAAGCCACTGCGCCTGGGCACTGGTGATGACACGGAGCTGCGCGATGCGCTCCAAGAGGCCGCGGTACTCCTCAACGCGGAACGGGCGGCCTCGGCGGCGGGTCAGCTCTGAGTGACTGAGGGGCATGAAAGAGGGACGACGGGAAAGAGGGTTAGACGATGACGGCCTGCGCCCCGGTAATCCGCTGGATGCGGTCGGCGGTGGACTGGTTGGGCGCGGCCCAGACGGTGCGGCCTGTCGTCCAGGCTGCCGCCTTCTCGGCAATCATCTTGTCTGTGTACTTGGTGGAGACGTACTCGACGCGAACCTCTTCACGTCCACCGTTGGGCGTCCGGACAACGAGCATCGCGTCCGGAAAGTTCGTCTTGATGTCGCCACTGCCAGGGCGGAACACCTTCCCTGAGAAGTTCTCGCGCACGAGCTGCGACTCCATTTTGAAGTCGAGGACGCGCTCACCGGTGCCGTTGAACTGGCGCTCCACCTGGAGGATGGCCTCCATCGTCTTCAAGTGGTGCGTGACGAAGTTCGTCCGGATGTTCGGCGGCAGGGGCGCGTTGAAGTCCCGAGCTGCGCGCGGCGTGATGTTGAAGGCGAGGCTCATGTAGTGCTTGTTCAGGAAGTGGCCGACGGCTTCGGGAGTGCCCTGCCCCACCGTCCGGGCGGCATCCATGACGACCGGGCGGACCTGGAGGTACTCCTGCACGGCAAGGCGCTTGAGCGCCGCCATCGCGCGAGGCTTGGCGTCGAGGAGCGTCTCGTGCTGCTCGCGGAAGAACTTGTTCACCAGGTGGTCGAGGTCGATAAGGCCAGCCTTCGCCACGTACTCGATGACTTCGACGGAACGCTGACTGCGCGGCGGAGCAAGAGGGGCGGGCATGGGGTGGCTAGGCCAAAAGGGCGAGGTGGCCTGGCTGGAGCGCGACGCAGGCAGGATTGCGGACGACGTCTCCGTCAAAGACCTGAACCACGGCGTGGAACTTCGGCAGGCGGGTCAGCTCGTCCGGCGTGAAGCGCGGCTCGTCGACCTCCGATGCGGAGACACTCACGGAGCGCGACTCGCCCCCCACCTTCCCGCGGACTGACTCACTCAGGAGTCCATGCGAAACGCCTGCGTACCCGGACGACTCCGAGCGGGAAGTGCGCACCACCTTGTGGGTGCCAAAGACCTTCGAGAAGGTGTCGCAGCTCCGGGGGTCGTTGATTCCCAGGATGATGGGCGTCCGGAAGTTGCCGACCACGACGGCGCGGTAAACCTCGGGGACCTGGTCAATCGCCTGATGCGCCGCGAGAGTGCAGCACCGGGCTTCGCGCGAGACGGCCGTAAACTCGGGGAGCTGCGGATTCATATAGGCCCAGGCCTCGTCGGCAAAGCACATGACGAGACGCTCGGTGTTGCCCCCCTCCTCCCGAAACTTCGTCGTCGTGCGCCCCAACATCTGGAGCTGGAAGTCCATCAACATGAAGATGCCCAGGGAGCGCGCGACGGGACCCCACTCGTCAACGTTCATGCTGAAGACGACGATGCGCCCGTCATCCGGGATGGAGCGCCAGCCGGGGAAGTTCGGAGCCGGAGCGGAGAACGTTGGCGCGAGCTCGTTCGTGACGAACTGCGAGAGGTCGGCGCGGAAGCCCTTGGTGAGCATCATCTGCTCCCGGGGGTCCTCCTGGCTCCATTGCGTCTCGAACCAGCGATAGGAGAGCGACGCCTTCGGCTTCGCGCCCTCCAGAAACTTGGCTTGCTCCTTCGGGTCGGTGGTGAAGTCATAGAGGTCGCGAAGCGTCGCCTTCCCGGGACCCAAGACGTCCTGGAGGACGGACAGGGCATGGGTCGCGAACTCGAGCTGCATCTTCCGGTAGTAGGAATTCGACTGCTGGGAGGTCATCACCTCCAGGGCGGCAACCAGCTTCTGGGCCACTTGCTGAGGAGTCCCGGACGCCAGTGGATTGACGCTCCACTGCCCGCCCGGCGTGACGATTACGACGTCCTCCGCGCGACCGTGCGCCGTGGCTCGCTCGACGACGTAGGCGGCGTTATTGCCCTTGTAGTCGAGGAGGAAGATGCCGCACCGCATGTCACGCGTACGGACGGGCTTCTGCTTCCCCTTCGGGCCATAGAGAACCTCGCGGTCCCCGCCCCACTTGAACAACGCCTGCTCTAACAGCGGCTTGATGACCGTGAAGGTCTTGCCGGAGCCGATGCCTCCGAGACAGTACAAGTTCGCGAAGAGGCCGAACTCCGGAAGGACAAACCACCGGGGGTCGCCGATGCCGTGGACCGGCCCCCGCTTCCAGTCCTCCGAAGACTTGCCCAGGAGAAAGTCGTTGGTGTCGCGGAGGGCCTCGCAGGACTCCTGCCAGGTCGGAAGCGGCGCCGGAGTGAAGACGCGGGGCCGGAAGCACACGGCCCAGAGAACCCCAGCGTAGGGCAGCACCAGGAGTGAGAACCACGCCGCCCTTCCCCCCGACTTCGCCACGACAGCCAGAAGTCCGGGACGGATCCAGAAAGCACATGCGGCGAGCATGAGGAGCACCCCGGCGCCGTAAAGCAGCGAGCGGGCCACCTGGACACGGAGCGCGGGAGGGACGTAGTCCCGGCGTTGCGCCCTCCGGAAGTCCAGCGTGACGCCCACGGCGAGCAGCACGGCAAACACCAGGGCTCCGACTCCGAAAGCTCCTCCGTGGGACTCCAGTCCACGAAGAGAGACGCCTCCGGCCATAAAGGGCGACAGCGCCGCGACTACACTCAGCACCCCTACAACACCGGCAACGACTACCGTCCCCCATGTCGTGTCGTGTGCGGTGCGAATGTCCGTAGTCGTCGCCTTCGCCTCATTCATCCCTGATTCCCTGCCTCATTGATGCGCTAGAGCACAACTAATGTTGTGTCTATACGCATCTTTAATCCTGGTCAACGTAGGAACTCAAAACCCAAAAAACCTAAAGTGACAGATGGCTGCTTGGGTCTAGAGGCAGGGCAAAGAGGGACAGAGGGTCAAAACCAGCGCAGGAACACAATTCCGAGCATCAACCCAACAGCCATCTGGCACGTCGAGACGGGGCTATCCCCCCGTTTCGACTCCAGGTTTTTTGGGTTTTGAGTTCTCCGGCCGGACCGGCGCCGTAGGCACCGAAGTCCGACCGGGGTTTGCGGGTTCGCGGCGCAGTCGTTCACGACGCGCAAGCTATCGAATCCGCGCGGCTTTCAGCCGCAATTAAGTTCCCACGCTCAGCGTTGAGCGTGGCCCCCTGAGAGGCCCGAACGGGCCTCTCAGGGGCTCTGGGCTAGCCCAGGGAACTGAGTAGCTCCTGCAGCCTTGCACGGAGCTTTTCCCGCTCCTCCCCCTGGAGAGCGGGTAGACGGTCAAGGCGAACAACGAGCTGTTTCTCGTCGCTCGTCCATGCCGTCCGGGAGGGCTTCGCGGCTGCGGCACCCTCCCCTTCTTCCGAAGTCTCGCCGGACTTCTTTTTGGCCTTCGGGTCCATCAGGGCGGTTCGGACCTCTATGAGCTTCCGAACCGACCACTTACGCGAGAGGGCGTCATCCAGGAGGCCTGCGAACTTCTCCTCAGCCGCCAAGCGGGCCTTCTTCTGGCGAGGGTCATCAAGACCCTTGAGCAGGAAGGACTGGATCTTCTCCAGCTCCAGCGCGATTGAGATGTCCTCGACGTATCGCCGCTCCCGCGCCTCCGTGGCGCCCTCTCCCTCCCCGAGCATGACCGGTCGGCCGTCCTCGTCGCGCTTGGTGACGAGGATGCCTTTCGTCATCGCCTCCCGAAGCAGCTCGGAGCACTTGGCGAGCTGTAAGCGGCGCCGCACGTATTGAACGTCCTTCGCCATCTTGGAAGCGAGCTGCTCCGCTGTGAGCCCCTCGCCTCCCTCCTCCTTCTTTCGCACCGCTCGCGCGTAGCCGTCGGCCTCCTCGAGCGCCTGGAGCTGCTCCCGCTGGAGGTTCTCGGTCATCCCGTCAATGAGCCGGTCCACTGACGTCTTGGCTCGCGTAATCAGCGCCGTGATTGTCGCGAAGCGCGGGGTGTCGGACGGCAGGCCCAGCCACAGACTTGCCAGCTCATTGCCTTCCACTTCACCGAAGGCCTTGCGTGCCTGCGCTGCGTACGTCTGGGCGGCTTCCGCGCTCTGCTCGGCAGAGTTGAGCATCCGAAAGCATCGGAGTCGGCGCTCACCTGCGATGACGAAGAACTTCCCGGTAGGGCGCCCAAGGGAGTCGGCTTCGGGACTGACCTCAATGGGGGTCAACAGCCCGCGCGTGAGGATGCTACACGCCATTTCAAACAGCTTGGCCTCGTTGAAGACTTGCCGCGCCTGTTCCGGGCTCTCAAGCACGTCACCCAGGGGAAGCGACTTGAGAGTGAATGGGGTATCGCTCGGTGAGTCCCAGCTTGGCAACGCGCCTTCCTGCAGCTTCTTTGCGATGTATGACTTCGTCGTTCCGGTTCCAGTATTGGTCATCGGCTCAGGACCTCTTGCGTAAGCTGCTGGTATTCTTTCGCGCCGCGATGGCGAGGGTTCGCGGAAATGATGGGGACGCCCACGCCCCAGGCATCGGCAACAGGGCGCGCTTGGTGAATGACTGTCTTGAAGACACGCTCAGCGAAGAGTTTGCGGAGGTCCCCGTAGAGCGCGGCAGGCGTCGTTGCGCGGTCATCAAAGAACGTCGCGAGGACGCCGAGGATGCGAAGCTTGGGCTGCAGCGTCCCCCTCAAGCCCTTGAGGTACCTCTCAAGCTCGAAGGTCATCGGGATTGAGCCCAGGTCCATCCGGACCGGGATAATCACATTCCAACCCGCGACCGCGACGTTTGTCATTAGAACGCTGAGGTGGGGTGGACTGTCTATGAGGACATAGTCGTAATCCCTATCAATCGCATCCAGCGCGCGAGTGAGTCTTGTTGTTCCATCCTGCCCCTGCGCGTAAAGCTCAGGCTCAAGGAAACTGAGTCGTTGAGTTGCGGGGAGGAAGTCGAGGCCCTCCACCTGGTTGTGGTTGCGCGACGGCGCGAACGGAACGCCGCGCATCAGGTCCGCCGTAGTGTAGAAGTTCGCGTCCTCCGCGGCCTCCTCTACCAGCCCCATCGCGGCGGTCGCTCCGCCGGTCGGGTCGGCATCGACGAGCAGCACCCGCTTCCCTTCAAGCGCGAGGCCGTAAGCGAGGTTGACGGCAGTCGTGCTCTTCCCCACACCACCTCGGTTGTTGATGATGCTGACGCGCGTTGCGGTCCCCATTTGGAGGCCTGGACTTTCCTGCCGAGCGCGGCACGCCTCGGAATGAGGCGTGAGCAACTCTGCGACGGTGCGTGGCTTATACGAGTCGCCCCTCGAAAGGGTCAAGCCGTGTTGCGTTCGGACGCATCATTCAACCACACGCGACGAAGCGGCACTGCGCGGCGGCAGAAGGCGCACCTAGCCCGAGACGTAGGCAGAGGCTGCCTTACGTGCCGGGTCACGCGGGTTCCCCAGAGTCGAAGGCAGCTCGGCACCAAACACGCTGGAGGCGGACGGCCGAGGGTGCCCGGAGCATCCGGGGAGGGAGGGGGCTAGGGGCGAGCGAGGAGGAGCAGGGCGTTAAGGCGGGCCGCGCGCTGCTCGTAGGTCGCTGCGGCTTTGCTGTTCGACGCGGCAGCCGCGGGGAGCAGCTCGGCGACCTGGTCGAGCACGTCGACGAGGCGGAAGTGCGTGAGCGCGTCCAGGGAGCTGATTGGGCGCTGCGTGCTGCTCCAGCCGGGGGACGCGGTTGCGGCTGGGGGGGCGTACTCGAGGAGGGAGAGGGAGAGGTCCTCGAGGAGGTAGAGCGCCCGCCCGGTGGGCATCCCGTCTGGGCTCCGCTTTGGGGCCGGCATGCCCGCGAGAAGGATGCCCCGTCCTTGGGAGTGCGTGAGGACCTGGTCTGCGCCCGGAGGCTGCAGGGCGGCGACGACGTAGCGGCCTGCGAGCACGGGCACGAGGTGCCCCAGCTCCTTGCGCACGACGTCGAGAACGTCGGCCTCGGCGGTGCGGACCTGGTGAGTAGCGGTAGAGCGCGCGGCGTAGGTGCGTTCGACTTCCCGGGTGGCGTCTCGGAGGGCAGCTCGGAGCTTGGGGAGGTTCACTTGTCTTCCTTTCGCGTGTAGCCGAGCCAGTCTTGCTCTACGCGCTTGCTGATGTAGTCACAGACGGACTGATTGGACGTCTTCGCGAGCTTCTCGAGCGCTGCAATGTTTGCCTTCGTCGACCAATAGAGCCCGTATTTGAGAATGCCAGGACGCTTGCGCTCGGCGCGCACATGGAGGGGCCGAAGCTCTTGGCCCTTAACCTCCTGCCGTCGGTGGGAGCCACATAGGCGGCCCGCGACGGTCGGGAGGCCGCACAGCTTCTGGGGAGGTCGACCCGGGCCGGTGCACGTGGCGGGGGTTGGGGTGGTGGAGTCCATGGGAGTTCTCGAGGAAAGGAGGAGGGGAGCGACTCTTCCTATTTGCATGTTCTAATCTGCAAATCAAGGCTGCTCGTTAAGGAAGCTGATCCGGCGCTGGAAGCCAGGGGTGCGCGCCAGCGGCTTCGAGACGGTCCATCTCGGCAAAAGCGCCCACGGCAGCTCATAGGAGGCGCCCGCCAGGAAGAGGGCCTCGCACGGAAGCGTCCCAAAGCGGAGCTGCAGCGCGGAGGCGACGCGGGTTGCCCAGCTCGCCCGCTCGCGCTTCCCCAGCTTTGACAGGGTGTAGTCGTAGGGCTCGAGCACTGTTTCAGGCGGCACCAGGTGGTGCCGTGCGGAGAGTATGAGGACGTCGTCAGGAGCGAAGGTGCGGTGGGCGTAGCGAAGCGAGGCCCGGAAGAGGGTGCCGGTGTAGAGCTGGGCGGCCGGCGCGGGATGCCTCGCCTTGCTTTTGCTGCACCCAATGAGTGCGACGCGGACAGGGCGCCCCAGCGCCGTCCAGCGTTCGAGGCGCGCGGCGTGGGCCGCCTGCTGGGCCTGGCGCGCGGCGATGGCGTCGATGGCGTCGAGGGCGTCGGGGCCCGGCGGGGGCGGCGGAGTGTAGAAGCGTCGGCGGCTCGTGGTGCACCGGGGGCAGGTCTTGTTGAGCCCGGCAGAGTGGCACAGCGCACAACGGGGCAGGGCGGGGACGGTGAGCAAGCCAATCTGACTGGAAGACATGGACGGTCCAGGGCACAGCCAGGTCCGGGAGTGGCCCGGACCTGGGCTGAGCGGGCGGGAGTCAGGCGGCGGCGTCCATCAAGCGGGCCTCGTCCTCCTGGGGTGCGAGGGCGGCAAGGATGGTGCGCGCGGCGGAGAGGATGCGGGCGCCGCTCGCTTCAACGGCCTCCGTCGGGCTCTTGCTTTCCAGGCCGGTTGACCAGGTCGCTACGTAGGGGAAGGAGTAGGAACCGGTGTCCAGGCCCAGGGCGTGGCAGACGACGTAAGCGGTGGACTCGGCCTCTACTTCGCGCTCAGGCGAGCTGTGGTGATCATCCAGGCCGTGGAGCAGGGAGTGGGCAACCTCGTGGCAGAGGGTGCGGAAGATGGCAGGGCGGTCCCGGTCGTTGGTGAACACGACGATTTCGCGCGTCGAGCGGTCGAACCAGCCGCGGACACCTGGGCGGTCCCCCAGTTCGGCGCTGTGGGCGCGGAGGGTGACGCTCGAGACGGGGCTGCCGGGGATGGTCAGGGCGACATCGCGCATGACTTCGACGGAGCGCTCGAAGGCCTCGGGGCCCGTGACGTCCTGGCAGGACACGCGGGGCAGCTCGGCGCCGTCGGTCTGCTGGAGGGCGAAGAGGTGGAGCGGGCGCATGCCGCCGACGCGGCGCTTTTCCTGCGGGTTGGATTCGTCGCCGGTGCCGTCCGTGGGCTCGTCTTTGGCGTCGCCCTTGGCCTTGCGGAACCAGGGGGCGCGGATGACGGCGCCGCGCTCACCCTTGCGAACGGAGCGGCCAACCTTCTTCCAGCCCTCGAAGGTCGCTGCATAGGTCGCGTCGGGGCGCTGCAGGAGGAGGAGGAGGATGTTGGTGAAGCTCAGGCGGCTGATTGAGAGGGGGCCCAGGATGGCCAGGCCGTTGAGGGTGCGCTTCCAGTCCTCGCCAGTGACGAGGGCACGGAGGCCAGCGTCGAGGGACTCGCGGGCCTTGGCGAGCTTCTCCTCGCGTTCGGCGGCCCACTTCGCGCTATCGGTCTTGGTGCTCATGGTGCGGGATGCCTTTCCGGCTTGGGGCCGGAGTTACCGAGGAGGTTCGCCCTCTCGGGCCGGTGGGCGCTGCCCAACCGGCAGGGAAGTAATATCAGCCCCCTCTCTTAGTTGCAAGATATAACATGCAAATAGAGCAGTGTGTTTCGGCGGGTCGCGCGGCGCAGTTTCACGTTTAAAGATGCAAGGTGCTTGGGCCCCTGCGGCAGTGGTCGAGGCAGTCGGGCCCCATCGGG
>NZ_RAWO01000225.1:0-411 GCF_003668955.1 Corallococcus sp. AB038B | reverse complement strand
GGCCTCCACCAAGGCCAGAGCAGCATTTTATGCTTGCCGTAGCGTACGTTTGAAAACAGGATATCATCTTCGAGTGTTGTGCAGAGCTCCAGCGGCAGCGTAGCTTGGCCGCGATCCGATGGAGGATTTTCGGTGAAGCAACATGGGTCTTGGACTGCTATATCTGTAGACTTAGTTTGAAATTCGACGTTAATCATAATGAGAGGAACAAATCTGTCCGGCTTTGAGGAGAGGAGTCTCCAAATCTCTGCTTGGAATATTTATCTAGTGCACATCATGAAGATGGTCCTTGAAGGAGATTTACCCCTCTCTCATTGTCGCGTATAGGTGGTGCGGCTAGTCAGGCTTCTCAGCCTGACCAGCCCATTCGAACGTAGACCTAGACTGTGTTCGAAAGAGCCTTGCCAGGTT
>NZ_RAWO01000224.1:0-411 GCF_003668955.1 Corallococcus sp. AB038B | reverse complement strand
ACCATTTTGAGTGTAATTATCCCATTGCTTTTAGTTCAGTCTTTATCGATGGATCTTCTCACCGATGCTTCGCAGTAAATCAATAAGCCCATCTTGTGAAAACACCTTCAAAGTTACATTTTTATTTGAAAAATTAAATACAAATCTCCTATTAAATCATTGTTCATCAAACCAATCTAGTTTTGGTTGCTTTTTTCCAAGGATTTTTATCGATATTTTTGAGCTTTGGGGCCATATCGGTGCTTGAACTTGTCACCCTTCATCCGTTTCGGTATTGTGTCAAAACACCCTAATCGATCTTCATTGTTCTTTCGATTTTGTTTGGTTTCATACACAAATGAGTCCATCTTACTGTGTTGACCGATTTGTAGAGTGATGGGAATGAGATGTTGTTGCTTTTTAGAAAAGTAT
>NZ_RAWO01000223.1:0-412 GCF_003668955.1 Corallococcus sp. AB038B | reverse complement strand
CCCTGAGCTCGGCGCGCGAGGGTGGCATCCGGATGGAGACGCTGCTGCGCGTCTACCAGTCCCGCTTCGAGCGGGAGCAGGGGAACCTGGAGGCCGCGCGCGAGGCGGCACAGACGGCGCTCTCCCGCGCGGTGGACCCGGTGCTGGCGAATCCCTGGGATGAAGTGCTGGCGCGGCGCGCGATGGCCGTGCTGCTGCCGGGCGAGGAAGGGTTCACGCACCTGCGTCGTGCGCTGGCGCTGGAGGAGCTGACGGGCAACGTGCTGCAGGTGGGGCTCGTGCATCTGGCGCTCGCGGAGCGTGCGGTGTCCGCGGACGCGGCCGTCGTGGAGCTGGAGGCGGCGGAATCGGCCTTCACGGAGGCGCGGGCGTCCAACCTGCTCGCGCAGGCGACGTCGCTGCGAGGTGCGCT
>NZ_RAWO01000222.1:0-412 GCF_003668955.1 Corallococcus sp. AB038B | reverse complement strand
ATGGCCCAACGGGCCATCGCCGCCGGAGCCGTGCTGGAGCGTCCCATCAAGGACGAGTTCTACGGCGACCGCGTGGCCCACATCCAGGATCCGTTCGGCCACCGCTGGTCGCTCTCCATGCGCATCGAAGAGGTGTCTCCGGAGGAGATGCAGCGGCGCTTCCTGAAGATGGTGGGAGGCTGAACGGCCCGCGCGGGTGGTTGAGCTGGCCCGCGCGGCCTGTTCGTCGCGTTAGCCCTTGATGAAGAGCAGCAGGTCCTCGTTGATGACGTCCTTGTGGGTCGAGCACATGCCGTGGGGGAAGCCCTTGTAGGCCTTCAACTGCGCGCCCTTTACGAGCGTGGCGGTGATCTTCCCCGCGCCCTCGAAGGGGACAATCTGGTCGTCGTCGCCGTGCATCACCAACGTGGGC
>NZ_RAWO01000221.1:0-412 GCF_003668955.1 Corallococcus sp. AB038B | reverse complement strand
GAAGCGCTTCACCCCGCGCCGGTGCGCCTCCTCGGCAAGCTCCACCGTGGCCTTCACGTTGATGGCATACAGCTTCGGCCAGTGGTCGCCGGGCGCGTAGTATTCACGGAAGTAGGCCGCCGTGTGGATGACCACGTCACAGCCCTCCAACGCGGCCGCGAAGCCCTTCACGTCCAGCATGTCCCCTTCCACCACCTCCACGCCCGCAAGGCCCCCCAGCACCTGGCGCGCCTTCGACGGCGAGCGGGCCAGCGCCCGCACCGTGTGCCCTCCCGCCACCAGCGCCCGCACCACGTTGTTACCCAACAGGCCCGTGCTACCCGTCACGAATGCGCGCATCCCGCGTCTCCCAGTCTATATGAGCACTGTTCAGATAAGAAGCAATCTCAGCAGTGTCAAGATGAACGACATC
>NZ_RAWO01000220.1:0-412 GCF_003668955.1 Corallococcus sp. AB038B | reverse complement strand
ACCAGCCCGCCGAAGCTCAAGCCCGCCGCAATCCACACCCCGCTCCAAATCCAGGCGGCCCGGCGTGACTCTCCGTGATGCCCCCGGTGCGACAACAGGTCCACCGCGAGCAGCGTCAGCACCGCCGCCCAGAAGACCCCCCAGAGCCATGTGGGAATCGCATGCATGTTCGTCGTCTGAACCTATGCATCCTCCCCGCGGGCGGAGGAGGTTCCCGCACGCGCCGCGTCAGGAATGGGGTGGGCCAGACACCCCTGGGCAAGGGGGATGTGGGCTGACGAACCCATACGGGCAGGCAGGGGGCTTTTCGCTCTCTTTGCGAGCTTCCCTTCACGGGATGTGTCAGTTTCCGCGCGGGGCAGCCCGTGAGGGGAGGCCCAAGACGGTCGCGTGGGGGAGGGGCGCGACGAGC
>NZ_RAWO01000219.1:0-412 GCF_003668955.1 Corallococcus sp. AB038B | reverse complement strand
GACTTCGGCACGCGGAACAAGGACCCGGAAGTCTTCATCGGCGAGCGGCTCAAGCTGGAGCAGCTCGGGATTCCCGCCGAGCAGCTCCGCCCGCGTGCCCGCCGCAAGGTGGACCTCCAGCAGGCGCGCTGCACCGAGTGCAACGGCCCCCTGGAGCTGCGGGCCCCGGACAAGTCCCTGCGCGTGGGCTGCCCGTTCTGCGGCGCGCTCCTGGACGTCAGCAAGGGCAAGCTGTCCTTCCTGCGGCTCCTGGAGAAGCCGGACCACGCGCCCATCATCCCCCTGGGGGCGAAGGGCACGCTGAAGAACACCGAGTGGATGTGCATCGGCTTCCTGGTGCGCTCCTGCACCGTGGAGGGCGTGCGCTACCCGTGGGAAGAGTACCTGCTCTTCCACAAGTCCAAGGGCTTCG
>NZ_RAWO01000218.1:0-412 GCF_003668955.1 Corallococcus sp. AB038B | reverse complement strand
TCTCATTGTATTGATTAAACGAACACACGAGAGAAGCTTTCTAACGAAAGAAAGACAAAATGCTCTTACTAACACACACGGTGCATCCGTTGTTGAGTAAGGAATAACAGTCGTTGAAAGAATATACCCCATCTCCAGAATCTATATCAGGAATATTAGCATATCTTGATTGACTGGTATGAGGCAATGTTTTCAAATCAACTCTTCGTGCAAGTGCGGAATATTCATAATCATCGCCTTTAATCATGGAGATATTCGAATGCTTCAAATCAACATAACTACCTCCAAAACCTCTCACGTAGAGAATTGGATATATCTACTATGCACTTCTATCAAAGATAAGAATGTAAGACAAGTTCGATGAAACACTTTTCACAGCGAATTTGATAAAATAATTCTGACTGATACAACT
>NZ_RAWO01000217.1:0-412 GCF_003668955.1 Corallococcus sp. AB038B | reverse complement strand
ACTTTCCCCTCTTTTATAGACAGTAAAAGCCTCAAAAGATTGAGATCAGCTTCTATACGAAATAGTATCAGTAACAGAATGATCTCAGTATTTTGAGGTTTTAATGCATATGAATGAGAAAAAAAGTCTTGAAAGTGCATTTTCCTACACAGGAGTTTCAGCTCCATGTAAAGATGCATAAATCATCCAGAAAAAATATTAACTGGAATTTTCAGTTTTCGGCAATCCTACGTACATACTACAGAAACGATAGACGATGTATATTAGAGATTTCATTTTAACTGGACGCAACGAACTTATTAGATCAGTTTGCTACAATACTGGACAACATTTTTTGGACGATTTTGTCTTATACGTATTCCCCTTATAAAACAAGCATTTGAGGCACAGCTTTCGACGGAATGACGAGAAG
>NZ_RAWO01000022.1:0-40733 GCF_003668955.1 Corallococcus sp. AB038B | reverse complement strand
TCACGTACGAGGTCGCAAGCGAGCCGAAGCCGCGTGGTTGCTCGCACTCGTCGCCCACAACCTCCTGCTCGCCATAGCGCAAGGCTGGTTCGACGAGTCGGAAGGCTCATTTCTTCTCACGCCCTGAGCCTTCGCGAGGTCAACCGGCCTTACTGGGCGTTGACGATGACCCAGAAGGCATCACCGAACTTGGTCCCGTTGTAATCCGCGACCTTGAAGTTGGCCGAATACTGCCCCGCGGTATTCGGGACGTTGCACGTCGCCCAGATCTCAGCGGTCGAGCCCGCGCTCATGCCGCTGGTGAGGGTGAAGGAGGTGCAGAACCCGGCGGAGCCACTCTCCTTCACCACCTGGTACGAGGTCGTCCAGTTCGTGGTTCCGCAGTTCTTGATCTTCCACTTCTTGGTGATGGTCGTCCCCTTCGTCACGTTGGAGTAGTCGAGGTAGTTGACGTCTGACACGTAATCGCTGCAATCACCCGCGATGGGTTGACTGTAGGTCTCCAATGACAGTGCATCATTGGGATCCGTGTCCGACTCGGCACCACAACCCACGACGGAAGAGAACAGCACGGCTGCCAGCACGGCCATTTGCTTTCGCATGTCTTGATCCCCTCAGGAGCAACGACGTGTCAGTTGCGGACGGCGTTGTCGCGCGAAAGGCCACAGAGAACGAGTTAAGCCGGGTTAAATCCGCGGCGGTCAGCCCTCCGAGAGGGTGAGCGACCCCGGCAGCTGTCCGCCGCCGTGGTTGAACTGGAAGGCGCTGAGCTTGGACATGCGCTCCGCCACCACGTCGGTGAAGTTGTTTGTCTCCGGCGTCAGCAGCAGGGCCATGGCCTCTTCAGGGGTCGCCGCGTTGGCGACATCCACCACCCAGCTCTCCGGCGTATTGCCCGCGTATCCGGGCTGGCCCTGCTCGATGGCCGTCAGCCAGTCCTTCGCGAGCTGCTGGACCTGCTGCGCCTCCGCGTGGGTGAAGGACACGGAGGCCGTGGTGCCAGTCCCCGTCGTGTTCGCGAAGGCGTCCTGGAGCCCGTTCGCGGATCCGGAGGCCAGGTCCGGCAGCGTGGCCGCGTAGGTGTACGTGGACGGGTCCTCGGGGTCCTTCCACTCGCCACTGACCGAGAAGGTGACGGGGCCCTTGGTGCCTGTGTACTGGAACTCCGTCGGGCCACCCGCGTCGTAGGTCGTGGCGACGTACACGTTGCTGTCGATCACGGCCGCGCCCAGGTCGATGGCGAAGGTGACCTCCCGCGTGAGCGTGTCGGAGGCAATCTGCACCGTCGCCGCGTTTGACGTGCCGTTCGCCGGGTCGTTCTTCGGCAGCTCGCCCGTGGCGAGGAATTGGTTGTAGGCCGCCTGTCCCGCCGGCGTGGAGATGTCGAAGTCCACCTGCCGTGAGCTCAGCTGTCCCTCCACGCGCCGCGTGTCCGTCGCTCCGAACGCGATATCGAACACGCCCAGCTTTCCCTCGAGCGTGCGCGACACCGCCTCCGTGGGACCGGCGGTGACCCGGACGGTCTTGTCGTCCAGCCGGGTGACGGCGAGGGACATGCCGCTGGCCTTCTCCGTGCTCATCCCCCCGATGGCGCCGAAGATGCCGGAGATGTTCTTGAACACCACCTCCATGCCCGTGCCCACGAAGGCCTCGCCGTTGAGCGTCACTGTGGCGCCCACCGGCAGGTTCTGGGGCAGGGACGGGTTGAGCTGCTGGGCGGCCTGTTCGGGCGAGGTGATGCCCGCCGCGGCCGCGGTCGGCAGCGTCACCTGGTAGCTGCCCCGCACACCCGCCTGGGCGGTGCCGGTGACGGTGACGTTCGGCGTGTCCGCCTGGAGCTCTCCCTTCACGCCGACCTCGGCGTCCACGCTGAAGGTCGTCATCTCCGCGTCCCGGCTGAAGCTCGCCCCCACCTCGGTGTACCCGGCCACCTTCATGGAGAAGATGCCCGCATCCACCTTCACCCCGGCCTCGAGGCTCGCGCTCCCGGAGATGCCATTGGGGCCCAGCATCACCGAGCCACTGGCGGCAAAGTCCTTGGCGGCGGTCGGCTTCGCGAGAATCGGCGTGTCGGTGGGGGAGGGCGCGGTGTCCGGCACGTTCAGCGGGTTGCGCTTCGAAGTCCCCGGCGTGCTCCCGCTGAAGCTGTCGGTGGACACGCCTCCCCAGGACGATGTGCCGCTCGACGGCCGAGGCGGACCTGCTGGCGCCTGCTGCGGTGCGCTCACGGCTCCGCTGCTGGACGGCTTCACGGTGTTGATGAACGGCTGAAAGCTCCGAATCGGCCACTGCATGTGGACTTCCCCCTCTGCGACAGTCAGAGGGGTTGTCGCGCGAACCGCCGCAGCGGACGAATTAAGCCGGGTTAAATCCGCGTCCGGCCGCGTTCTGGACAGCAGGGGCGGGTCGGGGCAGATGTAGGCGTACAGATGACATCCCGTCCGCCCCCTGCGCGCCCCTCCACCGTCCGGATGCAGAAGACGAAGCAGCCCTCCTCTGGAGCCCGGCGTCCCGCGGGGAAGCCCTCTGGAGGCCCGGCCTGGCGTCGCTGGGCGCTTGGCGGGTGGCTGATGCTGGCCCTCTGGTTCGGCGTGGAGGCCGCGCGGCTGCCCGACGTGGGCGCCCTGCGGACGCAGAACCCGCGCACCACCGCGCTCATGGCGCAGCGAGCCGAAGAGGCGCTCGAGTCGGGCACGAAGCCTCGCGTGCGCCAGGCCTGGGTGCCGCTCGGCGCGGTGGCCCCGCACGCCGTGGACGCCGTGTTGTGCTCCGAGGACGCGCGCTTCTACCGGCACGAAGGCGTGGACTGGACCGAGGTGGAGAACGCCTTCGAGCAGTCGGTGCGCGAGGCACGTCTGGGGCGCGGCGCCTCCACCCTCACGCAGCAGTTGGCGAAGAACCTCTACCTCTCCACGGACCGCAGCCTGCTGCGCAAGGGGAAGGAGCTGCTGCTCGCGCGCCAGTTGGAGTCACACCTGTCCAAGCAGCGCATCCTCGCGCTGTACCTGAACGTCGTGGAGTGGGGGGAGGGCGTCTATGGAATCGAGGCGGCGGCGCGCGAGCACTTCGGCGTCTCGGCGCGGTCGCTCAGCGTGGCGCAGGGCGCGATGCTCGCGGCCATGCTGCCCGCCCCGCGTCGCTGGCTGCCGGCGCAGCGGCCCGAGACCCTGCGCACCCGTGCTGGCGTCATCATCGGGAGGCTGGAGCGCGAGGGGCGCATCAGCGCGGCGCAAGCCCGCGAGGCCCAGGCCGAGCTCTCGCGCTTCTTCGGTGTGCAGCCCGCGCCCGGCCTGGTGGCGGACGCCAGCTGAAGAACTTTTCGCGGGGCCGTGCGTGGAAGGTGCCACGTCCTTTTCGTCGAGGTTCTCGTGCGTGCCCTCCGTCCGCTGTTCTGCTGCATTGCCTTCGTCCTGTCCGCCACTCCCGCCCTCGCGCAGTACAACAAGGCGGCAGGTGAAAACGCTCCCATGGAGAGCGTTCGCCGGGTGGTGACGCGCAACGACGGTTCCCAGGAGCTGCGCGAAACGGTGCGCCCCGCGGCCCGTGACGGCTTTGGCAACGCGAAGGGCAACCAGAACGACCTCGCGGTGGACGGCGCCTTCGAGGGGCAGACGGTGGCGGTGCTCCAGTTCTACACACAGGACTTCGACTTCTCGCTGCCGAAGGCCGCGCTGAAGGAGAAGGGCTTCTCCGTGTATCGCTGGGTCAACCAGGCGCCGGACCCCAAGGAGCTGCGCAAGGGGCTCCAGAAGGCGTGTCAGTTGTGGATCATCTCGGACCAGACGCCGCGCCTGACGCCCGAGCACGTGAAGGTCATCAAGGAGTTCTTCGACGCGGGACACGGCGTGTACATCTGGGGCGACAACGCGCCCTACTACGCGGACGCCAACGTGGTGGGCCAGGCGCTGCTGGGCACGGTCATGGTGGGCAACATCATCGGCGACCAGACGGTCGGCCTGCGCAAGGACGGGGAGGGCCCGGGCCTGCTGCGCCGGCACCTGCTCACCACCGGCCTGGAGTACCTCTACGAGGGCATCACCATCGCCACCATCCAGCCGAGCCAGCAGCTCACGCCGCTGCTCCATGGCTCCGCGGGCAACCTGGTGGCGGCCTTCTATGACAATGGCGGCAAGCGAGCCATCTTCGACGGTGGCTTCACGCGGCTCTACAACAAGTGGGACACGGCGGGCACCGCGCGCTACGTGAAGAACGCGGCGGCCTGGCTGACCAACGTGGAGCGCTTCGGCAACGCCGTGGTGCGCGCGGACCTGCGCAGCGCCCAGGAACAGAAGCCCGCGCCGAAGCAGTGACCCGGACTTGCTCCATACTGGAGCCACGATGCGACCCGACGAGCCTGGCCTGGTGGTGCTGCCCGCGAGGCTCGCGGGAGTGGAAGGGGTTCGCGTCACGGGTGACACGCGGCTGTGGTCCGGCGTCTCCACTCGCTACGGCGTCACGGTGGTCTACGCGGGCGCCTTCGACTTCTGGTACCGCGGGCGGGCCTGGACGCAGACCAAGGGCGTGCTGAAGCTGAAGGAACCGGGAGAGGTGCACCGCGACCTGCGAGTGCATGCGCCGGTGACCGCCCAATCGATGACCCTGGAGGTGCCGGTGGTGGAGGGGGCCGCACGCGAGCTCGGGCTGAGCGTGCCGCCCCACCTGCCCGCGCTCTCCGGCGGTGTCGGACGCGCCGAGGCGCTGGCCCTGCACGCGGCGCTGAGGGACCCAGGCAGTGACACGCTCGCGCTGCAAGGCCTGCTCGCCGGGCTGCTCGCGGCGCTGCTGGGGGCAAGCGCCAGTGCGTCAGCGGAGGCGGTGCCCCGGGCTCGCCGCGCGGCGCTGCGTGCACGAGACCTGCTGCACGCCTCGGTCGTGGAAGGCGTCAGCCTGGAGGCGCTGGCGGTGGCCTCGGGCCTGGGCCGCTTCCACCTGCTGCGCACCTTCCGTCAGGAGCTCGGGCTGACGCCGCATGCCTATCTCACGCACCTGAGAGTCTCGCGGGCGCGCGAACTGCTCGCCCGGGGCGTCCCCGCCGCACGAGCGGCCCTGGAGGTGGGGCTCTACGACCAGAGCCAGTTGCACCGGCACTTCGTGCGCATCGTCGGCACGAGCCCGGGGGCCTACGCGCGGGCCGTGCGCGGCAGGTCAACTTCGCCCAAGAAGGGCGCGGAGCGGGTGCCACATCCTCGTCGCTGAGCCCGCCGCCGGGTCGGTCCCGCCGCCGGAGCCTTCGCGAGGTCCCGCACCATGCTGCTCTCATTGTCCCTCCTGGCGGCGCTGCTCGGCGCCGCACCGACCCCACCGCCCCAGGAGTTCCGCGTCACCTGGCTCGGCCACGCCGGCTTCGAGGTCGTCTCGCCCGGAGGCACGCGCCTGCTCATCGACCCCTGGTTGAAGGAGAACCCGCGTGCGCCCGAAGCCTGGAAGGACCTCGCGCGCCTCGCGCGGACGCCGCCCGCGGCCATCCTGCTCACGCACTCGCACGGAGACCACGCGCAGGACGTGCACACCCTGGCGCGCCTGAGCGGGGCTCCCGTGGTCGGTACGGGGGAGACGCTGCGCTGGCTCAAGGTGCCGGAGGCCCAGCAGCTCACGGTGAACGTCGGCGGCTCCACGCGCATCGGCGACGTCACGGTCCACGCGGTGCCGGCCATGCACTCGTGCGAGCCCGACGGGCGGCCCCTGGGCTACGTCCTGGTGCTTCCCGGTGGGCGCTCGCTCTACCACACGGGCGACACCTGGCTGTTCGGCGACATGGCGCTGGTGCAGGAGCTGCTGCACCCGGACATCGTGCTCCTCAACGTGGGTGGTGGGCGCTACGGCATGGACCCCCGGACCGCCGCGCTCGCGGTGCGCAAGTACTTCCGCCCCTCCGTCATCGTGCCCATGCACTTCGGCACCTTCGAGCCGTTGGCGACCGAGCCCCAGGCACGCGAGGTCCTTGGAAGCGACCCGCGCGTGCGCTGGCTCACCCCGGGAGTCGCCGCGTCACTCTGAGGCAGGGCCTCCGCCGGAAATCAGGCGTCACGGGGAAGGGCGCGCAGGAACTGCGCATCCTTCCAATCCCAGACGCGCGAAGGATTCTTGTCCACGTCCACCGGCGAGGAGTTCCAGTTGTGGACGTCGTAGGAGTGCGAGGCTCGCCAGTGGACGAACACGCTGAACACGGCCGTCACGACGAGCGCGCCCGCGAGGACCCGGTGCCGTGAAGGGGCCTCCAGGACCGCCTGCACGGGGAACGCGAGGAAGTAGACGAGGTAGGGCAGCACGTCGGTGAAGAAGCGCGGGCCAATGGAGTGCCCGGCCCACCAGATGTAGAAAGAGGAGATGGCCGCCCAGTGCAGGACCAGGATGAGGGCGAAGAGGACCTCGTAGGGCTCCAGGCTTCGGCTGCGCCACCGCTGGACGAAGCCCACGACGCCCAGCACGAGGAACGGTGAGAAGGTGAAGATGCCTCGCGAGGGACTGACGAGGTTGGCGGCCAGAGCCATGAAGAACGGTCCGGCGAGCGGATCCACCGTGTGACGGTAGTAGGGCGAGAACACCGAGCCGTAGACAGACAGGTGGTACGCGCAGAAGGGAATCGCCACGAGCGCCGCGCCTGCGAAGTAGGCCGGCAGTTGGCGGCGGAAGCGCAGGGCCATGAACCCGGTGACCACCAGGATGCTGAGGGAGTGCGTGGGCCGGCAGGCATAGGCGGCCGCGACCCAGAGGCCCAACAGGAACGCGGTGCGCGCGGTCTGCGCGGGTCGGGCCAGCAACAGCATGACGCAGGCGATGGCGAGGAGCCCGGGGCCGTGCTGCCAGAGCACCCGGCTCGCGGTGGAGTACGCCGTGGTGCCCAGCCCGAAAAGCAGCACGGTGACGAGCGCCGCCCCCGGGGACACCCGCCTGCGCAGGGTGACGAGGAGCACTGCCGCGGCGGCGCAGACGTAGAAAGAGGCGATGAGCTGCTCGGTGAGGGCGAACGAGCCCAGGTACTCCCGCCCTGTGTGCCGGAACAGCGTCCGCCATGCCAGCGCATCGGCACCGAACGTCCCCAGGCGGGGCAGCACTGGCTCCATCAGGGAGATGAGTCCTTCGGCGGCGGCGAGGAACGGCAGCGCGGACACCATCACGCCCGGCGGGTACACGTAGTACGTGTGGCCGCCGGCCTCGTTGCGTGCATAGGCAGTCCCCGGGAAGAACCAGTGCCGGAACTCGTCCAGGTCGGTGTTGCCCTCGTGGAGGAGGCTGGCCGCGGAAGGGATGGACCACAGCGAGTCCGTCTGTAGCCGCGCCTCGCTCGTGGTGTAGATGCCGAACAGGGCCAGACACATCAACCCGAGCGCGAGCGTGGAGGACGCGAAGCCACCGCGCGATGAAAGGGATGGGGTCGGCACGGAGGGGTTTCTAGCGAATCCGACAGAAGAACCCCAAATCCTACCGCGATGGACCTCTACGACGGGGGGCGCCAGGCCGTGCCAGGCTGAGGGCGTGACATGAACAGGCTCAAGCCAAGCCGTGGGGCCAGGAATCGCGCGACGAGCTGTCCCTTGACGCTGTTGCCCGCTGTGTCGAGCAGCGGGGCGAAGGTGCCCAGCCCGCCCTTGCCCGGCGCGACGGCGACGATGCCGCCACCAATGCCACTCTTGCCCGGGACCCCCACGTCGTAGAGCCAGTCCCCGGAGGTCTCATACATCCCCGCCGTGGCCATCACCGCGAGCGTGTGATGACAGACCTCCTCGTCGACGACGCGCGTCCCGGTGAGCGGGTTGACGCCTCCGTCCGCCAGGGTCGCTCCCATCACGGCGAGCTCCCTGGCGGTTACCGCCAATGAACACTGGCGCGTGTAGAGCCCGGTCGTCAGGACCGGATCCGCCTCCAGGCGGCCCAGGCCGTGGAGCAGGAAGGCGAGCCCCTGGTTGCGGTGATGGGTCTCCATCGCGGAGGCATACACCTCTTCGTCGAGCGCGAGCGGGTGTCCGGCGAAGCGCGACAGCCCCTCCTGGATGAACCGCCACCGTGCCTCCGGACTGCTGCCTGGAACGAGCCCCGTGGTCGCCAGCGCTCCCGAGTTCACCATGGGGTTGGTCCGCCCGTCCGGGCTCAGGTCAAGGGCCATGGCCGAGTTGAACGGCAGGCCCGTGCCATTGACCCCCAGCTTGCGCCGCACCTCTTCGGGCCCCAGGGCCTGACAGACGAGCGCGAAGACGAACGGCTTGGAGACGCTCATGATGGAGAAGGGATGGTCCACGTCCCCGGCCCCATGGCTGCTGCCGTTGATGCCCACCACGCACGCGCCGAAGAGCCGGGGATCCACCCTGGCGAGCGCCGGGTAGACCTGGGAGCACTGGCCCTCGGTGTTCCCCTGGTGGCGCTGGTAGGCCTCGTCCACCAACGCCCGGACCTGCTCCGCCGCGGGGAGCTGCCCGGTGGAGATGAAGGGGGGCTCGCCTGTCGTATCCATGCGTGAAGGGGCTCGGCTTCCTGGAAGCAGGGGAGAAGCGCAGCTTCCTGTCTGGAAAGTTCGTCGCGCCCGGATGCGTGTCAACGTCACATGGACATCGGATTTGTTGCAGATTTCTTGTGTTGCAGGTTTCAGTGCTCCGGCACGCCGATTCGTGGGTGGTGTATGTTTCACCGAAACCGCCGGTTGAGACATCTCCCTCCATGTACACCCTCGACGAATCGCTCTGGCCCCTGGCCATTGTCCAGCGTAGCGACACCACGACGGACAGCGAGATGGAAAGCATCCTCCGAAGCCTTTCCAAGCTCATCCACCGGCGCGAGCCCTATGTCCTGATCATCGACTTCTCGCGGTCCCGCCCGCTGACCCATTCCCAGCGGATGCTGCTGGCGGATCATCAGGCGGAGATCGCCGACCTGGCTCGCGAGTACTGCAAGGGGTTCTTCGTGGTGATCAACTCGACCACCGCGAGACTCGCGAGGGCCGTCACCAGCTTCGTGCGTCCCGGCGCGGATCAACACGAGGAGGTCGCGTCGTTGACCGAGGCGCTCGAGCGCGCCGCGCTCCGCTTCGAGCAGGCCGGTGTGACGAGGGGGGCCATCATTGCCCGCGCCCAGGCGCGCCGTTAGAGGCGCGGTCCTGGCACGAGCCGCTCACGCCGCGGCTACAGAATCTCCTCGAGGGCGCTCTTCCAGCTGTAGTTCCCGGCCTGCTTGCCCGCGATGGAACTCTTCGCCGGGTCGATGTGGATGGTCAGCACGCTCCCGTCGAGCGAGACCTTGGTCCCTTCCGTCGACAGCTTGCAGACCGTCTGGGTGACGGCCTCCTTCACCGCCGCCTTGCCATCCGCGGTGCCGCAGACCTCGACCAGGGTGCCCACGGCCATCTGGCAGGCGCTCTGGGTCCGGTCCTTCATCGGGTCGAAGGCGGGGTAGGTCGACCTGTCGTAGCTGCTCTTCAAGGACGACCCGCAGGCCTTGTTGACCGCGTCCTCCTTCTTCTTCAGCTCCGTGTCGTAGGTGGCCCAGCCGTTCTTCTGGGCCACGGTGAGCCGCGCGGGCTTCGAGGACTCGTCGGCGATGGCGAGCGAAGCGAAGAGGCAGAGGCAGAGGGACGGAATCCGGAACATGAAGGCTCCTGGTGGAAGCGGCTCGCGGGAGTGCGAACCGCCGTTCCCCCAGGGAAGGAGCCCCCGGAATTCTTTTGCATTCTTCTTCGCGGGTATCAGCCCTTGCGCGCCGCGTTGATCGCCGCGATGTCGATCTTCTTCATCTCCATCATCGCGGCGAACACCCGCTTGCGCGCGGCCGGATCCGGATCGCTCATGCCGTCCGTCAGGGCGGCAGGGGTGATCTGCCACGAGATTCCCCACTTGTCCTTGCACCACCCGCACTGACTTTCCTGACCGCCGTTGCCGACGATGGCCTTCCAGTAGCGGTCCGTCTCCTCCTGGTCCCTCGTGCTGATCTGGAACGAGAAGGCTTCACTCTGCTTGAAGGTGGGACCGCCATTGAGGCCGATGCACGGAATGCCCAGCACGGTGAACTCCACTGTGAGGGCATCCCCCTCCTTGCCGTCCGGGTAGTCGCCCGGTGCGCGGTGCGTGGCGCCAACGGAGCTGCCGGGGAAGGTGCGGGCGTAGAATGCAGCCGCTTCCTCGGCATCGCGTTCGTACCAGAGGCAGATGAGGGTCTTGTTCACGCCGGTCGTCATGGTTGCGCTCCTTGGGCTCACTCGCCCTTGCTTCCTACAACACCAAATGCGGCTCCCGCAGGGTCCGTTGCGACGAGAACCCAGTCGCCGCCGGGCACCTCGTGCGGGCTTTGCAGCACCTTGCCCCCGTTGGCGGTGATGGCGCGCTGCGCCTCGGCGACCGAGGGCACGCCGAAGTAGAACAGCCAGCTGCCGGTGGGGCCCGGTTTCTCGGCGGACTTCTGCATGATGCCGCCAAGCCGAACGCCGTCGTGGTCGACGAAGCAGTAGTCGCCCATCGGGCCCATGGGCATCACTTCGTTGAACTGGAAGTGGAAGTGCTTCGCGTAGAACGTCTTGGCGCGCGCGAGGTCGGGGCTGGCCAGTTCGTTCCAGCGGATGCGCTGCGACGCCTTCACGTCGAAGACGTCGCTCTTCGCATCGGGCTTACCGGGCGGCGGAATGGGCGCCATCACGTAGAAGGGCGTGCCCATCGGGTCGGCGACCATCGCGATCTTGCCGACGGGCAGATCCATGCGCGGCATCAATACTTTGGCTCCATCGGCGACCATGGCCTTGATGGACGCATCGACATCGGCGACGTGCAGATAACCGAGCCAGCAGGGCTGTGCGCCGTGCTGCACCATGTCCTGTGAAAGGCGCAGCACGCCGCCAGCGGAGCCGCCATCGCCGCGCATGATCATGCGGTAGTCCTGTCCGCTCGGCATGGACTCGGACGGGGCCGAGATCTTCCAGCCAACGACGGCGCCATAGAACTTCGCGGCGGCGTCGGGGTCGTGGGTCATCAGCTCGTACCAGATGAAGCTTCCCGTGCTCATCGTGTCATTCCCTTCGCGAACGGATGGAACTCCGCACCGGACCGATGTGGAGGGTCCGCGCGTCCGCGTCGAGCAAGACCTTCGTTCCTTTGCATCCTTCCTAACGAAGCCGGGCTGCCATTGCGCAGTGCGGCAAGCTCTGCCGCGTCGGTGCGAACAGAGGAAACATTTCCTCTCGATGGTCGAGAATCAGGAAAACCATGCGAACCAACGCCCACCACCGCCCCCTCCACGTCGGCTCCACTGGCAACCGCGTTCAGAAGGTCGAGGAGCGCCTGAAATCGGCCGGTTACCTCAAGGGTGCCGCTGACGACCGCTTCGACGCCAAGACCGCCAAGGCGGTGGTCGCCTACAAGCGCGACAACGGCTGGGAAGGGAAGCCGCAGGGAGTCGTCGGCGAGCGGATGGACCAGTCGCTGAAGCGCGTCAGCGCCACCGCCACCCCCGGCACTGAAGGCACCACGACCGCCGAGGCCAGTGCGGCCGGTGGCAGCGACAGCAAGGGTAAGACCCCGTCGCAGCTCAAGGGCGCGACCTACAACGTCGAGCGCGACCGCAATCCCCAGGATGTGAAGAAGTGGCTGGGGGACTTCGCCAAGAAGAACAAGCTCGACTTCGTCCAGCTCCAGGAGATCAACGGCTACCACAAGGCCCTGGAGAACATCCCTGGCTACCACCTGGTGACCTTCCCTGGGGCCAAGGACCATGGCGAGACAGGCATCCTCGTGAAGGACAGCCTGCTCCAGGGGCAGAAGACGTCCATCCAGGGCGAGGGCGGCGGCTGGACCACCGTGCGCGGCGGCCATGCTCCGCCGCGGGCTGCCACCGCGGTCAAGCTCGCGGGATGGCTGCAGGTGGTCTCGGCCCACCAGCCGCCCTCGGTCGACTGGAAGGGCGGGGAGCCTGTTGGGCCGAAGAACCGCGTGAGTACCTACAAGTCACTCTCCGAGAAGCTGCTCGGCTTCGCGCAGCGGAAGATCGCGAAGAACCCTGACGAGGGTTTGCTCATCGGCGGCGACTGGAATGAGCCGGCGTCGACGAAGGGGAAGTGGTCGCCCGGCTGGATTGCCCAGCAGGCGGGCATGGCCACCCATGGCGGCGTGGAGAGCCACGGCCACGGCAAGATTGACTATGCGATGTCCTACGGGTGCAAGGTCTCGAACGTGAGGGCCGGTCCTACGGGCGGCTCGGATCACAACATCGTCATGTACACGGTGAGCCGCCCGAAGGGTAAGGGCTGAGACAGCCTCGGGAGCCCGTCTGGGCGGACGCCGTGACCGTCATCTTGGGTTTGATTTGAATTCTTGGCTGAGATCGAACCCGGGTTGCTCATTGATGCGCGAGCCGTCGAGCGCGACGAAGGCCGCACCGCCTGGGTAGGCGCACCAAGTGGCGCTACAGTGGGCGGGCAGATGCCCGAACCCACGTCACGGTTCTCCCGAGCACGGAGTCATCTCCCGAAGGCACTCCTGGTGCTGGCCTTGGCCTTGACGGCCGTCTGGTACCTCAGCCCCTGGTACTCTTTCTCGGTGGGCAGGACCTCCGCCCAGCCGCTGCGGTCTCCCCTCATCCGCGGCCGTTTATGGTGGGTGGGCTGGACCGACGCGCGATTGATCCGGCTTCACATCGCCAGCGCCATCGGGATCGGCCCCACGAAACCCGGGCCGACCTCGGATTGGGAGGTGAAGTTCCTCAGTCGCCGCGACTCCGCCAGTTGGACCTACCAGCTGCCCTTGAAGCGCCAGCTGAGCTTCTCCTTGGACACCCACCCCGAGCGTGGCAGTGCCGATGCGACGCGGCTCATCGTGGAGTTTCCAGCACTGCTGCTGGTCCTGCTTGCGTGGGTCGCGGTCGTCCGCGCCAGCAATCAACCCGACGCGCAGGCGTCTCCGGAGTCCGAAGCGTAGTGGCGCGACCTTGAAGTGAATGAGAAGGGAGCCCGTGCCCACTCCGCCCTGGAAGAGAGGCCGGAACAGCGTGGACTCGCGCAGGGACACGATGTCGGGAAAGGCTTCCTCGCTGTGCTGGACCTTCAGCCACCGCTCCTGGAGGAGCCTCCCCATGTCCTGGAAGATGCGCATGCGCTTTCCCCGCTCACCGGCGTGTCAGCATCCCATACGAAATGAGGCGGCAATCCTGGCTTGATTCCTTTCAAAAAAAGCCCTCATCGCGCTTGGGCATCCGAACCGTGTATAGGCTGGCGCGCGCATGACCATCCTCACGACGAAGCTGTGTGTCATTGGCGGCGGCCCCACCGCGGTGGCCGCCCTCTTCGAGGCCCGGGCACGTGGCATCCCCGCCATGGCCCTGGAGTCTGGCGCCACCCCGCTGGCCTCGCTGCATGCCCACATCGAGGGCCTCGTCTACCTGTCGCCCGCCTCGCACTGGGAGGTGGGCGGCCTGCCGCTGGACTGCCGCGACGCGCTGGAGTGCGAGCGCGAGGACGTGCTGCACTACTACGCACGCGTCATCCAGATGGGGCGCCTGGACATCCGCTGCCGCCACCGCTGCGTGGGCCTGCGCCCCGACGCGGATGGCGTGACGGTGGAGGTGGAGACGCCAGAGGGCCGCATCGAGGTGCGCGCCGAAGAGGTGCTCGTCACCGCCTGGTATGAGCGGCGGCCCCTGCCTCCAGACTCAGTGGAGCCCGGCTCGCATGTGGAGGTGCGGGAGGGGCTGCGCTCCGCGGCGGAGGTGGCCGGCCGGCGCGTGGTGGTCCTGGGCGGTGGCATCTCCGGCTTCGAGCAGGCCGGGGCTCTGATGATGGCGGGCCAGCCGGTGACGCTGCTGATGCGCGGCGAGGCGCGGGGCATGCACCGGTTGCCGCACTTCGCGCGGCTGGTGGAGGCGACGGGCTCGCGGCTGGTGCCGAACGCCAGCGCGGTGCGCGTCACCCGCGACGGCGTCACGTACCACGAGGGCGGCGAGGCCCGTCATCTGCCATGCGATGTGCTGGTGGCCGCGTGTGGCGCGCGCCTGTCCCCACAGGTCCTGGAACTGCTCACGCGCGCGGGTGTGCTGACGGGGGACGAGGTGCGAGGGCTGAGGGAGTCCGTCAGCCTGGAGGATGCGAAGCAGGCGCACCCGGATTGGACCGCGGCGGAGCAGGAGCGCCTGGCGGTGGAGTCCCGGCCGGACCTGTGGCCGCTCGTCTTCGAGGGCCGCCGCCGCGTGCGGCTCGCCGGTGGGCCCCTGCACGTGGGTGCCTCCAACGCGGGGGTGATGGTGTCCATCGCCACGGCCGTGTTCGCGGTGCGCGCGATGGCGGGCGCGCGGGTGCCTGCGGGCATGGCACCGCCGCTTGCGCGGGCCCTGCTCAACCTGGAGTCCCTCCTCCAGGTGCTGCGCGAGGACGTGCCGCCCGAACGTGTGGAATCGCTGCGCCCGCTGGCGGTGGGCTCCTGGAGCCGCGCGTGGGTGCACCCGCATCTCCTGGAGCGCCCCACGGCGCAGAGCGTGGAACGCACCACCGGCCTGGATCCGACCCGCTTCCTGCTGCCCCCCGGGCTCGGCGCCAGCGACATGGAGCGGGAACTGCTTGGGCTCGCGGATGGCACCACCAGCATTGCTGAGATTGCCGACGCCAACGAGATGACGGAACCCTCGGAGCGCGCAAAGCTTGTCGCCACCTTCCGCAATCTGTGGTCGCGCAACGTGCTCACGTGGCTGCCTCCACAGGACGCGGAACGCTGATAAGTGATTGGGGCAACGACCAGGAATTCCAGGTGGCTTCGTAATTCGTTTCGACCGCGCAATTCCGTGCGGCCTTACATCGAGAGACGAATCATGAAGAAGCCCACCAAGAAGCTGACGCTGTCGAAGGACACCCTGCGCGCGCTGAACGAGACCGAGATGAAGCAGGTTGCCGGTGGCGCCCCGACCTCCGTCGTCGCCTGCACTGGCACGGATCCGACCGAGGCCACCGTCTGCTACACGAACGCGCTCTGCCAGACGGGTGAGTTCTTCGGCTGCTGTTTCTGATGCGTGCGCCATGCGCTCGGAGGTGAGGTCCGCTTCCGAGCCATGGTGAGCGATTGCCCCGGGCCGGTGCTCGCCGGCCCGGGGCGTTTCCCGCACCTGATTCCGAGGTCCGCCGCGATGTCCCAGCTCCGCCGCCGCGCTCCCGAAGGGCAGCGCCCGCCTCCCGCCGAATTCCTGATGGACCCGGCGGACTTCTTCGTCCTGCGCACTCCGCTCCTGCCCTTCGACGCAATGGAGCACTGGAACTCGCGGCTGACCGCGCCGCACGCCACCGAATCGCTCGCGAAGGCGCTGGACGCGGATCGCGCGCTGTTGCGCACGAGGCTGCGCGCGTACGTGGAGCGGCCGGAGGTGCGTGAGGCCCTCTTCGTCGCGTCGCCTTCGCTGGAGGAGGAGCTGCCGCTCTGGTTCCAGGCGCCGGACAGCGAGTACGGCCTCAAGGTGGAGCAGGCCCTGGTGCGCTACTTCCTGCGCATGGCGGGGCGCTGCACGCCCTTCGGCCTCTTCGCGTCGTGCTCCGTGGGGCACCTGGGAGCGCGCACGCACCTGGCGGTGGCGGACGCGCGCGAGTGTCAGCGCGACACCCGCCTGGACATGGACTACCTCACGCGGCTGGTGGAGGCGCTGGTTCGTCACCCGGCCCTGCGCGACGTGCTCCGCTACCGCCCCAATGCCAGCCTGTACCGCGCGGCCGGGCGGCTTCGCTACGTGGAGACCCGGCACGTGGGCGCGGTGCGCCAGCACCACCTGTCCTCGGTGCGGCCGGATGTGTACCTGGAAGCGGTGCTGGAGCACGCGCGCGCAGGGGCCCGGCCGGAGCAGTTGGTGCGGACGTTGGTCGCGCTGGACGCGGAGGTGGATGCACAGGAGGCCGCCGGGTACGTGCGCACGCTCGTGGACAACGACCTGCTGGTGCCGGAGCTGGCCGTGCCCGTCACCGGACCGGAGCCGCTCCCGTACCTGGTGACGCGGCTGCGCGCGCTGGCGCATGAGGCGGGGACTGGCGAGGCCGCTCAGGTGGCGCTGGAGGCGGCCACATGTCTGGAGGACGTCGGAGATCAGCTGGCGAGACTTGATGCGGAGGGTCCCGGCCGGTCGAAGGAGGCCTACCTCTCCATCGCCACTCGGCTCGAAGCGCTTCCCGTGAAGGTGGAGCTCCCGCGCCTCTTCCAGGTGGACCTCTACCGTCCGGCGCCCGGCGCCACGTTGGGCCCGGAGGTGCTGGCGGAGGTGACGCGCGCGGTGGAGCTCGTCCGGCGCATGGGGCCCCAGGCGGGCCGCTCGCCGCTGAGCGCGTTCTGCGAGGCCTTCACTCGCCGCTACGAGGGCCGCGAGGTGCCGCTGCTGGAGGCGCTCGACGAGGAGTCCGGCGTGGGCTTCCAGGTGTCCAACGCTCCCGCCGCGGATGGGGCGCCGCTGTTGCGCGGGCTGGCCTTCCCCTCCTCGACGGATGCAGGAGGGACGTTTGGTGCGCGCGAGCTGCACCTGATGCGTCGGCTGACCGCCAGCCCGGGCGCCCGCGTGCTGACGCTGGGCGAAGAGGACCTGAAAGCGCTGTCCTCGGAGAAGCCCGTGCCGCCGCCAGACGCCATCTCCGTGGGCTTCAGCGTGTTGGCCGCATCGGACGAGTCCTTCGCGAGCGGGGACTTCTCGCTGGTGCTGCGCGGCGCGGCAGGACCCTCTGGCGCCAACACCCTGGGCCGCTTCTGTCATGGGGACCCGGCGCTGCGCTACGCGGTGGAGCGGCACCTGCGCGCCGAGGAGGCGCTCCGCCCGGACGCCGTCTTCGCGGAGGTGGTGCACCTGCCGGAGGGACGCATTGGCAACGTGCTGCTGCGGCCCCAGTTGCGCGGGCACGAGATTCCCTTCCTGGGGGCCTCTGGCGCGCCCGACGCGCAGCAGCTCCCGGTGGAGGACCTGCGGGTGTCGGTGGTGGATGGGCGCGTGGTGTTGCGCTCGAAGCGGCTGGGCCGCGAGGTGCTGCCGCGACTCACGACCGCGCACAACTTCGCCCGAGGCCTGGGCGTCTACCGCTTCCTGGGCATGCTCCAGCACGAGGGGCGCGCGGTGGGCCTGTCGTGGAACTGGGGCGTGCTGGAGGGCCTGGACTTCCTGCCGCGGGTGGTGTCCGGCCGGGTGGTGCTGTCGCTGGCGAGGTGGCGGCTGGGGCCGGACGTGCTGAAGCCGCTGGGCGCGGCGCGCGGCGAGGAGTGCTTCCGGGCCGTGCAAGCGCTTCGCGAGCGGCTGGGCCTGCCGCGCCACGTGGCCTTGGTGAATGGCGACAACGTGCTGCCGTTGGACCTGGACAACGTCCTGTGCGTGGAGACGCTCGCGTCGCTGGTGAAGGACAGCGCCCGCGCCGTGCTGCGCGAGCAGCTCGTCGGGCCGGACTCGCTGTGCACTCACGGTCCGGAGGGGAGATTCGTCCATGAGCTGTTCCTCCCCATGGTGCGGCGCCAGGAGCCCACGGCTTCCGTGCCTGCCCCGCGCGGTGGTCCATCCGCCGGTGTCCCCCGGCACTTCGCGCCGGGCTCGGAGTGGCTCTACGCGAAGCTGTACGCGGGCACCGCTGGCGCGGATGACGTGCTGTGCGACGCGGTGACGCCGTTGGTGGAGCAGCTCGTCCGCGAGGGCGTGGTGGACCGCTGGTTCTTCATCCGCTTCGAGGATCCGGACTGGCACGTGCGCCTGAGGCTGCACGGGGATCCGGCCCGCCTTCACCGCGACGCACTGCCGGCGCTCTCCGCCGCGGTGGCACCGCTGGCGCGGGCCGGTGTGGTGTGGAAGGTGCAACTCGACACGTACGAGCGAGAGCTGGAGCGCTACGGCGGTCCGGAGGGCATGGCCCTGGCCGAGGAGCTGTTCCACGCGGACAGCGAGGCGGTGCTGAAGCTGATGGCACTGTTGGATGGGGACGCGGGCGCGGAGGCCCGGTGGCAACTCACCCTGCGGGGCATGGATCTGCTGCTGGAGGACCTGGGCCTGGATGCGCGCGCGAAGCTGACGGTGGCCGAGCGTTCCCGCGACTTCTTCGGGCGGGAGTTCCGCATGGACACGGCCTTCACGCACCAGCTCGGTGCCCGCTACCGTCAGGCCCGCGCCGCATTGGCGGCGGCCTGGGCGCCGGACGCGGAAAGAAGCCCGCTGCTCAGTGAGGGGCTCGCCGTGCTGCGCGAGCGCTCGGAGCGGCTCGTCCCCGTGCGGCGGCGCCTGGAGGTGGCCTTGCGCGAGGGCCGGCTCGGCGTGTCCCTGCTCACGGTGGCCGGCATCCACCTGCACATGCACGCCAACCGGATGCTGCGCTCCGCGGCGCGCGCGCAGGAGCTGGTGCTCTACGACTTCCTCGCCCGGACCTACCAGTCCCAGCTCGCGCGCGCCCGCGCGCAGGAGCCACGCCCATGATTGCCCATTCCATCCGTCCCAATCAGGAGGCCCCCCGGTGGTGGCCGCTGCTCACTGGATCGCTGGCGGACCAGGCCGCGGAGACGGTGCGTGCCATCACCACCGAGCTGCACAAGCCCTTCACTCACAAGGGCATGCGCATCGCGGAGCGCTTATCGAGTCAGGCGCTGCTGCACGGCTACCTGGCGCGTGTGTGGCCCGGAGGGGATGATCCGGAGCACGCGGCGCGCTTCCTGGACGGGGCGCTGGAGGAGGTGGGGCGCCAGTGGATGCGCCCGGCGCTGCACGGCGGCTTCGTCCAGGTGTCGTGGGTGATGCACCACCTGGGCGCGCACCTGCTGCCGGATCAGCTGGGCACGGAGGAAGATCCGCTGGAGGAAGTGGAAGCGGCGCTGGAGGACGCCCTGGGCGTCGAGCATTGGGTGCAGCACTACGATCTCATCGCCGGGCTGGTGGGGTTGGGCGTCTTCGCGCTGGAGCGGCTTCCGGGGGCCCGGGCGCGCCGGTGCCTGGAGCGCGTCGTCCACCACCTGCTGGCCGTGTCGGAGTTGGGGCCGCAGGGACGGGCGTGGCGGACCCCTCCGGAGCTCATCCCCACGACCACCCGCAAGAAGCAGCAGGATGGCGGCTACAACCTGGGCGTGGCCCACGGCAACCCGGGCGTGGTGGGCCTGCTGGCGGCCGCGTGGGCGCACGACGTCGACCGGGCGCGGGTGGGGCCCGCGCTGGAGGAGGCGGTGCGGTGGCTGCTCGCGCAGCGGCAGCCCGCGAGTTCGCTGTCCGCCTTCGCCTACTACGCGGACAACGAGGTGCGGCGCTCCCAGGTGTCGCGGGGGGCGTGGTGCTACGGGGATCCAGGTGTGGCCGCGACGCTGCTGATGGCCGCGCGCGCGGTGGGCAACGCGGAGTGGGAACGGGTGGCGGTGGAGACGGGCCTGCGCGCGGTGCGCCGGCCCGAGGAGACGCGCGAGGTGATGGATGGCGGGCTGTGCCACGGCGAGGCGGGGCTGGCGCACCTGTTCCACCGCATGTACCGGCTGACGGGGGAGGAGGCCTTCGGCCGCGAAGCGCGCGAGTGCTTCGCGCGGCTCGTGGCGCGGCGCGTGCCCGGCGAAGGCGTCGGTGGCTACGCGGCGTGGTTCCCTCGCGAAATCTACACGGACCGGGTGGAGGACAACGCCAGCTTCCTGACGGGCTCGGTGGGCATCGCGCTCGCGCTGCTGGCGGCCATCAGCGACGAGGAGCCGGCGTGGGACCGGATGCTGCTCGCGTCCTTCCGCACGCCGCTGGAGTCACGACATGTCCGCTGAGGAAGGGAATACGCCCTTCAGGCGCGAGGCCCTGGAGCGCCATGCGCGCGGGCCCGCCGCGGAGCCGGTGCGGCTGGAGCACCCGAGCTGGGTGCGCTGGCTGCCGCTGCCGTTGGAGGTCGCGATCGCGCTCCTGGGCCTCTTCGTGACGCGCGTGCCGGTGGCCCGCGTGGTGAGCGTCCCAGGGGTGGTGGAGGTGGTGTCCCTGGGCTCGCCCACGGCTCCATCGCCCGGGAGCGACATGCGGACGCGGCTGTTCTTCACCGTGCCCGAACAGCACCAGGGCACGCTGCGTCCGGGGCTGCGAGTGCGCGCACGGACGGCGCAAGGCATGCGCGACTACGAGGTGGAGTGGGTGGATACGGGGACGCGAGTGCCAGAGGCGTTGAGCGGGAGGCTGGCGTCGGGCGTGCTCGTCCGTGCGCACGACATTTCGTCGGCCGGCGGCGACGCGCCGGGCACCCCGAACACGGTCGAAGTGCAGGTGGGAACGGAGTCGCTGGCGGCCGCGCTGTGGGCGCAGGCTCGCGGCGGGCGGAGGTGAGGCATGGGCGCGTGGCGTGAGCTGAGGCGGCGGTGGCGCCGGGTGCCGTTGCTTCAGCAGTTCACCGCGGCGGACTGCGGCCCCACCTGTCTGGCCATGGTGCTGGCGTACCACGGCGCCCCGGCGCGGCCGGCGGAGGTGCGCGAGGCGGTGGGGGCGGGGCGCGGAGGCGCGCACGCGCTGGCGCTGGTGGAGGCAGCGAAGCGCTTCGGCCTGGACGCGCGTGGCGTGAGCCTGGGCATGGACGAGGTGCCCGTGCTGGACCGCGGCTCCATCCTCCACTGGGAGTTCAACCACTACGTCGTCTTCGACGGGCTGTGGCGGGGTGGGGTGGACGTGGTGGATCCGGCCCTGGGACGCCGGCGTCTGTCCTGGGACGAGTTCCGCGACGCCTTCACCGGCGTGGCCCTGCTGTTCGAGCCCACGTCCGCGCTCCGGGGAGGCCACACGCGGCCGGCCCTGCTGCGCCGCCTGCCAGCCCTGCTGCGCGGGCACGCAGGCAACTGGACGCGCATCTTCGCGGTGTCGCTGGTGCTGCAGGTGCTGTCCCTGCTGCTGCCCTTCTTCATGGGCATGGGGGTGGACCGGGTGGTGCCACGGCAGGACACGAGCCTGCTGGCGGCGCTGGGGGTGGGCGTGGGGCTGGTGTTGGTGTGCCACGTCCTGGCCACGTCGCTGCGCTCGGCCCTGCTGGTGCGGCTGCGCGTGGAGCTGGACGTGGGCATGGCGGGCCAGCTGGTGCGGCACCTGCTGTCGCTGCCGTATGCCTTCCTCCAGCAGCGCTCGTCGGGCGACCTGATGATGCGCATCAACAGCCTGGCCATCATCCGCGAGGCGTTGGGCGCGGCCACGTTGGCCGTGATGTTGGACGGGCTGCTCATCCTCTCCTCGGTGGGAATGCTGGCGGGCTTGAGCCGGCCGCTGCTCCTGGCGGTGGGGGCCGTGGCGGCGGCGCAGGTGCTGGTGCTGCTCTCGACGCGGCGGCGGCGCGAGGAGCTGCTGGCCAGCGAGATGCACGCGCAGGCCAAGTCCCAGGACTTCACGGTGGAGATGCTGTCCGGCCTGGAGGTCCTGAAGTCCTCGGGCGCGCAGGGACAGGCGGTGGGGCACTGGGAGGAGCTCTACACGCGGCAACTCAATGCCTCCTCGCGCAAGCGCTACTACCAGGGCGTGGTGGAAGCGCTGGCGGCGGGGCTCCAGGTGGGCGCGCCCTCGCTGTTGCTGGGCACGGGGCTGTGGCAGGTGCTGCGCGGCGAACTGACGCTGGGGGCCATGCTGACGGCGCAGGCGCTGGCCCTGGGCGCGCTGGCCCCCCTGGCCTCCCTGGTCGCGGTGGGCGGGCAGTTGCAGTTGGCCGGCAGCTACATGGAGCGCATCGACGACCTGCTGGAGACGGCTCCGGAGCAGGACGCGCGAAAGGTGCGGCCCGCGCCGAAGCTCAAGGGTGGCATCACGGTGGAGGGCGTCCGCTTCCGCTACGGCGCGCTGGAGTCACCGTCGCTGCAGGACGTGTCGCTGAGAATCGCCCCGGGGCAGTGGGCGGCCATTGTCGGCCCCTCCGGCGGTGGCAAATCCACGCTCGCGCGCGTGCTCCTGGGGTTGTACCGGCCGGAGGCGGGGCGGGTGCTCTTCGACGGGATGGACCTGACGGAGCTGGAGAGCGACTCGGTGCGCCAGCAACTGGGCATCGTGGTGCAGGACACGCGGCTGTTCAACGCGTCGGTGCGCAGCAACATCGCCTTCGCGGATCCGTCCATCCCGCTGGCGGCTGTGGTGGACGCGGCGACGCGCGCGGGCATCCACGAGGACATCCTCGCGCTGCCGCTGGGCTACGACACGCCCATGGGAGATCAAGGGGCCAGTCTCTCCGGAGGGCAGCGGCAACGGCTGGCCCTGGCGCGCGCGTTGGTGCGCCGGCCCTCGGTGCTGCTCCTGGACGAGGCGACGAGCGCGCTGGACGCCGTCACCGAGCGGCGCGTGCAGCAAGCGCTGCAATCCCTCTCATGCACCCGCGTCACCATCGCCCACCGGTTGAGCACCGTGGTGGGCGCGGACATCCTCTTCGTCATGGAGAAGGGCCGCATCGTGGAGCAGGGCACGCACGCGGAGTTGCTCGCTCGAGGCGGGGCCTACACGCGGCTCGTGCAGGCCCAGCTCGAAATGCCCTCACGCCCTCAGGCCCGCGCTCAAGGCGCGTAGGTCTCCGTGTGGTCGAGGGGGCCGCCATTGAAACCTCCGACCACGAGCACCTTGCCAGAGGAGAGCAGGGTGGCGGTGTGATGGTAACGGGCCGTGGCCATGGAGGCCGCTGAAGACCAGGCGTGGGTGGCCGGGTCATACAGCTCCGTGGAGGACAGGTAGTTATTGAAGCCGCCTGTGACGAACACCTTGCCAGAGGTGAGCAAGGTGGCGGTGTGGAGGGCGCGGCCTGTGACCATGGTACCGGCGGAGGACCAGGTGTTGGTGGCCGGGTCATACATCTGCGCGGCGGCGAAGTAGCCCGTGTAACCCCCGGCGACAAGCACCTTGCCGGAGGCGAGCAGGGTTGCGGTGTGCTGGTAGCGGGCCGGGGTCATGGGGCTTGCGGAGGACCAGTCGCGGGTGTCCGGGTCATACAGCTCCGCGGAGTCCAGTGCGTTGCCATGGAGGCCCCCCGTGACAAGCACCTTGCCGGAGGGGAGCAGGGTGCTTGTGTGCTGGTAGCGGGCCGTGGTCATGAGGCCCGCGGAGGTCCAGTCGTGGGTGTCCGGGTCATACAGTTCCGCGGAGTCCAGTGCGCTGCCATTGAAGCCCCCAATGACAAGCACCTTGCCGGAGGGGAGCAGGACGGCGGTGTGCTGATAGCGGGCCGTGGTCATGAAGCCAGTGGTGGACCAGGTGTCGGTAACCGGGTCGTACACCTCCGCGGAGGCCAGGGCGCCGCCATCTCCGTAGCCCCCCGTGACGAGCACCTTGCCGGAGGGGAGCAAGGTGGCGGTGTGCTGGTAGCGGCCCGTGTCCATGGAGTCCGCGGAGGCCCAGGCGTGGGTCTCCGGATCGTACACCTCCGTGGAGGAGCCGCCGTTGTAGCCCCCCGTGACGAGCACCTTGCCGGAGGCGAGCAGGGTGGCGGTGTGATGGTAGCGGCCCTTGTCCATGGAGCCCGCGAAGGACCAGCCCACCTCGCACGCCTGCAGGCCGGAGAAGGAGAAGGACCTGGAGGCCGAGATTCCGTAGGCATTGGTGACGACAGCGGTGACGGAGGGAGGCGGGCCCGTCACCGCGCAGGGGGGCGCTGTCCAGAGGGCCCGGCTGGCGCTGGCGGTGCTCTGTCCCGCGGCCAGCGAGCCCATGTTGCTGGTCCAGGCGAACGTCATGGCGCTGGACTGCGGGTCCATGGCCGTGACGTCCAGGGTCACCGTCTGGCTCGGAGCGGCGGAGGTGGCGGACTGGTAGGAGTGGGTGAAGAGAGGGGCGAAGCGCTCGGTGGATGAGGCTGCGACGCAGAGGTTGAGCGAGCCCGTGGTCTGCCCACCCCGGTTGTCTTGCACCGTGACGGTGAGCCGGCAGTTGTTACATGCACCGGCTGGAACGGAGGACGGGATGAAGGACGCGGCGCTGGACGTCGCATTCGTCCAGGTCCCGGGGCAGGTCGCGGCCCACTGGTAGGAGAGCACATCGCCATCCGCATCCAATGCATTGGCGGAGACGGCGGTGGACTGCCCCGCATCGAGCCGGGCGATCGAGGCCGAGACCTTGGAGACCACCGGGAAGTGGTTGAAGGAGACGTCGATGAGCGCGTCGCCGATGGAGCTGCCGGAGACGACGTTGACGGCGAGGGTGACGGAGGCGGCTGCTCCCTGGGAGTCCGTCACGGTGAAGACAAGGGTCCGGATGCCAGCGGAGGCCGGCGCCGTCCATGAGGAGGTGCCGTCCGCAGGGGCGGAGAAGGTGCCGCTGGAGGCCGTCCACGCATGGGTGAGGGTGTCCCCGGGGTTGGGATCATGGGCGGTCGCGCTCAGCGAGAGTGAGCCGCCTGTCTGGACCGTGGTGGTGGAGGCGACGACGGAATCAATGAGAGGGGCTTCATTGCCGTACGGAGGGGGCGGGTCGAGCTCCTGGAGGGTGATGGCCACGGTGGTGGTCTGGTTGGCGGTGATGGTGACGCCAGACGCCTGACCCTGGAACCGCCGGGTGCCGGAGGTGTCGAAGGCCTCGGCAAGGAACGTGTGGTTGGCGCCAGCGGGGATGTCACTGATGAGTCCGCCCCAGGAGCCGTGGGTCTGGCCCAGGTCGATTTCGCGGGGAGGCATCTCCGCCGTGGAGAGGGTCACCTTGATTCGAGTGACCTCCTGGGAAGAGAGGGCCCGCTGGACGGAGGCCGCGAATTGGACGGAGCCGGTGGGCCGCTCGGTACAGGCTGCCAGGGAGATCAGGAGGACGGCGGCCAGAAGAGGGATACGCCTGGGGAAGGGCATGCATTGAAGAGTCCAATGCGGAGGAGGAGATGCAAGAAACCCGAGGGAACCCGATGAAAGGCGAAGCCGTCTGGGCCTGTCGCGACAGCAGCGAGGGGGCGCTTGACAGCATCACTGACACGCGGTGAGGGTGCGTGCCCGGCGCCCCCTCCCGTCCCTTGCGCCCCTCGCCTGAAAGGTCCCGCGTGTCCGCCTTCTCCGCCGCCCACCTCGCCACCCTGGGGTTGCTGTTGCTCGCCGCGCCCCCAGCCCGCGCCCAGGCGACCGAGCCCGAAAAGGCCCCGGAGCCTCCCAGCGTCCAGCTCTCCGAGGAGGGCTACATCTTCTCCACCGCCGACAAGGCCTTCGTGCTGAAGATCCGCGGACAGCTTCAGGGGGACGGCCGCTTCTACCTGGCGGACTCGGACCGGAGCGGCACCAACACGTTCCTCATCCGGCGCCTGCGTCCCTTCCTGGACGGGACGCTGTTCGGCTTCGTGGACTTCCGGCTCATGCCGGACTTCGGCGTCAATCAGCCGCTCATCCAGGACGCGTATATCGACCTGCGCCCCGTCGAGTGGCTGCGCCTGCGCGCCGGCCGCTTCAAGACGCCCTTCGGGCTGGAGTTGCTCCAGGCCAACACGGACGTCCCCTTCATCGAACGCTCGCTCACCTTCGACCTGGTCCCCATCCGTGACGCGGGCCTGCAACTGTACGGCGACATCGCCGGAGGGCGCCTCTCGTATGCGTTCGCGGTGGTCAACGGCGATCCCGACGGCGCCAGCATCGACGTCAACACCGACGACAGCTTCGACATGGTGGCCCGCGTCTTCGCCCAGCCCTTCAAGGGCGATACGGACTCCGCGCTCCAGGGCCTGGGCCTGGGCGTCGCCGTCTCCCGGGGCCTCCAGTTCGGCACGCCCTCCACCAACACCTCCACGACCGTCCTGGTGCCGCAGCGCAGCACCGGCCAGGAGATCATCTTCAGCTTCCTGAACAACGGAACCACTGGACCGACCGTCGTCGCGGACGGAGAGCACGTGCGTCTGTCGCCCCAGGGCTACTTCTACTGGGGCCCGGTGGGGCTCCTGGCGGAGTACGTCCTGTCGTCACAAGAGGTGAGCGTCGGTGACCAGCGCGCGCGCCTGCGCCACCACGCGTGGCAGGCGTATGCGTCGTATGTGCTGGGCGGGGACGCGTCCTTCACGGGCCCCAAGCCCCACCAGCCCTTCAACCCCAAGACAGGCAAGGGCGGCGCGCTGGAGATCTCCGTGCGCTACCAGGGCCTGGACATGGACGACGACGCGTTCCCCCTCTTCGCGGACCCCACCCGCTCCGTGAGCCAGGCCCGGGGCTTCGGCGTCGCCACCCTCTTCGCCTTCAACCGGCGCGTGCTCGTCGCGTTGAACTACCACCACACGACCTACGAGGGCGGGGCGGTGGAAGGCGACCGGGAAGCCGAGAACGTCGTGATGTCCCGGTTCCAGGTCGCGTTCTGAACTCAGGGTTCGCTCTGCGGCGTCAGCGTCCAGGTGAAGACGGCGTCCGCGTAGGGGAACGTCCCGGACAGCTCGCCATTGGGCTTCGCGAGCGGCGGTGAACCCGAGTCCGTGAAGAGGATGTTCCCGGGGGCATCCTTTTCCGGACCCCGGCAGTCCGGGCCGCCGCCGACGGCGATATCCACGATGCGGCCATCACCAATCGCCGACGTGTACGAACGCGACGCATGCGACAGCCAGTCCTGGGTGTCGGGATCCGGTGACTTCAACTCGTTGAAGGGGTTCATCAACATCACCCCTCCATTCGCGACCAGCGCGTACTTCGTGGGCCCGTGCGTGTACCGGCAGCCTCCGAAGTTGTAGTCGACGTCGAGCGTGAAATCGCCAATGACGGGCATGATCATGAAGGCTCCCAGCCGCTTCGTGTGCGGGATGCTCGGATGTTCGTAGTCCGCGGTCGCGAAGGCTCCCAGCACCTGGTACTCCAGGTTCGAGTCGAGGATTTTTCCCCGGCCCGACCAGCCCGCCCCCGTCAGCACCGCCTTCGAGGTGCCCTTGTACTTCCAGCAGCCCAGGTTGCTGCGCTTGAGGTAGGGCGTCTTCGCCGCCTTCAGGCTCCCGCCGCCATTGGGTTCGAACTTCGCGTTGCTGGTGATGATGATCAGGTCCTGTGCCCGCTGCGACTTCATGTCACGGCAGAGGCCCACGTACTCGTAATCGCTCCAGTCTTCCTCGTGCCACGTCCCGTTCGCGTCGTTCCAGAGCGCGAACACCTTCACCGGCTCCTTCGACTCGGTGATGTTCTTGAACCACCCGTTGTGGAAGATTAGGGAGCGCGTGTTCGGGTCGCTGAACGTGAAGTGCTCGTAGTGGTTGGACAGGTTCTTCAGCTCGTCGTGGAGCTCTTCCTTGTGCTCGGGCGCGCCGGACAGGTCGCCGTTGAGTGCGTGGGACTTCACCTTCTCCGTGAGCTGGTCCCACTTCGCGAAGGACTCCGCCTTGGCGTCGATGGGCGCCTGGTTCCAGAGCACCTTCGCGAACTCCGGCCAGGTCTTCTCCAGCTTGCCGGGGACGGAGGAGTCCACCGCGGTGAGGCTGGAGGTCTCCGTGGTCAGCTTCTCCAGCGCCGCCACCACGACGTTCGGGCCGTGCTTCTTCGCCAGGTATTGGAAGAACAGGTAGGCGCCGTAGTCGCGTGCCGCCAGCGGGCCCGCCGCCGGCGACTTGCAGTGGCCCGGGGAGCGGTCCTCCAGGGACAGGGCCGGGCTGCTCATGAAGCAATCGGCGTAGTCGTGCTCGAGCTGCGGCGCTTGTCCATACACCTGGTCGATGGCCCAGTTCGCGGTCGCGTCGCGGATCCATCCGTAGCTGTTCTGCGGGCCCTTCGTCTTGTAAGACCATTGGATGGCGTGCATCAGCTCGTGTGCCGCCGCACCCTTGAGCTCGTCATCGCCAAGCCCATCCCACAGCAGGATGTAGGTGGCGGCCTGCGTGTTGTCCAAGCCTTCCGGGAGGGTCAATCCCCGGCCGTTCATGTTGCGAGACAGGTAAAGATCGAGCTGGGCGCTTCCTCCGTTGCAGCTGTAGGCCCCGTCGGTGAGGGGCTCCTTGAGGCCCAGCGCCATCAGCTTCGGCCAGATCTCATTCTCGATCGCGTTATCGAGCAGGGCGGCCTGCTCGCGCTGACCCGCGATGGCGAACTCGAACCAGACCTTCACCTTCGCGTAGGACGGCGAAATGGAGTGCCACCCGTCGGAGCTGGGCTTGCAGGAGGGCCGCTTCATGCTGCTCAGCCGGGCGTCGGGCAGGGGCGTGTTGAGCCAGCTCCCCGGGTCATCCGGGCGCAGCATGTACATCCCGAGCGCGTCCTGCATCGGCGCGGAGAGGTCATCGAAGCGCGCGTGCAGCTCCTCGAGCGGGGTGACGTCGAAGCCCGGTTCCACGCGGGCCTTGTACTGGAGGGGCAGCCGGGGGTCGCTGAACGCGGCGTACACCCGGTAGGCCAGCAGCTCTTCGTCGTTGATGAGGCCTGCCTCATGGGCGGACGCCAGGACCTCGTCGCTCGACGGACGGGACGCGTCGTCCGGCATCACGAGCACCGTCAGGGTCGTGCTCACCGACCCCACCTTGGCCGTGATGACCGAGCCGCCCGGGGCCACGCCAGTCACCCGGCCGCCGGCCACCGTGGCGTACGCGGGCAGATGGGAGGACCAGGTCACCTGGACGTTCTGGAGCGCGTGGCCGCTGTCGTCGAGCGCCTGGGCGGCCAGGGTCAGCGATTCGCCCACCAGGAGCGTCGCCCCGTTCGGAGAGAGGGTGAGCGCCGCGACCTTGTCGTTGTCCTCCCCAGGCTTCGGATCGGGTTCGGTGGAACCGCAGGCGAGGACGAACGTGAGCAGGCACAACGCGAGCCGGCGGGCTCCATGCAACACAGGCATTTCCAGGCCTCGAAGTGTCGAGCCGCGGGGTGCGGGCTGCAACAAATCTTTATCGCCATGACCCCAGGTGAAGTTTCTCCAGGTCATGGATTGACGTCTGTTGTTGCCTGGGAGGCCACAGTTGCCTGACAGGCAACAACGGCGCTGCAGGGTTGGCGGTTGCGGCATTGGGGCTCGGCACCACGGCCTGGGCCGCGATGGGCAGCCCGGAGCCGGGCGATGGAGCGAGACGCAGCGCCAGGAGCTGCGCGCGCTGCTGTCCCAGCTCAATCAAGAGCTGCGGCAGGAACTCATCCGCACGCTCGTCGTCCACATCCACAGCGGCTCCGCGGAGGGCCTAACAGGAGGTGCGGATGTCGTAGATGCTCGAAATCTGCCCCCAGTGGATCCAGTCCCCGCAGTCGCACCCGCGCTCTCCGATGACCGTCGTGCGGGTGGCGTCGTAGTAGATTCTGATGTTGGTCGGGCTGGTGGAGCAGTCCGGGAGCGGCGCCTCCTGCGAGGCCAGGTTCGGCTCCTCTTCCTGCTCCATGGGACCGCCACAGCCCACAGCCATCGCCAGCAGACCACCAATCAGGAACGTGCGCATGCGTCCTCCGTGAGGGTTGCCGCGCAATCATACTCAGGTGCGTCTGTCTTTGGAATGCTCGGCGTCTGATTCTGGTGTCGCTGTCGAGGAGCGTGTCTGGTTGTAAAAGATTGCAGGGGGCGTGGACAGTTCCTCGGCGAGCGCCGCCAGCACGCGGGCGCCGGTCCGGTCCGTGAATCGCTCCCGGGCGAAGCGCAGGGCCTCGGTGGCCAGCCGTTGTCGCTCCTCGGGAGCGTCCAGGATGGAGCGCAGGGCGCGCCGCCATTCCTCCACGTCCCCCATCTCGACGAACCAGCCATTCGCTCCGTGGCGGATGTAGTCCTCGGTCCCGATGCAGCGCGTGGCCACCACGGGAACGCCCAGCGCCATGGCCTGGATCAAGGTCATCTGTCCGCTCGCCGTCTCCCGGTTGTTGACGGGGATGGCCACCAGCTCCGCCTCCGCGATGATTCGCAGGTAGTCCTGCTGGGGGATGCTGGTGAGGACCTTGACGTTCGGAGGCACGGGCCCGGGCGGGAGCGCATGGGGGTGCGCGACGATGACGAGTTGCAGGGACAGTCCTTCGACGGCCCGCAGGAGGGTGCCGTAGTCGCGGCCCGACGAGCCCAGCGCGGCGATGTAGCGCGGTGCCAGCCCGAAGTCCTCACGCGCCCCGCGGAAGTCCTCCGCCTTCAGCTCCGCGCCGGTCAGGTGCGTGAACTGGAAGCGGGACTTCGGCAGGGCGAAGACGCGCGCATAGACCGAGCGCTCGTGCCGCGTGTAGACGAGGCACCGGTCAACGCCCCGGTACGCGAGCCGCGACAGCCACTTGCGGAGCCCCCGGTATTCGTGGCCGCAGTTGAAGTACCAGATGACGTGCGGAGTGCGCACGAAGGTCAGCAGGTTCACGAGCCCCACGGTGAAACCCACCTGTGGGAAGGCCGTGACGATGAGATCCTGGGGATGCCGGGCCAGCTCCCGCCGGGCCTTCAGCGCCAGGCGGAAGAACTGCCACCACTTCTTCCAGGGCGTGCGCTTCCGGGTCGAGTCGACAGCCTCCTCCAGGCCCACGTAGGAGCACTCGAAGCGCCCTGGCGGGAGGAACGCGCCCAGCCACCGCCGGTCCTCGCGGAGAAACCAGGCAACGAAGAGGACCCGCACCTTCGCCGGGTCCTTCGTGCCGTCCTGGATGTGATTCATGCGGTGCGCCCCGGGCTGGAATTCACCGGAGGCGAGAGCACGAACCGCGCCGCCGCCGCGTGCACGAAGCCGTGGCGCGAGCGTGTCTCGGCTGTCTCAAGTTGAGATGAAAAGCGTCTCGAAAACGGAAGCGCGGACGTCAGTTCCCCTTGTGTTGCCACCCCTTGAGCTTCGCGTAGAGCGAGCTGCGAGAGATGCCCAGCTTCGTCGCCGCGCGCTCCACGTGGCCGCCCTCACGCGCCAGCACGCGCTCGATGTGGCGGTGCTCCAGCTCCTCCAGCGTGAGGTCCTCGCCCAGCGGTTCCTCCGTAGGGAGCAGGGACTCGAAGCGCAGGGCGCTGCGGGACAGTCGCGACGTGCCGGACAAGAGCACCGCGCGCTCCAGCACGTTGCGCAGTTCGCGGATGTTGCCCGGCCAGCTGTAGGCCATGAGGGCTCGCTCCGCGTCGGGCTCCAGCTCCACCTGGCCGCGGCCGCGGTGCGCGCCCATCTCCGCCAGGAAGTGGCTCGCGAGCACCGGCACGTCCTCCGTGCGCTCGCGCAATGGCGGCACGTGGAGGATGAGCGTGCTGATGCGGAAGTACAGGTCGCTTCGGAAGCGCTTCTCACGCGCGGCCAGCTGCAGGTCCTGGTGCGTGGCGGCCACGAGCCTCACGTCCACGCGCCGGTCCTTCACGTCGCCCAGGCGCCGGAAGCGCTTCTCCTCCAGCACCTTGAGCAGCTTGGGCTGGACGGCCACGTCCATGTCGCCCACTTCATCCAGGAACAGCGTGCCCCGGTCCGCCACCTCCAGCAGGCCCGGCTTCGCGGCCACCGCGCTGGTGAAGGCGCCCTTTTCATGGCCGAACAACTCCGAGTCCAGCAGGTCCTTGGACAGCGCCGCGCAGTTCAGGTCCACGAAGGGGGACTCCTTGCGCGGCCCGCCTTCATGCAGCCAGCGCGCGAGCACGCTCTTGCCGCTGCCCGTCTCGCCGGTGACGAGCACCGGGCTGTCGCTCTCGCGCACGCGCTCCGCCTGGTCGCGCAGCGCGCGGATGGCGAGGCTGTTGCCCAGGAAGGGGTCCACCTGCGTGCGCACCGCGCGCGAGCGGTCCGCCAGCAGCCGCTGCCGCTCGCGGCGCTGGGCCACGAGCCGCTCCAGCACCACCTTGAGCACCGCCAGCTCCAGCGGCTTGGTGAGGAATTGCTCGGCGCCCTCCTTCACGGCCTGGACCGCCAGTTCGATGGAGCCGTGCCCGGTCAGCACCACCAGGGGCACCGCCGCGTCCAGCTCCTTGAGCCGGGGCAACAGCTCCAGCGCCGTGCCGTCCGGCAGGCGGTAATCAATGACGGCCACGTCGGGCCGGTGTGAGCGGAAGCCCTCCTGGGCCTCGGCGACGCTGGTGGCTTCATCCACGTCGAAGCCATGCTGGGTGAGGTATCCCTTCATACCCAGACGGACGCCGGGCTCGTCGTCCACGAGCAGGATGCGGGTGCGGGTCATGACACCTGTGACTGCGGAGTAGGGCCGGTGTGAACGGCGGGGGAAAGGGCGGGCAGCAGGATGGTCACCTCTGCGCCTCCCTGGGGGTGATTGGACAGGCGAATGCGCCCCTGGTGCTCCTCCAGGATGCGCTGGACGATGGACAGCCCCAACCCTGTCCCTCCTCGACGCTTGCTGAAGAAGGGCTCGAAGACGTGGGGCAGGTCCTCGCTCTTGAAGCCGGGCCCTCCGTCGTGGACTGTGCAGCGCACCCAGGGGCGCCCTGCTTCCTCCACGGCTTCCGCTGTCACGTGAACGGTAGTGCCCTGGGGGGAGTGCTGCACGGCATTCTCCACCACGTTGCGGAAGACATGGAACAGGCGGCGCGCGTCCATGCGCACCGGGGGCAGCGCGTCGGACACCTCGCGCTCGAGCGTCACGGCCGCCTTGTCGCTCGTGAGCGTGCAGGCGGACAGGGCCTCGAAGACCACCGAGCCCACGGCGCCGTCCGTCCACTCGCCGCGCGTGGGACGGCCATACTCGAACAGCTCCTGGGTGAGGTGCGTGAGGCGGCGCACCTCGCCGCGCAGCACGTCCAGATAGGGCTTCAACTCCGGCTGGGCGCCGGAGGTGGCCTCCACCGCGTCCACGACGGCGGAGATGGAGAAGAGGGGGTTGCGCACCTCGTGGGCCACGCCCGCGACGATGGCGCCCATGGCGGCCATCGTTTCACTGCGGCGCACGTGGGCCTGAAGCTCCAGCAGCCGGGTGACTTCGCTGGCCACCAGGATGATGCGAGGGTCCTCGCTGGCCTTCTCGTCCACCCAGGAGGCCGAGACCTCCCAGGTGCGCCCGGACTCCGCGTCGTGCACCTCGCGGCGGGTTCTGCCGTGCGTCGCGCGCAGCTCCTCCACCAGCGGTCCCGCGCTGGACCAGGGCGGCGCCCCGGCGGTCGCGGAGAGCCGCTGGCCGGAAGGGTCCATCTCCTGGAAGAACACGCGGGCCGCGTCGTTGAGGCGGTGGATGATGCCCTCCGCGCTCAGTACCAGCAGCGGCGAGGACACCGCGTCGAAGGTGCGGCGCCACTCCGTCGCGGAGCGGCGGAAGCTGTCGTTCAGTCGCTGGCGCAGTTCATCCGCGAGCCGCCGGTCGGTGACGTCCGTGACGACGCAACCCAGGTGCACGCCACCCCGGTCATCCAGGCCGGAGGCCGCGGCGCGGCTGCGCACCCAGCGCACGCGCCCGTCCGCGCAGATGATGCGGTGTTCGATCTCCACCTCCGTGCTCGGGGCCAGGGCCAGCGACTCGATGCACTCGCGGTAGCGCGCCCGGTCCTCCGGGTGGATCATCTCCGCCCACAGCGGCGAGGGCGTGCCTTCCGGGCCGCCGCCGCCGGTGAAGGCGCTGGCTGGATAGCCGGTGGTGCGCTCCACGACGGGGGTGCAATAGAAGTCACGCAACACGCCGTCCCGCAGCTTCCCACCCCACAGGTAGTCCGGCAGCGACCGGGCGAGCACGTCCAGCCGCCCTTCGTGCTCCTGGAGGGACGCCTCCGCGCGCACCCGCTCGGTGACCTCCGTCAGGGACGCGATGACGCCCAGCACCGCTCCGCCGGAGCCGCGTACGCGCGAGTAGCTCCCGAACCAGAAGCGCGCCTCGCCGGGCGCGGCGGGCGTCTCCACCTGGAGGCCGAGGTCCTGCAGGGGCACGTCCGACTCCAGCGCGAGGGCGAGCCGGGGCGCGAGCATCGTGCCCAACTCCGGCAGCACCTCCGAGACATGGCGGCCCAGGTGCTCCTCCACCGGCAGGCCGTTCATCGCGGCGAGCGCTGCATTGACGTGCACGTAGCGCAGGTCGCGGTCGTAGAACGCGAAGCCCACCGGTGTGATGTCCATCACCGCGTCGCGCAGCGCCCGCGCATCATCCGCGTTGTCGTGCAGCCGGACGCGCTTGCGCTCGCTCCGGGCCCTTTCGCGAAGCGCGGCCCCCGCGCCCACCGCCGCCAGTCCGAAGGCGCTCGCCACCAGCAGGGCGATGCGGACACCCGCCGACTGGCTTTCGCTCCAGGCAGCGACCAGTCCCATGAGCACCGCGCAGGCGGTGGCGATGGAGGCGATCCGGAGCGGGGTGGATGTCGAAGGGAGCGTGGACATGGCGCGCGGCGAACGCGCACCAGTCTACGGTTTCCTGCATCCTGAATGCATTGTTTGTGTTGCTTCTTGGAACCGTCCAACGCAGACGTTGGACGAAGGTCCAGGAAGGGGTGCAAGCCATTCTCTTCAAGTGAACAGGAATGGACTGCCGGTATGTCAGTATTGTGGTGATCCACGAGGCGGGCGGGCGCTCTCCCGCCGTGCCGTACGGGTCAGCACAAGCTGGCGGTCACGCGATGATTGTCGGCGGCCCCGGATGGTTGGGGTCATGCGCCGGTGGGTCCTGGATGCCCGGCTCCACCTCCGGGTCCTGCTGGGGCGGAGGGGGCTCCCGGCGTTTGGGCTCGCCCGGAGGTGGATCCTTCTCCGGCGCGGGCGGCCGGGGCGGATCAATCTCAGGCGTGGGCTTCGGTTCCGGCTCCTTCACCGGCTTCGTGGGCGGATTCGTCTGTGGATTCGTCGGCATGTGCTTCCACACTGCGCATGCCGCTCCCACAGGGAACCACCGCGTCCGCCTCCCCCGAAGCGGGTGCCTGGTTTTCGACAGGTCCGGGGGGCTCCTCGCGACGGGCGTGGGCCCAGACCTCCACCACCGGCTCGATGCGCGGGGTGAGCTGGAGCATGGAGCTGGGGAAGCACCGCGCCGGCAGCCGGGCGAAGAGCTGGCGCGCGTCCTCCGCCTCCCGTGGACTGCCCACGGCGACGTGCGGCCGGACGATGAGGTCGGTGAAGTGGGCGGCCTCTTCAGGGCTCCCGCTCACCAGCCGGGCCGTGGCGGAGCTCTGGTAGAAGAGCACTCCCACGCCTGCCTCCCGGGCCCCGTCCAGGAACGCGTGCAGCGTGCGGCCCTCCACCGCGCCCACGAGCAGCGCCTCCGGGTCCCACCGTCCGTCCACGGGCCCGTCTTGCTGGCCGCAGAGCGGGCGGCCAATCGGAACGGGGGGCGCATGGTCGCTCGTCAGCACCGCGCCCCGGTCCCCCTGCCAGTAGAGGCGCGTTTCGTACTCGGTGATGGAAGCGGAGGTCATCGGGCATCTCCTCGGCGAAGGGGGGCATGCACCATGCGCTTTCAACAGCCATGCCTGGGCAATGCTTCACATCCCGCCAGACCATGCCCCGCGGGGCGAGTCCCCCCAGGTGGGCCGGTGATCGCGGGGCCACACGCAGACTGACCCGGGATGCGGAGCGCTTACAACAGCCCTTTCGGACGATTCCGACTCCGCTGCCGTTGCTCCACATCACGCGCCTCAATGCCTGACATGGGGGGCGGCATGAATGCGATGCGATGCGGTGGGGGATCGGGTCCGTTGACTGTATGGCTTTACGAGGGCTTCCAGGGCCGTACGGCCTGAGGGAAGCGCGCTCCGCCCCAGGGGCCCGCCCTACGCCCGGAGGCCCGCCCGTGGACGGTGGGGCGCCCTCCAGTCGCATGGCCGCCCTGGGGGTGGAGCCCCTTCTTGAGCATGTCCATGCACGAACGACCTGAGGCACTGATGGCCGAGGCCTATGCGAGTCAGCTCATCCAGGCACCCGCGGACGTGGTCTGGGACCGGGTGGGAGGCTTTGACAGCCTCCCCCGCTGGCACCCGGGCGTCGTCTCCAGCGAGCGGGTGACGCGTCCCGACTCCGGCCCCTTGCGCCGGCTCACCACGCGCGACGGCGAGGTGTACCTGGAGGCGCGCTTGGAGCACGACGCGCATGCGCGCAGCTATGCGTACGCGATGGTGGAGGGCCCGCTGCCCGTGCGCGACTATGTGGCGAAGCTGCGGGTGACGCCGGTGACGGCGACCGGGCAGACTTTCGTGGAGTGGCACGCGACCTTCGGCCTGACGCCCGGCCACGAGGGCGAGGCGGCGGCGCTGAGCGAGTGGATCCGCGATGAGTTCTTCGCGCGGGGCCTGCGGGGACTGGCGCACACCTTCCTGCCGCCTCCGCCCCGGGTGTCGGCGCCGGAGCTGGAGTGGCGGCGCTGAACGGCGGCGTTCACAGCCGCTGGAGGAAGCGCAGCAGATCCTTCTTCTGCGCGGGGCTGAGGGACTCCGGCGGCCCGCCCGGGAACTCGGGTGGGTGCGCCGGCAGTCCGCTCACGGAAGGGATGCCCGGGAGGATGAAGCGGCTGTAGGTGTCCACCGTCTCCGCGAGCGTGGCGTGGCTGTTGTCGTGGAAGTACGGCGCGGTGCGGGCGATGCCGCGCAGGGACGGCACGTCGAAGGACTCGAACTCCGCGGGGTCTCCGCTGATCAACGCGCGCCCGGGGTCGGTGGAGTACCACTGGGCCGCGAGCGCGGGGCCCACGATGGGCGCGCCGTTCTCATCCAGCGCGGGGTTGATGTCATCCGGGTCGCCGCTCGCGGTGACGGGGATGGGGGGCAGGTCCGTGACGGCGTGCTGGCGCGTGCCGTCCGTGTAGAAGCGGAAGCGGTACTGGGGGAAGTCGACGGACGTGTTGTAGAGGGGCACGACGCCGCGCTGACCCAGGTAGGTCATGTATGCGTAGCCGGCGTTGAGGAACTCGCTGTGCGGGCGGGGTACGCGCACGGGTTCGGCCGTGCCGCCGGGCGTGACGGTGTACTGGATGTTGCCGTCGGGCTTGAGCGCGTAGAAGAGCGCGTCGTGCGTGGCGCGGTTCACGACGCGGTTGCGCGTGCGGTCGCCGTGGCAGGCCTCGCAGGCCAGGTTGTAGACGTCGCGGCCGCGCCGCTCGGACGCGTCGAGCAGGAGCAGGGCGTCCGGATCCGGGATGGCGCTCAAGGGCCAGCCGCGCTCCAGCAACTCCGAAACGAAGCGGGCGCGAGGGGAGCTGAACACGCCGCGCTCGAACGCGGCGATGCGCTGGAGCACGGCCGGAGCCACCGTGCCGCCCTGGCTGTGGCTGGTGACGGCGCTCTGGGCCTGGGTGACCAGGTCGGTTTCGCGGCCGTCGAACTGGAAGGGGCCGGAGAAGCCGGTGTCGGCGATGCTCGGCACGCCGCGCCAGACGGACACCTTGCGGTCCGGGGCGGTGATGACGTTCCCCTGAACATCGATGACGTCCATATTCGCGGGGAGGGGGAGCACCACGCGCACCAGGCCCTTCTTCAGGTGCTCGTAGGTGGGCACGGGGGCGGCCGGGTCATCCGCGTCGATGCGATTGAACAGCGGATCCGCGGGGTTCCGGGCCCAGAGCGCCTCCACGTGCGCGGGCTTGAGCGCGGTGTCGTCCGCGAACACGTGGCACGTCGCGCAGGAGCGCCCGTTGGTGCCGGGCAGGGCCTCCTGGAAGTGCTTCCTGCCGGCGGCCGCCTGGGCCACGGACGCCAGCTCCGCCTGGGACGTCACGGGCCCGGCGGTGGCTTCCACGTTGGCCGCGGTGTCGGTGCAGCCCGCGAGCCCGGCGAGCGCGAGGGCGCCCAGGGTGCTCGCGATGAATCGATTCCCTGCCATGTGTTCCCCTCCCGGTTGCTGCGATGGGAGGGGAACACCGCGCGCCCCGCTTCGTGTCACCGCGAAGGCGCGCGGGGGAATGCCGTCAGTCCTTCCGGATCCAATTCGGACGGTGCTCGAACGTCCGCAAGTGGAGCCCCCGGAGCAGATGCTTGAAGACGTCCTCCCAGGCGGTGAAGGCCCGGAAGAAGACGCACGTCAGGCAGAAGACGAAGGGCGTGCGCACGGCCGCGCGGATCAACATCAGCTTCGTGGGGGAGCTATCCGCGGGGATGTGCTCCGTCACCCGAAACGCGATCCACAAGAGTCCCACGAGAATCGGGACGAGCAGGGTGGCGACGAAAGCGTCAACGAGATGCGCGCGAAAGCGGAGGTCGGTAGAGAGAGGCATACGGCTCACACGCAGGTTGGAGTGAAGGCAGGCACCGGGCGGCACGACTGACCGCCCCGTGCGGTTTGACTGCCAAAGCGGGGGTGAAGCTCAGGACTTGCGGCTGCGGGCACGCGCCATCAGGCCCGCGAGCAGCGCGCCGACCCACATGGCCGGAGCAGGGGACGTGGCGCCGCATCCCAGTCCGCCGCCGAGCATCTCGTCGTCGGGCGTGCCGCCAATCACTCCGGGGTCGTTCGGATTCTGGCCACCGCCGGTGCCCGGGCCCGGGTCCGTGGTGCCGCCGCCATCGGTGTTGCCGCCGGTGCCGGTGCCGCCATCGGTATTGCCGCCGTTGCCGGTGCCGCCATCGGTGTTGCCGCCGTTGCCGGTGCCGCCGTCGGTGCCCGTTCCGCCGTCGGTGCCCGTGCCGCCGTCAGTGCCCGTGCCGCCGTCAGTGCCACCGCCGGCCGGGGTCATCTCCCACGTGTAGGCCACCGCGACGCCGACGTTGCCGGCCGCGTCCACCGCGCGGACCTGGAGGGTGTGCGTCCCGGGAGCCAGGTTCTCCAGCGTGATGTTCGCCATGCAGTCCTGGAACTCCGTCCCGTCCACGCTGCACTGGAACGTGACCAGCACCTCATTCGCCTCGAAGCCAAAGGAGGCAACCGTTCCGGCCAGCACCGGCGGCGGCGACGTCACCACTGAAGCCACCGGCGCCACCGTGTCCACCCTCCAGGTGTGCACGGCCGGCGTCAGGTCCGGCACCCCGTTGGGCGCGACGGCGAACACGCTGAACACGTGCACGCCATCCGCCAGGCCTTGATACGCCGCCGGGTTGGTGCAGGGCGTCGCGAACAGCGCGTCCAGGTTGCACCGGAAGGTGGCGCCCGCGTGCTCCGACGTGAAGGCGAAGTTGGCGCTGCTGCTCGGGCTGAACAGCGGCGGGCCCGCCACGATGCGCGTGTCCGCCCCCGTGCTGTCTAGCGTGAAGGAGACGGTCACGGGCAGGCTGGAGTTGCCCGCCGCGTCCGTGGCCGACGCCGTCAGGAAGTGCACCCCGTCCACCAGCGTGCCCGGCACCGCGACCGTCCACTGGCCCGCGATATCCACCTCCGCCGTGCCCACCAGGACGCCGTCGATCATCAGGCGCACCACCGACCCGGGCTCACCCTGGCCGCTCACCTCCGAAGGCGAGACGGCCACCGTCGCGCCCGGCGTCACCGACGTCACCCGCGGAATCGCCGGCGCCACCGTGTCCACCGTCCACGAGTAGGTCGTGGCCTCCGTCTCCTGGTTGCCCGCGGCGTCCCGGGCGCGAACCGCCAGCGTGTGCGGCCCGTCCGCCAGCAGGAGCGTCAGGTACGGCGAAGCGCACGGCAGGGTCAGGCCGCTGTCCAGCGCGCAGGTGAACGTGGAGTTCGGCTCCGAGGACTTGAAGGCGAACGTCGAAATCAGGGCGTTGGTGAAGGCCGGCGGCGTGGACGTGAAGGTCGTCTTCGGCGGCGTGAGGTCGATCGTCCACGAGTAGGTCGCCGGCGTGGGGTCCGTCAGCAGCCCGAGCAGGTCCTTGGAGCGCACCAGGAACTGGTGCGGGCCCTCGGCCAGGTTCGTGAAGTCGCGAGGCGTGCCACACGCCACGAAGTTGTCGTTGTCCAGCGCGCACTGGTACGACACCAGCAGCGCCGACGAGCCGAACGTGAAGCGCGCCGTCGTCTGTACGGTGGAGAGCGCCGGGCCGCTGAAGATGACCGTCTCCGGCCCCAGGGCCAGGATGCTGAACTGCACGCTCGCCGCGGGGCCCGTCTGGCCCGCGAGGTTGGTGCTCACCGCCACCAGCGAGTGCACCCCGTTGGACAGGAACTCCAGCAGGGACGGTGTGTAGCTCCAACGGCCATTCAGATCCGCCGTCACCGTCGCGGCGATCTTCCCATCCAGGGTCAGCGTCACCTTCGCGCCGGCCTCCGCGGTGCCGCTGTAGAACGGCAGCGCGGTGGACAGCAGCACCCCCAGCGTAGGGGTCAGGATGACGGGCGCCGCGGGGGGCGCGTCAGGCAGCGCCGCGGCCAGCTGGCCCGGCGACACGGCGGGGGTGAGAGACGACGCTTCGGCGGTCGCACGCGTATTCAGGCAAAGCGCGGCCAGGGCCCCCACGAGGAGGCGATAGGAAGAGGTAGTCATTGAATTTCCGGAAAAGAAGGGTGCGGTGAAAGAGTTGTGAAAGAGTTGTGAAAGGGATTGGACCGCGGCTCAGTCGCGCGAGACGTGGCCGGAGGTGGGCTCCGACTCGATGTGGAACTCCACGCGGCGATTGAGCTCACGGCCGGACGAGGTGTCATTGGACGCGACGGGAGCGTCCGGGCCACGGCCGGCGGCCATCAGCCGGTCCGCCGGGACACCGCGGATCGCCAGGCGCTGGACGACCGCGGAGGCGCGTTGCTGGGACAGCGTCCGGTTGGTCTCCGGACGGCCGCGCGAATCCGTGTGGCCCTCCACCAGGATGTGTTTCAACTCCGGGTGGCTGATGAGCACCTTCGCCACCTGGTCCAGCAGGTTGAACGAACGCGGCAGCACGCGCGCCTCGCCAGAGGCGAAGTAGACCTTCTCGCGGATCTCCAGCCGGTCCTGGGTGATGACCACCAGCTGCTTCTGCTTCGCCGGGCAGCCCTGGTTCGACGCGGGACCGGCCACCATCGGGCAGTTGTCCACCACGTCCGCCACGGCGTCGCCGTCGTTGTCCGCCTCCGGGCAGCCATCATCGTCGAGGAAGCCGTCGCGGTCCTCGGGGTCCACCGGGCAGTGGTCCTTGGCGTTGGCCACGCCGTCGTTGTCGTCATCCAGGTCCGGGCACTGCTCCAGCGAATGACTCTGGTTCGGGGCGCACACGTCCACCACCGCCACCGGCGGGGCCACCGGAGCCGGCTCCGGAGCTTCGGTGACCACCACCGGGGCGGGGGCGGGCGTGGG
>NZ_RAWO01000216.1:0-412 GCF_003668955.1 Corallococcus sp. AB038B | reverse complement strand
CCCCAGCGCGCACGTCGCCACCCCGCCGATGAGGTCCAGATACTCACGGCCATCCGCGTCCCACACGCGCGTACCCCGACCTTTGACCAGGACGATGGGCTGCTGCTTGTAGTTCTGCAGCAGGTGGCTCTTGGCCTTGGAGATGAGGGTGTCGTTGGAAGTCGAGGCGGCGGCGGAGGGCACGGGCTGCGGCAAGGGTGTCTACCTTCCTTCGTGGTGGGGGGAACGGCTGCGAGCGCGCCATATAGCGCGCTAGAGGATGTAGCGCGACAGGTCCTCATCCTGGACGATGGAACTCAGGCGCTCACGCACATAATTGCCGTCCACCTGGAAGTCTCGAGGCCCCAGCTCACTGGCGGCGAAGGACACCTCGTCGAGCAGTCGCTCCAGCACGGTGTGCAGGCGGCGAGCG
>NZ_RAWO01000215.1:0-413 GCF_003668955.1 Corallococcus sp. AB038B | reverse complement strand
GTCGTCGACCGGGCACAAGGTATTGGGGGCTCCCGTTGGTGTCAACGCGAGATCTAGTGCCTGAGTAGGTCCGTCCTTTGCAATCTATGATCGATCTCCAACGCCCCACGTCACGTTCTGCTCACAACACTGCGTGACAGAATGGACGACACTCCGTACGTGGGGGCTGGAATCGAACCTGGGAGGATGGCCGCGCCGGACCCTGCTCAGGGAGTCGTGCCCGAATCCATCCCCGAATCCACCGGGGGCGTCGGCGTGGCACCCTCTGTGGGGGCCTCCGGCGAGGTCGGTGTAGGGACAGGTGGGGGCGACTGGACGGGGGGCGCGGGAGGCGTCTCACGAGGCGTCTCCTGGGGTCCACTCAACGTGTGGACGGCGCGGCGGAGGGCCTCCTCGAGCTCGCGGGCGGGGGG
>NZ_RAWO01000214.1:0-413 GCF_003668955.1 Corallococcus sp. AB038B | reverse complement strand
CGGGTCCGGATGGTGGCCCCCGGGATGCTGGCACGGATGCAGGCACTCGCGACGGCGGCGCCGACGGTGGCACTCGCGATGGCGGCTCCGACGCGGGCACGAGTGACGCTGGCAGCGGCGGCACCACTCGCGGCTACGGCTTCGAGACCGGCACCGAGGGCTGGTCGTCCTCGGGCGCTCCCATCAAGGCGGCGACGTCGTCCACCGCGCGGGCCCAGGCGGGGACTCGCTCCCTCGCGGTGCCCTTCAGCGGAACTGCGGGCACGGGCGTCGTCTCCGTGCGCACCGCCCCGGTTCCTCGCGGCGCCACCGTGACGTTCCGCGTCTGGATTCCCAGCGGCAGCGGCATCACCGCCCTCCAGCCCTTCGCGCTGGAAGGTGAGACAGGCGGCTGGCGCTACACGGGGACGTGG
>NZ_RAWO01000213.1:0-413 GCF_003668955.1 Corallococcus sp. AB038B | reverse complement strand
CTACACGCGGCTGTCGCCCACGCGCTTCCGGTACGAGAGCCGGGGCGGCAGCTTCGTCGCCGAGCTGGAGACGGATGAGCTGGGCCTGGTGACGCGCTACCCGCCCGCATGGGAGCGCGTCGCCGTCACGTCGCGCTGAGGCGCCTGGGTTCTAGCCCTGCGTCGACGGCTGGACGGAGGAGTGCGTCGGAATCGGTGCGTCCCGGGCCCGGAGCCGTGTGCACGGGCCGTGGCTTTCACCCCTCGCCCCCGGCCCTTACGATGGGGCCGTGAGGTGCATCACTTGAACACCCAGGGCCCTCCGCCCGGTGCGAATGTCCTGCTGAGTTTGTCGAAGTTCCGCCTCGGCCGGATGCTGCTGTGGATCGCCGCGGTGTGGCTCGGGCTGATGGCGCTCGTTCCGGGCCCCGGGC
>NZ_RAWO01000021.1:0-92503 GCF_003668955.1 Corallococcus sp. AB038B | reverse complement strand
CTGGCTGAAGGTCAAGACGCGCATGCGGGCCATCGGCGCCCGCACGCATGTGGCCCTCCGCGAAGCAATGCGAGAGGCACTTGCATCCGTGAGGCCACAGGACGCAGCGGCCTGGTTCGCCTACTGCTGCTACCCGCCTCAACCGTCGTGATCACCGTTGTAGGCATTGCCCTTCAGCGCTTCGCGGTCACCTTCCACAGCGTGTTGCTGGCGTCATCCGCGACCAGCAACGCGCCGTCCGGCAGCACCGTGACGCCCACCGGCCGGCCGTGCACCCGGGCCTGGGCCGTGTCGGTGATGAAGCCCGTGAGGAAGTCCTCCGGCGGACCGGAGGGCCTCCCGTCCTTGAACGGCACGAACACGACCTTGTAGCCAGACAGCTCCGCGCGGTTCCACGAGCCGTGCTGCCCGATGAACGCTCCGCCCCGGTACTTCTCCGGGAACGCCTGGGCCTCGTAGAACGCCAGGCCCAGCGACGCGGTGTGGGAGCCCAGGGGCACGTCCGGCACCAGCGTCTTCGCCACCAGGTCCGGCCGCTGTCCCGCCAGGCGCGGGTCCTCGTTCGCTCCGAAGTACGCGTAGGGCCAGCCGTAGAACCCGCCGTCCTCCACGTGCGTGAGGTAGTCCGGCACCAAGTCCTCGCCCAGGTTGTCGCGCTCGTTCACCGCCGTCCACAGCGTGCGCGTGCCCGGGGCCCAGCCCATGCCCACGGGGTTGCGCAGGCCGCTCGCGTAGATGCGTTCGCCGGTGCCGTCCGGGTTGATCTCCAGGATGTTGGCGCGGCGCTCCTCCTCCTTCAGGCCGTGCTCGGCCATGTTGCTCGCGGAGCCCACGGACACGTAGAGCTTCGAACCGTCCGCGTTGGCCAGCAGGTTGCGCGTCCAGTGGTTGTTGTAGCCGCCCGCGGGCAGCTCCAGGAGCTTCTCACCGGGGGCCTTCAGCGACGTCTCACCGGCCGTGTATGGGTAGCGCCAGACGGCATCCGTGCCGGCCACGTAGAAGAGGTCGCCCAACAGCAGCATGCCCAGCGGCTGCTTCACGCCCTCCAGGAACACCTCGCGGACCTCCGGCGTGCCGTCGCGGTCCGCGTCGCGCAGCAGCGTGATGCGGTTGGCGCTGTGGCCCAGGTTCTGTGAGCGCACCTTGCCGGACTCGATGGAGTCCTCCTTGTCCTGCTCGCTCTTGAACTCGGAGCTGGCCTCGGCCACCAGGACGTCGCCGTTGGGCAGTACGTAGGTCCAGCGCGGGTTGCGCAGGCCGTCCGCGTAGCGCGTCACCTCGAAGCCTTCCGGGGCCGTGGGGCGCTTGCCTTCCGGCCAGCCGACGACCGTGCTGTACCGCTCCACCTTGAAGCCGGGGTCGGGTGCGGGCAGCGCGGGCGCCTTCGTGGAGGTGTCGGGAGTGGAGCGGTGCGCGCAGTTCGTCAGGAACAGCGCGGCGCCCACGCAGAAGGAGGCTCGGAGGAAGACGGTCATGCCCTTCCTCTAGGGGCCTCCTCGCTGTCCGGCGATGACGGACGGATCCGCCCCTCGCACGGGTGTTGAGTTGTGGGAAGGGCAGGACGCCTGCTGCTCAAGAAGTGAACACGTTCCGCACGTAGCCATCCACCTTCTGCTTGAAGTACCCGTAGCCCTTCGGCGCGTCCTCGGTGGGAATCTCCCCGGTCTCTGCCAGGCTCTTGAAGCTGCGCAGCACCTTCCTCACCTGCATGGCGGGGACGCCGCGCATCCGCTTCGCCAGCGCCTCGCCCAGCGCGCCGCCCGGAGGCGAGAAGGCCTGGTGCAACGTCACCTCCGTGCCGCCATTCGGAGCGGGCCGGAAGCGCACCCACCCTCGCGTCTTCACGGGGCTGTCCTCCGTGGACTCCCAGCTGTGGAACTCCGGCGCGCGTTCCTCCACGAGGCGCGAGTCCCAGCTCACCTCGCGTCCCAGCGGTCCGTGGATCCGAAAGTGCCGGCCGTCACCGGCCGTGGGAGTGACTTCCGCGAAGTGCTCCATCAGGCGGCTCAGCGTGGAGGGTTCACGCCACAGGCGGTAGAGCTCCTCCACCGGACGTCCCACCGTGAGCGTGTGCTCCACTTCGATGAGCTGTCCATGCCGCGCTTCCTTGCCTGTCAATGCGCGGCGGGCCTTCCGAGCGATCGAGGAGAGCGCACGCCGCTGGGATTGCAGGCCCCCATAGAGCACGGCGCCGCCCGCCAGGGCCACCACCGTGCCCCCGAGCGAGCGACGTTTCATCCCCACGGACATCATTGTTCCCGCGACCACCACCGCGGCGGTCAGCTTCCATTGGCCCGAGCGGAGTTCCTCGGTGGCCTGGGAGCGGACTTCCCGCAGAGCTGTCGTTCGTGAGCTCGTCATGGTTCCTCCTGGCCTGACGCGCAGGAGGGTGTTGCACGGGCGTCAGGCACTTCCCGCGAAGCTTTGGGCCGGGATGCGCTGGGACAACCGTGCCTGGAGCTGGGGCGGGGGAACCAGCGCTCCGGCGGTCCTCAGTGAAGGGGTGAAGCGGCCGGCGTGTGGATGTGTTCGGGGCGCACGCCCAGGCCAATCAGGCGCGCGGGGATGCGGCGCAGCGCGGGGATGCGCTTCACCAACTGGAGGCTCAGGGGCAGCCGGCCGTTGCTGAAGGCGCGCTTCCGGAGCGCCGCGTCCACCACGCGGTTCTGGATGAGCACCTGCGCTCGCTGGGTGAGACGGGTGGGGAACTCGCGGCGCTGCTGGACGCGGCGCAGGTCCTCGGTCGTGACACGGCGGGCGAGCAGGGGGCCCGCGAGCAGGTTGGCGGTGGCCACGGCATCCTGCACCGCCAGGTTGATGCCCACGCCGCCCACGGGCGACATGGCGTGCGCCGCGTCGCCAATGCACAGCAGGCCGGGTTGGTACCAGGTGCGCAGCCGATCCACCCGTACGGTCAGCAGCTTCACGTCGTCCCAGCTTCGGATTTCACCGGCGCGGTCGGCGAGGAACGGCGCCTGCTTCACGAGTTCGGCCCGGAAGGACTCCAGGCCGCGCGCCTGGACGGACGCGATGCCGCCCTTGGGGATGACCCGGCCGCACTGCCACTGGTCGCCCCGGTTGATGAGCAGGAAGAGCGCTCCGCGCTCGAAGTGGCCCAGGGGTGGGTTGGGATCGTCAGGTCTGCGCGACACGCGGAACCAGAGCACGTCCATGGGAGCGCCCAGGTTCTGGACCTCCAGGCCGGACTGCTGACGCAGCGTGGACTTCCGGCCGTCCGCCGCTACCACCAGCGATGCGCGCACCTCCAGCGGACCTTCGGGCGTTCGCGCATGGACACCGACGACCTGGTCATGGTCTCGCTTGAGGTCTGTCACCTCCGTGCGGCGGAGGAGCTGGAAGGTCGGGTACATGGCGGCCTTGCGCGCGATGAAGTCGAGCAGGTCCCACTGCGGCATGAAGGCCAGATAGCGCGCGTGCGTGGGGAGGTGGCGGAAGTCCCCCACGGTGACCTCGTGTTCGCCGACCTGGAAGCGCAGGTCCAACATCTTCGAGTGGGGAAGGGCGAGCAGTTCGTCCAGCCAGCCCAGCTCGTGCATCAGCTCCAGCGTGGACGGGTGGAGCGTGTCGCCCCGGAAGTCGCGGAGGAAGTCCGCGTGCTTCTCCAGCACCGCCACCTCCACTCCGGCCCGGGCCAGCAGCAGCCCCAGCATCATTCCCGCCGGCCCTCCGCCCGCGATGCAGCACTGTGTGGTGAGCGTCGGGTCGGCCATGGTGGTGCCTCCTCGAGGAAGGGTTCATCCCGCTATGGGGCGTGGCACCTGGAGTGGCGGCCGATGCGCCGTGCGGTGTCCGACACTCATCACGCAGTTCACGGCACCTCGCGCCCGCCGATTTCCGGGAAGCGCTCGTAGGCCCGCTTGAGCGCTTCCAGATGGGCGGGGTCGTCCAGGTCGAGGGGCGCCTCGGTGAGCTGCACGATCCAACCGCCCGTCGCCGTGCGCCGCGATCGTGAGAGCAATTCTGTATCGCGAGCAGGATCCGGGAACCCGATGGCTCGTGCGGCGGCATCCGACCAGTAGTTCAGCCACCCGAGGTAATAAGGAATCTCGGGCGAGCGGATGTGCTCGAAGAGCTTCAGGGCGGGCAACCCCCGACGTGGAGACGGTGGTCCTTCCAGCGTGGGGGCGGTCTGATACGCGATGTCCAGTGCGGCTCCGTCTGGCGTTGCTTGTCCCCAGAATGCGTGTGCACCCTCCGCCACGGCTTCAAGCACATTCGCCGCTGCCGAGATTACGGCCGCGTCCAGGGGCAGCTTCGCATGGAGCTGGGATTGCGGCTCGCCGCGAGGGCTTGCAGACACGGATCGATTGTGCCCGGAAATCATCACGGGATAACGCTCGTCACCGTTACATATAAAAGGGAACCCGCCACGCGCTGCCTCCTGGGTCAACCACGCATCGCGCTGGGGCACGACAGCAAGCTGTCGCTTCTCCGTCACTCTCCAGTCCAGGCGCAATCCGGGCAACGCGCGTTCCAGGCCGTGGACAGTCGCGAGCGTGCGGTTGTCGCCACCCACAAGCGCAGGCGCGTAGATATTGAGAAGGAGGGGGCCTTGAGCGGTCATCTTTTACACCCAGTGACAACGACCTTGAAGGTGGAGTCCTGCGTGAGCAGGGCGAGCTTGTGCGCTTCAGTGCTCACTCCAACTAAGAACTCATATCCACAGGCCCATGCGATGTCGCGCTCCTTGGTCAATTGTTTGATTTCGTCTTCGATTTCGCGGCCCTGAACGAAGATGTTGTATGAATCAAACTGGTGGGTCTTGATTTCCCAGAGCACCCACGCGCCGACTTGCAGCGCATCGAAGCGCACCCCGCCCACGCTCACGTCCATTCCGGGATAACGGTTCGGGGGGAACCTGTCGGCGCACTCGTTGTGTGGCCCATCCTTGGATGCGCGAGGTACTGGAACCGGCTCACAACTGGCGCGTCGTGTCCGGTCCACGGGCACGGGGGGCACCGGGGGCTTCCAGTTCTTCCCCGCTGGCTCCGGCTCCAACTCGGGCTTCCGCTTCGCTACGGCTTCCCGGGGCGCCACCTTCGTTCCTCGCGAGGCTCCTGTTTCCTCGGGATAGAGGTGACGGAGCTCATACGCATCAAACTCCTCCTTGATGGCGACGGCGACCACCACCACGCCCAGGACGATCACGGCTCCCACGGCAATCTCAGGAGCCGCCAGCACACAGAGCCCGAGTCCCAGGGTCGCGGCGTCAGCGGAGGCGACCGTGCATCTTCCCGTGGTGTCGTGGAACTCGACCCGGTCCTGGTCGAGCGCCGGATAGCACCGCTCCACCAGCACGGGCCAAGGCTCGGACGCTTCGCGAACGACGCATCGCCCGCCGTCCCTCCAGGGCAGCGCCGCCGCTCGCTGGAGGTTGGCACTGCGTCGGCCGCGTGCCGCAGGCTCCCTCGTAATGGGCTCCGTCGCGGCACAGCCCGAAATGAACAGCAGAATTGCGATGCACGCGCGCAAACGCATGGCCACGGTTACCGCCCCACGAAGTCCAGCAGTACAGCGTAGTGCGTGGCGGCCGCGGCGACGACCATGACGTGGAACACCTCGTGGTAGCCGAAGACGTGGGGGATGGGATCCGGCCACCGGCGCGCATACACCACGGCGCCCACTGCGTAGAGCATGGCCCCGAAGAAGAGCCAGCCCACGCGGCCCTGGCCCATCACCCCGGGCAGGTTCCAGAACACCGGGGCCGCCACGCAGCCCAGCGCCACGTAGAGCCCCGAGCGCAGGCCTCGCGACGCGGAGATGCCCGCGAGCGTCAGCGTGGCTCCCGTCAGCGCCGCTCCCCACATCACCCAGAGCAGCTGCTGGCTCAGGCCCCCCATGGGGTCCAGCGTCGCCAGCGGCGTGAAGCTCCCCGCGATGAGGATGAAGATGGCCGCGTGGTCGAACCGGCGGATCCGCTGGTACGTCGCCGCGCTCCAGGTGGGCCAGTGGTAGCCCCCACTCACTCCGAACATCAGCACCATGCTGCCGCCAAACACCAGGTTCGCCGCGTACTGCACGCCGTGCACCGGCAGTTGCGCCATCCTCACGCAGCCCACTAGCGCCGCCACGAACGCGATGACGTGGGACAGGCCGCGCAACCGGGGCTTCAGACTCTCTTCCATGGCGGTGCTCGTACTTCCCGCACGTCATGGCTTCGTCAGCGCCCGCGCGCCTTTTCGCCCAGGGCGTCGCGTTCTCCACGCATGGCCCCGGGGGAGTGTCGCCGGGACGTCAGCGCGCGGCCCTGGCCGGCACCCGGCACGCGGCGTGGCCCAGGATGACGTCCCCGTCGACGGTGCTCGTCGGCGTGGGCGTCCAGCCGGCGCGCAGCCTCGCGTCCAGCAGCTCATCAGCGGTAGGGCAGCGGTCCCACACGGAGACCGAATTCACTCCGCCCAGTCAGGTGGTGTCGAAGACGAGGTAGCGCTCTTCTTCCCAGGGCAGCACCACGTCGTGGGTGAACTCGTCCTGGACCACCACCGCCGCCACGTCGCGCGGCGGGGTACTCGCGAAGCCCCAGCGGACCACGTCCTGGAGCAGCGTGAGCGGCGCGAGCTGCCGCTCCAGGGCGGCGCGCCGCTCGGGGGACAGCCCGGAGTGGTCGGTCAGGGGCACCATGGCCCGGAGTGTAGCCGGGCCGGGCCCGGGCTTCACGCCGCCGCGGGCTTCTGCTGGTCGTCCAATGTGCCGGAGCGGATCGCCTTGCTCGCGGCGCCCGACATGACCTCCGCCAACGTCTGCACGGAGTGCGTGACGGTGCGCGTCTCCTCCACGGCCTGGAGCGTGCGCTGCATCTGGCCGGACAGCTCCTGGATGGCCTGGGCAATCTGATGCGTGCCCGAGTCCTGCTGCGCCACGGCCTGGGTGATCTGCCTCACGCTGCCGGTGGTGTCTCCGATGATGCTCGTCAGCTTCTGCAGCTGCGCTCCGGAGCCGCGGACGGCGTCCAGGCTCACCTGCACGCGCGCCTCGCCCTGTTCGCTCATCTGCGCGGCCTCGCGCATGCTCATGCTCACGCCGTCGAGCACGTCGCGGATGCGCTCGGTGGCGCGGATGGACTGGTCCGCCAGCCGGCGCATCTCCTTGGCCACCACGCCAAAGCCCTTGCCGCTGTCGCCGTTGCGCACCGCCTCGATGGCCGCGTTGATGGCCAGCATGTTGGACTGGTCCGCCAGCGTCTTCACGTCGTCGACGATGCTGGACACCTCGCGGGTGCGCTCGTCGAGCGCGAGGATGCGCGAGGCCATCCCCGACACCTCCGTGCGGATGGCGGCCAGGTCCGTCAGCGTGCGCTCCAGGGCGGCGCCGCCCTCGCGCCCCACCGCCTCCGCGCTCTCCGCGGACGCCGCGAGCACCCGCGCCTTGTCCGCCGTCAGGTGCGAGCCCTGGCGGATCTCCTCCACCGTCTGCTCCAGCTCTCGCAGCGCGGCGGCCTGACGGCTGATGCCCACCGTCTGCTCCTCGCTGGAGGTGTGCAGCTGCTGCACGACGGCGGCGAGCTCGTCCGCGCCGCGTCCCATGCCCTCGGCCAGCAGGCGCACGTCCTTGCGGCGCGCGTCCAACTGGTGCGTGTACTCCGCCAGCGAGCGCACCACCTCCGCGGAACGCCGCGCCACGATGGCCACGAGCGACAGCGTGAGCGCGAAGAAGCCCCAGTGCACCTGGCTTTCGGTAGCCTCCATCAGGCCCAGCATTGGCAGGGTGCTGAGCAGGAGCACGAAGGTGAGGACCCCCAGGCCCGCGACGAAGATGCGCGCGTCCTTGTTCCCCTTGAAGGCCTCGACCACCGCGACCCCCACGCACACCAGCAGTCCGGGCAGCGAGTAGAGGATGAAGGCGGACAGCAGCCGCCATGCGGAGCCCAGGTCCATCACCACGATGATCGCCTGGAGGATGGCCGGCACGGTGACTACCGCCGCGCCCCGGCGGAACCAGCGCAGCTTGTCCGTGCCCACCGTATCGGAGATGAACCACGCCAGGGCGGGCAGGATGGCGTACGAGCCCAGCAGCGTGAGGACGCTGCCGGTGGCCGCCTTGCCCCAGAGCGCCGGGAACAGGCCGCTGGAGCCCAGCAGCAGCGCGCCCGAGCCCGCGGAGAACACGGTCAGCGCGGCGAGCATCCGCCCCTGGCGGCGCAGGAGGGCGGCGAACAGCGACACCGCGCCAATGCCCACCAGCAGCGTCCCCATGACGAAGGGCGCCAGTCCCAGGCGCGTCACCTCCGCAAGCAGCTCCTGGCGCGAGCCCACCTTCGCGTCGCGCGTGACGCCGATGGCGGGCCCATGCGCCTGGATGCGCAGGAGCACGCGATGGCCCATGGACGCGGGCGGCACGGGCACCAGGTGCCAGACCATGTTCTCCATGATCTCCTGGCCGTCGGGGGCCAGCGTCCCGCTGGCGTGGACGCGCTGGCCGTCGGCGTAGACCTCGAAGGCGTTGGCCACGTTGCCCAGGAAGAGGGCGGGCTCCAGCCACGGGCCCTGGGGCACGGGGATGCTCAGCCAGAGGAAGGTGTTCGTCCCGCGGCCCGGCGGTTCCTGGAGCGCGGTCATGGCCTGCCAGCCCGCCGCGTCCTCCGGCTCCGTCGCCCACGTGGGGGCGCCGTCAGGCCCCAGCGGCGAGTCTCCCCAGCGATAGCGCCACCCGTCGAGCGCGGGCTGGGCGGCCGTTGTCCCAGAGGCCTCCGCCCGGGCGGCGGGCGCGAACGCGAGGAGCATCAGCAGCACGGCCCCCACGCCCGCGAGCCGCGAGAAGAGGGCCTTCCGGGAGCCGCGGAAGGGAGTGAGCCGGAGCTGTAAGTCGAGAGCGAAGACACGGGAGCGACGCATTCGAGACACATGCTCCAGCGCGAGGGGGTCAAAAGTAAAATGGGTCCCTCATGCCTCCCCGCCGTGCCTCCGGCCGCTGCGTTTCACGCGCTGTTCACAAAACAGACGGAGCGGACCGGATAGAATCGTAAAACATGAAATTGTTCTCAGAATCGGCGTGACGCCCGGTCCTGTGTCGGAACCCTACCCCGGAGGTTCGCTGCTCCTCTGGGGCACCATGGCTTCCGGGCGTGGCGGGCCCGTGTGTCCCGAAGGGGGACGGGCTTGCGAGGGCCCGGCATGGTGCCGCCTGCGACGGTGCGAGGACGGACTCCTGGTCCGCCTGTACCCAGGTCCCATGCGTGGCTTCAGTACAGGGATGCACGGTGCTCGCGGGGTGTGAACCACCTGGCCGCGGCTCGGGTGAGCTCCTCGGGATTGGGGGTCGTATCGCTCGCCCAGGCCACGAACCCATCCGGACGCACGAGCACCGCGCTCAGTCCCAGGCGATTCCTGACGTCGCTGGCCACGTACCGGACCTGGTCGCCCCAGCGGCCATCCAGCGCTTGCAGCGACGCGTGCCGGCCGAAGTCCAACAGCAGCCCGGTTCCATCCCGGAGCCGGGTGCCGAGCCGCTCTCCGTCCTCCCACTCGAAGTCCGGGCAGCTGCGGCCCACCAACGGGTGTGGCTCGCCGAAGTCGTAGCGGAGGGACACGCCCCAGAGACGTTCAGCGAAGTAGGTCGCGCCGTCGCGCGTGTCGAGCACGTCGCGAAGGATGGCTTCGAGCGCGCGGGAGTGGGGGCTGGGTCGCATCAGCGCGACCTGGGCCCGCGTCCAATCGAGGATGCGCGCCCCCACGGGATGCCGCTCCTGGGTGTAGCTGTCGAGCAGGCCCTCGGGGGCGTCGCCTCGGAGGGTCGCCGCGAGCTTCCACCCGAGGTTCATGGCGTCCCCGAGTCCGAGGTTCAGGCCCTGTCCGCCCAGGGGTGAATGAATGTGCGCGGAGTCGCCCGCCAGCAGCACCCGTCCCTTGCGGTAGGTCGTGGCCTGCTGCGAGCGGTCGGTCCAGGTCGAGGCGAGGTGCAACGCCTGGACGGTCACATCCGTGCAGGACACGCGTCGCAAGACGGCTTGCACGTGCTCGAGGGTGAGCGCTTGGGTGCGATGGGCGGCGCCGCCGTCGAAGTCGGTCATCGCGATCACCCCGGGCTGCCACTGGGTGTACATCCCGGTCGGCGTGTAATGACGGCCCAGGCGGAGCTTTTCCGGGTCGGCGAACTCGGCCTGGACCGAATAGCCCGTGAGCTCAGGTCCGGTCCCCACGAACTCGAAGCCCCCTTGCTTGCGGACGGTGCTGCGGCCGCCATCGCACCCCACGAGCCAACGCGCGCGAAAACGTTGCCCACCGGCATGGACAATCACCTCCTCGTCCGAAGCCTCGAAGCCTTCGACACCCTGGCCACGATGGAGCTCCACGCCCAGGGCGTGTGCGTGAGCGGCGAGGACGCGCTCGAGATGCGCCGTTTCGCTTCCCAGTTGCATGTCGGCCGGGCCGGGGAGCCGGTACGTCCAGCGCGTCGAATCGACATTGCTGTATTCGAACGGGATGCCCGCGAAGTGGCCGGCCGGCCCGCGCAGCTGTGCGCTGGATGCCATGGAGCCGGGGCTCGGTTGGCCACGGGCATCCGCGTTGGAACGAGGGTTCGACGCGATGGCTTCCAGCAGTCCGCGCCGGTGGAACGCTTCGATGCTGGGGCCCCAGAGTCCTCGCCTTCCAAACGGGAGTCGCTTCAGGGGGGAGTGCGGATCCTCCGCTTGTTCAAGCACCAGCACGGTGCGCTTCGCGAGCCGCAGCTCGCAGGCCAGGAACAGGCCAACCGGGCCGGCCCCCGCGATGATCACGTCGTAGACCAAGGTGTCTTCCTGGCTCGGGTGTTGAGTTCTCATCCACGCTAACGCAGTCATTCCGGCACGGTCGCGCCAGGGGAGCGATGCCTGCCTGGTCCTCCCGGGAAGGTGGGGCGAATTGCCCCAGCTGGGGCCTTTCGGGCGGAGGCCTGCCCCCGCGTCTTCTCCTCCTGATGCATGGCACGCCGGATGCTGCGTCCTCCTGGCATGTCGAAGGTCCAGAGAGTCCTCACCACTGCACTGCCATTGCTGCTGCTGTGCGTGGCGGCGTACGTGCTGCACCGCGAGCTGTCGCACTACCGCCGCGAGGACGTGAGCGCGGGGCTCGCGGCCGTGACGGCGAGTCGCATCCTCCTGGCCCTGGCCGTGACGGTCGTGAACTACGCGGCGCTCACGCTGTACGACGTGCTGGCGTTGGGGCACGCGGGGCACCGGATTCCCTATTCGCGCGTGGGGTTCACGTCCTTCGTGGGCTACGCCTTCGGGCACAACCTGGGCGCGTCGTTCCTGAGTGGCGGGTCGGTGCGCTACCGGCTGTATTCCGCGTGGGGGCTCACCGCGTTGGACGTCGCGCGGGTGTCCGCGTTCAACGCGCTCACCTTCTGGCTGGGCCTGGCCGCCGTCACCGGCGCGTCATTGCTCCTGGAGGGCGGGGGTGGGGTGCTGTCCCTGTCCACGTCCGTGGCGCACGGAGTGGGGGCCGCGCTGGTTTTGCTGCTCGTGGGCTACTTCGTGGCATGCGCCACCGTGCGCAAGCCGCTGCGGATTCGCGGCCTGGAGTGGACGCTGCCCACGCCCGCGCGGGCGCTGGCCCAGTTGGTGGTGTCGTGCGGGGACTGGGCGCTGGCGGCGGCGGTGCTGTGGGTGCTGCTACCCCCGGACAGCGTGTCGCTGCCGTCGCTCACGGCGCTGTTCGCGCTGGCGCAGTTGGCGGGCATCGCCAGCCAGGTGCCCGCGGGCCTGGGCGTCTTCGAGACGGTGATGCTCTCCGCGCTCACGCCCCGCGTGCCCGCGCCGCAGGTCGTGGGCGTGCTGCTCGTGTACCGGCTCGTCTACTACCTGCTGCCCTTCACGGTGGCGGCGCTGCTGCTCGCGGGACATGAGTTGCTCCAGCGCCGTCACCACCTCACGCGGCTGGCGAAGGTGGTGCACAGCTCGTTCGCGCCGGTGGTTCCGTGGGCCGCGTCGGCGGTGGCGTTCGTGGCGGGCATGGTGCTGCTCTTCTCTGGCGCGACGCCGCCCGTCGCCGAGCGGCTGGCGCTGCTCCGCCGGCTGGTGCCCCTGCCGCTCCTGGAGGTGTCGCACCTGCTGGGCAGTCTGGTGGGCGTGTCGCTGCTCCTGCTCGCTCACGGGCTCCAGCGGCGCCTGGACGCGGCCTATGTGCTGACGCAGGTGCTGCTGGTGGCGGGCGCGGTGTTCTCCGTGGTGAAGGGCGTGGACTACGAGGAGGCCACGCTGCTGCTCGTCCTGGCCGCGGCGCTGGCACCGTTCCATCAGCAGTTCTACCGGCACACGTCGCTGTTCGCGGAGGCCTTCAGCCCCGGGTGGCTCCTGGCCACGGTGGCGGTGGTGGGCGCGTCGGTGTGGCTGGGGTTCTTCTCCTACCGGCACGTCGAGTATCGCAACGACCTCTGGTGGCACTTCGCCTTCTCAGGCAACGCACCGCGCTTCCTGCGTGCCAGCGTGGGCGTGCTGGGGGCGACCATCGTGGCGGGGCTGGCCGCGCTCCTGCGACCGGCGACGCCGCGCACACATCCGCCGACGGTGGAGGAGCTGCAGCGGGTGCGTCCCCTGGTGGCGAGCGCCCCGGAGTCCATGGCCTCGCTGGCGCTGGTGGGGGACAAGTCCCTGCTGCTCAACGACGCGAGCACCGCGTTCCTCATGTACGGCGTGTCGGGGCGCGCGTGGGTGTCCATGGGCGACCCGGTGGGACCGCCGGACGCGGCGACGGAGCTGGCGTGGCGCTTCCTCGAAATGGCGGACCGGCACCACGGCTGGGCGTGCTTCTACCAGGTGGGGCCGGGCGCGCTGCCGCGCTACCTGGACCTGGGGCTCACACTGCTCAAGCTGGGCGAGGAGGCCACCGTTCCGCTCCAGGACTTCAACCTGGAAGGGCCGGAGCGCCGGGGCCTGCGCCACGGCATGCACCGCATGGAGCGCGAGGGCTGGACCTTCGAGGTTCAACCGCGCGAGGCCGTGCCGGAGCTGGTGCCGCAGCTGCGAGCCATCTCCGACGCGTGGCTCGCGGAGAAGCACACGCGTGAGAAGGGCTTCAGCCTGGGCTGTTTCTCCCCGCGCTACCTGGAGCAGGGGCCGGTGGCGCTGGTGCGCAGGAACGACGTGCTCATGGGCTTCGCCAACGTGTGGGCTCCGGACACGAAGGAGGAGCTGAGCGTGGACCTCATGCGCTACCAGCCGGGAAGTCCCCATGGGGCCATGGACTTCCTCTTCACGTCGCTGATGCTGTGGGGCCGGGGGCAGGGCTTCCTGCGCTTCAACCTGGGCATGGCGCCCTTCAGCGGCTTCGAGGCACGCGCGCTCGCGCCCATGTGGAACCGGCTGGGCGCGCTCCTGTTCCGGCACGGTGAGCACTTCTACAACTTCCAGGGACTGCGCCAGTACAAGGAGAAGTTCCGTCCGGACTGGGCGCCGCGCTACCTGGCCTCGCCGGGCGGGCTCGCGCTGCCGGGCGTGCTCGCGGGCGTGGCGTCGCTGGTGTCGCGCGGGCTGGGCGGGGTGGTGGCGAGATGAGGACGCGCGCGAAGTGGTTCCTGGTGGGGGCCGTGCTCGTGCTGGCGCTGGCGCTCATCCCGTGGTCGCGCACGTGCGCGGCGCCCTCCGTCGCTCCGGCCCCGGTGGCGATCCCCGTGCCCCAGCCTCCCGTCGCTCCGCGCGTGGAGACGCGGCACATCGGTGGCCGCTTTGGCCACGTCACGGTGGTGACGCCCCCGGGGAGGCCCGGGACGGTGGTGCTCCTCCTGGCGGATGGGACCGCGGAAAAGGGCAGGGCGCTGGAGCTGTCCACGGCGCTGGCCGCGCACGGCGCGCTGGTGCTCGGGGTGGACGCAGGGGCCTATCTGCGCGCTTTGGAGAAGGGCACCCGGTGCGCGTACCCGGCGGGCGACCTGGAGGTCCTGAGCCAGGGCTACCAGCGGCACGCGGAGCTGCCCGAGTACCTGCACCCCGTCCTCGTGGGGGACGGCACGGGTGCGGCGCTGGCCTACGCGGCGCTGGCCCAAGCTCCTCCGGGCACGTTCCGGGGCGCGGTGAGCGTGGACTTCACGCCGGAGGTGACGACCTCCGTGGCCTTCTGTCCGGGCGCGGGGCTCGTGCGCTCACGCGCGGACAAGGACAGGCGCGAGCGGCTGGCCCCGGCGCGTGCGCTGAATCAACCGTGGGTGCTGCTTGGCGCGGAGCATGATCCGGCCCATCCGGTGAAGGCCGCGCACGACTTCACCCGCTCGCTGACGACGGCCCGCGTGCTGACGGTGCCGGGGCCGGGCCTGGCCCGCATGCCGGTGGATGCATGGCAGGGGGCGCTGCTGGCCGCGCATGATGCCGCCGCCGCGCCGCTCCCATCGGAAGCGCTGCCGCCGGTCTCCACGCCAGCGTCGCCTCCAGACGCGGGCACCCAGGGGCTCTCCGGGGACACGTCGGTGGAGGGCCTGCCGCTGGTGGAGGTCCCCGCGACGTCGGATGTCCCGGGCGACACGCTGGCGCTCTTCGTCACCGGCGATGGCGGCTGGGCCAGCCTGGACCAGACGGTCTCCGAGTCGCTCGCCGCGCAGGGCATCCCCGTCGTGGGCTTCAACTCACTGCGCTACTTCTGGAAGCGCCGCACGCCGGAGCAGACCTCCGCGGACGTGGCCCGAGCGCTGCGCCATTACCTGTCCGCGTGGGGCAAGGAGCGCGTGGTGTTGCTGGGCTATTCGCGCGGCGCGGACGTGGTGCCGGCCATCGCCGCGCGCCTGCCGGAGGATTTGCGCGAGCGCGTGCGGATGGCCGTGCTGCTCGCGCCCGGCAAGGAGGCGGAGTTCGAGGTGCACGTCACGGACATCTTCGGCGGCAAGGGCCGGCCCACGGCCGCGGTGCTCCCGGACGTGCAGGCCCTGAAGGGGACGCCCGTGCTCTGCGTCTACGGTGACGAGGAACTGTCCGACAGCCTCTGCCCCACGCTGTCCGGCGTGCCCGGTGCGCGGGCCGTACTGCTCAAGGGTGGACATCACTTCGACGGGGACTACGCTGGCATCACCCGGGCCGTCCTGCGGGAACTCGGTATGGCATTGCCCTGATGCTCCGGAGTCTGGGGTCTCGTCGGCTGGCGGACGGGTGATTGTCTTTGAGGCCCGATGCATTGACTCGCATGGGCGAAACCTCTACTTCGCACCGGCCCGGCCCTGGCGCCGGGTCTCGTGGGGGGTTCCAAAAATGGTCCAGCAGTCGGCTCCCGTCGTCAGCACGGTCGAAGGACAGCTCCAAGGCGTCGTCGAGGAAGGGGTGTATGCCTTCAAGGGAATTCCCTACGCCCAGCCTCCCGTGGGCGCGCTGCGGTGGCGTCCTCCCGCCCCGGTCGTGCCCTGGAAGAACATCCGGCAGGCGTCCACGTTCGGCAAGTCCTCGCTCCAGTCTCGCGAAGGCTGCATCGCGGGCGGCGGCGGTGACCCGTATCCGATGGCTGAGGATTGTCTTTATCTCAATGTCTGGACGCCTCGCGTGGACCCCCAGGCGAAGCTGCCCGTCATCGTGTGGATCCACGGCGGCGCGTATGTGCTTGGCGCGAGCGGCCTGCCCCCGTACGACGGCGTGCCCATGGCGTCCCGTGACGCCATCCTCGTCACGATCAACTACCGCCTGGGCCACCTGGGCTTCCTGGCCCATCCGGCGCTCCAGAAGGAGCCGGGCGGCGGCGCGGCCAACTTCGGCCTGCTGGACCAGGTCGCCGCGCTCCAGTGGGTGAACCGCAACATCGCGAAGTTCGGCGGGGACGCGGGCAACGTCACCCTCATGGGCCAGTCCGCGGGCGCCAAGAGCGTGCTGGCCCTCTTCTGCATGGATGCCGCGAAGCCCCTGTTCCACCGGGGCGTGGCGATGAGCGTGTACGGCCTGGACGAGATGCCCTTGGCGCAGGCGCAGCTCAAGGGCGAGGCGTTGATCCGCGGCATGGGCGTGGCGGACGGGACCGCGACGCCGGAGCGCATGCGGCAGCTGCCCGCGGAGTCCTTCTGGCAGCAGCCGCCGGAGCACTCGCTGGCGCCGGTGGCCGTGTGCGGCGACACGGTGCTGCCCCAGTCCATCCTGTCCACCTTCAAGGCGCAGCAACAGTCGCGCGTGCCGCTCATCCTGGGCAGCACCAGCGATGACGTGAGCGTGATGGAGGCCATGGGCCGCGACCCCATGGAGATCCTCCAGGCGCTCCGGGACAACAACGTCCCCATCGGCCTGCTCTACCCGGGCGTGTCACCGGACGAAGAGCTGGCGCGGCAGGTGTGCCGCGACATCGTCTTCACGCTGATTCCGCGGCAGGTCGCGGACCTGCACCTCAAGGTCTCCGACGCGTGGCGCTTCTACTTCGAGTACACCGCCACCGAGCTGCGCCCGGAGTTCCCCGACGGCGTCCCGCACGGCTCGGACGTCCCGTACTTCCTGGACACGGTGGCCCGCTGCCCGCCCACCCAGGACGTGCTCTCGGACGAGGATCGCGCGTACTCGCGCCAGGTGAGCAACTGGATGCTCCAGTTCGCCCGCACCGGAGCGCCCGCGTCCGCGACCGAGTGGCCGAAGCACCAGCCGGGTGAGGACCGCACCCTGCGCATGCAGCAGCCGCCGAAGGTGGAGCACAACTTCATGCAGCTGCGCCTCAACGCCTTCCTGCTCGCGAGCGCCATCATCAACAGCGCGGACAGCCGCTCGGGCGGGAAGCACGACACCCGCGGCAACGTCCGCCACACGGGGGCCTCACCCCAGAAGAAGAACCGGCCCGAAGGCACGACCTAGCCCCTGAAAAGAGAAGGGCCCGGGCGCGAGTGTTCGCGGCCGGGCCCTTGCTGCTTCTTCGCGCGGACTTCTAGCTGCTGAAGAGCACCAGCACGAAGGTGCTCGACTGGGGCAGCTGGAACACGGTGCCCTGGCGCAGCGAGCCCTTGAAGAAGGGCGCCGCGTCGTAGGCGGTGGCGCCCTTCAGGGCCTCCTTCGTGGCCTCCGGCAGCCACCCACCGTCATCCATCTTCACCGTCAGCCGCGTGGGCTTCAGCGCGGCCTGGAGCGCCTGGGCCTCCGCCGCCGGGTACTCCAGCACCGCGAGGAACTGCGTGTCCGTGGGGCCCAGCCCGCCCTGGATGCCGCGCGGAGACTGGCGCCACTGCACCGCCTGGGGGCGGCGCGGCAGCGTCACGACCTTCTCCAGCGTCTCCAGGTCCGTTCCCGTCTTCGCCGCAGGCGCGGCCGTCTCTGTCGTCATGGATGCATTCCCCCCTGAGGGCTTGTCGCAGGCCAGCGAAACACACCCCGCGAGCAGGGTGGTAGCCAGCGTGCGCCTAACGGCCACCGATGGGACGCGACGTCGCATTCTCGGGGCTCCCCTGGTCCCACGTCACGTGCCGCTGGAGCGTGCCGTAGTTGGTGTACTGGTGCCCCAGGCCCGTCTGCTCCAGCCGGCCGTTGGCCGCGTCCGGCGTGCCGGTGTTGATGTCCTGCTGGCCCGGGTTGAAGTTGTAGCGGTCCTCCGCGTGGAGCGTCATGTCCATCTCGAAGCGGGGCTTCCCGCCCGGCGTCTCCGGCGGGTAGACCGTCACGGTGGCGCTGTTCCAGACGTTGTGGCCGCCAATCGCCTTCTGCCAGTTCTCCGTCTCCGGGTAGGGGAACTGCTCGCTGGAGCCCACGCCAATCTGCGAGCCGGTAATCTGGAACGTCACCGGCTTGCCCGCGAGCGACGGGTCCTGGGCGATCATCTGGTTGTAGGTCGCCTCCGCCGCCTGCTGCGTGTCGCGCGTGGAGTTGGTGAGCACCGCCTGGCCGGCGGGATCCGTCCGGACGAAGCGCTCGTAGTCGAAGTGCCGGTCCGCCCCGTTGCCGTGCAGGAAGTGGTCGTACGTGTCCAGGCCGTCCGGGATGTCGTTGTGCGGCACGCCCGGGACGCCCTGGAGGGCTTGCGCGCCACGGAGCTTGACCTCCCACTCGGCCCGCGCCGCGTAGTCACTCAGCCCCGGGCTCTCCGTGGGGATGGGGTTCGGGTCGTTGGGGTCGTTGGGGTTCTGCAGGAAGCCGTTGTCGTGGTGGATGTCCGGACGCCGGGGAGGACCCACCTGGTAGTCCGCCACCGTGCTCCCGTTCGTCTGCACCGCCGTGCCGGACGTCCCCACCTGGGTGGGCGTGGCCGTGGGCGTGGGAGCTCCCAGCGCGGGGCCTCCCCGACGGGTGGCGGGAGCGGACTCGAAGGTGTCGGAGGGACGCGACGCGACCGGAGCGGCCGGAGGCGGCGGGGTGGGGCGGACCTGCGGGGTCAGCGCCTGCTGCACTCGCGCCGCGATGGCGCCGCCAATCGATTCACCGATTCTGGACATGTCGGGTCTCCCCCTCGAACCACCGAGACGGTGGACGTTGATGGATTATCGACCCTTGCCGCCCGCAGTTGCGGCCTTTCCCTGCCTACATCAGCCCCTGACGAGGGCCTTCAGTGCCGGGTCCGGTAGCGGTCCACGGCGGCCAGGAGCACCTCCGTGCGCACCGGCTTGCCCAAGAGGCCCACCGTCCCGGACGGGGCCGCCTGGAGGTCCGGATCCGCGGTGAGCGCCAGCACCGGCAGCCGCGACGTCAGGTCCAGGTTCCGCAGCCGGACGAGGAAGCGCTGGTCCTCCGGGTTGCGCAGCATCAGGCTGAGGAGCACCAGCGAGGGCATGTCCGGGTGCTGGGACAGCACCTCAAACGCCTGCGTGGCCGTGGCCACGGACAGCACCGTGTAGCCCTCCAACACGAGGAGGGCCACCAGGGCCTCGCGCAGGTCGTCGTAGCTTTCGACCACCAGCACGGTCGAGGATTTGTCCAGGGCAACCACCATCAGATCATATACCGCCGGGCCCGGGGCGTGTGCACCCCGGGCTTGGACCTGGGGACAAGGGACCCCTAAGCGCGAGCCTTGGGGCCCAGCTGGGGCTTGAGGATGACCTTGGTGTAGCCGTCCTTGCGTGCGTCGAACTTCTTGTACGCGTCCGGGGCGTCCTGGAGCGGCAGGCGGTGGCTGACGATCATGCTCGGCCTGGCGCGGCCCGCGATGATGAGGTCGCGCAGGAAGTAGTTGTAGCGCTTCACCGGCGTCTGGCCGGTGCCCACGGTGATGCCCTTGTCGAACACCTTGGCCCAGGGCAGCGGGTAGATGCCCTGCTTCGCGTTCTCGTCCGACGCGCCGGGGTCCGGGGCGATGTAGACGCCCACGACGCCAATGGAGCCCGTGGGGTTCACCAGCTCCACCAACTGCTCCAGCACCTGGGTGGGCTTCTCCCGGCCGCCGTGCGCGTCCGCGCCCTTGATGTCTCGCGACTGGTAGCCCACGGCGTCGATGCCGCACATCACGCCCATGGCCTTCTCCTCACCGGCGCGCAGCGCGCCCATGATGAGCGGGTTGCCGCGGCGCAGGTCCATGATCTGCTTCACCGGGTCCCCCTTGGTGAAGTCGATGGGGATGGCGCCCATCTCCTTCACCTTGGCCAGGCGCTCCGGGACGCTGTCCACCACGTAGACCTCCGAGGCACCGCGCAGGAGCGCGCAGTAGCCGGCGAGCAGGCCCACAGGCCCTGCGCCGAAGACGGCCACGGTGGCGCCCGGCCGCACGTTCGCCAGCTCGGTGCCGTGGTACGCGGTCGGGAACACGTCCGACAGCAGCAGGAAGTCGTCCTCCAGGTCATCGCCCGGCTTCCCCGGGATCTTCAGACAGTTGTAGTCGGCCCAGGGCACCCGGAGCAGCTCCGCCTGTCCACCGCGGTACGGACCCATGCCCGCGTAGCCGTAGCCCGCGTGCGGCGCTTCCGGATTGGCGACGAGGCACGCCTCGGTGCGGCCGCGCACGCAGTCGAAGCAGGTGCCGCAGGCGATGTTGAAGGGCAGCACCACGCGGTCGCCCTTCTTGATGCTCGTCACGCCAGGGCCCACCTGCTCCACGACGCCCATGTTCTCGTGGCCGAACACCTGTCCTGCCTTGGACGCGGTGCGGCCCTCGTACATGTGCAGATCGCTTCCGCAGATGCCGGCGGAGGTGACGCGGATGATGCAGTCGGTGGGGGACTCCATCTTCGGATCCTCCACCTCCTCCACCTTCACCTGGCTGTTGGCCTTGTAGACGACTGCGAGCATGGGCTTCTCCTGGGTGGGTCCGTAACGCGGCCCACCAATAGTGGGATGCGCCGCGTCCAGGGGAAGGGGCCGGGGAATGAGCACGCCCGGCCGCCCCGTACAGGCGTGCAGGGCGGGCGCGCGTCCGAGCCCTCGCGTCGTTTCAGTGCGCCATCACCACCGGCGCCTCCGCCGGGGACACCAGCGACTGGCGCTCCCACGCGCGGCTTCGCCAGCGCAGCCACATGGCCAGGCCGCGCGTCCACTCGTCCGCGGCCACCGCCAGCCACACGCCCGCGAGTCCCAGTTGCAGGTGGAACACCAGGAAGTAGCCCAGGGGCAGGCTCATACAGACCATGGAGATCATCGCCATGATGACCGGGAAGGTGGCGTCGCCCGCGGCGCGCAGCGCGTTCACCAGCACCAGGTTGAACGAGCGGCCCGTCTCCAACAGCAGGCTCAGGACGAGCACCTGTGACGTGAGCCGCAGGATGTCGCCGTCGTGCGTGAAGAGGCGGATGAGCGGCTCGCGGAAGAGGATGGCCGTCACGTCCACCGCCACCGTGATGCCGATGCTCCACTTGAGGCTCTTGAGTACGCGCGCGTACGCGTCCTGCGAGCGCTTCGCGCCCACCAGCCGGCCCACGATGATGGACGTGCCCATGCCGATGGCCAGGCTGCACAGGAACACGTACTGGGACATGGCGTTGGCGTACTGCCGCGACGCCAGCGCCACCGGGCCCAGGTACGTCACGTAGTACAGGAACACCGTCTGGCACGCGTGGTACGTCATCTGCTCCACCGCGGACGGCACGCCCACGCGGAGAATCTTCCGCACGTACTCACGCGTCAGCGCCACGAAGTTCGTGGGCTGCATCTTCACGTCCATCACCCGCCAGAGCATCCACGCGAAGACGCCCACCGCCATCGCGCGGCTGAAGACGGTGGACATGGCCGCGCCCGCCACGCCGTGCGCTGGCATGCCGAAGTGCCCGAAGATGAGCACCCAGTTGCCCACCACGTGCACCACGTTCATGCCCATGGCCACGTACATGGACTGCCGCGTGAAGCCGTACGTGCGGATGAGGCTGGAGAAGACGTTGATGAGCGCCTGCAGGAACAGGAAGCCACCCGCGATGTGCCAGTAGGTGCTCGCGTACGCCTGCGTCTGGGGCTCCAGGTTCATCCGCCCCAGGATGGCGTCCGCGGACAACAACAGCCCGCCGCTCACCGCCAGGCCCAACAGGAAGTTCATCGTGATGGCCTGCGCCGCGATGCGCGCCGCCTCCACGTTTCGCTTCGCACCGAGATATTGCGACACGACGATGGACGCGCCGTGGCTCACCACCTCCATCACCAGGATGCAGATGAAGACGTACTGATTGACGACGCCCACCGCGGACACGGCGGCGTCCGACACACCGCTGAGCATCAGCGTGTCCGCCGTGCCCATCAGCATGAAGAGGAAGATTTCGAAGAAGATGGGCCAGGTGAGGCGGAACAGGCCCGGCTCTCGGGAGGGTGTCGGCTCGACTTCAGTGGGCATGGATGCGTCGCGTCAGGTGGACTCACTGTGCGCGCGCGATTTTTCGATTTCAACCGGAAGCACCCGCGACGGCTGCCTGCCCGCCGCGGGTGCTTTGAGCTGAAATCGTGAGAGCGACACCTACGACGACGTCAGCCGCTCCACGGTGTCCACCAGGTCTCGCAGGGAGAACGGCTTCTTGAGGAAGCCGGCCCACTGTTGTTCCTCCATCTTGGCCTTGGGCGGCTGGATGGCGCTCATGACGAGGATGGGGAAGTGGTGGGTGCCGTCCTTGCGGATGGCGTCGATGGTCTCGTAGCCGTTCATCACCGGCATCATCACGTCGATGATGGCCAGGTCGGGCTTCTCCTCCTTGAGTTTGGCCAGCGCCTCGCGGCCGTTGCCGCAGACGACGACGCGCAGCTCTTCCTCTTCCAGGATGGCCTGGATGGCTTCGGCGATGTCCTGTTCGTCGTCCACGACGAGCACGGTCTTCATGAACGCCTCCGTCGGGACGTGCCCGCCGGAGCCTTCTTCGAGCCCGGCTTCTTCTTCGCTGGCGCCTTGCGGCCCTGCTTCTTCTTCGCGCCCAGGGGGGCCTTCACGCGGTCGGAGCGGGAGCTCTCGCCGCCAGTCAGGCGAGCGTGGCCGGTGAGGATGCTCTCCGCGCTCTCGAAGGTGCCCGCGACCTCGATGCCCTGTTCGCTGATGGAGAACTCGCGGATGCCGCTGTCGTAGGCGCTCTCCCGCATCTTCATGATGGAGAGCAGCCGGTAGAGCTGCGAGCGCAGCTCCACGTAGCGCACCAGGATGACGTTCTCCACGGTGGACGCGGCCTCCGGCTGGGGCATGTCCACGCCGGGGCTGAACAGGGGCGTCTCATCCGAGTACAGCGTGGTGACGTCCATCATCCGCAGCTGGTGCGTGAGCGCGGAGAAGAAGCGCCCCAGGCGATCCGGGTACACCGCCGCGGAGCGGAAGCCTGCCACGCCGTCGATGAAGAGGCGCAGGCGGTCCACCTTGCGCTCCTCGATGCGCTCCAGGAGCCGCTCCGCCAGCGAGTCCATGTTGTGCTCCAGCGGCGGCTGCCACTGGATTTCAATGAGGCCCTCGTCCACGTACTTCTTGAGGTCCCCCATGCCGGTGCCCTCGGCCTTCTCGATGAGGCGGGGCGGCGTCTCGAAGAAGCCGAAGTAGACGCCCGGCTGGCCCGCGCGCGCGCCCTCGAGGAGGAAGTGCAGCCCCAGGAGCGTCTTGCCCGTGCCGGGCGCGCCCAACAGCAGCGTGGTGGAGCCGGACAGCACGCCGCCCCGGAGCGCTTCGTCCAGGCGGGGGATGCCGAAGGGCATGCGGATGCGGTCCTCGCGCCCCGCCGCGGCGGGGTGCGCGAACTGCACCTCCGTGCGCGGGTGGATGAGGATGCCCTGGTTGCTGATCTCCACCTCGTGGCGGCCCAGCAGGGATGGCCCGCCGCGGAACTTGATGGCGATGAGCTCACGCACCGCGCGCGGCCCGTGCAGCCACAGCGACAGTTCGAAGATGCCGTCCACCGCGGTGTTCTCCGGGTGGATCTCCCCTTCATGGTGCGGGGCGAGCATCAGCGTGGTGCAGCCCAGGATGCTGCAGAAGGTCTGCAGGTCCTGGAGGAAGCGCTTGAAGCTCTGGTCCGAGGGGGCGAACTCCTTCGCCGCGTCCATGCCGTCGATGATGAGCAGCGTGGTGCCGTGCGCCTGGGCGTTCTTGCGCAAGAGCTCCAGCAGGCCCTTGAGCCCGTCGCGCTCCAGGTCGCGGTAGCCGCTGAGGTACTGGAGCCGGTCCGGGATGACGTCGGGGTCGAAGAACGTCATCTGCGACAGGTTCTCCAGCAAGCGCCCATGCGACTCCGACAGCAGCGTCACGTAGAGCGCCTTGCCGCCGTTCTTCACGTGCTGGAACGCAATCTGGTTGGCCAGCACCGTCTTGCCAGAGCCCGGTGGACCGATGATGGCGTAGGACGAGCCCTGGATGAGGCCGCCCTTGGTGATGAAGTCCAGCCGGGGCACATTGGTGACGAGGCGCTTCGTCGGGCTCTTGCCTTCGCTGGACGGGGCGCTGCCGTCAGCGTCTTCGGTGTTCGACACGAATCGTTCTCCCTTTGGATGCGTCAGTACCGCTGGGTGCGGTGCAGGGGCAGCCTCAGCTCAAAACACGCGCCCTGGCCCGGGGCGCTCTTCACGGTCAGCGTGCCGTCGTGCGCGGCGGCGATCTCCTGGGCCAGGTAGAGCCCCAGGCCCAGGCCCTCGAAGCGGCCCGGGGCGGGCACGCGCTCGAAGCGGCGGAAGATGCGCGCCTGGTCCTCCGTCGCGATGCCCACGCCCTGGTCCTCCACGGCGAGCACCGCGTGGCCCTCGTTCGTGGACAGGTGTGCCTTCGCGGGCCGGTCCTCGCCGTACTTGACGGCGTTGGACAAGAGGTGGCCCACGGCCTGCTCCAGCATGCGCGGATCGCCGAAGAGGAGGACGGGCGCGTCCGGCAGCTCCGCGGTCAGGGCCACGTTCGCGCTGCGGGCCGGAGCCTGGAAGCGCTCCACCTGCTCTCGCACCAGTTGGGAGAAGTCCACCGTGTCCACCTGCAGCGCCATGCCCTGCGTGGACAGGCGGGACACGTCCAGCAGGTTGTCCACCAGGTTCTGCAACCGCGTGAGGTGACGCACCGCGGGCGTGAGGCGCTTGCCCATGGCGCCGCCCGCGTCCGCGTCGTTGACCACCATCTCCACGGCGCGCTCCAGGTTGAGGCGCAGCACGGTGAGGGGCGTCTTCAGCTCATGCGCGGCGATGCTGAGGAATCGGTCGCGCGCGCGCACGGCGTCCCGGGCGCGGGTCTGCAGGCGCAAGAGCGCCTCGATGTTCGCGTGCAGCTCGTCTTCCTCCAGCGGCCGCGTCCAGTACGCGTCCGCGCCCTGGGCCAGGCCCCGCACGCGGTCCTCGCGCTTGACGGACACGGACGACAGGTGGGCGATGAGCAGGTCGTGCGTGGCCTCGTCCGCGCGCAGGCGGCGGCACACCTCGTAGCCGTCGATGTCCGGCATGTGCACGTCCAGCAGCACCAGGTCGGGCCGCCCCTGGGCGAGCCGGAGCGCCTCGCGCCCTCCCGTGGCCTCGAGCACCTGGTAGCCGCCCTGCTTCAGCGTGAGGCTCAGCAGGTACAGCGTCGCCGGGTCGTCATTGACATTGAGGACCGTGACGGCGGTGCGGCCAGCCTGGGCGTTCTTGGCGTCGGAGGAATTCACGGGCGGTGCCGCGGGAACAGTGGGGGCGCGAGCGGCGAATGGAACCACCGGCGGCGAAAAAGATTGGGGGGAGCGCGAGTGCGTTTCGTCGGGTGTTGTCCGCCGGACGGATCCGGCGCTGGAGCCGTCAGCCTCTTCCCAAGCGGGCCGCCGGGCGCAGGATGCCGGACGCGACGCGGGGCCGGATTTCCGGCCCGGAATCGAGCTGTACCGGGGCACGCTGCTGGAGTCGGCCACACCCCAGGTGCGCGAGCAGGTGAACACCCTGCTCGATGGCTTCCTGGCGACGGTGCCCTGATCAGGGCATGGCTTCCAGGCGGAACTGCTGGCAGTCGTTGTTGGACCAGACCCACTGCTGGACGGTGGCCCCGTCGCCGCTGCTCCAGCAGTTGCTCACGTCCAGCACCTTGCCGCTGTGGCGGGCCTCGAAGCGGGAGTAGCCGCCGGTGGTGGCCACTGGCTTGAACTGCTGGTTGGCGCCGCCCGCCCAGGCCCACTGCTGCACGCGCGCGCCGTCCGCCACGCTCACGTCCGCCACGTCCACCGCCTTGCCGCTGTAGCGCGACACCAGCCGCGAATAGCCGCTGTCCGTCGCCACCAGGGACCACTGCTGGCTTGCACCCGTGTGGCACGTCCACTGGTGCAGCCCGGTGCCGTCCGCCGCGGACGGGCCCACGATGTCCACGCACTTGCCCGTGGCCTTGTTGACCAGCCGGTACCACGGCCCCTGCGGACCGGACGTCCCGCCCCACTGGAAGGACGCCACCGAGCGCGGCGGCAGGGTGTACTCGAAGGACTGTCCGTTCCAGCGGACCTTGAAGGACAGCGTGGCGCCGTCATTCGAGTTCAGCGCGATGAGCGCGCGCGAGCCGTCCGGGTTGCGGAAGGCGAGCGTCTCGATGTTGTTGTTGCCCAGCGACGTGGCGCCCACGCGCACCGCGCCCGGCCGCACCACCTTCGCCAGGTGCGCCCACGCGTAGTACTCCTCGTTGCGCGTGTACGTGCCCGCGGCGTTGTCCACGGTGAACATGCCCCGGCAGTCCGCGCAGCCGCCCACGCGCGGCCCGTGGTTCGGATCCAACGCCAGGTTCCAGTAAAAGGACGTGCGCGACCAGTGGCGCAGCGGCCCGAAGAGGTTGTTCTGCAGCGCCCACTCCAGGTTCGCCGCCGCGTTGGTGGCCCAGAAGCCGCCGGTGCACTCGGTGAAGTGAACCTCCTTGGCGGGGTAGGCGTCGTGGAATGCTGACTGGACGCTGTAGCTGCCCTCGGGGCTCTCGTAGCAGTGGTACGCCACGCCCGCGACGGCGCTCTGCGCTTGACCGCCGTTGTAGGCCATCACCTCATGCGGGTAGCCCGCGGGACCCGCGCCGTCGTGCCAGTTGTGGTCCCACGCCAGCACCTTCACGCCGTTGAAGCCCGCGGCGTTGAGCGCGGGGCGCAGGTGCTGCGCGGCGAAGATGGACTGGTCGTTGGACTCCATCTGCATGGTCGCGTAGCCGCCGTTGGCGTTGTGCGGCTCGTTCTGGAGGCTCAGCGCGTGGATGGGCACGCCGTTCGTCTGGTAGGCCTGCACGAAGCGCACGAAGTAGTTCGCGTAGGTGCCGTACAAATCGTTGCGCAGGTAGCCGCCGCCGGTGAGCGAGTTGTTGAACTTCATCCACGCGGGCGCGCTCCACGGCAGCGCGAAGATCTTCACCTCCGGGTTGATGGCGCGCGCCTGCTTCAAGAGCGGCAGGATGTACGCCGTGTCGTGGCCCACGGAGAAGTCGTTCAGGTCGCAGCAGGTGTCATCGTAGGTGTAGTTGTTTCGCGCGAAGTCGGACGCGCCCATGGGCAGGCGGATGGCGCTCTGGCCCGCGCCCGCGGTCACGCTGAACAGGTCGTTCATGATGGCCGTGCGCTGGGGCGAGTTGAAGATGAGCCACGCGGACGAGTCCGTCAGCGCGCCGCCGAACCCATCGAGCGTCTGGTACGTCACGCCTTCGTTCACGTCGATGGCCGTCGCGCTGCCCGTCTCCGGACCGAACGCCTTGTTCGCCTCGGCGTTGAGCTTCTTCGACAGCGTGCTGCCGGACGTCGTCGTCAGCCACACCCGCACGGTCTCGTTCGCCGCGCTCGCCGCGAGCGGCAGGAGGGTGGAGGCGGCCAGCAGCAGGCCCTGCAGGGGGACACGGGACAACCAGGGGGACATGGGGACTCCAGACACCAATGGGGAGTCCCGCAGTCTATTCAGACTGTTCGGCTAAGGCTTGTTAATCGTGGATGGCTGAGGGAGGGCCTCCAGACGGCGGACGGCGGCGGTGTGGAGCACCGTGAGCTGGCGCGCCAGTCGCTCCAACTGGGACTGGAGCAGGGGGGCCTCGGCGCTCATCGCGGCGCCGGGGGCGTCCGGGGTGGGGACGTTCCAGCCGATGAGCGCGTCGAAGGCGGGCAGGGGCTTGGGACGGCGGCCATGGTGCACCGAGTCCGCCAGGTCCTCCATGCTCGCGTCCATGGCGCGCGCGAAGCGCGACAGGGCCTCCTGCACCGCCGGGGTGGAGGGCACGGAGCGCCGCGACGCGAGCAGGGTGCAGACAGCCGCGAACCGGCGGGTGAAGGCGAGCAGCGTCATCAGCGGCTCCACCGCCTCCGTGCGCCAGCGCGGTTCAGTGAGCAGGCGCTGGAAGGATGTCTCCGCGTTGATGGTGGCCAGCCCCAGCTTGCGACGCGCCTCCGCCAGCGCCGCTGCTTCCGGTGGCCCGTTCCGCTGCCACGCGCGAGCCAGCACGTTGAAGAACTCGCGGTCCGCGCGCAGCGCGTCCGCCATCTGCGCGGGAAAGCGCTGGTTCTCCGAGCGCTGCCACAGGAAGAAGGTGCCCGCGAGCGCCAGCGCGCCGCCGATGAGCGTGTTGACGATGCGCACCGGCGCCAGCGTCCGGTCCCCGCTGCCCAGCTCCGCCAGCAGCACGAAGGTGAGCGTGGCGAAGATGGTGTACAGCCCGTAGTTGAGCGGGATGAGGCTCACGCACAGGGCGGCCGTGCAGAACAACAGGCCCATCATCGCGTGCGGATTCTGCAGCCAGGACGACACGGCGATGGCCAGCAGGCCTCCCACCACCGTCCCCAGCACACGTTGGAGCGCCTTGAGGTAGGTGGGGCCGGTGTACGGCTGCATGATGGTGAGGACGGTGATGGTCACCCAGTAGCCGTGGTTCGGCCGGAACACGCTGGCCACGTACACCGCCGCCGTGGTGGTCAGCCCCGCACGCAGCGCGTGCCGAAGCACCTCTGAATCCAGCGTGAGGTGCGCGCGCACCGGATCCAGCAGGGACGCGTGCGACTCCTCGGCCAGCGCTCGCGCGGGAGGTGGGCTTTCGGCGAGCGGGCCAGCCAGCCGGCACGCGGTGTCCAGCGCCACGTCCGCGCGCTCGCGCATCTCCGTGAGCAGCCGCGCGATGTCCGACAGCCGCGCCCGCTCCAATCGCGTGACGAGTCCGCGCGCGTCCAGGTCTCCGAGCACGTCGCGCAGCGCACGCCCGCCCCACTCCGGTTGGGGCCTGCGGCTGCGGCCCTCCTGCTCCACCAGCCGCACCAGGTCCCTGGCCGTGTTCGCGCAGTCCAGCAGCGCCACGGCCACCGCCGCGCGCGGGTCTCCCACGGGGCCACTCACCGGCGGGCCCAGGCTCTCCAACTGCTCGCCCAGGGCGATGAGCCCCATGAACATCGCGTCCACGGACTCCAGCAGCACCAGCAGCCGCTCACCCCGGCCGCGCTCGACCCGGCCCTGACGCGTGGCCGCGAGCGTGGTGCGCGCCAGCTCCAGCAGCTCGCGGATGCGCCCGTGCTGCTCCTGGATGAGCGCCTGCCATGCGTCCTCGCGCGCGCCCTGCACCGTGCGCGACAGTCCTTCCGCGTAGTCCGCCACCGCGTCGAAGCACGCCGCCACCGCCTTGCGCGCGGGCCGGTAGGGGCGGATGGGCCAGAGCACCAGCGACAGCACCATGGCCCACGCGGAGCCACCCAGCACAGCCAGACCGGACTCCAGCGCGTGCACGACGCTGTCCGCGGGCAGCCCCAACGCGATGACGAAGGTGGTGGCGGCGATGTTGCCGGTGATGTTCGACGCCGCGCCGTACACGCCCGCGAAGCTGCACGCCGTCACCCAGAGCAGGGTGGAGGGAATGGCCAGGGCCGGGTGCATTCCCGCGAGGCCGCCCAGCACCGCGGACACCGCCGCCGCCAGCGCCGTGCCGCCCATGGCGCGGAAGCGGGCGTGGTAGGAGCCGCCCTTGTCCACGAAGGACGTGTTGAAGCCGCCGATGGCGAGCCACAGGGTGGCGGGCAGATGCAGCGCGGTGCCCAAGACGGTGGGGACGAAGAACGCGAGCGCGGCCCGGAGGCCCGCCTTCACCGCGGGCCGCACGGGCGCGAAGCGGGCCACGGCCTTCGCATGGTCCAGGAACTGACGGTGGAGCACCCGTCCCCCATAGAGCAACGCCCCCGGCCGGGCCACCGGAATCCGGGCCCGATGCCGTGGGGTCGTCACTCGCGCCGGACGCGGGAGCGCGCTCAGTGCGGGGCGGGGGCTGGTTCCCGAGAGGGCGCACCCGCCGTGGCCTTGGACCCCACGCCCAGGCCGTGGCGCCGGGCCGCGGTGTCCACGATGCGCTGCACGAGCGCCTCGTAGCCCAGGCCGCGCTCCTTCGCCCCCATGGCCACCTCGCACTGGGTCTCCAGGTAGGGGTTGGGGTTCACCTCCAGGAGGTAGGGTTCGTTGGTGCGGCTGGACACGCGGAAGTCGATGCGCGCGTAGTCGCGCAGCTTGAGCGCGCGGAACGCCGTGACGGCCGCGCGCTCCATGCGGCCCTTCAATTCATCCGACAAGTCCTTGGGCATCACCAGGCGCGGACTGCCCGGCGTCTCCGGGCCGAACTTCACCTCGCGGTTGGCGATCTTCATCCGCTTGCGGTTCCACCGGGAGCCGAAGTCCAGCTCCACCACCGGCAGCACCTCCGGCTTCGCCGCGTCCCCCACCACGCCCACGTACAGCTCGCGGCCTTCGATGTACTCCTCCGCCAGCGCCTCGTCGTCGTACTCCTGACGGATCTTCTTCACCCGTCTGGCCAGCCCCTCCATGTCCTTCTCGACGCCCAGGCCCAGGGAGGCATCCGAGCGCGCGGGCTTCACCACCAGTGGGAAGGACAAGTCGCCGCTCGTCTGGAACGACGTGCCGTCGAAGGTGGCGAAGCGGGGCGTGAGCACGCCGTGGAACTGGAGCAGTTGCTTGGTGAGCACCTTGTCCTGCGCGAGCAGCAGGCCCGCGGTGCCGGCACCCGTGAAGGGCATGCGCGCCAGCTCCAGCACCGCCGCGACGTTGACCTCCAGCCGGTAGTCCTCCGCGAACGTCTCGCAGAGATTGAACACCAGGTCCGCGTGGGTGTGCGTGAGCTTCTGCACCAGGTCGGAGACGCTCTCGTCCACGCGCACCTCCAGGGTGTCGTGGCCGGCCGCGCGCAGCGCCGCGCCCACCTGCTTCACCACGGGATCTGTCGGGTCGTCCTTGGACTGGTAGTGGAGGATTGCGATGCGCAGGGACTTCACGGGCATGTCTCAGTCCTCGAAGAAGCGATCGGTGTGCAGGTAGTTCATCGCCAGCACGGTGACGAGCGACGCCAGCTGCATCGCCGCCTCACGGCTGTCGTCCGGGTGCAGGGTGAGGTTCAGCGCGGCGGTGCGCTCCGCCAGGTGGTCCACGAGCGCGCGCACCACGCCCCGGCTCACCCCCGCGTAGTGGCCCACGGTGGACAGGAGGCGCTGGCGCTCCGCCTGCACCAGCGTCGCCGCGCTCACCGGCGCTTCACCCGGCCCCCAGAAGATGTCCTCCAGCGCGTGGTCGAAGGCGTTGCGCAGCTCCACGTCCACCTTCTCGTCCAGCTCCCGCTGGCGGTAGTGGTCCTGGACGGTGCCCTCCATCTCCTCGGTGGTGAAGTCGGGCTCGGCCAGCTGCACGGGTGGTGTCGTGCGGCCCATGCGCTTCGCGATGTCCTCCACGTAGTGGAGTTTCTTGAGCGCGCCCCAGCCCTGGTAGCGCTTCGCCCAGTCGCTGCCCGGCGTGAGCCACACCGCGAAGGTCTCCGCGAAGTCCTCGTCCGGGTGCTTCTGCGCGTACCAGCCGGAGATGTGGAAGACGTACCGGCGCGAGAAGGGCCGGGGCTTGTAGTCGTCCTGGTAGGGCCGCCCGTAGTCGCCGAAGACGCGGCGCCATTCGTCCGTGTCGTAGAGGCGGTACGCGTAGTTGAACGCGTGGCCTGCCTCGTGGCGCAGGTACATCAGGATTTCGGCTTCCGTCTCCGCGCTGCCGCCCAGCTCCGCTTCAATGGACAGCAGGTCCGGATCCGCCAGGTAGAAGGGCAGGCCGATGACGGGCACCCCTGACGGACAGCCCCACTCGTCGGACAGGTAGCACTGGGGCTTGAAGGAGAGTCCCTTCGCCTCCAGCTCGGCATGGAGCTGCGCGATGTAGCGCTCCAGCGGCGTGCCTCCCAGCCGCAGGGACAGATCCTTGATGCGCGCCTGGAGCAGCGCCTCGCGCCGGGGCGACAGCCGGCCTCGCTCCGCGCCCTCGGTGGGGTGTTTCTCGCGCAGGACGCGGGACTCGGACTGGGGGGATGGCATCATCCCCTCCAAGGTGGGACCGGTGCCTGGCGGAGGACAGCCCGCCCGCTGTTCCGCGGCAGGCGGCCAGCCGGGCGCCCGGGAGGTGCTCCACTCCGAACGGATGGGCACATTTCCAGTGGGAAGCCCCCAGGAGCCGACTTAGGGACATGGCTCGCTGATGTGAGGAGCAGCGCCCGCGATGAGTCAGGATGTTCCGAAGCAGACGCCGGAGACCCTCTTCACCGGCGGCAGTCAGATGCACGCGCTGGTGCGCACGCACGACTGGGCCGCGTCACCGGTGGGGCCCGTGGCCTCCTGGCCCACGAGCCTCAAGATGCTCGTGAAGACGCTGCTCGGGTCGCGCTACCCCATGATCCTCACCTGGGGTCCGCACCTCACCCAGTTCTACAACGACGCCTATTCGCTGGTGATTGGCGACAAGCACCCGGCCGCGCTGGGCACGGACATCCGGGGCACGCTCGCGGAGGCGTGGGACTCGCTGGAGCCACTGGTGCGCGAGGCGATGACGACGGGCGTCGCCAGCTGGGTGCCCGCGCTCCAACTGCTCCTCAACCGCAGCGGCTACCGCGAGGAGTCCTACTTCGACGTGAGCCACGCGCCCGCCTACGACGACACGGGTGCCATTGGCGGCATGCTCGCGGTGTGCGCGGAGGTGACGCCCCGGGTGCTGAGCGAGCGGCGCACGCGGCTGTTGCGCGACCTGTCCGCCCAGGCAGCGGACACGCGCAGCGTGGTGAAGACGTGCGGCGACCTGCTGACCGCCCTGGCGGACCACCCCCTGGATGTGCCGTGCGCGCTCCTCTATCTGCGCGAGGAGGACGGCAGGTCGCTGACGCTGTGCGGGACCGTGGGCATCGAACGCGGCGGCCCCCTGAGCCCGGAGACCGTGCAGTTGGACGCCAGCTCCCGGATGGCGGCGCCGTTCCTGCGCGCGCTCGGAGGGGAGCGGGTGCGGCGCGACGGACTGGAGGCGCTCCTGTCCATGCAGGGCGGGCCGTTTGGTGACGCAGTGGGCACGTTCCTCTTCCAGCCGCTCGCGGGCTCCGGCACGGCCACGCCGCTGGGAGTGCTCGTCACGGCGCTGTCCCCCAACCGCGCCTTCGATGAAGGCCACGCCTCCTTCAGCGAGCTGTTGAGCGCGCAGGTGGCGGCGTCGCTGCGCAACGCGCGGGCCCACGAGGAGGAGCGCCGCCGGGCGGAGGCGCTGGCGGAGCTGGACAGGGCGAAGACGGCCTTCTTCCACAACATCTCCCACGAGTTCCGCACGCCGCTCACGCTGATGCTGGGGCCGCTGGAGGACGTGCTCGCGCAGGTGCCGGTGACGGAGAGCGCGCGCAAGGACCTGGAGCTCGTCCACCGCAACGCGGGCCGCCTGCTGCGGCTGGTGAACACGCTGCTGGACTTCAGCCGGCTGGAGGCGGGCCGCATCGACTCCAGCTTCGAGCCCACCGACCTGGCCGTTTTCACCAAGGACCTCACGGGCCACTTCCGCTCCGCCATCGAGCGCACCGGCCTGTCCTTCAGCGTGGATTGCGCCGCGCTTCCGGAGCCCGTCTGGGTGGACCGGCAGATGTGGGAGAAGGTTGTCTTCAACCTGCTCTCCAACGCCCTCAAGTTCACCTTCGAGGGCGGCATCATCGTGCGGCAGGAGGCCCGGGGCGCCTCCATCCTCCTGTGCGTCACCGACACGGGCACGGGCATCCCCGCGGAGGAGCTGCCCCATCTCTTCGAGCGCTTCCACCGCGTGCGCAACGCGCGAAGCCGCACGCACGAAGGCACCGGCATCGGGCTGGCGCTCGTGCACGAACTGGTGGAGCTGCACGGCGGCGACGTGACCGTGGAGAGCGAGGAGGGGAGGGGTACCACTTTCACCGTGCGCATCCCCCGGGGCCACGCGCACCTGCCCGTGGACCGCATCCAGGCCGCGCGTCAGCAGGAGTCCACCGCCCTGGGAGCGCGCCCCTATCTCCAGGAGGCCGAGCGCTGGTCGGACGCGGAGCCCGTGCTCCGGGCGCTGAAGCCGGTGCGGGCGCTGACGGACGAGGAGTCCCCGGAAGAGGAGGCTCCCCGGGCGAAGGTGCTGGTGGTGGACGACAACGCGGACATGCGCGAGTACGTGGAGCGCGTGCTGTCGCCGTCGTTCGACGTGACGCTGGCGACGGACGGACACGCAGCGCTGGCCGCCGCGCGAGCGAGTCCGCCAGACCTGGTGCTGACGGACGTGATGATGCCCCGGCTGGGCGGCTTCGGGCTGTTGCGCGGCCTGCGCGAGCGGCCATCCACACGCGCCGTCCCCGTGGTGATGCTCTCTGCCCGCGCTGGCGAGGAGGCCGCGGTGGAGGGGCTGGAGGCGGGCGCGGACGACTACCTGGTGAAGCCCTTCAGCGCCCGGGAGCTGGTGGCGCGCGTGCGCTCCATGCTGGAGCTGTCGCGCAGCCGCCGCGAAGCCCTGCGCCAGGAGATGCTCTCCCAGTCGCTGCGCGAAAGCGTGCAGGCCCGGGACGACTTCCTCGCGGTGGCGAGCCACGAGCTGAAGACACCGCTGGCCGCCTTCCGCCTGCACCTGGAGCGGTTGGAGCGAAGCCTGGGGGACGACGCGCTGGGCCGCGCGAGGAGCCCGCTGGAGTCCGCCGGCCGGCAGGTGCAGCGGCTGCACGCGCTGATGGAGACGCTGCTGGACGTGTCGCAGCTCACCACCGGCCGGCTCGCGTTGGACCTGAACGACGTGGACCTCACCTCCGTGGTGGGCAACGCGGTGGCCCGGCTGCGGGAGGAGGTGGCGCGGATGGGCGTGACGGTGACGCTGGACGCGGACATGCCGCTGGTGGGCCGGTATGACCGGCTGCGCATCGACCAGGTGGTGACGCACCTGCTGACGAACGCGGCGAAGTACGGCCAGGGCCGCCCCATCGCGGTGCGCGTGGCGGCCGAGGACGGCACCGCGCGCCTCACCGTGCGCGACGAGGGCATTGGCATCAGCGAGGCGGACCGCGCGCGCATCTTCGAGCGCTTCGAGCGTGCGGTGCCCGGACGCAACTACGGAGGCCTGGGCCTGGGGCTCTGGATTGCCCGGCAGGTGGTGGAGGCGCACGGCGGCCGCATCACCGTGGACAGCGCGCCGGGCCTGGGCTCCACGTTCGTGGTGGAGCTGCCGCTCGAAGGGCTCAAGGCGGCCTGAAACACGAAGGGGACCCGGGGCAAGCACCCCGGATCCCCTCCCGTGTCACTTCAGGTCAGCTGCCGCCTACTGGACGGTGAACATCAGGTCGTCGCGGTCGTTGTACTCGCCGGAGATGCACGCGCTGGTCGGCGTGCTGGTGCCGTAGCGCATCTGCGCGCGCACGGCCTGGTTGGCGCCGGACGGCAGCGTGTACGTGGCCGAGACGGTCTGCTGGCCCGGGCCCGGCGGCGTGACGGAGGTGATCAGCGTCCAGACGGGCGTCGTCGCGGTGGAGTTGGCCGTGTAGTACAGGTCCAGCCGGTCCGACGAGGGGGTGGCGTAGGCCCAGACAGTGGCCTCCACCTTCACCTGCTTGCCCGCGGCGAAATTGGAGCCGTCCACGGTGGACACCTTGAGGGCCTCCATGGACTCGTCGCTCTTGTAGGAGCCGCTGCTGGCGTCCTTGCACGTGCCGCGCAGCGTGTTGGGCGTGTTCAGCTCCGGGCCCAGGGAGCCGCGGCCGTTGAAGAGCGTGCCGCTGTCGCAGGTGACCGCCGCCGCGCTGCAACGCAGCGTCTTGTACGTGCTGTCGTAGGTGCCGGTCGTGGACACGTTGGCCACCGTCACCGTGCGCGCCGTCGTGGTGGCGGTGTTGCCCGAACCGTCATGTGCCTTCGCCGCCACCGTGTGGCTGCCGTTGGCCACCGTGCGGCTGTCCCACGCGTAGCTGTACGGAGAAGAGACGATGGTGCCCTTCACCACGCCGTCCACCAGGAACTCCACCTTGCTGACGCCCACGTTGTCGCTGGCCGTCGCGGTGATGTTGGTGGTGCCGTTCACCGTCGCGCCGCTGGCCGGCGCGGTGAGCGACACGGTGGGGGGCGTGGTGTCCGTGGGCAGGCCCGGGATGGTGCCCTTGCCCAGCTCCGCCAGGTATGCGGCGCCAATGCGCGCGAACTTCAGCGCGTTGTTGGCGTTGCCGTCCGTGCTGTTGGCCAGGGTGTCGTTGGCCGTGTGGATGTTGGGGTTGTCGTTGTTCATCTGCGCTTCGAACGGGAGGGACGCCGGGTAGCCCTGCGCGGTCCACGACGCGTGGTCCGAGCACCCGTAGCCGCACGTGATGTTGGTGCGCGTGTAGCCCGTGTACGTGTCGATGAGGTTGCCCAGGAACGCGTTCTGCGCCGCGTTGGTGTTGTCCGTGACGAGCGTCAGGTCCCACGAGGAGCCGCGGTAGTTGGTCATGTCCAGCTGGAGCACGCCCACCACGTTGGCGCCCGCGGACTTGTGCGCCTGCGCGATGGCCTGCGAGCCGTACAGGCCCACTTCCTCCGCTGCGTACGCCATGAACTTCACCGTGCGCGCCGGCTTGTAGCCCTTGGCCATCGCCACGCGGAAGACCTCCGACAGCGTGGCGACACCGGAGGCGTCGTCATCCGCGCCCGGCGCCGTCGCCGTGGGGCGGCTGGAGGAGCTCACGTTGATGTTGATGGAGTCCAGGTGGCCGCCAATCACCACCACCTCATCCGGGTAGACGGTGCCGGTGACGGTGGCGATGACGGACGGCTGCGTCCAGCCGGAGTGCGTGTACAGCTGCACGTTCACGTCGTCGCGTCCGGTGGCGTAGGACGTCCAGGTGTCGCGCAGCCAGCTGGCCGACTGCGTGCCGCCGGTGGAGTTGTTGTAGTAGCGGTTCGTGTAGCTGGCCAGCTGGATGATGGTGCTGCGCAGGCTGGCCTCCTGCAGGCCGGAGAACAGCGAGTTGACCACCGGCGCGTTGTCCAGCGTGTAGCTCACCAGCGACTGCACGGGCTGCGCGGGGCCGAGCGCCGCGAGTGCCGCCTCCTGCGTGTCGTGCGCCATGAAGCCCGCGCAGCGGTGATACTTGTCGTGCATGATGGCGGACACGTCGCCCAGCTGCGACTCGGTGAGCTTGAGCACGCTCACCCCGTTCGCCTCGCGCACCAGGGTGGGCGCGTTCCCGCCGCGGAACGACGAGCGCACCGTGCCCACCGTCTCCGAACCGATGCTGATGTAGACCTCCTTGTCACGCGGCTCTTCGGCGGAAGCGGTGGCGCAACACAGCGACACGACCACGGGGACCACTCTCTTCAAACGCATGTTCCGCTCCGATTCCAGGCGAGGGGCGCACTGACGGGAGGCACGACAAGGACCGCCCACGTTCAAGTCCGGGCCGTCTGGCCAGACCTCGGGGGTTGGGGGCGCATCCTGTGGAATTCAAGACACCGCCGTCAAGGCTGACAGCATCGTGAAACACGATGAGACAGCTTTCGCGGCCAACGGTAACGCACCCCGGCCACGCCGCGGACGCGCCGCGGAAGGGCTCACGCAGGCGTCACGGAAAAATGATTGGAAAATGGGAAACGCGCGGGGGAAGCCGCGGAGGACGGGCGGCTCTCAGGTCTGCAGGTTCATGCTCAGCGAGCGGCCGGCCGCGAAGCGGGGCTCTGCCTGGAGCTTCTCCAGGACGCGGTCCGAGGCGACGAGCGTCACCTGGGGCAGCAGGCCCGGCTCGCTCATCCACTTCACCGCGCCCAGGAGGTGCTGGGCCTTGATGAACTCCAGGACGGCGCCGTGGAAGGCCTTGCCCTCTTCACGCCACACCTGGGCCAGCTCCGCGCGGCCACGCTTCTCCAGCGGCTGGGGAGCCTTGGAGGCCTTTGCCGCGCGCCGGTTCGGGGACTGCTCTTCACGGGGCAGGACGATGATTTCGATGAACATCGCGGCACCCTCCTGAAGGCAAGAACTGCGAAGTGGCGCGGACTATCGCACGAAGCTGCGTCGTCCCGCCGCCGCGCGCCCGCGCTTTTGTGGAAGTCGCTGCCGCTTTCACGACTTCCCGGGCGGAGGCGCCTTGACATGCGTGAATTGCAGCTCTGATGGTCGCGCGAGCGCGCGGTGTTGAACGACACCCGACGCGCAAATCACGGGAGGCAGACCATGGAACTGCACCACGGCCGCATGTTCGACCACGTCCACCTTCAGGTCAGGGACCTGGAGGCGAGCAAGCGCTTCTACCGCGCGGTGCTGGAGGTGATGGGCATCCCGGTCTTCAACGAGAGCGAGCGGCACATCGCAGCGGACGAGCTCTTCATCAGCAACGACCGCGAGCCCACCGCGCGCGTGCACCTGGCCTTCCAGGCGAAGGACCGGGAGATGGTCCACCGCTTCCACCAGGCGGCGCTGGCCGCGGGCGGCCGTGACAACGGGGCTCCCGGGGAGCGCTCCTACCATCCGGGTTACTACGCGGCCTTCGTGTTGGATCCGGACGGCAACAACATCGAGATGGTCCACCACGGGCCCGCGAAGCGGTCCGCGCCGTCCGTCGTCTACACCTGGTAGGGCGTGAAAAGGCACGGGGGCCCCCGGTGTGGACCGGGAGCCCCCATGTCACTGAAGGACGGCTTCGCGCGTCTTGACTATCGCGCCGTCACGGCCCGGCCGCGCACCTGCTTCGCGGACGGGGCGGTGGGGTTGGCGGCCACCGCGGACGCGACGTTGAACACCAGGTCGTCGTGGTCGTTGTAGCTGCCCGTGACGCACGCGCTGGAGGCGGTGCCGCCGAAGCGGAACTGCGCGCGCACGGCGTGGTTGCCGGTGGTGCTGCCCACGGTGACGGGGATGGAGAACGTCCTCAGCCCCACCGCGGTGCAGGCCTGGGCGGTGGTGACGGCCGTCCACGCGGGCGTGGTGGTGTTCGTCGTGTAGTACAGGTCCAGCTGGTCCGTGGTGCCGTAGCACCACACCGTCACGTCCACGGTGAGCTGCTTGCCCGGGGTGATGGTGCCCTGGTCCACCGTCTTGAGCACGATGCGGTCGATGCTCTCATCCGAGTGGTAGACGCCGGAGGCTCCGTCCGTGCAGGTGGCGCCCAGGGTGTTGGGCTGATTGGGCTCGATGCCACCGGACATCGTTCCGCGCCCGTTGACGAGCGTGGTGCCGGTGTCGCAACCGCACACGGAGCCGCAGGCCGGGGTGCGCAGGGTGGAGTTGTACGTGGCCACGGTGGGCGTGCACACGTTGGTGGTGGTGAAGCTGAAGGCGGTGCTGTACGGGCTCGCGCCGCAGCTGTCGGAGGCCCGCGCGCGCCAGTAGTACGCCGTGAGGTTGGACAGGCCCGGCGTCACGTTCCACGCGCTGGTGGACAGTCCGGTAGCGCTGCGCACCACGTTGGTGAACGCGCTGTCGGTGGCCACCTGCACGTCATACGCGGACGCGTTCGTCACGTCGGACCAGTCCAGCGCCGGCGCCAGGGCGACGCCCGTGGCCGCGTTGGCGGGGGCCGTCAGGGTGGGGGCCGCCAGGGTGACGCAGCCGCGCGTGGTGAAGCTTTGCGCCGCGCTCCAGGAGCTGGTGCCACCGCACGAGTTGAGCGCCCGCACGCGCCAGTAGTAGGCGGTGGTCGCCGACAGGCCCGGGGACACCGTCCAGGTGCTGGCCACCAGCGAGTTGGCGCTGCGCACCACGTTGGTGAACGCGCTGTCGGTGGCCACCTGGACCTCGTAGCCGGACACGCCCGTCACGTCCGCCCAGTCCAGCACCGCGAGCAGCTCGACACCGGTGGCGCCGGAGGAGGGGGTGGACAGCGTGGGCGCGCCGGGCGCCGCGCAGGTGGGCGTGGTGCAGGTGCAGGCGGACGCCTGGCCGAAGCACGCGTTGCTGCTCGCGGGCACGACGGAGTAGCAGTACTGGCGGCCGTTGGCGACCTCCGGGTCCGTGTAGCTGGTGCCGGTGACGGTGGCCACGCGCGCCTTGCCGAAGTCACAGCCCGCGAAGCCCTCCGTCTTCATCACCCAGTACTGGCTGGCGCCCGCGGAAGCGGTCCACGACAGGCTCACCTGGCTGTCGCCCGGGGTGGCCGTGGTGGTGGGGGCCGCCGTGGGGCCCGCCGCGCAGCCGCCGTTGGTGGGCGCGGGCGTGGAGCAGGCGATGTTGTGGCGGTTGTACGCGGCGTAGATGGCCGTCATGTGCGGCGTGCCGTCCGCCAGGTTGCCGTTGTCGTCGTCCGCGGCCAGCCACTGCATGTAGCCGTTCGTCGCGCCGCAGCCGTCGGACGTGCCCGCGGTGCAGTTGCAGGCGTGCCACGTGCCGATGTTGCCGGAGCCCTGGTAGAAGAGCTTGTTGCCCAGGAGGAACGCGTCGTTGGAGTTGTAGTTGAAGGGCGCGGCCGTGAGGTCGCGCGTCACCAGATCCCACGCCGCCTGACGCACGGGGGACGCGGCGCAGTGCACCTGCTTGCTGCACGGGCCGGAGCCGGACGAGCACATCTTGCAGGTGAAGTTCTGCGGGGTGGCCGGGATGTTCGGCGCGCTCGCCGCCCAGTCCGCGTCACGCACGCCCGAGCAGCGCAGGTTGCACCAGGACTGGCCCGTCACCTGCGACTCCTGCTGGTTGTAGCCCGTGCCGTCCGGCGTGAGGCCGCAGCCCGTGTTCGTCGTCTGGAAGAAGCCGTAGCCCACGCAGGACGTCTGCAGGCGCAGGATGCCCGCGATGTCCGCGTAGCCCTCGCTGGAGTTGGACAGCGAGCCGTTGGCATCGAAGTTGTCCATGCCGTGGCCCCACTCGTGGTCGAACACCGCGCCAATCTCGCCGGTGTTCCGGCAGCCGCCACCGGACTTGTAGAAGTTCACGGTGCTGCCGTTCCAGAACGCGTTGCACGTGCTGGACAGGTTCACGTTGGACGTCAGCTGGCCCTGCAGCCAGGTGTTGCTGGGCAGCCAGCCGCGGGCCACCTCCTTGATCTTGTTCAGCTCGTAGAAGCTGGAGCGCGCCGCCGGCGTGTTGCCCGCGGACGTGCCCGCGGGCACCGTGCAGTCGTGGTCGTTGTTCACGCCGCCCAGGTCCAGGCTGCCCGTGGCGGAGCTCACGTTGACGGCCCCGCAGCTGTCGGCGATCCGCACGTACTTGCCGGCGAGCGTCGTGTTGAGGGTGCCGGTGCTGTAGTTGTAGATGCCCGCGCCGTCCGTGAAGTTGTTGGGAGACGCGAAGCCCGTGTTCGCCCAGGGCATGGGCGTGTTGGGCTGCATGGTGCCGCACGTCTCCTTCGACGTGCAGGTGCCGATGTTGGTGGACGGGTACACGCCGCCCTTCACCTGCGCGTCGAAGTAGTGGTTGTCATCCTCCACGGCGAGCACCTCGCCGGAGTTGGCGTCCACCGTCACCTTCCAGCGCTCGTGCTCACCGGGGTTGGAGAAGCCGTAGCTCCACACCAGCGCGTGGCCGTAGCCCTGGCCAAATGCCGCGCCCGTGCGCGCGAACGGAGTCACCTCCAGCGTGGGCTGCTGCCACAGGCTGGTGGGCGACAGCGTCTGGCCCAGGAACGTACTGCCCGCGGCAATGGCCTGGTTCGCGGTGAAGCGGGGCTTCGTGTCGATGCCCACGTTGGCCCACGCCTCCGTGCCCAGGAGGACGAGGTTGCCGTGGCTGATGGTGGCCGCCAGCCGGCCGTGCCGCACCGTGATGCCGTTCACCACCTGCGGGATGTGCACCTGCCACAGCGTTTCCGTCACCTGAGTCACGCGCGGCGAGCCCAACTGCAGGAGGTCCACGCCAATCGCGTCCTGATGGTCCGCGACGAACTTGAAGACGAGCTCTCCCACCACGGACTCGTCCACGCTGCCCACCGAGCGGCCCAGACCCTGGCGCACGGACTCGAGCGAGACGTTGTTGCGGAAGCCGTCACCCGGGATGAGCGGGAAGCTGCCCTGGATGCCCGTGGGCATGCCGGACAGCGGATCCAGGTACACCTGCACGTTGCCGCCAAAGCGGGTGACGAACCCCGCCCATTTGTCCGCGCCCGCGCGCGGCATCAGCGACCGCGCCTTCTCCAGCGGCACGTTCTGGATGGGCAGGTACAGGTCTGGCTTGAAGAAGGCCTTCTTCGCCGCCGCGCTCTGCTGCTCGGGCTGGGAGGGTTGGAATGCGTACGTCGTGGATGACACCAGGAGGGCAAGACAACACAACGCTGACCGCAGGGGGCGCATGACGTCTCCTCGGGTGATGCCGCCGGACGGGACCGGCGGGCTCCGGGGCGGAGCGCCTCCTGCTTAGGTCATGTGCTTTTTAAAAGTGTATTGCGGCTATTCCTGAGTAAGTTCGTATTGCTGAAAGTGGAATGGATTCAAAGGCTTGAAGTGTTCACTCGCCATTCTTTGCCCGCGAAGCGTTTTGTCCTGCCCGCAGTATTCCAACCAGACGCCTGCTCAGGGTTGGGGCCACAGCCGGACGCGGTCGTCCTGGATGAGCTTGCCATTGACCGCGTCGGTGGTGCCGCTGGCCATGAAGCGGCGGGGCGGCGCTCGCGTGGCGACGAACGCGGCCTCCACCCACAGGAGCAACAGCAGCGCCCCGGCGAGCGCGGGCAGCCTCCGGGCCACGGTCGCGTGGCGCTCTCCCAGGACCTTCAGCGGCAGCACCAGGAGCGGCAGGAGCGCGGGGAAGACGACGAGCAGGCCGCGCGCATAGCCGAAGAAGGCGAGCGTGATGAGCACCCGGTGCAGCACCACCAGCGACAGCAGCCGGAAGGGCGCGTGCGCGGGCTTGAGCGACAGCAGCATTCCGGCGAGGAGCAGCGCCGCCAGCGGCCACTTGAGCCACGCGGAGTCGGGGACGAACACATCCACCGGGGCGCGCTCGCCGGTGAGGCCTCCGGGCACGTCCGACACGCCGACGCCCAGGCGCAGGCCGTCCAGCCACAGGTCCAGCTTCGTCCAGAGCAGCCCGGCCGCGTCGCCGGGCGAGGCCACCATCCAGCGCAGCCCTTCCGCGTAGCCGTGCAAGAGCAGGCGCCGGTGCTCCGGGCGGGCGGGGTCCAACTGTCCGTTGTTGCCGCCCTGATTGATGAGGGCCGGCGTGAAGCCCCCGGTGGCGCCCGCGTGGTTGGCCATGGCGAAGTTGAGCGGCCCATACACCGTGACGGGCACCCACTCCGGCAGTGGCTCCAGGTGCGGCGCCCGCGCGTTCAATTCGCGCATCGTGTCCACGTTGCGCAGCGCGGAGGGCACGAGCAGGAGCAGGGACACGCCCATCGCCGCGCCCCAGCGCAGGGCCCACGGCTTCCAGGGCCCCCGCTCGCGCGCCGTCCACGCATACATCAGGAGGAAGGGCCACAGCCCCAGGTGCTCCGCGCGGGTGAGGGTGCCCCAGCCCATCACCGCGCCCAATCCCAACACCGCGGGCCAGGACGGCACCGCGCCGCCCATGCGCAATGCAATCGCACAGGTGAAACACAGCCACAGCGCGGACAGCGTTTCATTGCTGTACGTGGTGGACAGCACCAGCCACCCGAAGCTCGTGGCGTACAGGCCCGCCGCCACCAGACTCCACGGCGTTCCCAACAGGCGCCGCCAGAAGCCCTGGCAGAAGGCCACCGTGGCCGCCCCCAGACAGGCGAGCGCCAGCTTGTACGGCAGCGCGCTGCCCGCGGGCTCGCCCAGCACCCGGTACAGCAGTCCCAACAGCGCGGGGAACAGGGGCGGGTGGTAGGGCAGGGCGACCGGGCCTTCGCGGCCCCGCGCCAGGTCCACCGCGGCGGTGTGGAAGAAGCGCGCGTCGCCCGCGAAGAAGACGGAGAAGGGCCAGTCCCGGTCCGGAGAACCCGCCAGGTACAGCCCTCTCAGAAGCAGGCTGGCGGCGAACGTGGCCGCCATGCCCCAGGCCGCCGGGTGCCGCCGGACGGCGTCTGGCAGGGAAAGCGAGGCCACGGGCTCCTCCGGGGCAGAAAGGCGCCGCACTCTACATTGGTCCGCGCGCACGGGCCCGGGGCTGGGATATGGACGGGGTGCGTCAAAACGGGAGGACGTACATGAGCCGGGTGCTGGACGAGCTGTTGGGGCTCCTGAAGCTGGAGCCCATCGAGGAGAACCTGTTCCGTGGCGCCAGCCAGGACCTGGGCTTCCGGCAGCTCTTCGGAGGGCAGGTGCTGGGGCAGTCCGTGTCCGCCGCCAGCCAGACGGTGGCGGAGAAGCGCGCGGTGCACTCGCTGCACGGCTACTTCCTGCGCCCCGGCGACGCGAGCCTGCCCGTCGTCTACACCGTGGACCGCGTGCGTGACGGCGGCAGCTTCACCACCCGCCGCGTGGTGGCCATCCAGAAGGGGCAGCCCATCTTCACGCTGATGGCGTCCTTCCAGGGGGAAGAGCCGGGCTTCACGCATCAGGCCACCATGCCGGACGTGCCTCCGCCGGAGTCGCTGCCCACGGACCTGGAGCTCCTGGGGCGCCACGCGGGCCGGATGTCGGAGCGGGCCCGGGAGAAGTTCCTCTCCGCCAAGCCCATTGAGATGCGCCCGGTGACGTACGTGGACCCCTTCGAGCCCACCGCCGAGCCGCCCGTGAAGCACGTCTGGTTCCGCGCCGACGGCGCCATGCCCGACGAGCCCCAGGTGCACCGCTACGTGCTCGCGTACGCCAGCGACTTCAACCTGCTGGGCACCGCGCTCCAGCCGCACGCCCAGACGTTCCTCCAGCCGGGCTTCCAGATGGCCAGCCTGGACCACGCGCTGTGGTTCCACGGCGACCTGAAGGTCAACGACTGGCTGCTCTACACCATGGAAAGCCCCTGGGCCGGCAACGCCCGCGGCCTGGCGCGCGGGCACGTCTTCACCCGCGACGGGCGGCTCGTGGCCTCCGTGGCCCAGGAAGGGCTGCTGCGCCAGCGCACGGACGCGCGCTAGCGGGACGTCAGAACGTCAGCCGGGGCGTCGGGCCCAGGTCGATGACGCCTCCAGGGTGGTCGCCTTCCGAACCGGTGGTGGGCTTGAAGAGCTTGCTCACCATGACCAGCGACCCCATCAACGCAACGCCGATGGTGCCCGTCAGGAGCAGCGTCTTGCCCAGGCTGAACTCGCGCAGCCGGGCGTGGTCCACCTCCGACAGGGAAACGACGACCGGGGGCGCGGCGGCACTGGAGGTGGAGCCCTCCAGGGGCACGCCCCGGAAGTGGTCGCCGTCCACGCCCACCTCGATGAAGCGCTGGAACTCCGTGTCCGCCTGGGCGGAGACCAGCGCCAGCGGCGTGTCGGAGGTGAACTGGTGCGCCTGGCCCTCCACGTCCCGCACCGTGCGCTTGCGGTCCGTGACGCGGTTGAGCATCACGTCACCCAGTTCCCGCATCAGCGCCGCGTTCTCGTCCCGGAAGCCATCCAGCCGCGTGAGCTCCGGCTTGGGAATGGCGTAGGTCGTGGTGCAGGACGCCAGCAGGGACAGGGCGGTCAGCGCGGCGCACAGACGCATGAGACGACTCCTCGGGATGGACTCGTGAAAGCCTATCCCGGAGCGTGCCCCGGCGCCTACCCGGGGCACGCGGCCGGTGTCTCACTTCAACTTGTAGTTGGCATCCAGCACGTCCGCCTGCGTCCGGCCCATCACCCAACCGTCGTGGTAGACGACGCCCACCGGCGCGATGGTGTCGTTCCGGTACAGGCCGATCTTCAGGTAGTTGAGCTGCCCGGAGTACTGCGTCGCGATGTTGCGCTTGGGCAGCACCAGCTGGCCGTCGTAGTACAGCTCCACGAAGCCCACGCTCGCGTTGGGGGACCACTTCACGTGGAAGACGAAGTCGTGCCACGCGTTGCGCACCAGCGGCGTGCGCCAGACGATGGTGCCCGGGGACCCGCCGATGTTCAGCCGCATCTCCTCGCCGTAGACGTAGAACTCCACCGGCGGTGAGCCGCAGCACCCGTCATGGTGCCACTGGGTGAAGAGCTGCCAGGTGTTCACACTGGGGAAGTCCGCCGCGAAGCGCGTGCTCCAGCGGTACCAGTACTCGGAGCCCACCGCCTCCTTCGTCTGCTTGAAGATTTCGTTGCGGTTGCCGCTGGAGTTGATGGGGTCATCGCCCTGCTTCACCGTGGCCTTGAGGGCGTAGCCGCCCTCGCGCACCGGCGACGAGACGACCTGGAGCCGGTCCGCGGACATCATCTGCGTGCCGTCCCACTGGCTGCGGCTGCCGGACTCGAAGTCGCCCCGCCACACGATGCCACCCGGGGTGGCGGGAGGCGGCGTCGTCACGGTGCCGGAGCACGGGCGCGCCTCCGCGATGCTGGCCCAGTCGTTGAGGGAGTTGCCCTGCACCGTGACGCGCACCCGGCGCGCGCTCACCGACGTGAAGGCGTACGTCTCCGCCGCGGTGGTCGTGCCCAGGCTCTTGCCGCTGTACACCTGCGTATAGGTGTAGCCGTCCGGCGACACGGAGACGGTGAACGTGTTCGCGCGCTTGTTGCCCTCGTGCCAGGCCACCGACACCGCGCTCACGGCCTTGGTGGCGCCCAGGTCGAAGTCGAGCCACTGGCCCTTGCCCAGGCTGCTCCAGCGCGTGGTGAGCTGATCATCCATCGCGTTCGCCGCGACGCTGCCGGCGCCGTCGTCGCCGCTGGCCTTCACGCTGGCGGGGGTGAGCTGCGTGCAGCCGGTGGTGGTGAGGTCCTCGGCGGACGTCTCGAGCGCGGGCTGGCGGTCTTCCGCCGGAAGGGAACCATCCGGAGCGCCACAGCCAACGGCGCCCAGGACGAACAACGTTTCAACCAGGAGGAGGGTTTTCTTCAAGGAATGGGCCCAGGGGGAAAGGACAGGCAGTGAAAAGCCATGCTCCAACGACAGGAGACAGGGGCACGGCTGGGGGATGTCTGGCTTTACGGTGGGGCAATCCCCTCTCGTGCTCCCGGACCTGTTCGACAGGGCCGCGGCGACGGGAGGAGAAAGAAAGCGTGATGGGTGTTCGGTGCTCCATCCGGCAGCGGGGGAAAAGCCTGCCGTGTTCCAAGGTGATAAACCGAATACCGAAGTTCTATTTCGAACACAAGCGACACTGAGCCCGCTTGCATGCTGGGCAGGTTCAAACCCGAAAGACAGACATCAATTTCAGACGGCCCGGTTGAAATCCTTCAACACACCGGAAGGAGCGAGACAGCCCGTCGCGTGGGATGCGCACCGCCGGAGCACGGACGTTTCGCGCCGTGGGTTGTGGTGCGGTGTGGGGGGGGTTCGCCGTGTTCCGGGCAGGGCGCTTTGGACCCGTGTCCACTTGCGGCGTGCTGAGAGGACACCCCCTTTGCCGCCGACTTGCGATGCCGGGAGAATCAGGCAGAAACCCCCTCCGCAATGCCCGTATTTTTCCAGCAAGCCCGCCGTGCGGCGGCCATGAGGCCGGTCGAGTGACGCACCCCATGTCGCGCCCCGACTCCGAGCAGGTGCCCCGGAGCGAGCGCAAGCCGCTGTACGTGAAGGTGGTGACCCAGCCGGCGTTGCATGGCTGCTGGTCCGTGAACATCAGCGAGACGGGCATCGGGCTCATCGCCACGCCGCGCAGCCCCTCCGAGGGCCCGCGCGAGAACGAGCCGGTGGAGATGGCCTTCTCGCTGCCGGACACGGGCGCCCACGTGCGGGTGCACGGCACGGTGCGTTGGCGCCACGACACGGCGGGCGGCGGGGGCACCGTCGCGGCGCTGGGCATCAGCTTCGGCGCCTTCGACGCGGCGGACGGCGTGAAGCTGGCGCGCTACCTGGCCACGTCCCACCTGCAGGTGGTGGCGGCCTTCGCCTCGGACGACGAGTCGCGCGCGGTGCGCCAGGCCCTGGACGGCGTGGCCACGCCGCACTTCGCCGCCACCGCGGAGGACGTGCACGCGCTGCTCACGCGCGGGGACATGGCGGTGCTGTTGGTGTGCGGCCAGGACGAGTCGCGGGCGCTCGCGCTGGTGGAGTCCCTGGCGGAGCTGCGCGCGGAGGTGGACCCCACGGGGGCGGGGCCGCCCAGCGACCTGGCCTCGCGCATCGTCTACTGCGCCCCGGCGGCCCCCGAGCGGCTGGTGGCGCTCTTCAACTCCGGCCGCATCTACCGGGCGCCGGGGGCCTGGCCGGACCCGGAAGCCATGCGCGAGGCGGTGCTCCAGGCGGGGCGCGAGCACGGCTTCCGCACGGAGCAGTGGCGCATGGCGCTGGAGCTGGAGCGCAACCTCATGCGCGAGCGCGCGCTGGCCCAGACGCCGGTGGTGGGCGTGGGCCGCCACGGGGAGGACCTGGGCTTTCGCAGCCCGCCCATGCAGCGGGTGATGGAGATGGTGCGCCTGGTGGCCCCCCACCGGGTGGCGGTGCTGCTGCAGGGCGAGACGGGCACCGGCAAGGAGGTGCTGGCGCGCATCCTCCACCGGCTCTCCGGCCGGGGGGACCTGCCGCTCGTCGTCCAGGACTGCGGCGCGCTCACGGAGACGCTGCTGGAGAGCGAGCTGTTCGGCCACGTGAAGGGGGCCTTCACCGGCGCGGTGTCGGACCACCCGGGCCTCTTCGTGCTGGCCAACGGCGGCACCATCTTCCTGGATGAGATTGAGAACACCACGCCCAACCTCCAGGCGAAGCTGTTGCGCGTGCTGGAGACGGGCGACATCCGCCCGGTGGGCGGCACCCAGGTGCGCCACGTGGACGTGCGCGTGGTGGCCGCGAGCAACCGGGACCTGGGCGAGGAGGTGCGCGCCGGCCGCTTCCGCGCGGACCTCTTCTACCGGCTCAACAGCTTCACCATCGACATCCCGCCCCTGCGCGAGCGCCCGGAGGACATCCCGGAGCTGGCCCGCGCCTTCGTGGAGCAGTTCAACCGCACCCTCAAGCGCTCCGCCACGGGCGTGGCCCCGGACGCGGACGAGGTGCTGCACGGCTACGGCTGGCCGGGCAACGTGCGCGAGCTGCGCAACGTGGTGGAGCGAGCGGTGCTCCTGTCCCGGCCCGGGGAGATGCTCACCCGGCGCCTGTTGCCGCCCGCGCTCCTCAACAACACGCTGCCCCGGGCGGACCCCACCGGGGATGGTTCGCTGAGGGCCCGGCTCCAGCAGGTGGAGCGCGACCTCATCCGCGAGGCCCTGGAGCGCCATGGCGGCGTCCTGCGCCGCGCCGCCGTGGCCCTGGGCATGGACCCCGTGACGTTGGGCCGCCGGGCCCGGCGTCACGGGTTGTGGAAGGCGGAGTAGCCCTCCGCGCTCAGTGTGCCTCCATCCACTGGAGCATGGGCTTCCACACGCGCACGCGCGCGTCCCGGGCGAGGAACAGGTCCGCGTGGCCCACGTCCAGCGCGCGCTGCCCCTCCGGCCGGCTGCGCACGATGAGGCGGGTGACGTCCGTGCTGCCCAACAGGCGCGTGGAGTACTCCCCGTAGGTGCCCACGCCACCCGCCGCGCCCACGTACAGCACCGGCACCTTCACGTCCTTCAGGTGGTCGTCGTAGGGCACGTCCAGGCCGCACAGCTGCTTCTCCGTCTCCACCACCTCGTTGAGGCTCTGGTAGGGCGCCGCCTGCTGGAAGTAGTCGAACAGGGTGGGCTCCGGCGTGAAGGCCGTCTTCTCCGGCATGCCCACGGCGTCCGGGATGCTGCCCGCCAGGTGGTAGCCCGGCGTCAACGGCTTGAGCGGCTCCAGGAGGGACGCGGTGTTCCCGGCGGCGATGACGGCGAGCTTCCGGTTGGTGAGCGCCGGCACCAACGAGAGCCCCGGCGGCAGGAGGTAGGGGGAGCCATTGGGGTTCTGGGCGGCCTGCTGGCCCATCAGCCGCACAGGAAGCCCCGCCCCGGGCCCCAGCAGGCCTCCTTCCGTGCGGCCCTCGTCGCGGGCCGTCTGGAGGATCTCGTACCGCTTGCACGCCCACTCGCGCTGCGGGGCCGCGTCCGGCGCGAAGCGCAGCACCATGTCCATGGGCACGAAGCCGTCCACCCGGCGCTGGGCGCGCGGACGCTGCGACTCCCCATTCAGGTACGCGTAGCCGATGGTCGCCCCCCGGCTCCAGCCCAGGAGGAACATCCGGTCGTTGTTGCCGCCGTTGCCGCCCAGCCGCCGCACCACGTCCGCCAGCGCCAGGCCGGTGCCCACGTCCTTCACGTGCGTCCCCAGGGTCCAGTCCGCCATGAACGCGAAGTCCGTCTCCGCCTCCGGCACGCCCACCCAGCGCAGGTCCAGGCCCCAGACGTCCACGTCCTCGCTCGCCAGGAACGACGCCAGCGAGCGGTTCTCCGGCATCGTCTTCACGCAGGTGTTGGTGAGGAACGCGGGCACGAAGCCCCACAAGTCCCCGTGCACCATGAACGCCGCCCGGCGGGTCCGCGCCGGAACCCACGGGTAGGCCTCACGCACCACGCGGTGCACGGTGATGGCGTCGTACTTCCCCGTGCCCACCCGCACCTTCCAGCTGTAGTGCGCCAGGCCACCGCCCACCACCTCTCGCTTCGTGCTGGAGGCCACCAGGCCCGCCGCCACCAGTGGCCGCGTCCACGGATCCGCCTGAAGAGTCACTTCGTGCGCGTCCCCCGGATTCGCGCGCAGCGCCACGAACAACACCAGCATCGCCCACAGGCTCAACGTCCCACGCATACCGACCTCGGATCGCATTGAGGGTCCCCCACGCAGACAAGCGCCAGGCTCTGACACCCGGTGCCTCCCGATGCAGGCCTTCCCAGAGCACCTTCCGCGCCAGGGCCCAAGTAGTTGATTTCATTGATGCTGCCCCGCAGGGCAAGCTTCACCGGTGAAGGCCGCTGGACGCCGCTGCCAGCACCCTCCGAGTGAATAAACGCAAGACTCCGCGTACTTCAATGCTGAGACATGCGGACCACGAATGGAGCGGGCTCCCTGGGATTGAACGGACACCCCCTCCGGCCCCCCAGGGTGTGTTTGTTCATTCAATCCAACACATACATCTGAAACAGGCAAGTCCTGGATGTTAGGGGACGACGCCGGGGCAATCGCTTGGGGGCGGTGGGACGGGAGACAACAGCGGGTCTCACCCTGACTCCCCTCGGAGGGGGAGGACCCATGCCCGAGACCGTCTTCGTCGACAACATCTGGAACGACTTCGCGCACAGCTACGATCAGATGATCCCCGAGCTGCCGTGCTACCAGCGGCAGCGGGAGAAGATCCTCCGCGACACCCGGGAGCGCTCCTACGTCATCGACGCGGGGTGTGGCACGGGGCTCGTGAGCGAGCCCCTGGTCAGGCGCGGGCAGCGCGTCGTCGGCTTCGACAACAACCAGGCCATGCTGGCCCTGGCGGTGCGCCGCCGCGCGAAGGAGCCGGAGGCGGTGCGCGCCCGCTGGACGCTGTTGCCCGGGGACGTGACGACCTTTCCCCTGGAGGTGGAGGGGGCCGCGGACGCGGTGGTGATGAACAACGTCCTCTTCTACGTGAAGGACCCGGAGTCCGTGCTGCGCGAGGCCTGGACGCACCTGAAGCCCGGCGGCGTCCTGTGCATGACGAGCAACAAGCGGCCCCGGCCCGACCTGGAGCTGGTGCTGAAGAACTCCATCCGGGAATGGGAGTCCCAGGGACGCTGGACGGAGAGCCTCCAGCGCGCGGTGAACCACCACCGCACCTGCGCCCAGCGGCTCACCACGGACCCCAACGAGATGGTCACCTTCCTGGACACGGACCAGGCGGTGAAGCTGCTGGAGAAGGTGGGCTTCAGCGAGGCGCTGGTGGCCGACGGCGACGACTACTACGGCGAGAACTTCTACGTCTGCATGCGCAAGTAGGGAGCCCCTCCATGAGCAACGTGAACCCCCGTTTCCAGCGCAACCTGGGCGTCCTCCACCCGCAGACCATGGAAAAGCTCGCCAGCACCCACGTGCTCGTCGCCGGCGTGGGCGGCGCCGGAGGCCAGTGCGCGGTGGACCTGACGCGCCTGGGCTTCGGCTGCCTGACGCTCGCGGACTTCGACGTCTACGAGCGCCACAACATCAACCGGCAGATTGGCTGCTTTGAAAGCACCCTGGGCCAGCACAAGGTGGACGTGGTGGAGCGCATGTGCCGGGACATCCACCCGGACCTGCGCGTGCACAAGGCGAAGGAGGGCATCACCGACGCCAACGTGGCGCACGTGCTCCAGGGCCTGGGTGGCCTGCCGCCGGTGGACTACGTGGTGGAGGTCATCGACATCGCGGGGGCCCGCGCCAAGGAGTCGCTCCACCAGACGTGCAGGGAGATGGGCATCCCCATCATGACCGGGCTGATGCTGGGCTTTGGCGCCGCGCTCCACGTCTTCCAGCCGGACGCGCCGCTCTACGAGGAGCTCTTCATCCTCCCGGACGGCCGCATCGACCTGCCGAAAATCATCCCGCACCTGGGCAGCTACATGCTCCAGGAGTACATGGATGCCTGCTACCAGGGAAAGGGCCACGCGCCCACGTGCGTGATTGGCGCCACCACCGCCGCGGGGCTGATGGTGAGTGAAATCATGCGAGGCGTGATGCTGGGGGCTCGCGCGATGGTGTCCTGGCCCGAGTACCTCTACGTGGACCTCTTCGACCACCGCTACGTGCGCGGCACCGTCAGCGCCACCCGTCCGGCCCGCCCGGTGGGGCAGGGCGCGAGGGGCTGAAAAGGTCGCCCGCGCGAAGCTTCTCTCTCCGGGGCCGGGGGCCCTTCTGAAGGGCCCCCGAATCCCCCCGGGGACTACATCACCACGCCGCGCGACCGCGCTTCGTTCACCAGCTGCGTTCCATCCACGCCCAGCCGCCGGGCGATGAAGCCCGCCGCCCCGTCCGCGTTCTTGTGCACGCGGATGAACTGGTCGTCATACGTGCGCGTGACGATGAGCATCCCCGACACGATGACGCGCTGGAGGTTGTGCTGCAGCTCGTTGCCTTCGATGATGACGTGGATTTCAGAGAACAGCGCCCGCGCGTCCGACAGCATGTTGGACAGGTGCCGCCGCTGTTCGCTGTTGGGGACCGCGGACTTCGCTCCCGCGATTGTCACCAGCACCAGCGGCTGCTGCTGATGATGTTGGTAGGCGGCCTGCATCTTCTGGAACACCGCCTGAATCTCTTCCGGCGTCGGTGGAGCGTCCCAGCGCAGGAAGAACACCTTATCGATGACGTCTGTCTTGTAGACCGGAAGTGCCATGGCGTTCGCGACTCCTTCGTGTCGGACCCAGCGGCCGTCCCGGTCGGTACGCGTCCGGGCTTTCTCCCTGGGCCTGAGGGACATCCTGCTCTTCAGCCGCGGTCAAGAAACTAGCCCTGGAGGCTGACATTGTTGAGACGACACATCGGCTCAGCCCTGACGACGTCACGGACTGTGTGTTCGCCTCGAAGGCCCCCTTGGATGTCAGCTGTTGAATGTTGAACCCAGACGCCGGGGCCGCCCGCCCTGTCTGCCTATTCCGTTCCATGTAACAAGTTTCAACGGCGATTCCCCATGAAAACAAGAAGGCCCTGGGAGCGCGGTGGCTCCCAGGGCCTTCAAGAGACTTCAGGTCTTCAAGCGGAAGCGGTTACCCGCCGGAGACGGTGGTCTCCACCAGGTTCGCGTCGCCGTTGATCTGCGCGTCCGTGAAGAGGATGGGGCGCCACTGCTTCTGGGAGTACAGCTGGGTCTGGTCCGCGTGGTGCGGGGACTTGGGGTCGCCGGACTGGCTGTAGGTCAGCACGGCGTTGGCGCTGGGGCCCGCGTCGGTGAACTGGAGCGCCATGATGAAGGAGCTGCCGTTGTTGATGGGGTAGCCCTCCTTCGCCAGCAGGGTGTTGGCGTTGAACGTGGCCGTGTGGGGCTGGGCGAAGTCGAACACCGTGGTGCGGGCGGCGCCGTAGGACATCACGTTGGTGATGCCCTCGCGGTGCATGCCGCCGTGCAGGGGGATGGGGGTGCCCGAGCGGGTGGTGAACTGCACCTGGCCCAGCGTCTTGTCCAGCGCGTTGCCGGAGCGGGCGATGGTGGCGACGGCCTGCGCCAGCTTCACCAGCACCGGGTCGTCACCCGTGGCCGGGGCGGCCGTCAGGGTGTTGGGCGTGGCGATGGGGTCGGCCGGGTTGAAGCCGACGGAGAACAGCGGGCCCGCGTTCTGGAGGTTGCCGGAGGTGTACGCGCCCAGGAACTCGCGGAAGATGAACGCGCCCTTCTGGTCCACGTCGTAGCGGCCGTTCCAGGCGGTGAGCAGCGCGCAGGCCTGGCTGATGTCCACGGCGGTGCCGTTGTAGGGCACCGTCGTCTTGCCCGCGCAACGCTCCACGACGGACGCGCGGACCAGCTCCTCGATGCTGCTGCGGTTGCTGAACACGGCCGTCTTCAGCTCCTCGTGGCTGAACTTGCCGTCCGCGCCGGAGGCGCCGGTGGCGCTGACCTCCGTGAGGACCTTGGCGTTCATGCGCGTGCGAGGCGACTGGGGGAAGTTCTCCAGGCCGTGCAGCGGGGAGAAGCCGGTGAGCGGCGCGGCGGGGTTGGCCAGCCAGTAGCTGTCGTTCGCGTTGAAGACGAAGTCCTTGCGGTCCAGCTGCGGCACCTTGGCGAAGGGCACGAGGCCGGGGCTGCGCGAGCCCGGCTCCACCTGCCACTCATTGGCCGGGTCGCTGCCGTTGAGCAGCACGAAGCCCAGGCCCTGGAAGATGCCGGCGGTGATGGGGTTGGAGCCCGTGGTCGCCTCGGTGAGCCACTTGGTGTACGCGTCCTTGGACAGGTTGGGCGTGGGCGTGGCGTCCGTGTACCAGGCGTTGCCGTCCTTGTCGGCGAACATGGTGTTCACCCAGGGCAGGCCCTGCTGGGTGGAGTAGACGTCCTTGAACTCGGCCAGGGACTTCGCCTTGTTCATGCCGTGGAACTGGTCCAGGAACTTGGTGTTTTCGATGTTGGCGTCACGCAGCGTGAGCGCCGTCTTGGTGTTCCAGCCCAGCGTGCCGGCGGGGAAGCCCGGCGCGGCCGAGTCCGGGAAGGCGATGATCGGGCCGTAGTGGCTGAACCAGACGGTCTGCGAGTAGTTCGTCAGAGAGCCTTCCGACAGCTTCACCAGGATGGTGAACGTCTTGGAGGTCATCTGGCGCTCTTCGTTGCCGTACTTGTAGACGGTCGGCTTCCCGTCCACGAGCTGCAGCTGGTACATCGTCGCGCGCTGGCCGGAGGAGAACGTGTGCGTCCAGCCCACGTTCTCGTTGAAGCCGATGAGCACCGCCGGCACGCCCATGAGGCCCACGCCGTAGACGTTCATCTGGCCCGGCACGGTCAGCTGGCTCTCCCAGAGGCGCAGCTCGCCTTCCCAGGGGAAGTGCGGGTTGGCCATCACCATGCCCTTGCCGTTGTCGGTGCGATCACCGCCAATGGCCCAGCCGTTGCTGCCGAAGTCCGCCAGCTTCAGCCGCTGGAGCTCCTCCAGCGACGGCATCTGCGGGCGCAGCGCGGCCTGCTTCGGGTCCACGGACTGCGCGCCCACGGTGGGGGGCGTGGCGTTCGGGATGGTGAGCGCCAGCGCGTTGATGCCGGCCAGCAGCGTCAGGTCCGTGTTGTACGCCAGCAGGTCCACGGTGCTGATGGGCTTGACCCAGGCCGCGTTGGCGCACTCGGTGGGACGGGCCTCCGGGGGCGTGTCCTGCAGGTACTTGTTGTAGCCGGCCACGTAGCCGGTGACCATGTCCTGCACTTCCTGCGACAGGGTGGGGAAGGCCGCTTCCGCGCGCCCCATCAGGTCCATGGCCAGGTACGCCAGGTCGCTGGCCACGTGCTTGTTGCCCGCGCCCTGACCCAGGTAGCGCGCGCGCTCGCCGCGCACCTTGAGGATCTGATCCGCGAGGGTACAGACATGGTCCTGCGCGAAGGCATAGCCCTGGCCGAAGCCCAGGTTGGCGTAGGAGTCCGCGGTGATGTGCGGAATGCCGTACGACGTGCGCTTGATCTTCGCCGTGTACTTCGGAGTGGTCGGCGTCGGATTCGGGTCGACCGGATCCTTGTCGTCGTCACATCCGCTGCTGAACGCGGCGAGCGCCAGGGACGCGATGAGGGAGAAAGAAAGACGGCGGGTCCGGACAGAACGGAACCCACCGCGAGGAGGAAGATTATCGGGGATGTGCTCGGGCATGGCGGCCCGGAGACTAGGAAGGTGGCGATTCGCCGGTCAATGTTTCTGGGATTTGACTTTTCCACGGAGATGAAACGGACGGATGCGTTGCGTCGTGGGTTTGGGAAAGCCGGAAAGACGGTGTGTGTTACATGTGAGCCATGACGTCCGAGCCCTCGTCGCCGCCCGCAGCCCGCCGCCAGCGCCGCCACTTCTCCATGATTCGCACCTTCGTGCTGGCGGACTTCGTCACGCTCGGCAACGGCTTCGCAGGCGCGGGGGCCATCCTGGCGGCCATGCAGTCGCTGGCCACCAACAACCCACGCTGGTTGTGGGTGGCGTTCTGCCTGATGCCGGTGGCGCTGGCGATGGACGTGGCGGACGGCCGCATCGCGCGGTGGCGCTTCCGCAAGTCGCCGCTGGGCGCGGACCTGGACTCGCTGGCGGACGTCATCTCCTTTGGCATGGCGCCCGCGGCGCTGGCGTTCGCGGTGGGCCTGCGCGGCAACCTGGACGTGGCGGCGCTGCTCTACTTCGTCGCGTGTGGCATCAGCCGCCTGGCGCGCTTCAATGTCACGTCCGCGGAGCTGTCCGACGGAACCGGCAAGGTGAAGTACTTCGAGGGCACCCCCATCCCTACCAGCCTGGTCCTGGTGATGGTGCTGGCGGTGGCGACCTGGCAGGGCCGCATTGGAGACGCGTTGTGGGGCGGGGTGTGGAACCTGGGCCCGCTCCAGCTGCACCCGCTGGCGCTGCTCTACGTGGTCAGCGGCAGCGCGATGATCAGCAAGACGTTGCGGATTCCGAAATTCTGAAGTCTTCCGCCGGGGTGGGCGGGGGTGGTGCCATCCAGTGGACGTTCTGGAGGGCAGTTCCCCTGTTTTTCCCACGGTGAGGCGGTTGGCAGTCCCGGGGTGGGTGCCTAGCTTCGCCACCTGATCCGCGAGGGCCACACCCGGAAGGTGTGGCCGCGTTCGCGGCTTCAAGGCTTTTGGGCGAGGCGGGGAGGGAAGGGTGGGTGCCATGACGGGGCGCTGGGGCCTGCTGGGTTTGGTGATGGTGGGACTGCTGTCGGGCTGCGCGGACCGGGAGCGCTCGTCGCTCGCGGATGGCCGGCTGACGGCGACGCCAGGTGGCGTCGATTTCGCGCGGGTGGCTGTCTTCGACGCTCGCGAATCCACGGTGACGCTGCGCAACGTAGGCCGCGCGCGCATCACGGTGGACGAGGCCTGGGTGGAGGGGCCGGAAGGCGCCTACAAAGCGGAGTTCACCCACGAAGGCCCGCACAGCCTGGTGCCGGGCAGCGAGTGCACGCTGAAGGTGCGCTTCGCGCCGCTGGCGCAGGGCGGTCTGCCCGCGGTGCTGGTGATCCGCTCGGACACGCGCATCGAGCCGCTGATGCGGATTCCCCTCAACGGCGCGGGCGTGGACGCGTGGGCGCGGGTGACGCCGCGCGCGCTGGACTTCGGCCGCATCGAGGCGGACTCCACCAAGACGCTGGGCGTGACGCTGGACAACCCCACGGAACTGCCGGTGATGGTGACGCCCAAGCTGGTGGGCGCGGACAAGGATGAATTCATCGCGGCGCCGGTGACGGTGAACCCGGGCGAGCGCGTGGAGTTGCCCCTCACCTTCAACCCGGTGAAGGTCGGCAAGAAGCAGGTTGCGCTGGCCATTTCGCCCTGCCACGGGTGCGCGGATGTGCCGGTGCAGGTGACGGCGGAGTCGCTGGAGCGCGCGGTGGTGGCGGAGCCGGAGGTGGTGGACTTTGGCGCGGTGCCGGTGGACCGCGACGCCATCAAGGCCTCCAGCCTGCGCAACATCAGCACGGAGCCGGTGACGGTGACGTCGCTCATGCTGGATGGCACGGACGCGTCCTTCAGCCAGAACAACACGGGCCTGCCGCTGGTGCTCCAGCCGGGAGAGGTGCGCGCCTTTGAAATCCGCTACAGCCCCGGCCACATGGGCGCCGCCACGGACCGCGCCGTCTACACCGTGGTGAGCAAGCGCCACCCCACGCTGCCCGTGCCGCTGCGCGGCTTTGGCGGCGCGTCCGAGTTGTGCGTGTCGCCGATGATGTACGACTTCGGCGAGCAGCCGCTGGGCTCCAAGGTGCGCGTGGTGGTGAACGTGAAGAACTGCGGCACGGACAACGCGGGGCCGCTCACCATCAACACGCTGGATTGGACGCCGGACGCGACGGGCGCCCAGCTCCAGTTCAACAACAAGCCGGTGACGCTGCCGTTCACCCTGCCGGCCAACGGCGAGCTGAACCTGGAGGTCTTCTACGAGCCCATGCGCGAGGGCAGCGCGTCCGGCGCGCTGGTGATGACCACGAGCGCGTTCTCCGCGGCCACCGTGCAGCTGGACTTCTTCGGCAGCGCGAAGGCGCACGCGCCCTGTGAGTTGACCGTCACGCCGGAGCTGGTGGACTTCGGCACCATCCCGCCGGGCCGCGGCGCGGTGCTGGGCGTGAAGCTGGAGAACAAGGGCGCGGACCTGTGCCCCGTGAAGAACATCCGCGTCGCCAACGACGGCGGTGGCGTGTTCAAGATGCCCGGCGGCGAGCTCTTCGGCGGCATCATCTACCCGGGGGATTGGTTCAGCTTCCAGGTGGCGTTCCAGGCGCCCTTCACCGGCGGCAACTTCATCGGTGAGTTGCAGGTGGAGCAGTACAACCCGGTGACGCCGGTGCGGCAGGTGCCGCTGATGGCGAACTCGCAGGAGACGTGCCTGGTGGCGTCGCCCTGGTACCTGGACTTCGGCCTGGGCCGCAAGGACTGCCGCCCGGCGCCGCGCGAGGTGAACTACCTCAACGCGTGCACCACGCCCATCACGGTGTCCAACGTCTTCATCGGGCCGGGCACGACGGACACGGAGTTCGAACTGTTGGACCACCCGGCGCCGCCCGCGTTCCAGCTGCAGCCGGGCGAGTCCTTCACGGTGGGCGTGGACTACCTGGCGCAGGTGACGGGCATGAACCTGTCGCCGCTATTCGTGGACTCCAGCGACCTGCCCATCCCGCTGATGGTGCCGCTCATCGGTGAGTCGTCGAAGAAGACGGACAAGACGGACACCTTCGTGCAGCAGGACGTGAGCAAGGTGGACGTGCTGTTCGTCGTGGACAACACGGCGTCCATGGTGGAGGAGCACCCGAAGCTCGTGTCCGCCATCCCCGCGTTCGTGGACGCCGCGCGCAACAAGGCGGTGGACGTGAACATGGCCGTGACGACGACGGGCATCTCCGCGGTGTCCGGCGCGTGCCCGGGCGGCGCGCTGGGTGGCGAGGCCGGCCGCTTCTTCCCGGCGGACAACAGCCGCCAGCGCATCCTCACCCTGGGCACGGCCAACGTGACGCAGGTGCTCCAGCAGAACGTGCAGGTGGGCCAGTGCGCCCAGGTGGAGCAGGGCTTTGAAGCGATGCGCCGCGCGCTCACGTCTCCGCTGGTGAACAACGTGGATGATCCGCGCACGCCGCTGGCCAACGACGGCAACGCGGGCTTCCTGCGCGACTCCGCGGCGCTGGTGGTGGTGTTCGTGGGCGACGAGGACGACCACTCGCCGGACGCGGTCTCCACGTACGTGCAGTGGGCGCAGCAGCGCAAGGGTGAGAACCAGCCGCAGCGGGCCACGTTCTTCGCCATCGCGCCCACCAAGACGTCCTGCGCCACGGCGGGCGGTACCGGCACCCGGTACGCGGACGCGGCGGCGCAGACGGGCGGCGAGGTGCTCAACGTCTGCGCGGCGGACTACGCGCCGCTGCTCCGCCAGGTGGCCAGCAAGGCGTTCAGCGCGCAGGACCGCTTCCCGCTGAGCGAGGAGCCCGACGCGGGCACGGTGGTGGTGACTGTCAACGGCGCCGCCACCACCAGCGGGTGGACCTATGACGCCGCGTCCAACAGCGTGGTGTTCAGCGTGGTGCCGCCGCCGGGCTCCAAGGTGGCCATCACCTACCGCCGCGCCTGCGCCAACGACTGAACGGTGAAGAAGCTGTGGGTGTGGACCCCGTGACGGGCCGGCCATCCGGCCCCGAACGGGGTTGTCAGACCCCGGTGCTACAGCACTGCATCTGCCTGTGCGGATGACCAGAAAATTGGAGGCGCTCCCTCGGTGTGTACCCTGCGGAGCGTCTGCACGCTGTTGCCCTGGAGGCGCTGTGAGCACCTGGATGCCCGATGAGCCCCTGAAGTCCTCTCCGCGCGCCGGTGCGCCGGGACTGCGGGTCATCCGTGGAGAGGGGCAGCGCAAGCAGGAGCCGCTGGCGGACCGGAACGCGGTGGCCCGGGTGCTGATGGAGGCCGGCGCGGACATGCTCCTGCGGCGCATCAGCCCCGTGAGGGCGCAGGAGATCGAGCGCAAGGTGGACCGGGTGCTGGACCTGTTCGACCGGGTAGATGCGGCCCCAGTGCTGATGCCGGTGCTCAAGCGGCACCTGGACGAACTGGAAGCCCTGATGCGGGAGACCCGCGAGGTCCGGGCCGCCCGGCGCTAGGCGCACGGCGGGTGGAACCGGGAAAAGCCCAGGGGGATTCGATGTTTGATTCCCCTGGCCCGGCCGCTTACGCTTGGGGTTCGCCACCTCGCGTCCGGCCGTGTCCATCGAAACCTACGGCAGCTACCAGCTCCTGAAGCGCCTCGCCACGGGCGGCATGGCGCAGATCTACCTCGCACGCCGGCCAGGTTCGGATGCTCCGGACAAGCTGCTGGTGTTGAAGCGGATCCTCCCGCACCTGTCGGAGAACGACGAGTTCGTCCGGATGTTCCTGGACGAGGCGCGGATCGCGGCCCGGCTCGCTCACCCCAACGTCGTGCAGATCTACGACCTGGGCGCGGAGGCGGACACCTTCTTCATCGCCATGGAGTACATCCATGGCGTGGACGCGCGCCGGCTCTGGAAGCGCTCGGAGACGGCGGGGCGTCCGCTGCCGGTGCCCCTGGTGTGCCGCATCCTGCTGGAGGCGTGCGCCGGCCTGGACTACGCGCACAAGAAGACGGACGCGGCGGGGCGCCCGCTGGGCATCGTCCACCGGGACGTGTCACCGCAGAACATCCTGGTGACGTTCGACGGTGGCGTGAAGGTGGTGGACTTCGGCATCGCGAAGGCGGCGGATCAGGCCACCGTCACGCGCTCCGGGGTGCTCAAGGGCAAGTATTCGTACATGTCGCCGGAGCAGGCCGCCGGGCAGCGCGTGGACCGCCGCTCGGACGTGTTCGCGCTGGGCGTGGTGCTGCATGAGCTGCTGACCGGGGGGCGCCTCTTCAAGCGCCACAGCGACATGCTGACCCTGTCGGCGGTGGCGGAGTGCAACGTCCCGGCGCCTTCGCAGGTGGCGCCCCGGGTGCCGGCGGAGCTGGACGTCATCGTGCTCAAGGCGCTCGCGAAGGAGCCGGACGCGCGCTTCCAGCACGCGCAGGAGCTGCAGCGGGCGCTGGAGGGGTGGCTCGCGTCGCAGCCGCAGCCGTGTGGCACGACGGCGGACCTGGCCGGGTACATGGGGGAGTTGTACTCGGACCGCCTGACGGAGGAGGCGCGCTCCGGCGAGGTGCAGGTGACGGACGAGGAGGCGGGAGTGGCTCCGGCGCCCGCGCCGCGCCGGTCGGTGATGCGGCCCGCGACGGCGCCGGGGCGCACGGAGAACGAGCCCACCACCACGCTGCGTCCGAACCGGCCGAGCCGTCCCAGTGGGAAGGTGGAGGCGCGCCGCGAGGACGCGGAGGCGGGTGGGGTTCGCTCGGAGGTCCGGGGCCCGGAGACCCGTCCGGAAGGCCGCAACGCGGAGGCGCGGGCGGAAGCACGCAACGCAGAGGCCCGCTCCGTCGACGCTCGCCCGGAGCCCCGCTCCGAGGTTCGCAACGCGGACCCGCGAGTGGATTCCCGTGCGGTCGATGCCCGGCCGGAGCCTCGCTCGGAAGTCCGTAACGCGGACCCGCGAGTGGATGCCCGGTCCGTCGATGCCCGGCCGGAGCCCCGCTCCGAGGTCCGCAACGCCGAGGCCCCTCGGGGCATGACGGGCTCGCGGCGGGCGCTGGAGTCACCGCCCTCGCGAAGCACCCGGCCGGTGCGCCTGGAGGAGCCGTCCCTCCCGACGGTGACGCAGGACGAGGACGGTCCCACGCTCGCGATGGTGGACACGCAGAGGAAGCTCTCCGGCGGGTTCCAAATCGAGGAGGACGGTCCCACGCTCGCGATGGTGGACACGCAGGGGAAGATCTCCGGCGCGTTCCAGATTGAAGAGGACGGTCCCACGCTCGCGATGGTGGACACGCAGGGGAAGATCTCCGGCGCGTTCCAGATCGAGGAGGACGGTCCCACGCTGGATCATCGCTCCCTGACGGCGACGCTGACCCGGGATGACGAGGACGACTCGACCCAGGACATGCGCTCTATCTCCCGCGCGGACGTGGACGAGGGCCCCACGCAGGACCTGCGCGCCGTGCCGCGCTCCGAGATTCCAGCCCCCCGTCCGGGCGGGCCCACGCCGTCCGGTGAACACCGCGGCCACCGGCTCCCGGTGCCCGCGCCCCACGCGACCATCGAGGAGATGACCGCGTCCACCGCGCCGCGCTCCGCGTCGCGTGCGCCCATGCCTGGCGCGTGGGTGCCGCCGGCCCGCACCGGCACGCTCACCGAGCAGTCCGCCGTGGAGCCGCCCAAGCGCCGGGGGCTCCTGTACGCCGCCATCGTGCTCGTCGCGATCCTGGTGGGCGTCGCCCTCGTGTGGAGCCTGGGCCCTGGCGCCAGCGGTGTGCACGTGGAGTCCGAGCCCGCGGGCGCGCGCGTCGTCTTCGAGGACCGGGTGCTCCCGGAGCGCACGCCGCTGACGCTGCCGACGGTGAAGCCCGGCCGCTACTGGGTCGTGCTGATCAAGGAAGGCTACCGCGAGCTGCGTACGCAGGTCGTCATCCCGCCGTCCGGCCGGCTCGACGTGGGGCCGCTGAAGCTCGTGCCGATGCCGTCGTCCGGAAAGCCCGGCGCGGAGCCGCCCGCGTCGGCGCCGCCAGCTCCGACGACACCGGAGCCCGGCGTAGGACCTTCCGGCGCGGCCGCTCCCCGTGAGCCGGACGCCGCGGCCCCCGAGGTGAAGCAGGCCCAGGAGTCCCCTGGCGCGCAGGCTCCTTCTCCGGTGGTGAAGACGCCCGTCGCCACGGCGGCGCCCGCGGCGGAGGTGCGTGAAGCCGCGCGCGCCGCGGAGCGGGCCGCGTCGGTGAGCTTCGTGGTGACGCCCTGGGCGGAGGTGTCATGCAACGGCCGCAAGCTGGGGGAGACGCCGTTCCAGCCGGTGAAGCTGGGCGTGGGTTCGTATGACTGCAAGTTCACCAACCCCGAACTGAAGCGCACTGTCAGCCGCCGCATCGAGGTGCGTCCCATCGACCTCAACGTGGTGACGGTCAAGTTCGAGTAGGCGTGGCCTTGGACCCTTCCGTGACGCTCGAGGCAGGCACCCACGTCGGCAAGTACGTCGTGCGCCGCAAGCTCGCCGAAGGAGGCATGGCGGAGATCTTCCTGTGCACCGCGCGCGGGCCGGAGGGCTTCGAGAAAGAGGTCGTCATCAAGCGCGTGCGGGCGTTCCTCGCGAGCGACCCGGACTTCGTGCAGATGTTCATCGCGGAGGCGCGGCTGGCCTCGCGGCTCAACCACGCCAACGTGGTGCAGATCTTCGACTTCGACAAGCACGAGGACACCTACTACCTGGCGATGGAGTACGTGCGCGGCTGCTCGCTGTGGGAGCTGCGCAAGCGGAGCAAGGAGGCGATGACGCCGATGCCGCCCGTGCTGGTGGCGCACATCGGCGCGGAAGTCGCGCGCGGCCTGCACTACGCCCACCGCCTGCGGGTGAACGGCGAGCTGTTGAACCTGGTGCACCGGGACGTCACGCCGCACAACGTGCTCGTGTCCTACGACGGCGCGGTGAAGCTCACCGACTTCGGCATCGCGAAGGCGGGCAACAAGCTGACGAACCCCGGCGTGCTCAAGGGCAAGTTCGCGTACATGTCCCCCGAGCAGGCCCGGGGCGAGAGCGTGGACGTGCGCACCGACGTCTTCGCGCTGGGCGTGGTGTTGTGGGAGTTGCTCACCGGCGGGCGCCTGTTCCAGGGGGACTCGGAGATCGCCGTCCTGCGCGCGGTGCAGGAGAGCACCATCGTGCCGCCCGCGCGCCTCAATCCGGACGTGCCGCCGGACCTGGACGCCGTCATCTGCCGCGCGCTGGAGCGAGACCTGTCCAAGCGCTTCCAGACGGCGGGCGAATTGGAGCGCGCGCTGGCGCAGTGCGTGTTGAACCACGCCCGCTCCGTGGACGACACCGACGTAGGCGCGTTCGTCCGGCCGCTGTTCCCCATCGCGGCGAGCAACCAGGCGTTGCCCGCGCTCCCGGAGCGAACCGCGCTGGAGGATGGCGCACTGCCCGCCGCCGGAGCGCCGCCCCGCGAACCCACGGCGGTGATGCCGTCGCGCGAGCACGCCTCGGGAGCGAAGCGGGGCGCTTCGCCGGACGAGGACCGCCATGGGACGACGCTGGTGTTGTCGCGAGACGACCAGGCTCCGAACGGCCGGCCTCCGCAGCCCACGCCGCAGATGCCGTTGCAGTCCATGGGAAGGGAAGCGCCGCTCGCCCGGCGCAGTGAATCCCGCGAGGTCCCCGTCGCCAGGGATGCGTCCACGAGCGACGAGAACTCCATGGCCTGGGCGGGCTCCGCTGATGACGACGCCGGTGCGTCCGCGAGCCGTTCCGTGGACGGAGGCTCGCGGTCATCCGCCTCCGCGCGCCGGGTGGAGTCCTCGAGCCGCAAGCCCGACACCGCCTCCGCGCGCCGGGTCGCGCTCGCCGCGGACGAACGCTCTGGCGCTGACGACCGTGAGCTCGACACGGTCTCCGCCACCGAGCCGGGGCCTCCCGTCGCGCCGAGCCGCAAGCGCGCCCTGTGGGCTGGCGCCGCCGCGCTGGGGCTCGCGGGCCTGGTGGGCGTCCTCGCCGTGGCCCGCTCGAACACCGGTGCCCGGGACGCGGGGCAGGGGAGTCCGCCCGCGCAGGCCACGACCCCCATGGCCAATCCGCCTCCGGCCACCGCCACGGTGCCCCCGGCCGAACCCCCCCGCGCGCCGGCCACCGAGGCCATCGACTCGGAGCTGGAAGGGCAGCGGCGCGAAGCCACCCTGACGCCGCCTCCGTCCACGGAACCGGCCGCCCCCGCCGCGACGCCCACGGCGGACCCCGCCACGGCGCCTGCCGCCGCGGACACGGCGAAGGCCATGGGCACGCTCCAGGTGCGGGCCAACCCCTACGCCACCGTCTTCCTGGGCGCGAAGCGGCTCGGGGACGTGCAAGGCCGTGCGAGCTACAAGGTGCCGGCCGGCACCTACAGCCTGACCTTCGCGCACCCGACCAGCACGAAGACGTTCACCGTCATCGTCCCCGCCAACGGCTCCGTGATTCAGGAGTTCCGCGCGTCTCGCGGACGCTGAGCCGAGCCGAACTGGGCTGAGCTGAAGCCCGCCTCCCGTCCCTCCATCCCCTGAAGCCCCTGGTAGCCGGCGCGCAGCGTCGGCCGGACGACGTCCGCCCGCACGCCTGCTCGTCCTTCTTGACGAATGACGAGCGAATCTGGCACCTATGGCGTCCATTCAGTAGCCTCTATTCAATGGAATCGATGGACCTGCTCGCGCCCGATGAACTCGAGCGCATCGAGCGCGAAAACGCGGGAGGCTTGCCCGCGAACGCGATCCTGGAAATCTTCCGGCCCCGGGGCGTGAGGCTCTCGGAGGCGACGTTCCGGAAGTACGTCCAGGCCGGTCTGCTCCCCCGCAGCCGCCGTGTGGGCCGCAAGGGGAAGCACCAGGGAAGCCTGGGCCTCTACCCGGTGGAAGCGGTGCGGCGCATCAACGTCATCAAGAAGATGATGGCCGAAGGACACACCCTGGAGGACATCCGTCGCTCCTTCGTGTTCCACCGAAACCACATCGACCAGCTCCAGCGGGACTTGTCGGAAGTGCTGGACGGGTTCCAGGAGGAGCTGGGAGGACGGCCTCTGGGAGGAGAACGCAGGAGGTCACTCGAAGCCCAGTTGGCAACGCTCAGGCAACGGGCGCAGGATCTGGTCCGGGATGTCGCCCGGTTGGGCAGCGCCGTCACGGCGCGCGAAGACGAAACGCTCCGGCCGCAATAGGATGCCCCCCCGGGTCCTGTTGAACCGGATAGACTCCACACATCTGGAGGACGAAACATGTCGGAAGTGAAGCAGCTGCAGGAGGGCGAGGGGGGGAATGAGGAGGAGCAGCCCGCGGAACGCCGGCGCTCCAAGACGATGTCGCGCAAGGAGATGGCGCGCGACCTGCGCCGGCGCAGGCTCGCCGGTCAGCTGGACCCGGAAGAGGCGGAGACCCTCAAGCTCGTGGACGAGCAGCGGCCGCGCACCCGTGCGGACTGCATCAACGGCCCGCGCCCGTGCCTCTTCGTGTCCTGCAAGCACAACCTCTACCTGGACGTGAACCCGGAGACGGGCTCCATCAAGCTCAACTTCCCGGACAAGGAAATCACGGAGTTGGAGCACACCTGCGCCCTGGACGTGGCGGAGAAGGGCGGCATCACGCTGGAGGAGGTGGGGGAAATCATGAACCTCACCCGCGAGCGCATCCGTCAGGTGGAGACGCGCGGCCTGATGAAGCTGCGTGAGGCCACGGAGGCCGAGCCTCCCGTGTCCGCTCGCAAGCCTTGAGGGCAGGGCACTGTTTCGCTTAGGGCCTGGGGTGACGTGTTGCGTTGACACCCCAGGGGGTGGTTGCTAGGACCCGCGCCACCCCCACCCATTGCGAGGCGCACGCGTGCTGGCTCTCCTGAGCGTTTCCGACAAGCGCGGTCTGGTCCCCTTTGCCCAGGGCCTGGTGCGGCTGGGTTACCGGCTGCTCTCCACGGGCGGCACCCTGGAGGCCCTGAAGGCCGCCAGCATCCCCGCCACCCAGGTGTCCGAGCACACGAAGAGCCCCGAAATCCTCGGCGGCCGCGTGAAGACGCTCCACCCCCGCATCCACGGCGGCATCCTCGGCCGGCCCGACCTGGACAGCGACAAGGCGGAGATGGCGGCGAACAACATCGAGCCCATCTCGCTGGTGGTGGTGAACCTCTACCCGTTCCGCCAGACGGTGGCGTCCGGCGCGGGTGAGGACGACGTCATCGAGAACATCGACATTGGCGGGCCGGCGATGGTCCGCGCGTCCGCGAAGAACTTCCAGCACGTGGCCATCGTGGTGGACCCGGACGACTACGCGCCGGTGCTCGCGGAGATTGAAGGCCAGAAGTCCGTGGGCCTGGAGACGCGGCGCCGGCTGATGCGCAAGGCGTTCGCGCACACGGCGGCCTACGACGCGTCCATCGCCGGGTGGCTGTCCGGCGAGGCCCAGGAGCCCTTCCCTGAAGAGCTGTCGCTCGCGTTCCGCAAGGTGCAGGGCCTGCGCTACGGGGAGAACCCGCACCAGCGCGGCGCCTTCTACAAGGAATACGCCGCGCCGAAGGAGCCGTCCGTCGCCTTCGCGAAGGTGCTCCAGGGCAAGGAACTCTCGTACAACAACATCCTGGACCTGGACGCGGCCCTGGGGCTCGTCCTGGAGTTCCCGGAGAAGCCCTGCGCGGTGGTCATCAAGCACAACACCCCGTGCGGCGTGGCGGTGGACGACGCGCTGGAGAAGGCCTACCGCACCGCCCGCGCGGTGGACGAGGTGAGCGCCTTCGGCGGCATCGTCGCCTTCAACCGGGAGGTGGACGAGGCCACGGCGAAGGCCATGGCGGAGACGTTCCTGGAGGCGGTCATCGCGCCGTCGTACTCGGCGGTGGCGCTCCAGGTGCTGGCGGGGAAGAAGAACCTGCGCCTCCTGGAGGCGGGCCCCGCGCTGGCGTCCGTCACGGCGGCGCCCCGGCCCCAGGTGGACGCGCGCAGCGTGTCCGGGGGAATGCTGTTGATGGACCGGGACGCGGTGGAGCCCCCCCTGGAGTGGAAGGTGGTGTCCAAGCGCGCCCCCACGCCGGAGGAGGAGCGGGCCCTTCGCTTCGCCTGGAAGGTGTGCAAGCACGTGAAGAGCAACGCCATCGTCTTCGCGGCGCCGGCGCAGCTCCTGGCCCAGGGTGGCGGGCAGACGAACCGGGTGGACTCCGTGCGTATCGCCATGACGCGGGGTGGCGAGGCCCTCAAGGGCAGCGCCGTGGCCTCGGATGCCTTCTTCCCCTTCCGGGACGGGCTGGACGAGGCGGCCCGGGCGGGGGCGACGGCGGTCATCCAACCGGGCGGGTCTGTCCGGGACGCGGAGGTGATTGCCGCCGCGGACGAACATGGGATGGCCATGGTGGTGACGGGAGTGCGACACTTCCGCCACTAACTTCATGCGCATCGTCTGCCAGAAATGCGCGGCGGCCTACGCGATCGACGATCGGTTGATCACGACCAAGGGCGTCCGCGCGCAGTGTCCCCGCTGCCGTCACCTCCAGCTCGTGAAGCGGGAGGCCTCGGCCGCGTCCGTGACGGCTCCCCCTGAAGGGGCCGTGCCTCCCGCCGCCGAGCCGAATCCGCCCGCGGCCGCACCGGCGCCTCCAGTCGCCCGCGAGCCCCGGAGCAATCCGGCCGCCGCGCCCGTCGCCGCGAAGCCACGGGAAGCACCGAAGGCGGCTCCGAAGTCGGACCTCTTCGGGGACTTCGGCGAGATGCCGGAGCTGGGGCCACCAGGGAGCGTGGACCCATTCGCGGACCTGGGGCCGCCCGCTTCGCAGGTCTCCAGGGGCCTTCCCGCGGATCCGTTCGCGAGCCTGGGCCCGTCGTCGCCCAGGCCGGCGCCCGCCGCGAAGCCCGGCCCGCCGGTGCCCGACGCGCCCGGGGTGGCGGCTCCCTCGGCTCCCGTGGCTCACTCGAAGCCAGCGGCGCCATCCGCTCCTCCGGAAGACCCGCTGCTCGACTTCCTCGGCCCGGCGCCCGGAGGCCTGGAGCCGGAAGCCCCGCCGGCGCCCACGCCCGGTCGGGCTTCCTCGCCTCCCGCCGGGGCGGTGTCCCTGGGCCGCATGTCCGCTCGCGCGCCCGCGCCGGTGGTCCCGAAGCAGGAGCTGCACACGAATTGCCGCTCGTGCGGCAAGGACCTGACGGACCCCTTCGATCAGGCCCTGGGCACCTGCGAGGCCTGCAAGCAGCGGGAGTCCGCGTTCCCCCGGGAGTCCTCCGTGGTGGTGGCGCCCGAGGTGGCGCCGCTTCCGTCCGACGGCGGCGGCCTGGTGGAGCTGCCCATGATGAGCGGCCTGGACGGCACCGCGTCCGAGGACGAACCCCGGTTCGAGGGCGCCACGGCGCTGGCGCCGGACTCGCGCGTGAGCTCGGTGAAGCCCGCGCGCACGTCGCACATCACGGCCGCGCCGGTCCGCAGCGCGCAGCGTGACGGGAGCGGTGGCGGCAGCCGTGCGGGAGTCTTCGGCCTGTTGGCGCTGGCGGTCCTGGGGGCCGGAGGCGCGGGCTACTACTTCCTCGTGCACAAGCCCCATCAGGAGCAGCTGGCCCTGGCCGCGCAGCCTCCTGCTCCGGCCGCGGTGCCTTCGGAGGTGCTGGCCGCGGTGGGCCGGTGGAAGCTCCAGTTCCTGGAGTTGGAGGGCACCAGCGCGGAGCACCTGGCCGCCGGCCAGAAGCAGCTCGCGCTGGACCAGCGCATCGCCTACACGGAAGCCGAGGAGTCCTTCCAGCAGGCGTTGCTGCTCGACCCTCGCAGCACGGACGCCATCGCCGGCTACGTGCAGGCGCTGGCGCTCGGGCGTGGTCCGGGCATGGACGACAACTCCTTCCAGGAGGCGCGCGAGCTCATCCAGGCCGCGACGGGCATGGCTGGAGAGACGCCCGCGCTGCTCGTCGCGCACGCGAACCTGCTGCTGGCGCGCTCGCGTCAGTCCGGCAACCTGGAGGAGGCAGCGCGGCTGGCGACGGAGGTGCTGTCCCAGCCGAAGGCCGCTGACGCCTACAAGGCCGAGGCGCACCTGGTGCTGGGCCGCTCGCAGGTGGCCACGTCGCGTGAGCTGGCGAACCAGGAGTTCGACGCCGCGCGGAAGCTGGCGCCGAACCTCCAGCGCGTGGACTACTACAGCGCTCTCGCGCACGAGCAGGCCGGCCAGTACGGGCTGGCGCTCAAGCAGCTGCGGCAGCGGATGGAGCTGGATCCTCAGGACTGGAACAGCCTGGAGGCCACCGCCCGCATCTACGTGGAGGTCGGGGAGACCGCCCGCGCGCGCAAGCTGTACGAGGACCGGCTGAAGGCGAAGGCGGGCGACGTGCGCGCCACCCTGGCGCTGGCGGTGCTGCGCTACCAGGCGGAGGGCAACGCGCGCGAAGCCGTACGCGTCCTGAAGGAGCTGACGAAGAACGCGTCCCGCTACGGCCCGCGCGACGCCTCCGAAATCTTCACCCACCTGGCCGCGGCGGAGCGCACCGCGGGCAATGACGGCGCTGCCGGGATCGCGGCCGAGTCGGCCCTGAAGGTGGTGCCGGCGATGCCGGAGGCCCACCTGCAGTTGTTCCTGGTGGCGCTGGCGAAGAAGGACGCGGCCCTGGCCCGCGAGCACCTGAAGGGCTTCCAGGGCCGGTTGCAGGACGCCGCGCTGGAGAAGGTGCTGGAAGGGCGCGTGCACCTGCTGGAAGGCGACGTGGCCGGAGCCCAGGAGCGCTTCCAGCAGGCGGTGCGGCTGGATGACCGCCGCATGGACGCGAAGCTGCTGGAAGGCGTGGCGGCGGCGAGCGTGAAGAAGCGCGACGAGGTCTTCCGCCTGTTCTACCCGGTGCTGGAGGCGCGCGAGTGGGATCCGCTGCGGCTGGCGCCCCGGCCCGCGCTGTCGCGCTTCTGGCTGCGGCCGGGCGACACGCTGGTGGGCGTGGAGAACGTGGTGAAGTCCCTGAGCGACCGTCCGGAGGACGTGCAGCCCCTGCTCTACGAGGCCCTGGTGCGCTTCCATCAGGGGGACCGTCAGACCGCGGAGCGGCTGCTGCACACCGTGGTGGAAGTGAACGAGAACAGCGGCGGTGCGCAGGCGTACCGGGCGCTCATCGCGCTGGACACGAAGGGGCCGCAGGCCCGGAACCTGGCGGAGCGCGCGGTGCGGGTCGAGCGCGGGCTGCCGGTGGCGCGCCTGTCGCTGGGGCTCGCGCAGGCCGCGGACAGGGACGTGGCGGGGGCGATGCGCTCGTTGCAGTCCGCCCTGGACGTCGCGCCGAAGATGCTGTCCGCGCAGACGAAGCTGGCGGAGCTGCTGATGACGTCGAAGCCGCAGGAGGCGCGCGCGGTGCTGGAGAAGGTGGTGGGGTTGGATCCTTCCTACTTCCCGGCGAAGACGCTGCTCTTCAAACTGGACGAGCGAGGTTGACGTGAAGGTCCTGTTGCTGGGGTCGGGCGGCCGCGAGCACGCGCTCGCATGGAAGCTGGCCCAGAGTCCTCGTCTCTCGCGGCTCCTCGTCGCCCCCGGCAATCCGGGCACGGCGCGGTGGGGCACCAACGTGCCGTTGCAGGCGGACTCGCCGGAGGCGGTGGTGTCGCTGGCGCGCCGCGAGCGCGTGGACCTGGTGGTGGTGGGCCCGGAGGCGCCGCTCGTCGCGGGCGTCGCGGACGCGCTGGCGCAGGTGGACATCCCGTGCTTCGGCCCCGTCGCGGCGGCCGCGCGCATCGAGGGCTCCAAGGCCTTCGCCAAGGAAGTGATGGCGGAGGCGGGCGTGCCCACCGCGGCCTTCCGCGTCTTCACGGACGCGGCGGAGGCCGAGGCATACGCCGTGGCGCAGGGCCGCATCGTGGTGAAGGCGGACGGCCTGGCAGCGGGCAAGGGCGTCATCGTCGCGCCGGACGCGAAGGCCGCGCGTGAAGCGGTGCGCGCCGTGGCCCAGATGGGGCAGGCGGGCCAGCGGATGGTGCTGGAGGAGCTGCTGGAGGGCGAGGAGGTCTCGCTCATGGCCCTGTGCGACGGCGAGCGCTACGTGCTCCTGCCGCTGTCTCAGGACCACAAGCGCGTGGGCGAGGGCGACACGGGCCCCAACACCGGCGGCATGGGCGCATACTGCCCGGCGCCGTTCCTCACGCCGGCGCAGCTGGCCCAGGTGGGCGAGCAGGTCATCGCGCCCACGCTGGCGGTGCTCAAGAAGCGCGGCACGCCGCTGCGCGGGGTGCTGTACGCGGGGCTGATGCTCACGGCGTCCGGCCCGAAGGTGCTGGAGTTCAACGCGCGCTTCGGCGACCCGGAGACGCAGGTCCTGATGATGCAGGTGGACGAGGACCTGCTGCCGCTGATGGAGGCGTGCGCGAAGGGGACGCTGGAGCCCCGGCCGCTGAAGCAGTTCCCGGGCGCGTCCGTGGGCGTGGTGCTGGCGGCGGAGGGCTATCCGGAGGCGCCGAAGAAGGGTCAGCGGATTGAAGGGCTGGACGAGGTGGCGTCGAACGCGCCCGTGTTCCTGGCGGGCGTGGCGAAGCAGGACGGCGCGCTGGTGACAGCGGGTGGCCGGGTGCTGACGGTGTGCGCTCGGGGTGACAGCCTGGCGACGGCGCGAGAGCGGGCCCTGGAGTCGGCGGACGCCGTGCGCTTCGAGGGCAAGCACTTCCGCCGGGACATCGGCGCGCGGGGGCTGCGGGCGCGGTCGTGAAGCTGCTGGCGCGCTACCTGCTCAAGGAGCTGCTCGTCCCCCTGGGTGTGTGGGTGGCGTTCATGTTCCTGCTGCTGTTCGTGATGCAGTTCCTGCGCGGCACGGACGTGCTGTTGGGCTCGGCGGTGACGCTGGTCGACCTGGGCCGGCTCATCGCGTACCTGGCGCCGCACTTCCTGGTGATGGCGCTGCCCATCGCGTTCCTGCTGGCCATCTTGTTGGGCCTGGGGCGGCTGGGAGAGGACCGGGAGCTCACGTCGCTGCAGGCCCTGGGCATCAGCCCGCTTCAACTGCTGGCGGCGCCGCTGGGCGTGGGCATCGCGCTGAGCGCGTTCATGGTGCTGCTCACGTCCACGGTGGAGCCCTGGGGCCTCACGGGCGTGAAGGACCTGGTGGGCGAGGTCATCCAGAAGAACGTCGCGGGCGACGTGAAGTCCGGCGTCTTCTACGAGGACCTGAGCGACCTGACGTTGTACGCGCAGAAGGTGGCGCCCAAGGGCGGCGGGTGGACGAACGTGCTGTTGCACGACGACCGCGACCCCAGCTCGCCGTTGCTGGTGCTGGCGCACAAGGGCAGCGTGGGCACGTCCGAGCGGGGCGAGGCGCTGCGGATTGAATTGAGGGAAGGCGAGGTGCACCGCGCCAACCGCTCCTCGGTGGACGCGAGCGTCGTCGCGTTCGAGAAGGCGGAGATCAACGTGGGGCTGGGCGGGTCGCTGTCGCGGCGCAACCGGTTCCGCTCGCCGAAGGAGGAGCTGACGCCGGTGGAACTGCTGGCGGCGGCGAAGGACGCGGAGGAGCGGCGCGAGGATGCGCGACCCTTCCTGATGGCGCTTCACAGCCGGATGGGCAATGCGGTGGCTCCGATGGCGTTCGCGCTCTTGGGCACGCCGCTGGCGATTGGCCGCAGGCAGTCGGGCCGCGCGTGGGGCTACCTGCTGACGCTGGGGGGCTACGTCCTCTACTACCTCCTGAGCCGCGCCTTCGAGCAGATGGGGCAGAAGGGCCAGATGCCGGTGTTCGTCGCGGGGCAGCTGGCGAACGTGCTCTTCATGGTGGTGGGGGCGTTCGCGCTGTACCGCGTGACGCGTTCGGGGACGGTGCGATGAAGGGCACCCTCTTCCGGTACGTGGTGGGCGCGTACGTGCGCTACACGCTGGGCATCCTGGCGGGCGTGGTGGCGGTGTTCCTGGTGGTGGACTTCGTGGACCGCGCGAAGGCCTACGGCGGCGAGGGCTGGGTGCTGGATGTGCTCAAGCTCTATGGCTACAAGGCGCTGGTGACGGTGCAGCAGCTGGGGCCGGCGGCACTGCTGCTCGCGGCGGGCACCACGGTGTCGGCGCTGCGCAAGAAGGGCGAAGTGACGGCGCTGCGCGCGCTCACCTTCGGGCCGGCGGCGCTGTACCTGCCGGTGGCCGTGTGCGCGCTGGTGGCGTGCGTGGGGCTGGTGGTGTTCGACGAGACGGTGGCCGCGAGGGCAGGCCGGCGCGTGGATGAAATCACCACGCAGCGCTTCAACCGCTGGGGCGACTGGCGGATGTATTACACGCCGAAGCAGTGGTTCCGGCGGGGGGACGCCATCTTCTTCCTGCGAGGCGGCAATCCGCAGGAGGGCTTCGAGAACGTCTCCATCTTCACGCTGACGCCGGAGTTCAAGCTGCGCCGCCGAGTGGACGCGGGACGGATGCGCCCGGTGGAGGGCACGCGCTGGGAGTTGACGGACGTGGTGGAGCGCACGTTCACGGAGGACGGGCGCACGTCCGTGACGCAGCAGCCCACCGCGGAGTACGAGCTGGGCGTGGGCGCGACGACGTTCCGCATCCGGCCGGGCCGTCCGGAGCAGATGCGCCTGGGTGAGCTGGGCGAACAGATTGTCGCGCGAGCGGAGGTGGGGCTCGCGACGAAGGCCTTCCAGCTCGCGTGGCACAACCGCTTCGCGTATCCGCTGGCGGGGCTGCCCGCGGCGCTGCTCGCGGTGGGACTGGCGCTGCGGACGAACCGGCGCGGACACCTGACGGCGGCGGTGGTGGAGGGGCTGCTCATCGCCGTGGCGATGTGGGGCCTGATGGTGGTGTCCCGCACGCTGGTGCTCACCGAGCGTCTGGCGCCCGCCGTGGCGGCCTGGATGCCCACGACACTGCTGACCATCGTCGCGGCAGCCCTGTGGCTGCGCCGCGAAGGCCTGTTGAACTTCCCGCGCCGAAGTGTGACGCGGCAGGCCTGAGCCGGGGGGCACCCGCTCGGGCCCGGCCCGGTCAAAACCTGTCCGACAGTCGGACAGCTTTCCGCGAACTGGCTGCCGCGGGCCCAGCGGGGTTCTCACTTCCTCGAAGGGTGGGCGGGATTCGGGCCCGGAGGGCAGGGGGCTTCAACCGCGGAGGAGTCGGCGCGTGTGCCGGGCGAGCTGAATCTCCTCATCGCTTGGCAGCACGCGCACCGGACACGATGACGAATCGGCCGTGATGACCTCCGCGCCCGCCTCGTTCCGCCGCGCGTCCAACTGGATACCCAGGTGGCCCAGCTTCGCGCATACGTCCTCGCGGACCCGCGCACTGTTCTCCCCGATGCCGCCCGTGAACACGAGCAGGTCCAGGCCGCCGAGCACCGTCGCGTAGGCCCCCACCGTCTTCGCGATGCTTCGCGTGAAGACGTCCACCGCCAGCGCAGCCGCCGCGTTGCCCGCTGCCGCGTCACGTGTGAGGGCCTGCATGTCGCTGGTCCCCTCCGACAAGCCTCGGAGCCCGGCGTCGTGGTTCACCAGCTTCTCCAGCGCGTCCGCGTCCATTCGGCCTGTGCGCATCAGGAACAGCAGCACGCCTGGATCCAGGTCTCCGGTGCGCGTTCCACTGGGGATGCCACCGGTGGGCGTGAAGCCCATGGAGGTATCCACGGAGCGTCCGCGCTCCAGCGCCGCGAGGCTCGCGCCGTTGCCCAGGTGGGCCACCACGGTGCGCGCGGGCACCTGGGGTTCGAGCCTCGCCACGATGGACTCATACGACAGGCCGTGGAAGCCGTACCGCTGCACGCCCTGGTCCCTCACGGAGCGGGGCAGGGGGAACGTCGAGGCGACCTCCGGCATCGTGGCGTGGAAGGCCGTGTCGAAGCAGACGAACTGCGGCACGCCCGGGTACTGCCGCTGCGTGGCTCGGATGAGCCGCAGCGCCGGAGGGATGTGCAGCGGCGCGAAGTGCGTCGCCTTCTCCAGCGCCTTCATCACCTCCGGTGTCAGGGCCTGATGCTCGCGCAGGTGGGGACCTCCATGCACCACGCGATGCCCGATGGCCCGGGGCCGCTCACCGCCCAGTTCCTCCAGGTGTCGCACGGCCTCGTGGAACGCGTCCTCCTGTGATGGATGCCGCACATCCACCGCGCGCACCTGCTTCCCCGCGCCGTCCTTCACGACCAGCCGGCCCTGCTCCGCGCCGATGTGGGTCGCGCTGCCCTTGAACCGCACCGCCTCCTGGCCGCCCTCTTCGGCGTAGAGGCCGAACTTCAGCGACGACGAGCCGCTGTTGATGACCAGCACCGCACCCGAATCGCTCATCGCGCGCTCCACTTCCAGTCGGCCACCTCGGGCATGTCCTCGCCGTGCTCCGACACGTAGAGCTTGTGGCGCTGGCGCACCTCGGAGAAGCGCTGCTCCGCGTCGTCCAGCCGGTGCCGAGCGGCCTTCGAATGCCGGATGGCATCCAGCGCCAGGGTGAAGCGGTCCATGTCGTTGAGCACCGTCATGTCGAACGGCGTCGTCGTGGTGCCCTCTTCCTTGTACCCGTGCACGTGGATGTTGCCGTGGTTGGCCCGGTTGTATGTGAGCTTGTGCACGAGCGTGGGGTAGCCGTGGAACGCGAACACCACGGGCTTGTCCGTGGTGAACAGGCGGTTGAAGTCCTCCTCGTTGAGCCCGTGCGGATGGATGTGCACGGGTGCGAGCGTGAAGACATCCACCACGTTGACCACGCGCACCTTGAGCTCCGGAGCCCACTCGCGCAGCAGCGTCACGGCGGCCAGCGTCTCCATGGTGGGCACGTCGCCCGCGCAGGCCATCACCACGTCCGGGTCGCCGTCGTCATTGCCGGCCCAATCCCACGCGCCAATGCCCGCCGAGCAGTGGCGCACCGCGCTCTCCATGTCCAACCACACCGGCGAGAGCTGCTTCCCCGCGATGATGAGGTTCACGTAATTCTTCGAACGCAGGCAGTGGTCCGCCACCGACAAGAGCGTGTTCGCGTCCGGCGGCAGGTAGATGCGCACCGTGTCCGCTTTCTTGTTGGCCACATGGTCGATGAAGCCCGGGTCCTGATGGGAGAACCCGTTGTGGTCCTGCCGCCACACGTGCGAGCTGAGCAGGTAGTTCAGTGACGCGATGGGCTTGCGCCACGGCAGTTCCTTGGCGCTCTTTATCCACTTGGCGTGCTGGTTGAACATCGAATCGATGATGTGGATGAACGCCTCGTAGCAGGAGAAGAAGCCGTGGCGTCCGGTGAGCAGGTACCCCTCCAGCCAGCCCTGGCAGAGGTGCTCGCTCAGGACCTCCATCACGCGGCCGTCCACGGAGAGGTGCTCGTCCGTGGACTCCTGCTTCGCGTCCCAGCTCTTGCCGCTGACGGCGTAGACGTCCTGGAGCCGGTTGGACGCGTTCTCGTCCGGGGCGAACATGCGGAAGTTCTTCGCCGTCAGGTTGTGGCGCATCACATCCCGCAGGTAGCCGCCCAGCACCTTGGTGGCGCTGACCTGCTTGGAACCCGGGACGCCCGGGTCGACCGCGTAGTCGCGAAAGGCCGGCAGCACCAACGGCACCAGCAGCTGGCCGCCGTTCGAGTGCACGTTCACGCCCATGCGCAGTCGGCCCTTGGGAGCGATGTCCGCCAGCTCCTCGCGGAAGGTGCCATTTGCGTCGAACAGCTCGCGGGGCCGGTAGCCGTGGAGCCACGCTTCCAGGATCTTCAGGTGCTCGGGGTTGTCGCGCACTTCCTCCAGCGGGACCTGGTGGGCGCGCCAGGTGCCCTCCACGGGCTTGCCATCCACGACCTTCGGGCCGGTCCACCCCTTGGGGGTGCGCAGCACGAGCATGGGCCAGCGCGGGCGGGTAGGGTCGTTCTTCTCGCGGGCGTGGCGCTGGATGCGTGTGATTTCGGCGTAGAGGGTGTCCAGCACCTGCGCCATCCGCTGGTGCATGTCCTTGGGGTCGTCGCCCTCCAGGACGTAGGGCGTGTAGCCGTAGCCCTTGAAGAGGGCCTCCAGCTCGTCGGCGTCGATGCGGGCGAGCACCGTGGGGTTGGCGATCTTGTACCCGTTGAGGTGCAGGATGGGCAGGACCGCGCCGTCGGTGATGGGGTTGATGAACTTGTTGGAGTGCCAGCTCGCGGCGAGCGCGCCCGTCTCCGCCTCGCCGTCGCCGACGACGCACGGGACGATGAGGTCCGGGTTGTCCAGCACGGCGCCGTACGCGTGGAGCAGTGAGTAGCCCAGCTCGCCGCCTTCACTGATGGAACCGGGGACCTCGGGCGCATCGTGGCTGGGGACGCCGTAGGGCCAGGAGAACTGGCGGAACAAGCGCTTCATGCCGTCGCGGTTGCGCTCGATGTTGGGATACAGCTCCGTGTAGGAGCCTTCGAGGAACGTGTTGGCGATGATGCCCGGGGCGCCGTGGCCGGGGCCAATGAGATACATCATGTTGGCCCGGTGGTTCCGGATGATGCGGTTCAGGTGCACGTAGATGAAGTTGAGGCCCGGCGTGGTGCCGAAGTGCCCGAGCAGCCGGGGCTTGATGTCCTCGCGGGTGAGGGGCCGCTCCAGGAGCGGGTTGTCCTTGAGGTAGATCTGCCCGACGGACAGGTAGTTCGCCGCGCGCCAGTAGGCGTCAATCTTTCCAAGCTCCTCGTCGCTCAGCGGACCCGCCATCTTGCATCTCCCGAGGTGTAGGCCGTGCATCCCCCGGGGAGGGATGGGACTCCATCTGGCCCACGACATGCAATGTCTGTGATGGGAAAAGTCGGGCGCGTCGGTTTCCCGACAGCGGAGGGGCCTTCGCGTGCGCGTCATGTTTACCGCAAGCCCTGACACCGCTGGACCACATTGGCAGCCATCTCCAGGTGTCCCACCGTCCCTTGCTTCGGTCTGACAAGGAGTTGGGCAATGCGTATGCGATTCGGGTGGATCCTTGCAGGTTTGTCGTTCGTGGGCTGTGGTGGATCGCGGGACATGGAGCCGCCCGTGGCCCAGGAGCAGCAGGTTCAGGCGCAGGCGTGCATACCCGCCATGGCGGCCTTCAAGGTGAAGGACCTCCTCCCGCCGGGTGCGCCGTTGCCTTCGCCATCCCGGCCCATTCCCGATTGGCTGACGAACGTGGCGGGCACGCTGTACTTCACCGTGGATCCCTACCAGGGGACGGCTGGGCTGTGGCGCAGTGACGGCACCGGGGTGGGCACCGTTCCGGTGAAGGAGTTCCCCTTCGCGGGCTTGAACTTCCGGGACTTCTCGTCGCTCACGGCCGTGGGCTCACGGGTCTTCTTCAAGATGAGTGACCCGGCCACGGGCTTCGAGTTGTGGGTGAGCGACGGGACGGCGGCGGGAACGAGGCTCGTGAAGGACATCGTACCGGGCAGCGCGAACTCCATTCTCTCGAACCTCACCGACCTGGGGGGCGTGCTGACCTTCTTCCGCAGGGAGGAGAGCGCGGTGGAGCTGTGGCGGTCGGACGGGACGGAGGCGGGGACGTACCGGGTGGTGGACTTCGGCTCGGGGGCGTCCCTGTCCAGCTCCACGGTACGGACGAATGACGCGCTGTTGTTCTTCCTCCAGGACGCGACCCACGGCACGCGCCTGTGGCGGACGGACGGCACGGCGGCGGGCACCCGGCTCGTCAAGCGCGTGGACGCGGGGGCCCCCTTCGTGACGGCGACGCGCCGGCTCGCGAACGGCAACGGGGTGTTCACGCTGGACGACTCCTCCGGGACGGAGGTGTGGCGGACGGATGGCACGGCGGCGGGCACGGTGCGCCTGGACACCTTCGGCAAGCAGGCGCGGCTGCTGGGGGCGCTGAGCTCCTACGTCTACCTGTCCACGCTCGCCGACGATGGCGAGCGGTTGAAGCTGAACCGCCTGTCGCTCTCCGGAGGCGGGAAGACCCTGGTGACGACGCTGCCCAATCCCTATCCTGGCCAGCAGGACAACACGCCCTACGTGCAGGACTCGCGGGAGGCCGGGGGCAAGCTCTACCTGTCCGTGGCGATCAGCTCGCCGGGCCCCGCGCCTCGCCAGGTCGGGCTGTGGGTGACGGACGGCACTGCGGGAGGGACGCGGCAGGTCAGCCAGGGGCTCACCACGTCCGACGAGAGCAGTTCGCCCCTCTTCGACACGGGCTCTGGCACGCTGCTCTTCAGCTCGTGGGACGGCGGCCTGGGACTCATGCCGCAGGTCACGAATGGCACGGCGGCGGGCACGGGTCGCGTCACCACCTCAAGCCCCGGGGCCGAGGGGCCCGAGGAGTTCACGCGTGTGGGCAACAGGATCTACTTCCGGGGGTTCTCCGGCGTCTGGGGTGACGCGTTGTGGGCCGTGTCCGCCAACGTGACCTGCACGCCGCTGAGCGCCAGCGCGGAGTGACAAGGCCGGTGAGCGTCAGCGCAAGGCCAGACGCATGACGTGCCGCCGGGTTCCAGCGAGCCCCAGCTCCTGGAATCCGGCGGCCTCGAAGAACACCGGTGTCAGTGGGAAGCGGTGACGTCGGACACGTTCACCGGCGTGGTGACGCGCTTCACCTTGGGGAAGAACAGGCCCGCGGTGAACGCGGCAATCATCGCCGCGCACATGATCCAGAAGTTGATGGACAGGCCCGTGTTCAGCGCGTCGCCGAGCGTCTCCAGGATGGCGGGAGCCAGGCCGCGTCCATGCTCGGGGCCGAGCAGCTCCGTGGCCGCGCTGACGGGGACGTTGGGGTCCTTCATCAGCTGATTCACCAGCACGCCGCCCATCACGCCCACGCCCAGCGATCCTCCGATGGTTCGGAAGAACATGCTGCTCGCGGTGGCCACACCGCGCAGCTCCCAGCCCACGGTGGTCTGGACAGCGACCATCGTGGACATCGCCGCGAAGCCCAGGCCAATGCCAAACAACCCCATTGCGATCTGCGGCACAAGCATCGAAGCCCCGGGCTTGAGCAGCAGCGCCATCAGCACGGTGCCAATGGAGGCCAGCCCCAGCCCGCCGACGATGAGCGGCCGGAATCCAGTGCGGACCATGAGCCTGCCGCCGATGAGGCTCGCCAGCGGCCAGCCGACGATCATGGGGGTGATCATCCCGCCCGCCATCGTGGCGGAGCCACCGAGCACGCCCTGCACGTACAGGGGCACGTAGGTGGTCGCGCCGAACTGGGCGGCGGAGAAGAGGGCGCCCGCAACGTTGGAGATGGCGATGGTGGGAATCTTGAAGATGCTCATCGGGATGATGGGCTCGGCGGCGCGAAGCTCCACGAACACGAACGCGGTGAGGAGCACGGCGGCGAGGGGCAGGGCGAGCAGTGTCCGCCCGGAGCCCTGCACGCCGAACAGCAGCGCCACGACGCCCGAGGACAGCAGCGCCGCGCCCGCGTAGTCGAGCCGGGCACGCACCTTGGGCTTGAGTTGCTCGTGGAAGAACGCAACGAGCAGCACCATGGACGCGATGCCGATGGGGATGTTGATGAAGAAGATCCAGTGCCACGTGAGGTACTTCACGATGAGGCCGCCGGTGAGAGGGCCGGCGAGGCCCGCGATGCCCCACACGGCGCTGAACGCGCCCTGGACCTTCCCGCGCTGCTCCAGCGTGTAGATGTCCCCGATGATGGTGAGCGCGATGGGCTGCATGGCGCCGGCGCCCAGGCCCTGGAGGACGCGGAACGCGATGAGCATGTTCATCGACGTGGAGAACCCGCAGGCCAGGGACGCCAGCAGGAACAGGGTGGAGCCGAAGAGGACGATGGGCTTGCGGCCGTAGAGGTCGGCGAGCTTCCCGTAGATGGGGACGGTGATGGTGGACGACAGCATGTACGCGGTGAAGACCCAAGCGTAGTGCTGGATGCCGCCCAGGTCGCTGACCACCGTGGGCATGGCGGTGGAGACGACGGTCATCTCCAGCGCGGCCACGAAGAGGGACAGTGCCAGAGCCAAAGTGGTGAACGGTCGATGGGTGGTGCGCATGTCGGAAGGGGGGACCCGGGAAAGGACCCTGGGTAACGCGTGCCCGTCCGGAGCGCCAACGTCAAGCGCGTGAAAAGGAGTGACGGCGTCCATCGCCGGGGATTCCGGGTCCACTCCGGAAGGGCAGGGGCGCACGAGGTGGGATAGGGTCCACCGGCCTCGCGAGTTCGAGGCGCACGGCATGGGCACGGATACGAAGACGGTCGAGTCAGGGCGCTGGAAGACGGCGGTCGCCGCGGTGTTGGGGCTCTACGCGGTAGGGCTGGTGCTGGCGGAGGCGGTGCTCCAGGCCGGAGCCATCCTGGCCACGGCGCTGGCCCTGGCGCTGGCGGCAACGAAGCGGCTGCGCCTGGAGAAAGACGTAAGGGCGTTCGTGCTGGCGAGCGTCGCCCTGAGCGTCTGGCAGCTTTTGTCCCCGGCGGTGGCGCTGTTGACGGGAGCCGCGACGAAGTGGCCCCGGGGCGCAAGGTACGGCCAGGCGCTGGACACGGTGGCGGGAGCCGCGGTCGCGTGCATCGGGACGATGGGAGTGCCGTGGCTGCTGCTGGGGAGCCTCGTCGCGGGAGGCTGGTTGTTGGCGGCGGCGCTGGGCTTCTTCCAGCACCGGGTGCCGTGGCCCTGGGAGCCGCCGAAGTTCCTGAAGCTGAACCTGTCGCGCCTGCACGAGAACTTCGGAACGGAGGAGAACCCGAGGTACGCGGCGGGAGGCTTCTTCTTCCACCGGCTGCGGTTCGCGCACGGAGCCATCGCGGTGCTGGGCCCGGCGCTGGCGGTGATTGGCCGGTCGAAGGTGACGCGGAGGCGGGTGCTGGCCGGCGTGATGGTGCTGGGCCTGCTGCTGTCCATCTACGGCGCGTTCGCGAGAGCGGCGCTGGGAGCGGCGCTGGGCGTGTGCGTGTTGGCGCTGTTGCTGTTGCTGCGAGGGACGGCAAGGAAGGCAGGGCTCGGCGTGGCGGCGGCGTTGGTGATCATGGTGCTGCTGACGCCCGCGTGGCGGGAGCGCTTCGGCAAGGCGGTGGACAACCTCTTCGGCAGCGGCGAGCGGTCGTTGGCGATGTCCGTGGGTTGGCGCCTGGTGCGGGAGCACCCCTGGGTGGGCGTGGGGTTCGGCAATCACAAACCCGCGGCCCTGGCGACGCAGACGGAGACGGGCATCACGGACCTGCTGGCCACGGACTCACACAACCTCTGGCTGACGGCCTGGGCGGAGACGGGGCTCGTGGGCCTGGTGCTGCTGGCGACGATGCACTTCCTGCTGGCGAGGGCATTGGTGCGAAGGCACCGGGCGGGTTCGATTCCGGCCACGGGAGCCCTGCTGTCCTTCGTGGGCTTCCACGTCCTGGCCCTGGTGCACTACCTGCCGTTCCACCCCAGCGTGCACCTGTCATTCATGCTCATCTGGGGCCTGGGGCTGTGCGAGTTCAGTACGCCGCTCCGCCATGAACCTGATTGAGTTTTCAAGCTGAGTGGGGGCGTGTGATGGAAGCCGTTGCGGTCAGCGAAATCAGGCAGGTCGATACCGGATTGCAGGAGCTGTTCTGTGACTACGTGCCCCAGGTGTTCCGCCGCGCGGACTTCCGCCGTTGGCGTGCATGGGGAGAGTGGAACGACGACTATCGTGCGTTCGCGCTGATTGAGGACGGCCGCGTGGTGGCCAACACCTCCGTGATGCGGATGCGCCTGCTGTTGGAAGGGCGCGAGGTGCTGGCCCATCAGCTGGGAGCCGTGGGGTGTTTGCCGTCGCATCGTGGCCGGGGACTTGCGCGCGTGGTCATGAACGCCGCGCTGGACGCGTGTGGGGATGCGCCCGTGCTGCTCTTCGCCAATCCCAAGGTGCGCCAGTTCTACCCGCGATTCGGGTTCCAGCCTCAAATGCAGACGTTGTTCGCCACCCAGTACGATGCCATGCCGGCTGGTCCACCCGCGCCCACGCTCTCACTGGAGGACGCGGCCGTGCGCGCTGGACTCGCCACGCTCTCCAGTGAAGGGCGTCCCTCAACGGACCGCTTCGGCGCGCGAGGCTACGCGACGGTGGCGAGCTGGCCCGTGGCCAATGGCTTCGCGAGGCCCCTGCGCCAGTTGGGAACGGATGCCTGGGCGTTCGCGGGAGTCGAAGGCGAGACGCTGTACCTCGACGACGTCTTCGCCCGCGAGCCCTTCGACCTGCGAGCCTGGATCCCCCGATTGATTGACCGGCCCATCCGGTCCATCCGCTTCGGGTTCACTCCAGAGCGCTACTGGCCGGAGGCCGTGACGGCCGGTGAGGACATGGAAGCCGACCTGTTCGTGCGCAACTTCCATCCCTCACAAGAGGCCCACCGGTTCCCGGTCATGGCCCACACATGACCCTGTCCCCATTCACATGAATGGGGACAGAGAAGAGCCTCACTGGCAGAGCCGCTCGACCGACTTGATCCGCACCACGCCGTCGACGTTCGGATCGTTGGTCTGGTCTCCGATGGCGATGGTGCCGTTCGTCGTGAAGTTGTTCCGCGTGAGCTTCGCGACACCGTCGACGCTCACCGTCGCGACCTTGGCGGCATCCACCGCGAGCTCGTAGACGTGATACGCGCCATCGGTCACGGCGAACGCCGAGGACTGCGTGTCATCCGCCCAGCCAATCGCCGCGCTGTCCAGGTAGATCATCTGCGAGCGATCCGTCCCATTGCCGACCGAGCCGGTGAGACTCCCCAGGATGGCCGCGCCGCTGTCGAGCTGGTTGTGCCTGCTCACCGACTCGACCTGCATCGTCACGCGGAGCGTGAACGGCTGCGTCGGGGCGACCGCGTTCGTCTTCGCAAGGAGCAACTGCCCGCTCGTTCGACCGCCGCTGTCCGTTGACGTCGCGAGGCGGACATAGTCCTCGCCATACGTGAGCGTGTTCGGCGCTTGCGTGTACGTCGTCCAGCCCTGCGCCACGATGTCGGTGCCGCCGACCAGCAGCGGAATGGCCTCGCGCGGAGACCACGCCGTCGTCGACGTTGCTGGCGTGCAGACCTCGCAGGCGTTCGTCGGGTTGGGTGTGCCCTCGTCGTAGATCGTGCCGTTGATGAAGCACTTCGGACTGCAGGCGCCGGTCGAGCAGACCTGTCCCGTGCCGCACGCCGTCCCGTCCGCGAATGACGTCCACGAGGTCGCGGACGTCGCGGGCACGCACTGCTCGCATGCGTTCGCCGGGTTCACCGCTCCGGCCGCGACCTGCTGGCCGTCGATCCGACAGACCGCGACGCAGACACCGGCCTCACAGGCCTCGGTGGTCATGCAGGCCTGGTCACACCCTCCGCAGTGGGCGGAGTCACTGTCGGTGTTGACGCACGTGTCACCGCACTGCGTGGTGCCGGCGTCAGTGCACATCTCCACGGACGCGTCCGGCACGGACGCATCGGGAACGGACGCGCCGGGCGTCCCGCCGGGGGGATTGGAGGGATCGTCACTACAGGCAGCGAAGAAGCCGAGCACGACCACACAGGAGAGCGCGATGGAACGAATGGAGATCATGACTGTCAGTGACTTTCCGCCTGCACCACGGATCTCGGGCGAAGGCCCGTCCTGGTTTTTCACGGTGCGGGAAGAGGGAGCAGAAGCCCCTCCTTGCGACTCACTGCAATACGTCGGCCAGGTAGTCGACGAACACCCTGACTCGCGCCGGCAGGTTGGCGCCACCGACAAAGACGGCGTGGATGTTCTCCGTGTCGCCCGGATTGTAGCGCTCCAGCAGAGGAACCAGTTGGCCGGAGCGGAGCTCTTCCTCGACGCTGAATGCGCCGACGCGCGTCACTCCCACGCCGGCAGCAGCCAGCTGGCCCAGGGTCTCTCCGTTATTGGCTTCGATACAGCCCTTCAATGACAGACTGTATTCATGCCCGTCGCGCACGAAGGGCCAGACCGCTTCGGCCCGACGAAAATTGAAGTTCAGGCAGTTATGGTGGTGCAGGTCCTCTGGAACCATCGGCGTCCCGCGCCGGTTCAGGTAGTCGGGTGAAGCCACGATCACGCGCCCTTTCTCGCCGAGCTTGCGCGCGGTCAAACCGCTGTCCGCGAGTGGGCCGAAGCGAATGGCGACGTCCGCCTGACCTGCTGCGATGTCGACCACGCTGTCCGTCAGGTTGATGTCCACCAGGATGTGGGGGTATCGCGCCGTGAAGTCGCCCAACAGGGGGACCACGCACAGGCGCCCATGCGAGAGGGCGGCGCTCACCCTCAGCCGCCCGCGCGGCGCGCCCAGATCCGCGATGGCCTGCTCCGCGTCGTCCAGCTCCGCCAGGATGCGCCGTGCCGCGCCCAGATAGGCTTGCCCCTCGGGCGTCAGGGTCAGGGCCCGGGTCGTGCGGATCATCAGGCGTACCCCCAGACGCGCCTCGATGCGGTCGAGGGTCCGGCTGACGGCCGACGGGGACAGGCCCAGCTCACGCCCGGCCGCCGAGAAGCTGCCGGTCGCCGCCACGGCCGAAAAGACGGCCATCTCACGCGCCCGATCCTCGCCGCCCAGCTGCACCTTTGCGTTCATCTCAAGAATCCTTGGCTTCGAAGAGCTCTAACGCGCGCGCGACCGCCCGGCCATCTTTGCGCGCTCAGAACAACGCACCCCGTCGCGCACAGTCGCCGCGGGGGCAGAGAAAGGTTCCCGCGGATGAAGCCCAACCCTCCTCTTCTCGCTCTGGCGGTCGGCGCCTTCGGCATTGGGGTCACGGAGTTCGCGCCGATGGGCATGCTGCCTGTGATCGCAGGAGACCTCGGCGTCTCCATCCCGGCGGCGGGCCTGCTGGTCAGCGCCTACGCCTTCGGGGTGCTGCTCGGCGCGCCGGTGATGACCTTGACGACCGGCCGCGTGCCGCGCCGGACCCTGCTGGTGGGCCTGATGGGCATCTTCACCCTGGGCAATCTGCTGTCGGCGCTCGCGCCGGAGTACTGGACCTTGATGGCGGCGCGAGTGGTGACGTCGTTCAACCACGGTGCCTTCTTTGGTGTGGGCGCCATCGTCGCGGCCAGCGTGGTCGCGACGAACAGGCGGGCGGGCGCTGTCGCGGCCATGTTCATGGGCCTGACCGTCGCCAACATCACCGGCGTTCCCCTGGCCGCCTGGGCGGGCGAGACCCTGGGCTGGCGCGCGTCCTTCTGGGGCATCGCGGGTCTGGGCGCCCTGGCGATGATCGCGCTTCGCTTGACCCTGCCGCACGGCCGGGTCGAGCCTTCTGCCGACGACAGCGGCGCCATGAAGGCCGAACTGGCGGTGCTCCGACGCGGACCTGTGCTGGCCGCCCTGGCTCTGACCGTTATCGGCTCCAGCTCCATGTTCACCGTCTTCACCTACATCGCTCCGATTCTGAAGGAGCGGACCCTGGCCTCGACCGGCTTCGTCACCGCCATGTTGGTGACCTATGGACTGGGGCTGACGCTCGGCAACTGGCTGGGGGGCCGCTTCGCCGACAGGTCGGTGGACCGGACCTTGATTGTCACCCTGGCGGGCCTCGCCGCGCTGTTGGTTGTATTCGCTGGGGTCATGCCGTGGCAGGCGCCCGCCGCCGTGGTGATCTTCCTCTGGGGCGTGGCGAGCTTCGCCCTGGTGCCGCCGCTGCAGATGCGGGTGATGACCGCCGCCAGCGATGCGCCGAACCTGGCTTCGGCCATGAACATCGGGGCCTTCAACCTGGGCAACGCCATCGGCGCGGCTCTCGGTGGGGCGGTCATTGGCCTCAACCTCGGCTATCCGGCCGTGGCCCTGGCCGGGGCGGCGATGGCTGGAGCAGGTCTCATCCTGGTCTTGCTGCTGGTTCGCCGCGAGACACGCGTGGTCGAGCCGCTCCCGGCGCGCTGCTGAAACCACAATCTTTAGAGCCCCAGCTCCAGACCGATGCCTGGAGCCACGGACCAGAGTGTCTTCCGGCCTGCTGTGCCCGGGTACCACTCGCCGACCAGCTGGGCGCGGAGGAACTGTAACCGTCCGGCCAGTGACGTGCCGGGACGCTTGAAGACAGGCCCCGACCGTGCTCGGCGAGCGCCGCGAGGAGTGAGCTGTTCAGGGACTGGGCTGGAGGGGTGACTCGGGCGGGTCGGCGGTGCGTCGCAGCCTCCACTCGTGGGGCAGCAGCTCCCCGATGCGCGAGTGCGGGTGCGTCTGGACGCGAAGCAGCACGTCGGCCAGGTACTCCTCGGGATTGACCTGGTTGGCCTCGCAGGTGGCGACCAGGGCGTAGAGGCCGGCGAGATTCTCCCCCGCGGCCTCGTGGCCGACGAAGAGGAAGTTCTTCCGGCCCAGGGCCGCCTTGCGCAGCGCCGCCTCGGAGCGGTTGTTGTCCAGGGGCAGGCGCGCGTCGGAGACGAAGCGCGTCAGGGCGTCCCACTGCTTCAGGGCGTAGGAGAGGGCCTGGCCCATGGGGCCCTTGGGCAGGTGGCGCGGGGCCTGCGAGTCCATCCACGCGCGCAGCGCCGTGAGGACGGGGAGGCTCTGCTGCTGGCGCAGCTCGCGGTGCGCGTCGGTGCGCACGACGGCCGCGTCGCGAGCCAGGGCTTCCACGCGGTAGAGGGCGAGGATGAAGTCCAGGGCCTGGCGGGCTTCGGGCGCGGTGGGGAGCGCCTCGAAGAATCGCCGTCGCACGTGGGCCCAGCAGCCCACCCGCACGCGGCCCTCGGGCAGTGTCACCGCGTTGTAGCCCGTATAGGCATCCACCACGAGGGCGCCCCGGGTGCCGCCCAGGACTTCCTTCGGCGTCGTGCTGGCCCGGCCCAGGCTGAAGCGGTAGCCCAGCAGCCACTCCCCCGCGGGCGTCTGGGTGAGGAAAGTCCAGAGGTAGCCCTGGCGCGTCTTCTTCACGTCCAGCACGCGCACGGGCGTCTCGTCGGCCCACACCACCTCGGCGGCGGCAATGACTTGCAAGAGGTGCTGGGACAGAGGCAGCAGCACCGAGGCGGCCTGGTGGAAGAGGTCCGTCAGGGTGCTGCGACTCATGGGCACGCCGCCGCGTTCCACGCGCTGGGCCAGCCGGTGCAGGGGCATCGCGTCGGCGCACTTGGAAACCACAACGTGCGCAAGGAAGCCCGGGCCGTACTCGCCCTTGTCCACCACCTTCGGCGGCGCGGGGGCCGTCACCACGCCCTGGCCGCACGCGCACGAGAGGACTTGCTGCACGTGCACCTGCCGCTCGAAGAAGGCGGGCACGTACTCGTACACCACCGTCCTTCGCCCCTCGCCCAGCGGCTTCAACTCCTCACTGCCGCACGCCGGGCAGTGCCTCGACTCGGGCGGCACCGCGTGCCGCACTTCGCGCGTCGGGGCCTCCTCGGCCTTCCGTGCGGCCCGCGCCCGGCGCTTCTCCGGGGCGGCCTTGGCCCGCGCCGCTTCGTCCTGGGGACTCGGGGCCGTCTGCCTCAATTCCTCGGCGACGGGCGGCAGCTTCTCGGCTTTGCGACCGAAGACACGCCGCTCCAGCGCGGCCATCTTCGACTCCAGCGACGTCATCCGCTCGCGGAGCTCCTCGGCTTCCTCCCGCCAGGGGCAGAAATGGTCCAGTGGAAGCTCGCGCGGCACCTGGAGCCCATACCGCGCTGCCCGCCCCCGCGCTCGCGCCGGGCCCTCAGGAGGCCGCGCGCCCGGGCGGTGACCAGGCCGGCGGGCGTCGCACGTCCGCCACGTCGATGCCGTCCAGCAGCATCGCCAACTGCGTGGCGTCCAGCGTCACCGCCTTCGCCTCCGCCTCCACGCGCGGCAGCCGGAAGCGGCCCGTCTCCAGCCGCTTGTACAGCAGCACGAAGCCGCCCCGGCTCCACGTCAGCACCTTGACTCTGTCGCCCTTGCGCGAGACGAAGGCGAAGAGGTGCCCCGAGTAGACGTCCTCGCCCCACTCGGCGCGCACCAAGGCCATGAGGCCATCAATCGACTTGCGCATGTCCACCGGCTCCACGGCCAGCACCACGCGCACCGAAGCCGGAAGCGCGAACACCCTCTCACCGTCCCAGCGCGGCGACGAGCCGGGCCACGTACGCCACGTCGGTGCCCACCGCGAATCGCACCCGCGCCCCGCTCGCGGCGACCACCTCCATCCCCGACTCCATCGCCGCGGGCGTCGTCGCCACCTGCACCGGCAAGAGTCTCACGGCTTCCGCTCGCGACGGCGCGGCCCGTCGTGCCCGGTACACCCACGACTGCAACGTGCTCAGCCGCACGCCCCGCGCCAACGCGAACTCCCTCTGCGTCTGCCCGCTGGCCTCGAAGGCTTCCGCGATGCGCGCCCACTCCGGCTTCTCCACCTGCTTCGCCATGCCCGGAAGCGTCCGCCGCGAACCGCTCCCCCGGCAATCCCTCACGGCACATCGTTGGCCGGACGGTTAGTGCGCCGGGATAAACCGGCATGGAGTCGCGAATGAAAGAGTCGTACATCGAAGGGCTAACCACCCGCGATGACCCCAAGTCATGCGACGGCACCCGCAAGGGGGCTGGGCGAAGCGTTGACCGGGGTAGGTGCAGGCTGGGTATTGAGCTGCGAAATCAGGCCTCCAGGACGCCGACGCTGTTAACCGAAGCGGAAGGCCCCACGGACGCGAGCGCCAGGGTGAGTTCGCGAACGGTCCTGCGCAGTCGGAGACCCCATGCATGTACTGAAACTCCATGCACGAGAACCGGGAGGTCCTCTGCTTGCCCACCGCAGTTGGCGAGGTGGGACGCATCGGGAAGGTCGGAGACCGTCATCCGATGACGCACGGGCAGAGGAAGTCGGACAGGCTCGTAGTACCGGTGAAGCCGTCGAACAACGCTCGCAGTCGAGCTGCGGAGACGGTGGAGGGAAGGAGCCTGGCCAAGAGGAACGCGGGGGAGCAAAACAGGCCCCGGACACAGAGCCGGACAGGTCTGCCCAGTGAGCTCCTTCGCGTACGCCAAGCTGCAAGGAAGGACAGGAAGGCGAAGTTCACCGCGCTGCTACACCACGTCACACTCGAAAGCCTTCGGACGTCGTTCGCGGCACTGCGCCGCAACGCCGCGCCGGGAGTAGACGGCGTGACGTGGGAGACGTACGGCGCAAGGCTCGAAGAGAACCTTCGGGACCTGCACGCACGCCTCCACCGAGGAGCGTACCGGGCGAAGCCCTCACGCAGAACGTACATCCCCAAGGCGGACGGGCGGCAGCGACCGCTCGGCATCGCGGCACTGGAGGACAAACTCGTCCAGCGCAGCATCGTCGAGGTGATGAACGCCATCTATGAGGAGGACTTCCTTGGCTTCTCGTATGGGTTCCGGCCAGGGCGCAGCCAGCACCAGTCGCTGGATGCGCTCGCGACCGGACTCAAACGAAGGAGGGTGAACTGGGTGCTCGACGCGGACATTCGTGGGTTCTTCGCCATCGACCACGAGTGGCTGATGAAATTCCTCGAGCACCGGATTGCAGACAAGCGAGTCCTGCGCCTCATCCAGAAGTGGCTGAGCGCAGGTGTGATGGAGAAGGGGACGTGGCGGGCGAGCGAAGAAGGCACGCCCCAGGGAGCGACGGTGTCGCCGCTGCTGGCGAACATCTACCTCCACTACGTCCTCGACCTCTGGTTCCAGCGGTGGAGAAGAAAGCAGGCGCGAGGTGATGTCATCATCACGCGCTACGCGGACGATTTCATCGTGGGTTTTGAGGACCGCTCTGATGCCGAGCAGTTCCTGGCGCTCCTCCGCGAGAGACTGCGGATGTTCGCTCTGGAACTGCACCCGGAGAAGACACGCCTCATTCAGTTCGGGAGGCTCGCCTCCAAGAGCAGAGAGAGGAGTGGGCTTGGGAAGCCAGAAACCTTCAACTACCTCGGGTTTACTCACATCTGCGGCAAGTCGAAGGCAGGCTTCTATCTGGTGAAACGGCACACGATGCGGGTGCGGATGAACGCGAAGCTGAAGGACGTGAAAGCGGAACTTCAGCGACGTCGCCATCTGCCCATCCCGGAGCAGGGGAACTGGCTTGCATCCGTGGTGCGCGGCTATTTCGCGTACCATGCAGTTCCCACCAACATCGCCGCCATGGGGCGATTCCGAACGCAGGTCGGCCAGCACTGGTACCGGGCGCTCCGGCGTCGGAGCCAGCGTGACCGTAACCGTCCGGTGGACGTCGTGCCGGGACGCTTGAAGACAGGCCCCGGCCGTGCTCGGCGGGCGCCGCGAGGAGCGAGTTGTTCAGGGACTGAGCTGGAGGGGCGACTCGGGCGGGTCGGCGGTGCGTCGCCGCTTCCACTCGTGAGGTAGCAGCTCACCAATGCACGAGTGGGGATGCGTCTGCACACGCAGCAGCACGTCGGCCAGGTAGTCTTCGGGGTTGACGCCGTTGGCCTCGCAGGTGGCGACGAGGGCGTAGAGGCCGGCGAGATTCTCCCCCGCGGCCTCGTGGCCGACGAAGAGGAAGTTCTTCCTTCCCAGAGCGGCCTTGCGAAGAGCGGCCTCGGAGCGGTTGTTGTCCAGGGGCAGGCGCGCATCGGAGACAAAGCGCGAGAGGGCATCCCACTGCTTCAGCGCGTAGGAAAGGGCCTGGCCCATGGGGCCCTTGGGCAGGTGGCGAGGGAGCTGCGATTCGAGCCACGCGCGCAGCGCTGTGAGGACGGGGAGACTCTGCTGCTGGCGCAGCTCGCGGTGCGCGTCCGTGCGCACGACGCCCGCGTCGCGAGCCAGGGCTTCCACCCGGTAGAGAGCGAGGATGAAGTCCAGGGCCTCGCGGGCCTCGGGCGCGGTGGCGAGCGCCTCGAAGAAGCGGCGGCGCACGTGGGCCCAGCAGCCGACACGCACGCGCCCTTCCGGCAGCGTCACCGCGTTGTAGCCGGTATAGGCGTCCACCACGAGGGCACCCCGGGTGCCGCCCAGCACGTCCTTGGGCGTCTTGCCCGCTCGGCCCAGGCTGAAGCGATAGCCCAGCAGCCACTCGCCCTGCTGCGTCTGGGTGAGGAAGGTCCAGAGGTAGCCTTGCTTCGTCTTCTTCACGTCCAGCACGCGCACGGGCGTCTCGTCGGCCCACACCACCTCGGCGGCCGCAATGACTTGCAAGAGGTGCGTGGAGAGCGGCAGCAGTACCGAAGCGGCCTGGTGGAAGAGGTCCGTCAGCGTGCTGCGACTCATGGGCACCCCACCGCGCTCAATCCGCTGGGCCAGCCGGTGCAGTGGCATCGCGTCGGCGCACTTGGAAACCACGACGTGGGCCAGGAAGCCGGGGCCGTACTCGCCCCGGTCCACCACCCGGGCCGGAGGCGGGGCGGTGACGACGC
>NZ_RAWO01000212.1:0-413 GCF_003668955.1 Corallococcus sp. AB038B | reverse complement strand
AGAGGACCTGGGCGAGCGGCTATGCTCCAGTCCTCCTCGCGGCCTTCGAAGCGACAGGGCCGGTGTGGTGACTCCTGGTGCCCAACTTCCGCCACCTGCCCGACGAGAGAATCCTCGAGCTGCACGACGTCGCGCTCAACTGCGACCTGGTGGGGCAGGGCACCCAGCTGGCGCTCCTGGAAGGAATCGACCCCGCGTGTGTCGCCCCGATTCCGGTGGGCGGGCCTCCGGCGGCCACGCTGATGGCGACGCTCTTCCGCTTCAACGGCATCGAGCGGCTCGCGGATGGTTCGGTTCCCCTGGTGCAGTGGCTGAGGCGCGCCTGGCAGCTCAGCCGCGCGCTGCAGGTGGCCGACCACTTCCAGCGCTGCATCCAGGAACTCTCCAGCGGACCCTCGCGTCCCGTCCAGGCA
>NZ_RAWO01000211.1:0-413 GCF_003668955.1 Corallococcus sp. AB038B | reverse complement strand
GACGTCTGCCCAAACCTCCACCCTTCCCTGACGTGGTGGATATGGGTTGCCGTCCTGGAAGACAGACGTGGTGCGCACTGAAGCCCTGCGCACCCAGCCTGCGGTGGATTCGCACCCCCCTTGGCAACCTGAACAGCGCTTCGACAATGCGACAGGAATTGGCACGCGCCGTCACCGCTCGGCTCCGTGGTTGCCCAGCACCCGGGCACACGTCCGCGCGCCCGGTCCAACGAATTACGGACATGCATTTTTTCCTGAAATGGTGTCTATGTCCGTGAAGACTCGTTTATCCCCGTCATGCACCAAGCGACGTACGGCCCCCTCCCCCCAGGGCCGTGGCGTCTCGCGCCCCTGGGCGTTGAAGGAACGCAATGTTGATGGAGCAGTGGGCTCACCGCTTCTTCGAGCTCTCC
>NZ_RAWO01000210.1:0-415 GCF_003668955.1 Corallococcus sp. AB038B | reverse complement strand
ACCTCCCTAAGGTGCCTCCTGTAACAGGCAGATGCTTGTCCTCCGCAAGCTCGTAGTCTATCTCTAAGCGGATGTTGTAGTGTATATTAGCGCAAAGAGGAGTCTTAGCGCCCTTGTTAGCTTAGATGATCTTAGGCATTATGCCTAACGTAGTAATAGCGTAGAGGTACTGCGAGTCCACTAAGAGTGCTATGCGAGCAGTAATACTTACGTAGATCCAGATTAGATGCTGTGAATACACGTCGTAAGCGCCGTATATTTAGATGCTCTAAAGCTCGAATTTACAGTACGTATCTATAGACTAAACCTTGTTTAGTCCGGCTGTAATAAGCTGGCCACAATGCTCCTTAGCAGTCGTTCTACGTTGCTTATGGCTAGGAGGGTTTAGACGAGTAGCTCTATTAAATATCCGGTC
>NZ_RAWO01000209.1:0-415 GCF_003668955.1 Corallococcus sp. AB038B | reverse complement strand
CGCGAAGGAAGCGCTCGGGGCCCTGGCGGATTTCGGCGGCGAGGTGGGCGAGCTGGCCGGGGACGCGTTCAACGGCGTGAAGGACTTCTTCGACGACCTCATCCCGGACGACATCCCGGGCGTGCCCTTCGTCTGATCCACCGCGTCACAAGCCTGTAGCGCCGCACGGGGTCTGTTCCTTCACGGGAACAGGCCCCGTTCGCGTTCGTGGTGTGTGATTGGATTTTTCCACCAAACGCCCCGGGTCAACGGCTGTGAAGCCAGGCAGACCCGGGGTGTCATCGTTGCCCGTTCGTGACGAACCGGGCAATCCAGACAAGTTTGGGCGGAAAATTACGCACTGGTTAAACTGTGAGATCTTTATTTCCAGATCTCACGCAACTCACAGGGAGGGGTCTGGATAATCGGGCAGGAA
>NZ_RAWO01000002.1:744362-1290592 GCF_003668955.1 Corallococcus sp. AB038B | reverse complement strand
AGTCCCGCTCGCCGCCCTCCGGCAACTCGTCCGTCGCCATCCAGTGCAGCGCGCGGAAGTCCGGCGCCTGCTCGAAGACGAAGTCCGACAGCCCGAGGATGCCCGACGTGGTGAGCACCACCGACGCCCGCGCATCCTGGATGATGGCGCGCAGGCGGGGCAGGGTGCGCTCCAGCCGCATCGGGTCCGGCGGATACGCGGGCACCGCCACCGCGCCTGCGTACAGGCAGCCGAAGAAGCCCGCGATGTAGTCCAGGCCCGGCGGGTACAGCAGCAGCACGCGCTCGCCTTGCGCGCCACGTTCACGCAGCGCGGAGGCAATCCGCCGTGCTCGCACGTCCAAGTCGGACGCGCTCCACACGGTCTCCTCACCGTCATCACCCAGGAATGTGTAGAGGGGCGCCCGGGCAGACGGATTTTGGGCAAGCTTCAGCAGTACGCCAGGAAGGCATTGGGAGAGGTCGGTCACGGGGGGGGCCGTCCATGTGTCGAAAAATTTCGACACTTCATAGCAGCCCGACTGCTCAATCCCGTAGACACCCCCGGTAATGAATCACGGGAGGCTTGGCCCTCAAGCGCGGCCGAAGAGCCCCTTCAACCACCCCATGAAACCTTTCTGCTTTGACACGACAGCGGCGTCCGGCACCGCCTCCTGAACAACGGGCGGGGACGCCGCCACCTTGCGCGCCGCCGGAGCCGCGTTCCCCGGAGTCACGACCGGAGGCACCGGCGCCGGAGCGGACTCCTCCTGCGCCAGCCGAGCCTTCACCGCCTCCGGTGTATCGCGGGTGGTGAACGTGCTGACGACCTCGCGCCCCGTGGTGCCTTCCTTCGCGGTCACCTTGAGCAGCGATTCGTTGTTCACCTCGAACGTCACCGACACCTGCACCGCGCCGCGAGGCTTCTTCGGCAGGCCCGCGAGCCGCAGCGTGCCCAGGTATTCATTGTCCTGCGCTCGGTCGGAGTCGCCCTGGAAGACGGTGAGCTCCAGCTCCGTCTGTCCATCCCGGTGCGTGGAGAGCGTGTAGCTCTTCGTCGCCGGCAGCGACACGTTGCGCTCCAGCACCGGCTTGAAGCGCCCACCCGGCAGCCCCACGCCAATGGCCATGGGCAGCACGTCGATGAGCACCACGCCTTCCGTCTGTCCCAGGCTGTGCGCCAGGAGCGCCGCGCCCAGCGCCACGGCCTCGTCCGGGTGCACGCCCTTGCTGGGCGGCCGGCCGAAGAACTTGGTGATCTTCTCGTGCACCAGCGGGAAGCGGCTCTGCCCTCCGACGAGGATGACCTCGTCGATGTCCGTGGGCTTCAGCCCCTTGGCCTGGAGAACCTCCTCGCAGACCTGGACCGTGCGGTCCACCAGCCCCTCCGTCAGGGCGATCAACTTCTGCCGCGTGAGCGTGACGTCCAGATCGTACGGCTTGTTGTCGATCATCGTGATGAAGGCCACGTGCACCCGCATCTCGGAGCGCTCGGACAGGGCGCACTTGGCCCGCTCCGCCGCGTCGTTGATGCGCTGCAGGGCCACCCGGTCCCCCTGGAAGGCGCGGCCCGTCTGCCGCTCGAACTCCTGCAGGAGGTACTCCACGATGGCGTTGTCGAAGTCGATGCCGCCCAGGAACGTGTCGCCGCCGGTGGAGATCACCTCGTAGACGGTGTCGTGCAGCTCCAGCACCGACGCATCGAACGTGCCGCCGCCCAGGTCGTACACCAGCACGCGCTGGTTCAGCTTCTTGCCGTAGCCGTATGCCAGCGCCGCCGCCGTGGGCTCGTTGAGGATGCGCTCCACGTACAGGCCCGCGAGCTTGCCCGCCTCGCGAACCGCGTGCCGCTGGTTGTCGTTGTAGTAGGCGGGCACCGTGATGACCGCTCGCGAGATGATCTGGCCCAACTGGTTCTGCGCCACCTCACGCACTTCGCGGAGGATCAGCGCGGAGATCTGCTGGAGCGAATAGATGCGGTCACCCAACCGCACCGCCGCCTCGCCGGCCTGACCCGCGGCGATCTCGTAGTGAAAGCGGCCCTTGATCTGCCCCACGATGGGCGACGCGTACGGCCGGCCCACCAGCCGCTTGGCGCCGTACACCGTCTGGCGCGGGTTGGTGAGCATCTGCCCCTTCGCGGGGTGGCCCACCACCAGCTTGCCGCGCTGGTTGAACGCGAGGATGGAGGGCACCGTGTTGTGGCCCTCGCGGCTGGGCAGCACCCCGGGCTTGTTGCCGCGCACGAACGCGGCGCACGAGTTCGTCGTCCCCAGGTCGATGCCAATCACCGGCCCCGTCCGGGGCGGATCGTCGATGGTCAGCCCCAGCGCGGCATCCGTCACCATCTCCAGCGCGGGCGCGGCGGCAGCGGCCGGGGAGTCCATCCGGGCCGAGGCGCCGGGGACCGTGGCCACGGCCGGGGGCAGGGCAGGGGCCGCCGCCGGGGCGGGCACTGAGAAGTCGGCGGGGCCGACACCGTTCGGCACGGGCGGCACGTCCGACTGGGCGTGCGGGAGGATGGCGACCGCGGCGTCCAGGAACCGGCGGGTCGGGGGATCCGCCTCCCCGAACTTCAGCCCCATGCCGGAGATGCCCTGGCCCTGCTGACCGGTGACGAAATGGACGATGGCCGCCGTGTAGAGGAGCCGGTCGCCGCTTGCCAGGCGGAGGTCCAGGGTAACGGCCGTGCCTGGGGGGCGCACGGCCTTGGCGCGCAAATAGATGCCGCCCTGGGTGATGTTGCCCCCGTATTTCGCGAGGAACTCCTCGGGGGTGGCGAAGGGCAGCTTCACCACCAGCCCGACCGCCCCCGCTTGATTCAATTCCGCCAAGGCCCGGTCCAAGTCCCAATAAGTGTTGGTGGGACGCCGAGTATCACCCGAAGTCCCTGGGAACGGGCGGCAAAAAACCTTCTTCCGTTGCGCGGCAGCCGCGCAAACCGTATGGACACGCACCCGCCGGGCGCTGGTGCCCCGCGGGGCCTCCGGGAGCCCCCATGTTGAACCCCGATATCCGGCTGGCCCTCACCTTCGACGACGTGCTCCTGCTGCCCGGTGAGAGCGCCGTCACCCCGCGTGATGCCGACCTCACCACCCGCCTCACCCGCAACATCCGGCTGAACGTTCCTCTGCTGTCCGCCGCCATGGACACCGTGACGGAGGCGCGCACCGCCATCGCCATGGCCCAGGAGGGTGGCATCGGCGTCATCCACAAGAACATGACGCCCGAGCAGCAGGCCCTGGAGGTCCTCAAGGTCAAGAAGTTCGAGAGCGGCATGGTCGTGGACCCCATCACCATCGAACCCAAGGCGCCGCTCGCCCGCGCCCTGGAGTTGATGAAGATGCACGGTGTGTCCGGCGTGCCCGTGGTGCAGGGCAAGCGCCTGGTGGGCATCCTCACCAGCCGCGACGTGCGCTTCGAGAAGAACTTCTCCCAGAAGGTCGAGGACGTGATGACGACGAAGCTCGTCACCGGCCGCGAGGGCATCACCCAGGACGATGCCCAGAAGCTGCTGCACGAGCACCGCATCGAGAAGCTCCTCGTCGTGAACGAGGCCTACGAGCTCAAGGGCCTCATCACCATCAAGGACATCGAGAAGCGCCGCACCCACCCGTTCGCCGCCAAGGACGCCAAGGGCCGCCTGCTCTGCGCCGCCGCCGTGGGCGTGTCCCCGGACCGCGAGGCCCGCATCGACGCGCTGGTGAAGGCGGGCGTGGACGTCATCGTCGTGGACACCGCGCACGGCCACTCGAAGGGCGTCATTGAAGGCGTGCGCGACACTCGCAAGAACTTCAAGGGCTTCGATCTCATCGCCGGCAACGTGGCCACCGCGGAAGGCACGCGCGCGCTGATTGAAGCGGGCGTGGACGCGGTGAAGGTGGGCATTGGCCCGGGCTCCATCTGCACCACCCGCGTGGTGGCCGGCGTGGGCGTGCCCCAGGTGACGGCGGTGGACGACTGCGCCCGCGAGGCGGACAAGCACGGCGTCCCCATCATCTCCGACGGCGGCATCAAGTACTCGGGCGACATCGTGAAGGCGCTCGCCGCGGGCGCCAGCTCCGTGATGATCGGCTCGCTGTTCGCCGGCACCGAGGAGTCCCCCGGCGACGTCATCCTGTACCAGGGCCGCAGCTACAAGAGCTACCGGGGCATGGGCAGCCTGGGCGCCATGAAGCAGGGCGCCAAGGACCGCTACTTCCAGTCCGACGTGGAGGCGGTGAAGTTGGTGCCGGAAGGCATCGAGGGCCGCGTCCCGTACAAGGGCACGCTCTCCATGAACGTGCACCAGATGCTGGGCGGCATCCGCAGCGGCATGGGCTACGTGGGGTGCGCCACCATCGAGGAGCTGCGCACGAAGGCCACCTTCGTCCGCATCACGTCCGCCGGGCTCAAGGAGAGCCACGTGCACGACGTCATCATCACCGAGGAAGCGCCCAACTACCGGATGGAGTAGGGCATCCACCGCCCCAGGGCCTCACCGTCACCGGGAGGCTTCGGGGCAGGGGAGTCTCCCCCGGCAGCGCGCCGGGGGAGGACCGCGGGCGACTACTTGCCGCGACGCGGCTTGCCGGTGCCCGTGTCCTCGGGCGGGGCGACCGTGGTGGACACGCGCTTCTCCGCCGAGTTCACGGTCTGGAGGAGCGACTCGCGGTCGTCCGGGTCCAGCGTCTCGATGGCCTTCTTCAGGGTGCTGAAGTCCAGGCGGGCCACCGTGACGGTATTGCCACCCTTGATCTCCTGCACCGTGGGCACGGCCACCAGCTCACGCAGGTAGGTCTCGAACTCCACCCGGACGTCCGCGGTCTGCTGGATGCAGGCGTCCTTGGCGTTGACCAGGTTCTGGCTGCCCTCGCGGTAGCTCAGGTCCGGGTTGCGGGACATGGCCTCCTCGAAGGTGTGGGTGCGCTCCTTCAGGGAGGAGTACAGGTTGACGTAGTCCACCAGCCGGTCGGACTCCGGGCGGTTCACGTCCCGGGCCTTGTTGAGGGGCGCGGAGGTGTCGTCACAGGTGAGCTTGGACAGCGCCTCGACCCCGGGCGCGTCCTTCACCGCGACGCTGCGGGTGTCACGCTCCAGACGCTCGTCGGAGGTGATCTCCTTCACGCACCCCGAGGCGGACAGGAGGAGCATGGCTGCTGCAGTGGAAGCGGACAGGCGGCGCACGAACAATTGACGGCCTTTCAGCGTTGATTTCCCGAAGTTTGTAGCGATAAGGGCCCCCACCCGTCAACGACGCCCCCTGGGAGAATCGCCGGTGGACCTGCACTCCGAGAAGATCCTGATCCTTGATTTCGGGAGCCAGTACACCCAGCTCATCGCCCGCCGTGTGCGCGAGCTGGGCGTCTACTGCGAAATCCACCGCCCGGACCTGCCCGCCGCCGACATCCGGCAGTTCGCGCCGAGGGGCATCATCCTCTCCGGCGGGCCGGCGTCCGTGGAAGCGCCCGGCTCCCCGCGCTGCGACCCCTACGTCTTCGAGGCCGGCGTCCCCGTCCTGGGCATCTGCTACGGCCTCCAGCTCATCTCCAAGCTCCTGGGAGGCCGCATCGACCGGGGCGCCCACCGCGAGTTCGGCAGCGCGGCGGTGGAGGTCCTTAGCGCGCGAGGCCCCTTCGCGGAGTTCCGCCCGGGCGACCAGGTGCAGGTGTGGATGAGCCACGGCGACCGGGTGGACGAGCTGCCGCCCGGCTTCGAGGCCATCGGCCGCAGCGGCAACTCGCCCTTCGCGGCGGCGGCCCACAAGACGAACCCCTGGTACGGCTTCCAGTTCCACCCGGAGGTGGTCCACACGCCGCAGGGCAAGGCCATGCTGCGCGCCTTCCTCTTCAACGACTGCAAGGTCACCGGCTCGTGGACGATGAAGGGCTTCATCGACGAGGCCGTGGAGACCATCCGCAAGCAGGTCGGTGAAGAAGGCCGCGTCATCTGCGGGTTGTCCGGCGGCGTGGACAGCTCCGTGGCGGCGCTGCTGCTGCACCGGGCGATTGGCCCCCGGCTCCAGTGCATCTTCGTGGACAACGGCGTGCTGCGTCAGGGCGAGCGGGCGCAGGTGGAGGCGCTCTTCGTGGACCGCTTCCACGTGCCGCTGAAGACGGTGGACGCGCGCGAGCGCTTCCTGTCGAAGCTGGCCGGCGTCACGGATCCGGAACAGAAGCGGAAGATCATCGGCCGGGAGTTCATCGCCGTGTTCGAGGAGGCCTCGCGCGACGTGCAGGACGCGGGCTTCCTGGCGCAGGGCACGCTGTACCCGGACGTCATCGAGTCCGTGTCTTGGAAGGGCCCGTCCGTCACCATCAAGAGCCACCACAACGTGGGCGGCCTGCCGGAGCAGATGAAGCTCAAGCTGGTGGAGCCCCTGCGCGAGCTCTTCAAGGACGAGGTCCGCGCCCTGGGCCGCGAGCTGGGCCTGCCGGACGAGATGGTCTCCCGCCAGCCCTTCCCGGGCCCGGGCCTGGCCATCCGCGTGCTGGGCGAGGTGAACGAGAAGCGCCTGGACCTGGTGCGCCGCGCGGACGCCATCGTGCAGGAGGAGATCCACAAGGCCGGCCTGTACAAGGAAGTGTGGCAGGCCTTCGCCGTGTTGCTGCCGGTGCAGAGCGTGGGCGTGATGGGCGACGAGCGCACCTACGAGTCCACCTGCGTGCTGCGCGCCGTCACCAGCGTGGACGGGATGACGGCGGACTGGGCCCGCATCCCGTTCCCCATCTTGGAGAAGATCTCCTCGCGCATCACCAACGAGGTGCGCGGCATCAACCGCGTCGTCTACGACATCTCCTCCAAGCCGCCCGCCACCATCGAGTGGGAGTGAGGCGGTAGGACTCAGGTGACAGCGCGCCGGATGGCTTCCTCCACCGGCGACGTGTCCTCCGGGAGCCGCGCGAGGCTCAGCGGTTCCCGGGGCAGGAGCGGCGGCTGCGCCATGAAGCGCGGCCGCGTTCCCCGGTGGGGTTGGGCCGAGTGCACGAGGAAGGGGTGGCACAGGTACACCGTGCCCGCCTCGCCCGTGGCGAGGACCTCCCGCCGGTGGGCGGACTCCGCGAAGCCGTTGGCCGCGAGCTGACGGAGCGTGAGGCCCGCTTCTCCCGCGGGGCCCAGCAGCCGGGCGATGTCCTGGTGCGAGCCCACGCGGATGCGGGTGGGTGCGTCGTCCTCGCCCACGTCGGAGAAGAGGAAGAGCATCAGCAGCGCCCGGCCCTTGGAGGCGACGTTGGCGCGCCAGTCCATGAAGTCCGGCTTGTCGAAGTCGAACCCCACGTCGATGTGCCACCCCGCATCGCCCGGATCCTCCGGGGAGGGGAAGCGCACGGGGAACGTGCCCATCGCCCCGAGCGGCAGCCACCGCCCGGCACCGACGAGCTCGTCGTACGCCGCGTGCAGCACGGGGGTGTTCGCCGCGTCCACGAAGGGCTTCTGGGTGTACATGCCCAGGCGGATGACGGGGCGGGTCCAGGTGGCGGGCCGGTCCGGATCACACCCCGTGTCCCGCCAGAGGAGGGCCCGGGCCTCTTCCGCGACCTCCCGGGGGAAGGCCCCGTCGATGCGAAGGTACCCGTCCCGCATGAACTGCTCGGCGCGCGCGTCCATCTGCCTCCTGTCCCCGGGGGAAGTGCCGGGGCGCCGTGACTTCACTCCAGGTAGCCGCTCTCCCTGACAAAGGTCTTCACCGCGGCGGTGTCCGCGTAGTCCAGCTCGATCATCCGCTGGAGCGCCGCCTGCTTGTCCGGGGCCTTCGCATGGTAGGCGCGAGCAATCGCATAGCCCACGTAGTAGCCCAGGTCCGCCACGCCGTCCGCGTTGTCCGGGCCCGACCAGAGCCACGGTGAGAAGCGCGTCGAGTCCTGGGCCTCGCGGAACCGCTCGCGCAGCTCCGCGTCGTGCAGGGGGCCGTAGGTGACATAGGCCAGCGCGGGCAGCCGGCCGGTGACCTGCTCGGCCACGAAGTCCGCCACGCCCTCGTAGACGACCCAGTCCACCAGTACGTCCGCGGGGGCCTTCTGGCGCGTGTGCACGGCCTCGTGGGCGATGAGCAGGTCCAGGCCTTCGTGGGGGCGGCTCTGGAAGTAGGCGCCCAGGCCCGCGCGCAGCTTCGGCGGCAGCTCGGACACGTCCACCTGCTCATCGCCGGTGGCCAGCTCCGCGCCCAGGAGCACCCGGCCGTCCAGCGCGGTGCCGCTGGAGTTGAGGGCGCCCACGGTGAAGTACACCTCCGCGCTCCCCAGCCGGGGGTAGAGGGCCCGGAAGCGCTCCAGCGTGGGGGCCACGTGGGCCACGGCGTCCCGGGCGCGCGCCGTCAGGGGGCGCACGGACTCCCAGAACCGGGGGTAGTCGCGGATGGCGTCCACGTAGCCCTGCACCGTGTAGCGCCTGGCACGCATGAAGCTGTGCAGCCCTGGCGTGCCCCGGTCGACGTAGAGCGCCTGGAATCGGGCCAGCTGCTCGGATGGCTCCGTCGTGGCCCGTACGGCGTCGTAGGCCTCCCAGAAGTGGTCCACGTCCACCGTGGAGACCACGTCCTGGACCGCATGTTCCACGGGCTGCTTCGCGGCGCAGGCCGTCAGCGCGAGGGCGGCGGCGAAGAGGGCAGGGCGAAGGCGCATGGAGTTCCTGGAGGAGGGGATGAACGAAGAGGCTGCCCGGAGCGAACCGGGCAGCCTCTGGGGTGCTTCAGGAAGCCAGGGGGAAGACTACCCCGCCGGGTTCGCCTTCACCGGCGCGACCTTGGTGCTGCCAGGGCGCAGCTCTTCCAGGACGCGGTTGGCGCCGTAGATCTTCTGGAGCGCCTCGATGATGGCCTCCGAGTGCACGGCCACCGTGCGGTTCACGGACTCGTCGAAGCCGTACTCGCCGCCCAGCGACTGGATGTTGCCGTCGAACACCAGGCCCACCACCTCGTGGTTCTTGTTCACCACGGGCGAGCCGGAGTTGCCGCCGATGATGTCGTTGGTGGTGATGAAGTTCATCGGCGTGGTGCCGGTGATGACCTTCTCCGACTTCAGCCACGACTTGGGCAGCGCGTACGGATCCTGGCCCGTGGCGTGCTCGAAGGTGCCGGACATCTGGGTGATGGGGGCGACCTGCTGGCCCTCATCCATGTAGCCCTTCACGGAACCGAAGGACACGCGCGGAGAGAAGGTCGCGTCCGGGTACTGGCTGGTGCCGTAGATGTCGAACTTCGCCTTGGCGACCAGCTCGCTGTTCTTCTTGATGATGGACTCGACGTCGTCCTCGAACTTCTTGCGGATGGCGCGGGCGTCCGGGTCCGCCAGCAGGGCCAGCTGGACCATCGGGTCCTTGGACGCGTCCACGGCCTTCTTGCCGCCGTCCCAGAGCGCCTTGCGGGCCTTCGGGTCGATGAGCTTCGTGCCCTTCACCACGCGGGTGGCGACCTGCTCCGGGGACTCCTTGCCCAGCACCTTCTTCACGAACGGGTGCTTGGCGCCCAGCTCCTCACGCATCTTGGTGAGGCCGAACGTCAGGCGGGCGATCTCCAGCTCCGGGTAGATGGGCGCGGGGCTGAAGAGCTGCGCCTTGAGCGCGGTCAGGTTGGCGTCGTTGAACTCGCGCAGCCGCTGGCCGTTGTCCTTGGGCAGCTCGTCGCCGGCGCGCACCAGCGCACGGGCCGTGTGGAACAGGCCGGAGGACAGCCCATTGCCCTGCTCGAGGAAGTTCAGGTCCTTGCGGATCGTGAGCAGCTGGGCCTCGGCCTTGGCGATCTCGTCCCAGGCGGCGGCGTACTTCTTCTTCAGCTCGGGGTTCGCGTCGACCTTCTTGCGCAGCTCCTGCTCCGCGGCGACCTTGGAGGCGAAGAACGTCTTGTCGAGCAGCGCCTCGTGGCGGCCCTTGGACGCCTTCAGGCCGTTCTCCACGCCGAACAGGAGGTTGCTGGAGATGCGCTTCTGCTCGGGGCCGCGCTTCTGGAACTCGGTGAGCATGCCGCGCAGCTCGGAGAGGTACATGAGCGTCTTGGGCAGCGACACGTCGCGGGTGTACTCCAGCTCCGCGATGGTCAGCGCGCGCGACGTGCGGCCCGGGTTGCCGGCCACGAACGTGAGATCGTTCTCCTTCGCGCCGCTCTCGGACCACTTGAAGTAGTCCGGCGTCTTCACCGGCTGCTTGTCCTGGTAGACGCGCACGAACGTCACGTCCAGGTCGTAGCGGGGGAACTCGAAGTTGTCCGGGTCACCGCCGAAGAAGGCGATGGCGTGCTCCGGGGCGAACACCAGGCGCACGTCCTGGAAGCGGCGGTACTTGTACAGGTTGTACTTGCCGCCCTGGTACAGCGTGACCAGGTCGCAGCGCACCTTGTCGTCGCCGTTGGAGCAGGCCTTCTCCACCTTGGACATCTCGGCCTTCAGCGTGTCCGAGTACTGCTTGCCGGTCAGCGACGCGGTGGCCTTGTTGAGCTGCTCGGTGACGTCGGTGATCTCAACGAGCTGGTTCACCTCCATCGCCGGGCACTGCTTCTCCTCGGCCTGGGCCTTCGCGTAGAAGCCGTTGGCCAGGTAGTCCTGCTTCGCGGTGGACAGCTGCTCGATGCAGCCGCGCGCGCAGTGGTGATTGGTCATCACCAGGCCGTCCGGCGACACGAAGCTCGCCGAGCAGCCGCCGGCCAGACGCACCGCGCCCAGGCGGAGCTTGTCCATCCACTGCTGATCCGGCTGGAAGCCGTACTTCTCCTTCACCTTGGCGGCGGGGAAGTTGTTGTACGTCCACATGCCTTCATCGGCGAGCGCCGGAGCGGCACCCACGAGGGCGGCGATGACGACCAATCGCTTCATTGAATGGGATCCTTTCGGGCCGCGGGACAGAGCTCCGCGGGGACGGGGCGTTTGTGAGGGATGGCCCAGCGTCGGTCAAGCTGGGAAAACGCCTCCGCGAGTCGGTCAACGTACGAGCGACGAAACGATTCCTTGGGGAGCATCCAAGGGCGCGGATTCTCCACCTCCGGCGACGACGCGCCGCGTCCGATGCGGCAAGCCGCTCTCCACCCTGGCTGAAGAAATCTTCAGTAGGAACCCGAAGCCGGCCAAATGGGTCACGGAGATGCCGGTATTCCCGCTGCGGCGCGTCCTGGCGGGCTCAGGCCGCGCGAGCGCGTGCCCATGCACCCGGCGTGGTGCCGAGCACGGCCCGGAAGTCCGCGATCAGGTGGGCCTGATCGTAGTAGCCCGCACCGGCGGCGATGCTTCCCCAGTCCGGCCGTGTGCCCTGGGCGGTGGAAGCCTGAAGCGCACGCTGGAAGCGCACGATCCGGGCGTAGGACTTGGGTCCCATGCCGAGCACTTCGTCGAACGCGCGGCGCAGATGCCGTTCGCTCACGCCCAAGGTGCGAGCCAGGTCCGCGACGCGAGGGAGTTCCCCAGGGCCAGAGAGCAGGCGGACGCCGCGCCGCACGAGGTACGCGGCGGCCGGTTCGAAGACGTCGTCCCGGTGGAGCCGGTCCACGAGCGCGGCCTCCAACGTGCGCAGACGGGCCTGTGAGGAGGAAGCTTCCGCGAGCGCTTCGCGGAGCCGGGCACCGTCCGCCTTGCCCCAGAGCGTGTCGATGGAGAGCGACCGGTGGGCCAGCTCCGACATGGGCAGGCCGAAGAACGGGTACGCGCCGCCGGGCTTGAACTGGATGCCCAGCGTGTCGGGCGGAACCTCCGAGGGCGCCTTGCGCACCACGTGTTCCCGAGGCCCCAGGGCGTGAACATCACAGGTGGTGGAGGTGACGCGGATCACCAGCTCGACGGTGCCGTCCGGCACGCGGACGTAGTCGCCCGAAGAGGGACCACGCCAGAGCACGCGCACGCGCTGGACGAAGCGGGACAGGTCGGCCCGGGGGGCCAGCGCGTTGTCTGCCAGGGTGGCCATGCGGGAGGAAGCATGGGACGGACGGACCCTCGCTTCAACCCGGGGCCCGGGCAGGATGGCCGATTCCTCCAATCGGGCGGCGGTCCCGGTCCGTACCTTGCCGGGCATGCGAATCCATCACCTCAACTGTGGAACCCTGTGTCCCGCCAGTGCCCGGTTCGTCACGGGCTCGGGAGGCCTGTTCGAGCGGGCCCGGATGGTCTGCCACTGCCTGCTGCTGGAGACGTCCCAGGGGCTCGTGCTCGTGGACACGGGCCTGGGGACCCGGGACGTGCAGGACGCGCAGGGGCGTCTGGGACAGCGCTTCGTGAGACGGAACACGCCCCGGTTGGACCCGGCGGAGACGGCACTGGCCCAGGTGGAGCGGCTGGGCTTCCGGCGCGAGGACGTCCGGCACATCGTGCCCACGCACCTGGACCTGGATCACGTCGGCGGCCTGTCGGACTTCCCGGACGCCCAGGTCCACGTCTTCGGGGACGAGCACGCTGCGGCGGTGGTGCCCCCGGTGGCGGGCGCGAGGCAAGGCTACAAGCCGGTGCAGTGGGCGCACGGGCCGAAGTGGAGCCGGTACGCGGTGGAGGGTGAGCGCTGGTTCGGCTTCGAGGCGGTGCGGCTGCTTCCAGGCCTGGACGAGGAGGTCCTGCTGGTGCCGCTGACGGGCCACACCGCGGGCCACTGCGGCGTCGCGGTGAAGGGGCCCGGAGGCTGGGTGCTGCACGCGGGAGACGCGTACTTCAGCCACCACGAGGTGAACCCGGTGGCGCCGCGAAGCCCGTGGGGCCTGGCGCTGTTCCAACGGCTGTTCTCCGAGGACAACGCCGTGCGGCTCCAGAACCAGGAGCGGCTGCGAGGGTTGGTGCGCGCACACGGGCACGAGGTGAAGGTGTTCTCAGCGCACTGCGCCGTGGAGTTCGATCGGATGCGAGCGGGCTGAGGCAACGCGGCAACGCGGTAGCATGGAGGGACCTTGCGACGCGCTCTGCTCTTCGGCTCCCTCCTGTGGTCGCTGTCCTCCGCCTCCGCCGCTGAACCCGCTCGGGTCCAGGTGCTGAAGGCCGCCCGCCTGTTCGATGCGAAGGCGGGGAAGATGGTCACCCCGGGCGTGGTGGTGGTGTCGGAGGGAAGGGTGGTGGGCGTGGGCCCGAAGACGCCCGTGCCGGAGGGCGCGAGCATCGTGGACCTGGGCGACGCCACGTTGCTGCCGGGCTTCATGGACGCGCACACGCACATGACGGTCGAGCCCGGCCCGGACTGGCGAAAGGATCTGGTCGACAGCTTCCAGCGCACCATCCCGGAGCAGACGCTGGACACGCTGCCGTGGGCCAAGGCGACGCTGATGGCGGGCTTCACCACCGTGCGCAACCTGGGCGCGGAGGACTTCATCGACGTGGGGCTGCGCAACGCGACCGCTCGCGGCCTCGTGGTGGGTCCGCGCATCCTCGCGGCGACGTCCAGCCTGAGTTCGACGGGCGGGCACTGTGACTACGGCAACTCGTTTCGTAAGGGACTGCTGGCCCAGGACGCCAGCCGCGGCGTGGCGGATGGGCCGGACGCGCTGCGCGCCAAGGTGCGCGAGAACGTGAAGTACGGCGCGGATGTCATCAAGGTCTGCGCCACGGGAGGCGTGATGAGCCTCAACGCGGATCCGGACGCGCCGCAGTTCACTCAGGCGGAGCTGGACGCGGTGGTGGACGAAGCGCACGCGCACCGGCGAAAGGTGGCCGCGCACGCGCACGGCGCGGAAGGAGCAAAGCGCGCCATCCGCGCGGGCGTGGACTCCATCGAGCACGGCACGTTGATGGACGATGAAGGCGTGGCGCTGATGAAGCAGAAGGGCACCTGGTACGTGCCCACGGCCTTTGCATTCTTCGGAATCAAGGAGCTGGCGGACCAGGGCAAGCTCCCGGCGGACACGGTCGCCAAGCTGCGCGCGGTGGACCGGCGGCGGGAGCACGTGCTGCGCAAGGCGATCTCCTCGGGCGTGCGCATCGCCTTCGGTACGGACGCGGGCGTGTTCGCCCACGGGCGCAACGCGGAGGAGTTCGCGCTGCTGGTGCAGGCCGGCCTGACGCCCGCGGAGGCCCTGCGCACCGCCACGGTGAACACGGCGGAGCTGCTCGGGGTGTCGGACAAGCTGGGGACGTTGGAGCCGGGGAAGCTGGCGGACGTGGTCGCGGTGCCGGGCAACCCGCTCCAGGACATCCGAGTGACGCAGAAGGTCTTCTTCGTGATGAAGGAAGGCGTCATCCACCGCGACGACACAGCGGCCGGTTCACGCACCGCGCCGTAAGGCTCACGGTCCGGAACGACAGGTCGACCGCCCGCGTCACGCTCCGGGCCAGCGCGCCCCCGGGCCGCGAGGACCGCGAACTTGTCCGACTGTCGGACAGGTTTTCATCGTCTGCCGGGCCGGCGCGGACTTGGGCTCCAGGCGCCGCGAACTTGTCCGACTGTCGGACAGGTTTTCATTGTCCGCCGGGCCGGCGCGGCCTCGGACCTCGGGCACCGCGAACTTGTCCGACAGTCGGACAGGTTTTGGCGCACGGCGCTCCCGGCGGGCGGTTCGACCCGTGTGGGGTCAAAAGAGGCTTGTCCTCCAAGAGGGCGACACGGTGGCTGTTTGCGCAGCGCGCCATGGGCTCACTTCCGGATGAGCACGTCGCTCAGCAGGAAGTCGAGTGTGTCCCCCGTCAGCCAGCGTTCGCTCACGCCCGCGAAGTCCGGCTCCGCGTCGGCGTCGGCCTGACGCCAGAGGTCCTCCATGCGGTAGCGCGCGGCGGTGCAGTAGACGTCCGCCAGCGCGTCGGCTTGAGACTGTCCGCGTGAAGCCAGGGCCGACGCGTGGGCCAGTGTCACAGACATCGTGAACAGCTCATTGCAGAGCTGGTTCATCAGGATGAGCGTCCGCTGCCTCGCGTGCAGGGCTCCCGCATCCGGGTAGCGGCGCGACAGGTCCAGGCTTCGCTTCGCGAGCCGGTGCACCTCTCGGGCTGTGTGCTGGAGGTGCTCGCGGTTGCGAGGGGACAGATGCTCTTCCACGGGGAGGGGAGCAGGGGGCGACTCCAGCTCCACCGCGTGCGAAGCCGACGGGTAGTAGAGGGAGAAGAGGCCTTCCCTCGCGGCCTTGTGGTCCACGAGGAAGTCTACGCCTCCCGCGACCCGGAAGGCCCGGGCATCGCGCAGCGTGCGCTCCAGCGGGACCGGCGTGGCGCCCCGGGCGGCCTTGCTCTCCGACGTCTCGTAGCCTTCGGCGGCGAGCAGCGACATCGTCCGGTCCGCGATGCGCGCGCACGTCAGGGACGCGATGTTCTTGGCCGCCACCTGTTCGAACCAGCGCAGGGGCAGTGTGTCCGCCGTCACGCCCGTGAGGCTCCAGCGAGCCACGCTCTCCATGGCGAAGACCTCCGCCGCCGTGGCGGACACCTGGCGCTGGATCTCGTCGAAGTCACCGAGCCTGCGCCCCTGTGCAAGGCGGCGATGGAGGAACTCACGCGACCACTGGAGGCACTTCTTGGAGAGCGCCATCGACGCGGCCACGATGATGTACATGCGCCCCAGGGCGCTGAGTGGCTCCAGCAACGGCGTGTTCCGCCAGTGCTCCTGCGACATCGCGAGCATCCGCTCCTTCGGCACTCGCACGTTGTCGAAGCTCAGCGCGGCGATGGGCAGTCCTCGCAGGCCCATCAGGCCGTGCTCGGCGCGGACGTGGAAGCCGGGACTGGAGGTCTCCACGACGAAGAGGCTGATCTGCTCGCGGCCGTCTTCCTGGAGCGTGGCGGTGACGTTCAGCAGGTCCGCGATGGAGCCGTTGCCGATGAAGACCTTCTCTCCGTTGAGGACATACGCCGTCCCGTCCTCCGTGGGCACGGCGGTGGTGGATGCGCGCCGCACGGAGGCGCCGATGGGCTCGGTGTCCGCCCAGCCGGAGATGACTCCGTCGGCGACGCGGCCTCGGACGTAGTCCTTGAGGGGACCGTCCTGCACCGCTTCGATGATGGCTCCCGCGCCCAGGCCACTGTGGATGGCCAGCGTGTAGCCAACTGGCAGGCACACGCTCATCACGGCCTCGATGACGCGGAAGGTGTTCAGCATGGAGAGGCCCCGGCCTCCCAGCGCCCGCTCCACCTGGAGTTTGTAGTAGCCGCGTGAACGCAGGGCTTCGCGCAGCTCCGGCGGAATGCGGCCCGTGCGTTCGATTTCGTCCGGGTCCACGTGCGACTGGAGGAACTGTTCGACCTCCGCGATGACGGCGTCGCCTTGACGGCGTTCCTCCGGGTCCTGTTCGGGGAACGCGCGCACGAGGTCCCAGCGGAGCTTCCCCGCGAAGAGCTGGCCCAGGAAGCCCTCGCGGCTGCGGGTGGCGGGGTGCAGTGGCTCGTGGCTCATGGGGTCGGCGTCCTTCTGGTGTGGGTTTCCGCGATGAGGCGCAGGAGGGTGGACTTCGGTTCGGGATCCCGAAGGTAGAAGTGGCCACCGGGCAGCAGGTGGAGCGCGAATGGCCCGGTGGTGTGGACGCTCCACGGTCCCAACTCGGTGCGGTTCAGGTCGTCCTGGGTGCCGCCCGTGACGGTCATCGCGCAAGAGAGGGGGGCGCGGTCCTCGTGCCGGTGGGACTCCACGAGCTGCAGGTCCGCGCGCAGGCCAGGGAGGATGAGCTCGCGCAGCTCTTCGTCCTCGCGCAGTTCGTGGATCAGTTCTCCGTAAGTGGGCTCCAGGGCGGTGAGGAGTCCGGCCTCGTCCAGGTGGCTCGCGGGGATGCGTCGCGGAGGGAGCTGTGGGGCTGGAGCCGCGGAGAGGAACAGCGCTTTGGGAGGCACGCGGCCCAGGTCGCGCAAACGACGGGCCGTTTCGAAGGCCACGAATGCTCCCAGGCTGTGACCGAAGAACGCGAAGGACGAGCCGAAGTCCACCGCGTGCACCAGCGCCTCCACCAGTTCGTGCAGCCGGGTGAACGGCGCTTCTTCCGCCCTAGCCCCACGTCCTGGAAGCTGCACACCCCAGACCTCGATGTCCGGGAGCAGGTCCGCCCAGCGGACGTATTCGCCCACGGAGCCTCCGCTGTGCGGGAAGCAGTAGAGGCGCACGGAGGCTTCCGGGCGCCGGATGCGGCACGCGAGCCAGGGAGAAGTCGAGGTCATGCCGGGGAGGACTCCGCGATGAAGCGGGTCAGGCGGGCCACGGTGGGCGCGCGAAAGAGGGCCTTCACCTTGAGGGGTGTGGCGACATGCGGACGCAACCGCGCGATGACCTGCGCCGCCATCAACGAGTCGCCGCCCAGCGCGAAGAAGTTGTCATGCAGCCCGACCCGGGCCAGCCCCAGGACCTCCGCGAACGCGGTGGCGACCCGGCGCACGACTTCGTCCTCTGGCAGCTCCGGCACCTCCATGAGTTCAGGTTCGGGAGGCGGTAACACCGCCGTGGCCGGGCTCGCCACGGTCGCGGCTGAAGCAGGGGCTTCGACGAGGTAACGCTGACGTTCGAACGGATACGTGGGCAAAGGCACCCTGCGACGGGCGACACCTCCATGAAGTCCCTGCCAGGAGATCGCGACGCCCGCGCTCCACAGGCGCCCCGCGACGGTGAGCGCGCTGACCGCATCGGACGTGTTGTCCGAGGGATGGGGCAGGGTGGCCACCGTGAGGTGTGGCCCTGCCGCGGGGTTCTGGCGCGCGAGCGTCGCCAGGGTCCGTCCGGGCCCGACCTCCAGGAACACGGCGGGCGGACCTGCGAACAACGTGTTCAGCGCGTCGCCAAAGCGCACGGTGTGACGCAGGTGCGCGGCCCAGTACGCCGGATCCACGGCCTCTTCCGCAGTGACCGCCACACCCGTGCGATCGGAGATCCATGGAAGCTGTGGAGGACGCCGTTCGACTCGCTGAACGCAGGCGGTGAACGCGGCCAGTGACGGCTCGACGAGCGGCGAATGTCCCGCACCCGGAATGCGCAGCAGCTTCGACTCCACTCCGCGCTCCATCAGTCGCGCCTGGAGCGCTTCGATCTCCGCCACCGGCCCCGACACCGCGCACTGCGCCGGCCCGTTCACGGCCGCCAGCGCGAGTCCTCCGTGAAGCAGGGGCGCCAGCTCCGACTCGGGCAACGGCACGGCCAGCATGGCGCCCGCGGGCAGACTCGCGAGGATGCGCGAGCGTTCCAGGACCAACCGCAGCGCGTCCTCCAGACGGAACACCCCGGCCACCGTGGCCGCGGCATAAGCCCCCAGGCTGTGGCCCACGACCGCTGCGGGCTGCACGCCCCAGCGCTTCCACAGCCGCGCCACCGCGTACTCGATGACGAACACGGAGAGCTGACCGGTGACGAACTCGCCCATCCGGGCAGAGGCCTGTTCCAGCGCGGCGGCATCCGTGGGATCCGGGTGGAGCACCGTCCCCAGGTCGAACCCGAGGAGCGGCGTCAGATGCGCACGGCACGCGTCCACAGCCTCACGGAACGCGGGCTGTGAACCGTACAGCTCCCGGCCCATGCCCACGTGCTGCCCTCCGTGGCCGGGGAACATGAACACCACCTGGCGCTCGCCGGCCTCCCGTTGCGCAATGCCCTCTTGTTCCGACAGGGCGCGAAGGACGTCCGGGGTGTCCTCGCCCACCGCGAATGCTCGGTGCTTGTGCGCTGCACGTCCCATCTGGAGCGTCCAGGCGACGTCACCCAGCTCCACCTCTGGATGCGCGCGCAGGTGCCCTCCGAGCCGCTCCACCGCGCGGGCCAGCGAGGCGGGACCGTGGGCCGACAGCACCATCAACTGCGGTGCGCGCGAACGCTCGGAGCCGCGCAGGATGGGTGCCTCTTCCAGCACGGCGTGCGCGTTGGTGCCGCCAATGCCCAACGAGCTGACACCGGCCCTCCGGGGATGACCACCGGTGTCCCAGTCCCGCAGCTCCGTGTTCACGCGGAAGGGGCCGTGCTCGAAGTCGATCTCCGGGTTGGGCCGTTCGAAGTTCAGACTCGGCGGCAGCTTCCGGTGCTCCAGCGCGAGCACCGTCTTGATGAAGCCCGCCACGCCCGCCGCCGCATCCGTGTGGCCGATGTTCGTCTTCACCGAACCCAGCCAGCAGGACCGGGGCTCGCGGGCACCAAAGGCCTTCGTCAGCGCGGCGACCTCGATGGGATCGCCCAGCCGGGTGCCGGTGCCATGCGCTTCCAGGTAGCTGATGCTCGCGGGGTCCACGCCCGCGGCATGCAGGGCGGTCTCGATGACGCGGGACTGGCCCTCCACGCTCGGAGCGGTGAAGCCGATCTTCCCGGCGGCGTCGTTGTTGACGGCGGTGCCTCGGAGGATGGCGCGGATGGTGTCCCCATCCTCCAGCGCATCCGCGAGCCGCTTGAGCACCACGATCCCCGCGCCGTTGCTGCCCACCGTGCCCTGAGCCCGAGCATCGAACGCGCGGCAGCGGCCGTCCGGGGACAGCGGCCCGCCCTCGCTGTAGTGACCGAACCGGGGCGGTACATGCACCGACGCGCCGCCCGCCAGCGCGATGTCACAGTCCCCCGCGAGCAGCGCCTGCGCGGCCAGGTGGATCGCGACCAGTGACGTGGAGCACGCGGTCTGCACCGTGACGGCCGGCCCGCGAAGCCCCAGCTTGTAGGCCACGCGGCTGGTGAGGAAGTCCACGCCCGTGGCCAGTCGGAGCTGCCAGTCACTGGCACCCGCGAGCAGGTCCCTCCGGGCCCGCAGCGCGGACAGGTAGTCCGTCTCACTGCCACCCGCGTAGATGCCGATGGCACCCCGGTACCGAGCCGGATCATACCCGGCGTCCTCCAGCGCCTCCCGCGCGCACTCCAGGAACACCCGGTGCTGCGGATCCAGCATCAGCGCTTCCTGCGGCGACATGCCGAAGGCCTGCGCGTCGAACCGGTCCGCATCCGTGACCAGACCGAACGCGGGCACTTCCTCGCCCACGGCGCGCTCGGTGGGAGGTTCGGCGCAGGGCTGGCCGTCCGGACCGAAGAAGGTGATGGATTCGACACCGCCGGCCAGGTTGGACCAGAACTCCGCCGCGTTGGCCGCACCCGGAAGCCGGCACGCCAGGCCCACCACCGCGAGGTGCGCCGAACGGTCCTCCTCCTCCATCACGTCGAGCGACGCGCTCATTCCACTTCCTCCCGCGAGCGGTCCGACGACAGCCGGCCCTGCCGCCCCAGCAGGCGCGCACGGCCACTGCGCCGTTGCTCCTGGCGCTGTGCCTGCGCGGCCGCGGCCTCGCCGCCATCGTCGCGGCCCTGGAGATGACCGGCGAGCGCACGAACCGTGGGGAACTCGAACAGCGTCACCATGGGCACGTCATGGCCCATGCGGTGCTTCAGGAGGTACTGCACCTGGGCCAGCAGCAGCGAGTGGCCCCCGAGGTCGAAGAAGTTGTCCTCCGCGCCCACGTGCTCCAGGCGCAGCGTCTCGCACCAGATGCCTGCAATCCGCCGCTCGTGCTCGTTCGCGAGCGGGACCCGAGGCGCCTGGGTTCCAGGCGTGGGTTCGGGCAGCGCCCGTTCATCCACCTTGCCGCCGTGGGTGATTGGCAGCGCCTTCAGCTCCACGTACGCGGAGGGGATCATGTACGCCGGCAGCTCGCGCGCCAGGTGCTCACGCAGCCGCGCCGGTGAAGGCAGGGGCTGGCCCACGAGTGGCACCAGATAGCCGACCAGCTGGGGCGCTCCACCGGGAGGGCTCCACGTGCGAACATGCGCCTCCGCGAGTCCCGGATGCGTGCGCAGGCGGACCGCGACCTCCGCGGGCTCCACGCGGAAGCCTCGGATCTTGAGCTGCGCGTCCATGCGGCCCAGGAACTCGAGTATCCCGTCCGGACGGCACAGGACCCGGTCGCCCGTGCGGTACATGCGCGAGCCCGGATGCGCCGCGTATGGGTCGGGGACGAAGCTCGCGGCGGTGAGGTCCGGGCGATTCAGATAGCCGCGCGCCACGCCCGTACCGCCGATGTACAGCTCTCCCGCGACGCCCGTGGGGACAGGTTGCAGCTCCGCGTCCAGGACATAGGCCGTGGTCCCGTCGATGGGCTGGCCAATGGCGGGCAGTGTCTCGACGGGCCCCGCGGGCAGCACTTCGCCGGAGGTGGCTGTGACAGTGGTCTCGGTGGGGCCGTACTGATTGAACAGCCGCCACGGGAGTCCGGGCACGGGACGCGCGTGGAGTCGGTCACCGCCCGCGAGCACCGTGCGCAGGTCACATGACGACGGCCATGGCAGGGCCATCAGGCGTTCCGCGAGCGCGGTGGGCAGGTCCGTGAAGGTGATGCGCTCGGAGAGGAGCCAGGCCTGGAGCCGCTCCGGGGACAGGCGCACGTCCTGTCCGGGGACATGCAACGTCGCGCCCGCGGTGAGGGCAGGCCAGAGCTCCGCGACGGATGGATCAAACGCGGGCGAGTAGAGCAGCGTGGTGCGGCTGCTCGTCTCCAGCCCGAATGCGCGCCGGTGCCACCCGACGAGGTGGGCCAGTGCGCCGTGCTCCACCACCACGCCCTTGGGGGCGCCCGTGGAGCCAGAGGTGTACATGACGTAGGCCCGCTGCCCGATCCGCACCTCCGTGGGCAGGCCTCCCTGGGGCGTGCCGGGGCCGTGGAAGGGCTCGATGCGCACGCGCTTCACCGTGGCGGGGAGTCGATCCACGAGCGGCCCGGTGGTGATCACCTGACGCACGCCAGCGTCACCCAGGATGAGCGCGATCCGTTCGGCCGGATGCTCTGGATCCAGGGGCAGGAAGGCGGCTCCGGACAGCATCACGCCCAGCTCGGCCGTCACGAGCTCCGGGCCACGAGGCGCGAAGACGCCGACAACCGACTCCACGCCCACGCCGTGCGCGTGAAGATGCTCGGCGAGCAGCGTCGCTCGCCGGACCAACTCCACGTAGGTGAGGGCGCCTGTCTCGTCGCGTACGGCCACGGCGTCAGGGGTCCGCAGGGCCTGAGCCAGGACCTGAGCCAGGACCTGCTGATGCACGGGCGGATCCGCGCTGACGTGCTTGGTGGAGCCATTCGCGAGGAGGCCCTGTCGCTCCGCGTCCGCAAGCATCGGCAGTCGCGACACCGGCATGCCGGGACTGGCCACCGCGGCCTCGAGCAACCGGAGGAAGTGCGCGGCCATCCGCTCCATGGTCGAGCGGTCGAACAGGTCCCGGTTGTACTCCCAGATGAGCGAGATGCGCGCGTCACCGCGCTCGCGGTCGCCCAGGTGCCGGCCCGCGTGCGGAATGGCGACGACGTCCAGGTCCACCTTCGACGACCCATTGCCTCGCTCGAAGATGGTGCACGAGGCATCCCCCAGCCGAGGGCTCCGCACGGCAGAATCGTGAAAGCTGAACATGGCCTGCACGAGCGGATTGCGGCTGGGGTCGCGCTTCACGCCCAGGCCTTCGATCAGCTTGAGGAACGGATACGTCTGATGCTCGGCCGCCGCCACGGTGAGGTCGCGCACCTGACGGACCAGCTCGCGGAACGACGGCGCGCCGGAGACGTCACACCGGAGCACCACGGCGTTGACGAACATCCCGATGACATTCTCGATGTTCCGGACACCTGCTCGGGCCGCGAACGCCGAACCGATGCACAGGTCCTGCTCGCCGGTGTAGCGATGCAGCAGCGTGGCGAAGGCGGCGAAGAGGGCGTTGAACAGGGTCACGCCCTCCTGCTGGCAGAACGCGCGGAGGGCGCCGGGCAGGGCGGGTGGCAACTCCAGCCGGAGCAGGTCGCCATTGAAGGTCTGCACGCGGGGGCGCGGGTGATCGGTGCGCAGCGGCAACACCTCCGGAGCACCCGCCAGGCGCGTTCGCCAGAAGTCGAGCTGGGCCTTCATGGCCGGGCCGTCGAGCGCCTCGCGCTGCCACGCCGCGAAGTCGCGGTACTGCACCGGAAGCTCCGGGAGCGGCGAGGATTCACCGCGCAGATACGCGTTGTAGAGCGCGTCCAACTCCCGCATCAGCACGGAGAAGGACACGCCATCGTGGACGACGTGGTGCTCCACGAGGACCAGTTCGTGATCATCCGGAGCCAGACGGACCACGGTCCAGCGCACGAGCGGCGGTTCGAAGAGCGACAGGGGCCGCCGCAGTTCCTGGCGGAGGGCCTCCTCACGCCGGTGTTCCCGCTCGACCGGGGGCAGCCCGGACAGGTCGATCAACGGGACGTGCACCGGCGTCACGGGAAGAACGCGCTGCCACGGCCGGCCGTCGACTTCCTCGTAGGTGGTCCGCAGCAGTTCGTGGCGCCGGGTGATCTCCGTCAGGGCGCGTTCGAGCACCGGCAGGTCCAGCCCACCCAGCACACGAAGGGTCGTCTGCGCCTGGTAGGAGATGCTGCCGGGAGACAGCTTCTGGAGGAACCAGACCTGCTCCTGTTGCACGGACAGAGGAGCCCGTTCGGGGTCGGCGACGCGGACCACGGGCGGCAACGCGTCCTTCGAGGGCTCGGCACGACGCGGCTCCAGCACGTTCGCCAGCTGGGAGATACGACGGTGCGCGAAGAGCTCCGTCAGAGACAGCGGGAGGCTCAGCACCTCCGCGACCCGCGCGGTGATCCGAGTGGCCAGCAGCGAGTGACCGCCCAGTTCGAAGAAGTCGTCCTCGATGCCAATCCGCTCCAGGCGCAGCTCCTCCTGCCACACCTGGACGAGTCCACGCTCCAGCTCCGTGCGAGGCGCGACATAGGCGCTGCTTCGGGTTGCGTGGGCTTCGGGCGTGGGCAGCGCCTGGGCGTCGACCTTGCCGGTGGGGCCGAGGGGTAGGGCGTCCACGACGACGAAGGTCCGGGGCAGCATGGCCTCGGGGAGCCAGGCGCGGAGGTGCTCGCGGAGCTGCTCCGTCCCGGGAACGGCCCGAGCGTCCTTGGGCGCGAACCACGCCACGAAGAAGACGTCCTGGCCCTCGCTCCGCGCCATGACGTGCGCGGCCCCGACGTGCGGATGGGTCAGCAGCGCGGCGGTGATCTCCGCGGGCTCGATGCGGATGCCACGGACCTTCACCTGCCGGTCGGAACGGCCATGGAACTCCAGCGAGCCATCCGGCAACCGGCGGCCCATGTCCCCCGTGCGATACAGCCGTTCGCCGCCGAACCGGGAGAACGGATCCGGAATGAAGCGGTCCGCGGTCAGGTCCGGCGAGCCCACGTAACCACGAGCCAATCCTGGCCCGCCGATGAACAACTCACCGCTCTCGCCATCCGCCACGGGCCGCAGCTCCGGACCGAGGACATGCACCTCCACGCCACCGATGGGACGGCCGATGGAGGGCAGCCGTTCCCCAGTCGATGCGTCACCGGGAGGGACGACACCGGACGTGCTGTAGATGGTGCACTCGGCGGGGCCGTAGCCGTTCACGAGCTGGAACGGCAGCCCGGGCCTGGGGTGCAGGTGCAGCCGGTCGCCGCCGGTGAGGATCAGGCGCAAGGCGCAGGACTCGGGCCAGGACAGCGGGAGGGCGCGTTCGGCCAGCGGCGTGGGAAGGAAGATGCAGGTGATGTCCCGGGCCAGAAGCCAGTCCTGCAGCCTCTGGGGCGACAGCCGGGTCTCCTCGTCGGGCGGCAGCTCCAGTCGAGCCCCCGCGGCCAGCGACGGCAGGAGCGTCATGACAAAGGCGTCGAAGCCGGGCGAGGCCACCACGCCAATGCGATCCGCGGGCGACAGGCCAAACGTGTCGAGGTGGTACTCGGTGAACGCGGACAGCGCACGGTGGCTGATCATCACGCCCTTGGGCAGTCCGGTGGAGCCCGAGGTGTGGATCACATACGCGAGGTGATCCGGCTGGACGGTGACGCCCGGGTTCACGTCCGGGAACAACTGGAGCTCCAGTGCCTCCGGAGCGAGGATCTGGATGCCGTCCGCCGCGAGCCGCTCCACGGCCGGCCCCGTGCCGATGACGAATCGTGCTCCCGCCGAAACGGCCATGTATCGCAGGCGTTCGGGAGGGGCGGACGGGTCCAAGGGAAGCCAGGCCGCGCCGGCCTTGAGAACGCCCAGGACGGACGCGACCAGCTCCGCGCTTCGCGGAAGGCAGACACCGACAAGGACGTCCGGTCCGGAGCCCCGAGCGATCAGCGCATGAGCCACCCGGTTCGCGTGCGCATTCAGCGCGGCGTGGGTGAGGGAGCGGGCCCGGGAAGCAACGGCGATCTGGGAGGAAAGTTCGGTCGCTCGTCGCTCGACGAGCTGGTGGACGGGGGGCAGCAAGAATCCTCCAACCGGCGCCGCACCCGTCCGAATGAAATCAAGCGTTTAGCGGATTTGGGCCGTTTTCAGGATTTTACATGACCCGATGACACACCGTGAGACAGGGCTGTCACATGGCTCGTCACAAGGGAGTGCGGATCCACCCTGTTGGGTAGCCCTTGAGAGGAGCGGCCACAGAGAGTCCCGAGGGACTTCCGTGGCGTGGGAGTGACTCAGAGGCGAACGCGAAAGGACTACCCGTAAAGTCCCGCGCCCTTCGCCGGTGGCTTGCTGGAAACGTGGTGACAAAGCCACGCCCCGGAGGCGCCTCGCGGTCCCAAGCGCAGGAGAAGTTCATGGATCAAAAGAGTCGAAGCGGGCTGACGGTACTGGCCCTGGGCCTGGTGCTGGCCGCGTGTGGCGGTCAGTCCATGGCGGTTGCCGAAGGCAGCGCGCAGGCAGTGGTGACGCTGCCGCAGGCCTTGAGCGCCAGCGACGTGGTCCGCGTGGAGCTCACCGTGTCGGGCACAGGCATGACGACGCGCACGGATGCGCTCGTGAAGACCGGTGGGCAGTGGGGTGGGGTGCTGGGGCAGCTGCCTGCAGGCACCGGGCGCACCTTCAGCGCGCAGGCCTTCGACGCCTCCAACGTGGTGCGCTACGCGGGCCAGGTGACGTCCGTCACCATCCAGGCCAGCCAGACAACAGCCGTCACTCTGCTGCTGCAGGAGGTGAATGCCCCGCCACCCTTCGACAACGCCGCCCCGCGAATCCTCTCGCTGGTGGCCAGTCCCGGCACCGTCGCACCGGGTGGGCAGGTGACACTCCAGGCCACCGCGGACGACCCCAACCCGGGCGATACCCTCACGTACGCGTGGACGGCGCCTTCCGGCAACTTCAGTGCGCCCTCCAGCCTCACGACCTCCTGGACGGCTCCAGCCTCCGCCGGGCAGGTGGTGCTGACCCTGACGGTGACGGACTCCAAGAGCGCCAGTGCCTCCCTCAGCGTCACCATCACCGTGAGCACCGGCAACGGCAGCGCCGCCGTCAACGTCTCCTTCAACACCTGGCCCCAGGTGTCCGGCGTCACCGCTACGCCTTCGTCCGTGGCTGTCGGCCAGTCCACCCAGCTGACGGCCTCCGCCAGCGACGCGGATGGCGACAGTCTCAGCTACGAATGGACAGCCAGTTGCGCGGGTACCTGGGCGAACGCCACCTCCGCCACCGCGAGCTTCACGCCTTCCGCACAACCCTCCGGCGGCACCTGCACGCTCAGCGTGACGGCGCGTGACGGTCGCGGCGGGATGGGCCTCGGCAGCCTCACGATCTACGTTTCGACGTCGCCTACCACGGGGCAGTTCCCACCCGAGATCGTGGAGACGTTCCAGTCCATCGCCTCGGTGCCCGCACAGGGGGGCACCGTCGTCTTCAGGGCGAGGGCGCGAGACCCGCAGGGCAGTGCGCTCAGCTTCACCTGGGCCACCAGCACCGGCTCGCTGGGCACGGCCACCGATACGGCCACCACCAGTGAAGTCCTCTGAACGGCGCCCTCGTGCGTGCCCGCGGGCAACCCACCCACGGTGACGACCACCGTCACCAACGCGCTCGGCCTCTCCGCCTCCTACGCCTTCTCTCTCCAGGGCGGCCCCGCCTGCGCTACGAGTCCCTCGGCGCGTCTCGCGGGTGGCCTGCAGCATACGGTCGCCTTGAAGCAGGACGGCACTGTCTGGGCCTGGGGCCGCAACGCAGATGGCCAACTCGGCGACGGGACGACGACGGCCCGCCCAACGCCCGCGCAGGCACTGGGCGTGACGGGCGTCGCGGCCCTCGTCGCTGGCGGCTCCCACACGCTCGCCTTGAAGCAGGACGGCACCGTCTGGGCCTGGGGCCGTAACGCAGAGGGCCAACTCGGCGACGGGACGGCGGAGGTTCGACTCACGCCCGTGCAGGTGCCAGGCCTGAGTCTCTGACGGAGCGCAGGACGCCTGCGATTGACGGGCGGCCTGCACTGACCAGACGTCTGTGAACAGGGGCCTGGGGTAGGGGATGGCAGGAAGGTCCAAGGACGAACCTCAGGTCCCACCTTCGTCGACGACCGCCTGGATGGCCTGCTCCAGCCAGCGGCGAGTGGAGGTGTTGCCCGACGCGGACAGGTGATAGCCGGGCATCAACCGGCAGCTGATGAGAAAGCCGCTCCAGAGGATGTTGAGCCGGGCCGCGCGCCCCTCGCCATCCGGTGGGCCCAGCCAGCGCGCCAGCGGCTCCAGCGCCTTCTCCCGCAGCAGTTCGACCGTCGTCGCGTAGGCCTCGGGATCCGTCGCCGAGAGGATCAACATCGCCAGGGGCCCCGGTGCGTCCTCCGCGCCGAAGAGGAGCGACACCACCTCCTCACCGAAGCGCCGACGCTCCACCTGCAACAGGGGAGTGATGTCCAGCACCTGCTCCAGCGTCGCCCGGTACAGCCCCTGCTTCGAACCGAAGTAGCGGCCCACGAGCGAGGAGTTCACCCCCGCCAGGTCCGCGATGTCGCGCACCCCCGTGCTGGCGAAGCCACGCGTGGAGAACAGCGTCCGGGCGGCATCGATGAGCGCGGCACGCGTGCGCTCCGCGTCGCGTTGACGCGTCGAGGACCTGGGATCGGAGGGAGGCGGCATGTACACGGCTGTTTACCTATCCAAGGAATTCGGGTATGTCCGGAGATGTACACGGCCGTGTACATTCTATACGGCCGCTCAGCCGAAGGGACGTGCGCGGATGACTGCGACGACGAAAGGCGAGCTGTTTTTCTCTCCAGAAGCGTTGAAGGAGAAATACCGGCAGGAGCGGGAAAAGCGACTGCGCTCCGACGGCACTGCCCAGTACCGCCCCCTCCAGGGCGTCTTCGCGGACTTCGACAAGGACCCCTACGTCGAGCCCGGCTTCACCCGCCCGGCGCTGACCGAGCGGACGGACGTGCTGATCGTCGGCGGTGGCTTCGGCGGCATGCTGGCGGGTGCGCGCCTGCGGCAAGCGGGGGTGGAGTCCTTCCGCATCGTCGAGAAGGGGAGCGACTTCGGCGGTACCTGGTACTGGAACCGCTACCCGGGCGCGGCCTGCGACGTGGAGTCGTACATCTACCTGCCGCTGCTCGAGGAGACGGGCTACATGCCCCGGGAGAAGTACGCCAAGGCGCCGGAGATCTTCGCCCACTGCCAGCGCATCGGCCGGCACTTCGACCTCTACAAGGCCGCCTTGTTCCAGACGCTGGTGCGGACGATGGACTGGGACGAGGGCACCCGTCGCTGGAACATCACGACGGACCGGGGTGACCTCATCGCGGCGCGCTTCGTGATCATCGCGGGCGGCATCCTCCACAAGGCGAAGCTGCCGGGCATCCCGGGCATCGAGACCTTCCAGGGCCACTGCTTCCACACGAGCCGCTGGGACTACGCCTACACGGGCGGCGGCCCCACGAGCCCCATGACGAAGCTGGGCGACAAGCGCGTGGGCATCATCGGCACGGGCGCGACGTCGGTGCAGGCCATTCCGCACCTGGGCGCCGCGGCCCGGCAGCTGTATGTCTTTCAGCGCACCCCCTCGGGGGTCGGCGTGCGAGCCAACCAGCCGACGGACGAGGCCTGGGCGAAGTCGCTCCAGCCGGGCTGGCAGCAGGAGCGCATCCGCAACTTCTCCGCGATCGTCTCCGGCCGCCAGCAGCCCGTCGACATGGTCAACGACGGCTGGACCTACATCTTTCAGGGACTGGACCTCACCCAGGCCGGGTCGCCGGAAGAGGCGGCCGAGTTCGCGCAGCTGTCTGACTTCCGCAAGATGGAGGAGATCCGCGCGCGCGTGGGCGCCCTCGTGAAGGATCCCGCGACGGCCGAGGCGCTCAAGCCCTATTACAACCAGATGTGCAAGCGGCCCTGCTTTCACGACGAATACCTGCCGACGTTCAACCGGCCCAACGTCCAGCTCGTCGACACCGAGGGAAAGGGCGTGGAGCGCATCACGCCCACCGGCGTGGTGGTCCACGGGAAGGAATACCCGGTCGACTGTCTCATCTACGCCTCGGGTTTCGAGGTGGCGGGAGAGTACACCCAGAAGCTGGGCTTCGACATCCGAGGGAGGGGAGGGCGGTCGCTGCGGGATGCCTGGGCCCAGGGCCCGGCCACGCTGCACGGCATGCACAGCCGCGGCTACCCCAACCTGATGCTGTTCACCACGACCCAGAGCGGCTGGGCGATCAACTTCGTGCACATCCTCGACGAGCAATCACAGCACGCCGCCTTCATCATCGCGCGGTGCCTGCGACAGGGCGTCGAGGTGTCCGAGCCCTCGGAGCAGGCGCAACAGGAGTGGTGGGACGTCATCCTCGGCCGGCTCAAGACGAGCGCCACCTTTGGCGGGGCCGAGTGCACTCCGGGCTACTACAACAACGAGGGAATGACGGCGGGACCGGAGATGATGAAGTACGCCACCTTCGGCGGAGACACGCTCGCGTTCATCGACGTGCTGCGCGAGTGGCGCAATAGCGAGGAGCTCGTGGGCCTGGAGCTCACGCGCGGCGGGGCGGAGGTCCAGTCATGAGCGCGCCCCTGTTCCGATTCCTCTCCAGGTCCCTGGCCGCCAGTCTGGTGTTGGCCGGGGCTCCGGTGCTGGCCGCTCCGCCCAAGGCCTGGCGCCAGGAGGTGGTGGTGGCCGGCTCTCCGTTCCAGGGCGTCCACGGGCTCGTCGTCGACGGCAAGGGCCACCTGCTGGCCAGCAACCTGTTGGGCCAGACGGTGCACTCCGTCGACCTGAAGACGGGCGCGGTGAGCACCCTGGTGGGGCCTCCGCTGGGCGGCGCGGATGACGTCACCCTAGGGCCCGACGGCTCGGTCTACTGGACCGGCTACGTCACCGGCCAGCTGATGCGGCGCACGCCGGATGGCAAGACGCGCGTCATCGCCCGGGGGCTGCCGGGCCTCAACTCGCTGGCCTTCCGCGGCGATGGCCGGCTCTACGCCACCCAGCTCGGCGCGGCGGATGTGCTGTGGGAAGTGGACCCGAACGGCAGGAAGCCGCCACGCAAGGTCATTGACGGGCCCGGCTTCCTCAACGGCTTCGAGTTCGGCCCGGACGACAAGCTCTACGGCCCGCTCCTGCTCAAGGGGCAGATCGCCCGCATCGACGTGGACACGGGCGGCATCGAGCCCGTGTCCCAGGGGTTCGCGATGCCGACGGCCGTCAACTTCGACGCGCGGCGCGAGAACCTCTACGTGGTCGACGCGGCGCGGGGCGAGCTGGTGCGGGTGCGGCTGCCCTCGGGCGACAAAGAGGTCATCGCGACGCTGCCCACCGGACTCGACAACCTGGCCGTGGGCCCCGACGACCAGGTGTACGTGTCCAACATGGTCGACAACGACATCCGCGTGATCAACCCCGCGGATGGCTCGGTGCGGGTGCTGGTCGAGGCGCGCTTGAGCGTGCCCTCGGGCATCGCCGTGGCGCCGGATGATCCGGACGAGCGGGTCTACGTGGCGGATGTGTATGCCCTGCGCCAGGTGGGCGGCCTGGATGGGAAGATCCACCAGACGGACCGGGTGCTCTCATCACCGACGAACTTCCCCATGAACGTGAGCGTGAGCGCTCAGCACGTGGTGCGGAGCACGTCCTATCTGGGCGGCCTCAGCAGCGTGCAGGTGCTGGAGCGGGCCACGGGAAAGCTCCTGCGGACCCTGCCCAACAGTAACGGCGTCCAGGGAGTGGTGGAGCTCGCCGACGGCACGCTCATCCTCGCGGAGGGCGCCACGGGCCGGCTCGTGCGAGTGGACACGGCCGAGCCCGCGGTCACCACGGTGCTCGCCGAGGGACTGGAGGGACCGGTGGGGCTCGCGGCCGATACAGACGCCCAGGAGCCCGGCGTGTACGTCACCGAGGTGCGCTCGGGGAAGGTGACCCGGGTGCGGCTGTCGGATGGCGCCAGGCGCACGGTGGCCAGGGGCCTCAAGGGCCCCGAGGGCATCGCCCGGCATCCGGACGGTGGGCTCTTCGTCGCCGAGGTGGGCCGCAAGCAGTTGGTGCGCATCGATCCAGTCACGGGCAGGTCGAAGGTGGTCGCGAGCGGGCTGCGCATCGGGCTGCCCGAGAGCGCTCCCTTTCCACCGGGCTACCTGCCCACGGGCGTCGCCGTGGGGCGCTCGGGCACCGTCTACCTGACGTCCGACATCGAGAGCGCTCTGTACCGCTTCGTCCCCGTGCCCTGAGAGGACAGGGCCCGCACGGCGGCACCGGTGACGAGCGCCCCCGGTCACTGGGCGCTTGCGTTTGGCAGGCGCCCAGCATGCGGACCACCGTGGCGTGGGACCTGACTCGGGAGCAGGTGCACGGGCCCCCGTGCCTATAGTGTCCTGCGTTCCTCTCCTGGCAAGGCATCAGTCCGCGTCGGCGTGGATTGCTTCTCGGGGAGACCCATACAGCACCGTGCATAGGTGCTTCAGCGAGGTGCGAACGATGCGAGCTGCCATGTGTGTAGCAGGAACGCTGATGGTTCTTGGCGCTTGTTCGCGTCAGATTCCCGTTCCTGAACTGCCCGTCGCAGTTTGGTACTTGGCCGCAAACGGGGACTGCTCAGGCATCGAACTCGACGGAAATGGGGAACTCATTGATCCGCCTGTGCTTCTCATGCTTGTCACAGGCCGGTTCATCAGGTCCCCAGAACGACTGGTTCTGAAGTTAGAGGGGGTTTTTGATGGAACTACCGAGTTCTCTGTTCAAGAACCAGAACCCGGAACCTTGACTCTCAAGACCACGACGGGTGGGACCATGTATCCGCCAGAACTCACCCTGTTCCGCGAGCAGGCCACATGCCGCCGCCGCATCATGGATGATGATCGAAGATGGATCGCTGGTTTTGCAGCAAAACGCCGAGCGAAGAAGGACCTTGAGCAGGCTGCAATTGAGCTATTTCACCAACTGCCCTTGCAGATTGTGCGTTGGAGGGACGAGCACGCGGAGGTTACAAGATCTCCAGCCCAGCCCCTTCCCAAGTAGCCCCGTCAGGGGCCTCCAGGAGTTCCGCTGGGCCACCTTTGGGGGATGTTCCTTGGGAGGCATACCCTGGAAGTGAAGCGGGCCAGAACATGCCGGAGACCTTCCAGGGAACGTGGAGAGGTGCTCGTTTCGGGGGACTCACTGGACGGAGCTGCTCTCTCTAGAGTGTCAGGCCGCGACGTCAATCCAGAGCGCGCTGCAGTCCTGCGCGGCGCGCAGCGTCAGTTCTCCCCGGTGCAGTTGTGCTCCCTCGCCCCTGGCGAGGACTCGCCCTTGCCCCAGTTGCAGGGCGGCATCCAGGGACAGCAGATAGCCGGCACGTCCCGGGGCCACCTTGAGTGCGGTCTCCTGTCCCACCGTCAGGTCCAGCCACCACACGCGCGCGTCGCTCCGAAGGGGCATCGCCTCGTCCCCGGCAACCAGGTGGCGGCCTCCCCGTGCGGCGTGCGGTACAGAGCGGCGGAAGTAGGCGGGTGCACCGCCGTGCTCCTTGGGGGTGAACCACAGCTGCAGCATCCGCGTGTCTTCATCCGTCTCGTTGCCCTCGGCGTGGACCATGCCGTCCCGGGCCGAAATCAACTGCGCCTCGCGTGGGCGAAGGGTCGCCCCGTGGGACTGGTCCCCGTGGTGGCTCAGCTCGCCGCTGAGGACGATGCTCAGGATCTCCATCTCCCTGTGCGGGTGGAGCGGGAAGCGCGAGCGAGGCGCGAAGGTGGCATCCGCCAGGACCAGAAGGCTGCCGAGCGGGCGTCCCTGGCCTGCGCTGGAGCCCACGGTGGCGATGAAGTGGTCGTGCAGCCGCAGCCAGGGCAGCTCCGTGAACGGCAGTGAGGAGATCGGGCGCAGGCGGACGTCGGCCACGGGCGCAGGCTTCGGGGGAGGGGAACAGCCAAGCGCGGCGAGCCCCAACAGCTGGGCGCCACCGCGCACCAGCGCACGGCGTCCGAGCTTCACGCCTCGCTCCTTGCCCGCTTCGTCGCCCGTTCGAGCGCCTCGACCATGCGCGGTCCGGTCATGAAGCCGCTCGCGAGCACTTCGAGGCCGGCGCCGCCACGGAAGAGCACGGTGGGGAACCCGCTCACGCCCAGGGCCCTGACCTCCAGGAACTCGTTCGCCGTCGCCCGCTTCGCGTCCGCATGGTCGAACCGGTTCAGGAACACCCTGAAGTCGAGGCCGTGCGCGGCGCAGATGCTCTCGTAGAAGGCCGCCACGGTCGGGGCCTCTCCGTCGGCGTAGAACTTCCGCTGGATGGAGGCAAACACCTCGTACGCGCGCGTCTCCGGTCCCGGCATCTCCTCGAACATCCCGCGCATGACGAGGAACGCGCGGCACGCAGGCTCGGTGTCGTAGTTGAACTCCGCCCGGTCGAGGAACCGGGTGGAGAACGGCTGTCCGGTGCGCGCGGCAATCTCTTCCCAGTGGTGGCGCAGGAAGCCTTTGAACCGCTCGTTCCAGGGGTCCCCGCCTCCCGCACGGAGCCCGCCCACCCGGATGCGGAAGGGGATGCCCTTACGGTTTGCCTCCGCCTCCAGTTCGCGGAGGCCGGGCGAGCCTCCCCAGCACCAGGAGCACATCGGGTCCCCCACATAGAGCACTTCCCCCACGGGCCCCTCGGCGCTCGGCCCGGCGCTCGTCTGCGCCGCGCCGGGGAGCGCGCACGTCCCAGTCTCGGGGTCACACAGCGCCTGCACGTCAGAGGGCGTCTCGTGCTCGTTGTCGTGAGGGACAGGGACCATGTGTTGCTCCTGCGGGAGTGGCGTCATTGCCACGCCCCGAGAGATAGCCCCAGCCCCCTGCGTTGACGACGCCCGCGGGCGCGCACAGCATGTGCGTTCATGCACATCGCCTGGGACGACCTGCAGACGGTGGAGGCGCTGGTGCGCACAGGGAGTGTCGTGGGCGCGGCGCGCGAGCTCTCGCTGCGCCACTCGTCCATCTCGCGGCGGGTGGACGCCCTCGAGCGCGCGCTCGGGACGCCGCTCTTCCTGCGTGGGGCGACGCTGCGTCCGACGCCGCTCGGCCTCGCCATTGCCGAGCGCGCGGGCCGCATGCGCCCCCATGTCCTGGACGTGGGGGCACTCATCGAGGAGCAGCGCCGAGCGCGCGCAGGCCGGCTCGTCATCACCACGAACGAAGTGCTCGCGTCACTGCTGTTCGGCGCGCTGCGCACGTGCGGCTTCACGCAGCGGGTCCAGGTGCGCATCTCCGAGAGCGAGCTGGCGCTGGAGCCCGGGGTGACGGATCTGGCCCTGCGGCCGAGTCACACGCCGGGCGGTGCGCTGCGGGGACAACAGCTGGGGAGGCTGCGGCTCGGAGTGTTCCGGGCGCGGGCTGTTCAGCAGGACTCGGAGGCCTGGGTCTTGCCATCGGAGAACCTGCGCACCCGATCCTCCATGCGCTGGTGGAAGGCTGTCCCTGAGGACGCGGAGTCCCTCGTGGAATGCGACACGCTGCTCGGCATCAGGGATGCCTGCGTCGCGGGTCTGGGGCGGAGCGTGCTCCCGGCGCTGCTCGCCGAGGGGGACCCGCGCCTGGTCCTGGAGAAGGAACTTCCGGGCGGCCCACCGGTGTGGCTGCTGTCCGCCGCCACCCGGCGCGCGGACGCGGCCCTCCGGCGGGCGCGGGAGTCACTCGCCGAAGCCCTCCGGAGCGCCGCGGGCGTGTGGGAGGACTGAAGTCCCAGGACCAAGTGATCTCACATAAGGCTTCACAACCCAGCCAACAGCAGTCCGGCAGCGGCACCGCCCAACACCAGCCAGGCCGAGTTGACCCGCCAGCGAAGAAGCAACCCCGCGCCGAACACGGCCAGGGCCACCGTCCAGCCATCCACCAATGCCGCGCGTCCCAGCTGCCAGGTCACCACGGCCATGAGGGCCAACGAGGCCGCGTTGACGCCGTCGAGCACCGCGCCCGCGGTCCGCGACCGGCGAAGCCGGGGCACCAGAGGGCCGCTCAGCGCCACGAAGACGAAGGCGGGCAGGAAGATGCCCAGCGTCGCGAGCCCCGCGCCGGGCGTGCCGCCCACCAGGTAGCCGATGAACGTCGCCGTGGTGAAGACAGGGCCCGGCGTGAACTGGCCCACGGCCACCGCGTCCAGGAGCTGGGCCTCGGTGAGCCAGCCCCAGCGCTCGACGAGGTCCGCTCGGAGGAAGGCCAGCAGCACGTAGCCGCTGCCAAACAGCACGCTGCCGACCTTGAGGAAGAACAGGAAGAGGCCGCCGAGGCTGAACGGCGCGGCGGCAGTGGCAGTCATGACTGTGACGCCGTGGAGGGCGAAAGGCGTCAGGGCGAGCGTCGACCTGGGCGCCGAGGAGGATCGAAAATGGCTCCAGGCCGCCAGGAAACCACCGGCCAGGGCCAGGATGAGCAGCTCGTTGGCGCCAAGGGCGCTCGCCACGGCCGCGCCAATGGCCACGACGATCCTGGGGCGCGTCGTCAGGGCCGTCTTGCCGAGGCCCCATAGGGCCTGGACCACCACGGCCAGGATGACGGGTTTCACGCCGTACAGCAGGGCGCCGGCTTGCGGCAGGGTGCCAAAACGCACGTAGGCCCACGCCGCCGCGAGCGTCAGGAGCATCGCCGGGACGATGAAGCACGTGCCGGCCACGAGCAGTCCGGGCCAGCCGGCACGCCGGTGGCCGAGGTGGATGGCCAGCTCGGTGGAGTTCGGGCCCGGGATGAGGTGGGTGGCGCCCAGCAGGTCGAGGAACTCCTCACGGGGCAGCCACCGGCGCCGCCGCACGAGTTCGTCTTCCATCATCGCGATGTGCGCGGCAGGGCCCCCGAAGGCCGTCAGTCCCAACCGGAGGAAGACCCGCGCGACCTCGCCAAGCGAGCCCCGGGTGACGTCGCCGGAATGAGGGGAGTCCATGCGCCGAAGGAGCCTCGTCGTGAACCAGAACCGGCGGAAAGCGCGGCCATGGTGCCACGGCGCCGGGCAGGGAACGGGCCTCAATGAACCCCACCCGGGACCCCAGAGGCTTAGTTTACATAACGCTTCTTATCAGACGTTCTGACTGGGGGTTCCCCAAGGATTCCAGGCGCTTCCCCGGCCCATCCAGGGCCTCCGTGGACGTCCGCGTAACCGACCCGGCCCGCGCCTTGGTTCCACCGTTCATGTGTCGTCGGGCTCATCGACGTGGTCCAGGTACGCCTGGAGCTGTGCCCGATAAAGCGGCACGACCTCCACCGCCATCGCGTCCCCAAGGACCTTCCGGGCTCCGGCCCTGTCCCCGCTCGCCTTGAGCGAGTCGGACGCTCCGAATGCTCGCCCGAGGCGATACGTGCCCTCACGGGTCCGTCGATGAATCTCCCTCACGAGCGAGGCTGTATCCGCTGCTCTGGAAAGTGCGGCGTCGGCCTCCGCGCGAGTCATTCCCACCTGGGGAGCCATCCTGCGCAGGAGCTCAGGCATCTCGGGGTCTTGCGGCAGGTCCGCGCCGTTCGCGAGCGCCAGGCCCAGGTCGATCACCTTTCGCCAATCATCGGACGTCACTGCGCTACCCCCGGTCCGCACATGTCGAATGGCCATTGCCGCTGCCCCTTGCAGCGTTCCATGCACGCGCCACAGGGACCGCCCCAATGCGGCTTCTTCGTGGATTGGCACCTCGCATACATGTCGATGCAGTGTTGCCGCCAACCGTCGTCCACGTCTTCTTTGGCCGTGTCTGTGGCCTTCTCGAGCTCGCGAGCGCCCTGCATCAGCGTCACGGCTTCGCTCTCCGTCATCCCGCACGCTTCAGGGATTCGGTTCTTCTTGAGGCAGCACACGATGCTCAAATCCCCCGGCCGGCAAGCGTCTGCCGCTTGCGCCAGGTAGTCATTCGTGGGCCGGCGGCCCGACTCATGCGTGACGGTTGAGCATCCCAAGGCGAACCCCAGGCAGAGCCCAGCCGCCATCCTGCGAATCGCGCCCATCAGGCGAAAACTGATAGCACGGTGAGGCGCCACCGTCGGCCACCAACCGCCCGGCATCGGCCGTGGAATCTCGTGCTTCCCGAGCACGGCCCCGGAACGTACCTTGCCGCCCCATGCGCCTCTTCCGACGAACCGGACTCGCCGCGCTTTGCGGCCTCACCGTGGCCCTGCTGACGGGCTGCCCCGACAAGACGGCCCAGGCCCCCGTGGATGGTGGCGTCACCGGCGCCACGGCGGCCCCGGACTCGGGTCCCGAGGCCGTGGTCTTCACGCTCCAGTACCTGTCGCCGGATGGTGGCTCCGCGCTCATCCCCCTGGCCCTGGAGGAAAAGCCGCTCGTGGAGCCCACCTCCGACCTGGAGCTGCGCAGCACCCTGGGCCTCAAGAACTACCGCGTCCGACTCATGGACGAAGCCGACCGGGCCATGGTCTCCGACGACTCCGTGTCCGAGGCCGATGACGGCCTCGTGTACCGCATCCACCTGCCGCAGCCGCTCAAGACCGGCTACTCGTACACCCTCGTCGTCGACTCGCAGACCGGCACGTCGTTCCAGGACTCGATCGGCCGCGACGTCGAGGACCTCCGGGCTTCGTTCCAGATCATCGGCGACAAGGAAAAGCCCAAGGCGCCTGCGCCGCCCGCCAAGGGCGGCAAGAAGAAGTCCAGGTAGCTGTCACTCCTGGGTTTCGGACTGCCCCGGCGCCTGATCCGGCAACGGCTCGGGCGTGGCGGGTGCCGGGGTCGGCAGGTTCAGCGCCGTGCGCAGCTCCCGCAGCTTCGCCTGGATGAGCCGCATGTTCCCCGGGCCCATCCGCAACAGGTGCTTCTGGGCCTTGCTCAGCCCCTCCAGCTCCGGCGACGCATAGACATACAGCGCGCCCTTGGACTCCACCTCCACCGGCCCCTTCGGCACCGGCACCATCAGCAGGTGCTGGATGGCCCGGCCAAACGCCGTCTCGAAGTGCTGATCCGGCGGCGCGATCTCCCGGTACGCCTGGTCGAAGAGCGGCCTCAGCTCCCGGTACACCATCGCCGCGCCGGACGCGTCCAGCGAACCCAGCACCCGGGCCACCAGGTCGTAGCGCGCGTAACTCAACGGCGCGATCTCCGAGCGCCCGTTCGCCCCGGCCGCGCCCACCTGGAACGCCCCCACGGGCGCCATGAACAACAGCGAAGCCCGAGGACTCTCGCCCTCAGCGATGTTGCTCACGGACGCGGTGAACCGGCGCGCCAGGTCGCGCTCCTGGAGCCACTTCGCCAATTCCGGGTCCACCGACAGCTTGCCCACCAGGTCGCGGATGCGGCCATCACTCTCCGGCAGCGACACCTCCGGAGGCACCTCCGCCACGCCCGCATCCACCACGGGCGGTGCCGTCACCACCGGCGCCTCCGACTGCCGCTTCAGGCCGAAGTACGAACCGACCACGCCCACGACCATCAGCGCGACCAGGACGCCCAGGACCTTGCCCCGCGACGGAGCCTTCGGCGGCTCGGCCTCTGGCGTCGGCGGAATGGCTCCAGGGCCCTGATTCACGAAGTTCGGATCGCTCATGGTCCCGGACCTTACAGACAGGCCTCCGAGCCATTCCACGCGCGCGTGAACAATCCGCGCCGTCTGTGTTCACCGTGCGGAGAGGACCTCGTCCGGCAGGCGCCAGAGCTGGCCGTCCTCCGGCGACAGAATGAATCCGCCGGGCAAGAGGTGCACCGACGTGACGACCTCCGTGGACAACGGCAGCTCCCACGCGCACACGGGCCGCAGCGACGCGGGGTCCAGTTGAAGCAGGTACCACTCCCCCACCTCCAACAGGTCCTCCACCGCCACCAGCACCGCCCGCTCCGTCACCAGCCCGCTGTACCCCGTGGCGAGCGTGCCCTGTTCCGGCAGCAGGAACTCCGCAGCCAGCGTGGCCTCCGGGTACGTCCAGCGCCGCACCCAGGTGCCACCTACGCCAACGAAGCCCGAGCCGTCCGGCAGGAACCCCGCCGGATAGAACGGCGCCTCCACCGAAGCCACCGCCGCGCCACGCACGAGCCCCGTGGCGCCGCGCTCCACGAACGTGAGCCACGTGCCCTCCTGGCCCAGGCTCACCGCCACGCCCATCACCGGCAGGCTCGGATGCGGCATCCATTCGTGCAGCCCGTCCAGGTCGTCCTCACCCAGCGTCGGCGCCCCGAGCTCGAGCCCCGCCTCCGTCCCCGCAACGTCCGATAACGTTCGGGCATCCAGGACGCGCAGCGACGCCCGCCCATCCTGGACGCCGCTCGTCCACAGGCCCTCGCCGGTGATGTCGAACCCCAGCGCCTGCGTGTTCCGCGTCCAGGCCCGCGCGGGCGTCTCCACCGGACTCCCATCCGGCGCCCGGCCCACCATCTCGATGCGCCCCGGGCCCAGCACCGCCGCGCTCCCGAGCGACGGATGCAGCGCCACGAGCCCCGCGGTCCTGGGCAGCTCCAGCGCACGCTCCGGCGGCCAGGACTCCCGCGCTCCGAGCACGGCCAGGCGCCGCATTCCCACGGCCAACCCCACCGAGGCGTCCGAGCCCGAGGCCGCGGGAGGCAACACGAAGCCGTCACCCGCCCACTCCGCGTCCGTCACCGGCAGCGTCGTGATTCGAGTGAGCTCCACGCGGCGGCTGGGGATGCCCCACGGCGTGCCGGGCCGCGGCCTGCCCACCCAAGGCACGACCTGGCCGCTCAGGAATCCTGCTCCATGGCCCGCACGCGCGCGAGCGTGTCCACGTCGCGCTCGGTGGGGCCCAACTCCAGGAGCAACCGGCTCACGTCGTACAGCAGGTCCCCGCGCTCGAAGACCTTCAGCCGGGGGACGTCCAGGTTCAGGTCGTCCGCGCCCTTGTTGTACGCAAGGTCCATCAGCGACCGGAGCTGGAACGAGTCGTAGAGGTTGTACTCGACCAGGTAGCGCAGGGCCTCCACGTCGCCGCGCCGCAGGTACGCACGCCACAGCAGCACCGCGTCGTAGCCGTTCGCACCCTTCAGGTGCGGCGGCCGTCCCACGCCCAGCTTCTCCTCGATCTCCTTCAGCCCGCCGCCCATCCCCAGCCGGCGTGTGACGAAGCGCAGATCGATGTGCGCCTCTGGCACCGGGAAGTTCTTCTCGCCGAAGTACTCCTTCAGCACCGGCACGTCGAAGCACGAGCCGTTGAACGTCACCCACAGCCGCCGCTTCGCCATGGCCTCTGGCAGCGCGTCCATGTTCCGGCCCTGGATGAAGACGTGCAGCCCCGCGGCGTCGAACAGGCTCACCACCGTGGGCACCTGCGTCTTGCTGCCGTCCGTCTCGATGTCGAAGTAGACGGCGTCGTCCTGGAACTCCGGGAACAGGCGCCAGTGCTCGCGCGGCGGCACCATGCGGGCCAGGTCCTTCAAGTCCTTCCGGGCCAGGGCCGCCCGGGCCTCCGCGATGCGCTCGCGGGCCGCCGTGTCCGCCTTGCGGCTGATGACGATGCCGCCGTCCGGGAAGTCATCCCAGGTCCGGATGCCCTTGGACCACAGGTCCTTCTCGCGCCACGGCCCCACGCCGGGGATGAGCTGGAACGTGTGCAGCAGCATCAATCGAGCGCACCCAGCCTTCCCGCCAGCAAGTCATCCAGGAGCGGCACGTCCGCTTCGCAGAACGGCAGCGCCTGCATCTCCGTGGGCGTGTGGAACGCCAGTTGGTGCGCGCCCAGCGGCTTCGGCTCACCGGACACAATCGTGGCCGAGAGCAGCACCAGCTCCACCGTGAGGTCCGGGTACGTGTGCCGGCCCTCCCAGAGGCGGCGGCCCACGGACAGCTCCACGTCCAGCTCCTCGCGGCACTCGCGCGCGAGGGCGGCCTCGTCCGTTTCGCCCGCCTCCACCTTGCCGCCGGGGAACTCCCAGAGGAGCGCGCGGCTCCCACCGGGAAGGCGCTGCTGGACCAGGTACCGCGGCCCGCCGTCTTCCGGACCGGGCCGGGGAATCAGCGCGGCCACCACCCGCACCGTCCGGGGCACGGCGCGCGTCACCCGCGCGGCCCCTTCTTCACGTCGTTCATGTCCAGCGCGTACAGGTACGCGTTGTTGGACAGCACATACACCCGCGAGCCCACCACGAACGGCGGCGCGGAGATGCCCACGCCCGGGTTCCACGCCAGGCGCGACTTGCCCGTCGTCGGATCCACGAACAGCAGCGCACGCTCGTTGGGCACCAGGAGCATTCCCCGCGCCAACACCGGAGCGAACGCCGTCTTCTCCTTGAGGGGGAGCGACCAGATGAGCTTCCCCGTCTCTCCCAGGTAGGCGTCCAAGCGGCCGTCGCCGGTGGCGAACACCACCTCGCCGCGCGACAGCAGCGACGTCAGGCCGCCCACGCTGGCGTTCCAGATGACGGCGCCGGTGTCCGCCTCCAGGGCGTACAGGCCGTTCTTGTACGAGGCCACATACAGCCGCCCCGCCGAGTCGATGGCGGGCGTGGTGTCCACGTCCAGGAACTCCGTGCCCGTGCCCGACAGGGACTTCTCCCAGACGACGGCGCCGTCCTCCACCTTGAGGGCGACGAGGAAGCCGTCGGAGAAGCCGACGTACGCGGTGTCCTGGTCCACCTTCGGCGCGGAGGCGCCCCGGATGGTGAAGCCGGACGGCGGGTCGCGCCGGTACTGCCACACCCAGGTGCCGTCCGTGGCCTTCACCGCGAACACCGTGTCGGTGTCCGTGGTCACCAGCACCAGGCCGTCCGCGAGCACCGGCACCGTGGCCAGGGACTCGCTGGTGGCGTACTTCCACTTCACCGCGCCGGTGCGGCCGTCCAGCGCGTACAGCACGCCATCACCGCCCGGCAGGTAGACGACGCCCTCGCTGACCAGGCCGCCCGCGAGCGCCCGGGCCCCCGTGCGGAAGGTCCAGGACACCTTCGCGTCCGGCCCCACCGCGCGGACGTAGCCGTCACGCGTCTGCACGATGACGTTCCGGCTGTCCGGGTCGTACACCGGAGAGGCGGGCTCGCGCGGCGAGTACTCCAGCAGCGGGACCTTGTCGACGAGCCCCGTCCACCAGTTCACCTGGAAGAAATCCACCGGCGGCTGACGGGGCGCCGCGGGCAGCTCCGGGTTGCCGTACAGCGGCGCCGTCGCGCACCCGGCCAGGAGCCCTACCCCGGCCACCATTCCCACCCACCGCTTCCACCGAGCAAGCCGCATGGTCATGAGCGCGCTACGGCTGACCCGAGTCCGTGGCCGGCGCGGCGGGAGGTGCCGGCGTGGGCACCTTCACGCCCTCCGCGGCCAGCACCGCCATGCGCTCGGTGGCCTGACGGGCCGCTGCGCTGCTCGGGTGCTCCGTCGGAATCTTCGACAGCACCTGGGCGGCGTCGTCCTTCTTGCCCTGGAGGATCAGCATGCGCGCCTTGTGGTACGCGCCCATGCCAATCAGGTACTCGCCGGTGTCCGCCTTCTCCATCGCCTCGAAGGAGGTGATGGCCTGGGCGTAGTCACCCTTGGCCTCGTAGGCGTAGCCCTGGCCTTCCAGGGCGCTCGCGCGCAGGGCGTCGTTCTCCGGGGCGCCCTTGAGGAAGGTATCCAGGGACGCCAGGGCGTCGTCGTTCTTGCCCAGCCGGAACTCGGCCTTGGCCTGCGGCAGGGCGGCCGTCGTCGCCGAGCGGGTGCCGCCGTGCTCCTTGCGGAAGGCGGCCAGCTGCTTCACGACCTCCTCGTCGCGGGCCCGCTCCGTGGGGAACGGGGGCTCCGTGGCGGACGGGTCCGCCGGGTCCACGCCCGTCACGGGGCGGTCCAGGACGGTGAGCGCCTGGCCCAGGGCCATGGAGGCCGTCTCCTCGCCGCGCTTGGAGACCTCACTGGCGATGGCCACGCCCACCGCGCCCAGCACGAGCACGCCCGCGCCGATGGCGAGGAACTTCTGGCGCTGCATCAGCCAGTCCCGCGCGTCCGCTCCCGCCTTCTGGAAGGCGTCCGGCTGACGAAGCTCCTGCTGGCGAATCTTCTCGGTCTTCTGCTGGGCCACGATGAGGGGACCTCTCTCCGGCTCGACGGTGCTCTTCGCTCTGGGAAAGCGGCGCACTGTAAAGAGCGCCCGCTGGGAGTGTCAACGCGCGAGCGCGGTCAGTCGCGCCCTGCCCGCTTCCCGCCCTTGCCACCCTTGCCGGCCAGGTGCGGCTTCTTGCGCGCCTCGCGCTTGGCCTTGCCTGGCCGCTCGCGGAAGAGCAGGCGGATGGGGACCCGCAAATCGAACGTCTTGCGGATCTGGTTGGTGATGTACCGCTTGTACATGTCCGGCACGCCCTGCGGCTCGTTGCAGGTGAGGGTGAAGGTCGGCGGGGCCGCCGCCACCTGGGCGATGTAGTACAGGCGCAGCGGCTTGCTCTTCACGATGGGCGCCGGGTTGTTGTCCACCATGTAATCCAGCAGCTTGTTGAGCTGCGGGGTGGGCGCCCGGAAGCGGAACTGCTTGGCCAGCTCCACCGCCACGTCCACGACCTTCTCCACCTTGGAGCCGTGCAGGGCGGACGTGAAGATGACCGGCGCGTAGCCCACGAACTTGAGGGCGATCTTGAGGTCCTCGCGGAAGGCCTCCTGGCGGCGCTTGTCCTCCGCGATGAGGTCCCACTTGTTCACCACGATGACCAGCGCGCGACCGCGGTCCATGGACAGGCCCGCGAGCTTCGCGTCCTGGTCCACCGCGGGCTCCGTGGCGTCCATCAGCAGCACCGCCACGTCGCTGCGCTCCAGCACCTTCAGCGCCGCGATGACGGAGTACTGCTCCACCTGGTGCGCGATGGTCTTCTTGCGCCGGATGCCCGCGGTGTCCGTGAGGATGAGCTGGTTGCCCTTGTACGTGACTTCCGAGTCGATGGGGTCACGCGTGGTGCCGGCGACCTCGCTGGTGACGACGCGCTTCTCCTTGAGGATGGCGTTGACCAGCGTGCTCTTGCCCACGTTGGGCCGGCCGATGATGGCCACGCGGATCTTCCCGTCGTCCGGCGGCGCCTCCGAGTCCTCGCCCTCCTGCTTCTCCGGGAGTTTGGACACCACGGAGTCCATCAGGCTGCCCATGCCGAGGTTGTGCTCGGCGGACATGGCGTTCACGTCGCCCAGGCCCAGGCGGAAGAACTCGCCGGACAGCGACTGCATCAGCCCGGTCTCGTTATCCAGCTTGTTGGCCGCCACGACGACGGGCTTGCCCGACTTGCGCAGGTAGTTGGCGACGGCCTCGTCCGCCGTCGTCATCCCCGCGCGGGCATCCACGACGAAGATGATGACGTCGCACTCCTCCACCGCGAACTGCGCCTGCTCGCGCACCTGCTTGAGCAGCGTGTCCTTCTCACCGGGGACGAAGCCGCCCGTGTCGATGAGGGTGAAGGCGCGGCCCTCCCACTCCGCGTCGGAGTAGTGCCGGTCGCGGGTGACGCCGGGCTCGTCCTGCACGAGCGCGATTCGGCGGCCCACCAGGCGGTTGAACAGCGTGCTCTTGCCCACGTTGGGGCGACCGACAATGGCGACCAGCGGCTTCATGGAGTCTCTTTCGACAGCGACGACGACTTCGAATGCAACGACGTCAGCGACACAAACTTCCGCGGCGACATCACTCGTAACCCAGCTTCCTCAAACCCGCGGCGCGCTCGCTCCAGCGGGCCTCCACGCGCACGCGCAGGTCCAGGTACACGTGCGCACCCAGCAGGCGCTGCACGGACTTGCGAGCGTCCGTGCCAATGAGCTTCAGCATCTGCCCCTGCTTGCCAATCAGGATGGCCTTCTGGCTGTCGCGCTCCACGTAGATGGACGCCGCGATGCGGATGAGGCCGCCCAGCTGGCCGGGGGGCGTGCCGGGGCGCGGCTCGCGCTCGGATTCATCGAACACGTCCACCAGCACCGCGGTGGAGTACGGAATCTCCTGGCGGCAGTGCCGGAGCACCTGCTCGCGGATGTACTCCGCCACCAGCACGCGCTCCTGCTGGTCCGTGAGCATGTCCTCCGCGAAGAGGGGCTCGCCCTCCGGCAGGTGGCCCAGCACGACCTGGAACAGGTGATCCACGCCGTCCTTCTCCCGCGCGGAGATGGGCACCACCTCCGCGAAGGGGAACTCCTGGCCGTAGAGCGCGATGAGCGGCAGCAGCTTCGCCTTGGGGATGGAGTCGATTTTGTTGATGACCAGGAAGGTGGGCTTGCCCACCTTCTCCAGCCGCTCGAGGATGGCGCGGTTGCCCGGCGTCACGTCCAGCGTCTCGCCCTGGGGCGGCTCGATGAGGAAGAGGACCAGGTCCACCTCCTCGGCCGCGGAGATGGCGGCCTCCACCATGTAGCGGTTGAGCTCTCCCTTGGCCTGGTGGATGCCGGGAGTGTCGATGAACGCCACCTGCCCTTCCGGACGCGTCACCACGCCCAGGATGCGGTTGCGGGTGGTCTGAGGCTTGGGCGAAACGATGGCGATCTTCTCGCCTGTGAGCGCGTTGAGCAGCGTGCTCTTGCCCACGTTGGGCCGGCCGATGAGCGCGGCGAAGCCAGCGCGAGGGGTCTTCTTCTGGGACTGAGAGGCCATACTTCCGGAGATGATCAGTGGGCCTTCCGACTCCGACTTCGGGAAGGCCCCGTGGGAACTGCCAGGGTACGGCGGCGGACTGCTTACGAAGGCCGCGCCGTGGAGATGGTCAACGTCTGGATGCGCACGTCCCGGCGGGGACGGTCGCTTGAATCCTTGGGAAGCTCATTGGCGATGCGGTCCACCACGTCCTGCCCTTCCACCACCTCGCCGAAGATGGTGTACCGGTTGTCCAGGTGGGGCTGCGGCGCCGCGGTGATGAAGAACTGACTGCCGTTGGTGTTGGGGCCCGTGTTGCCCATGGCCAGAACACCCTTCTTGTCGAAACGCCGGCCGCTCTGGAACTCATCCTCGAAACGGAAGCCCGGCCCGTTGTTGCCCCGGCTGGTCGGGTCCCCGCCCTGAATCATGAAGTCCTTGATGCAGCGGAAGAAGAGCGTCCCGTCGTAGAGCGGGCGGCCGTGCTGGGGCTGGAACGTCACCGGGTCCTTCCAGGGCTTCTCCCCGGTGGCCAGGCCCACGAAGTTCTCCACCGTCTTGGGCGAGTCCTTGGAGAACAGGCGTACGACGATGCGCCCCTCCGTGGTCTGGAAGGTGCCGAACAGCTCCGTGCCCGCGTGGGCCAGCTCCATGAAGCTCATTGCGGGGTGCCCTTCTTGGGGGCGGCGGGCTTGGGCGCGGCCGGCTTCTTGGGCCCCTTCTCACTCAGCGTCACCGTCTCCAGCACCACCGGCGTCTGCGGGCGGTCCTGCGCGCTGCGCGGCACGGTGCCGATCTTCTCCACCACGTCGTAGCCGGTGACGACCTCGCCGAAGATGGTGTGGCGGCCGGTGAGGTGCGCGGGCGTGGCGGTGGTGATGAAGAACTGGCTGCCGTTGGTGTTGGGGCCCGCGTTGGCCATGGCCAGGATGCCCGGCTTGTCGAAGCTCCGGCCGCTCTGGAACTCGTCCTCGAAGCGGTAGCCCGGGTCGCCCCTGCCCGTGCCGGTGGGGTCGCCGCCCTGAATCATGAAGCCCGGGATGACGCGGTGGAAGACGGTGCCGGCGTAGAGCGGCTTGCCCTTCACCGGGTCGCCCGTCTTCGGATCCGTCCAGGCCTTCTCGCCCGTGGCCAGACCCACGAAGTTCTCCACCGTCTTGGGCGCGTCCTTGGAGAAGAGCTTCACGGTGATGACGCCCTGGCTCGTCTTCAGCGTCGCGTAGAGGTCCTTGCCGGCCTGGACCTTCTTCGTCCAGGGGCCCGCGGCGGGCTCGGCGGCCAACGCCGCGACGGCGGCCAGCGCCACGGTGAGACCGAGAAGACGGTGCATACGGAACAAACTCCAGGGCAGGAAGGCGCGGACCCTACCCCCCACCCCCCTCCCCCTCCAAGGGCTTTCACGCCGGAGGGTCGTCCGGTGAAGGACCTCCCGGGACGGGCGCCACGACAGCCGGGGATGCCAGGGAAGCCGACTCCTCCTTCAGGCGCTCCAGCGTGGTGCGAGCGGCTGCCTGCTCGGCCTCCTTCTTGTTCCGGCCGCTGGCCCGGGCGTACACGGCCTCCCCGATACACACCTCCACCTCGAACACCTTGGAGTGCTCCGGGCCCGTTTCCGCCACCACGCGGTAGCGCGGCGACAGCTTGAGCTTCTCGTGGGCCAGCTCCTGGAGGAGCGTCTTGTAGTCCAGGCGGCCCGCGCCGGAGGCCACCTCCTCCACCAGCTCCCCGAAGATGCGATCCACCACGGACAGCGCCGGCTCCAGGCCGCCGCTCAGGTACACCGCGCCCAGCACCGCCTCCAGCGCGTCCGCGAGCAGCGAGTTCTTGTCGCGGCCGCCGGACTGGGACTCGCCCCGGCCCAGCAGGAGCAGCTCGCCCAGGCGCAGGCTCCGGGCCACGCGGGCCAGGCCCTCCTCGTGGACGATGCGGGCACGCATCTTGGTGAGCTCGCCCTCGGGGACGCCGGGGCAGCGGTCCATCAGCCGGTGGCTCACGGCCAGGTCCACCACGGCATCTCCCAGGAACTCCAGGCGCTGGTTGTCCTTGAGGTTCTGGTCCCGGTTCTCGTTGACGTACGTCTTGTGTGTCAGCGCCTCCAGGGCCAGGTCGCGCTTGGAGAACTGCACGCCCAGGCGCGTCTCCAGGGTCTGCACCCGCTCCACCAGGGTCATCTTCTCCACGAGGCTCACTCCTGGGGGGCGTCCGGGCCCACGAGTCGCACGGCCTCGGGAGCGACCTTCAACAGCTCGGCCACCAGCTGCACGACGCCGGGGAACTCATCCAGTTCGAAGCGGCCCGCCCACACCTTGCCCTGGGTGCCCGCCAGGAGCCCCCGGAAGGTGCGCCCGGCGATGCGCGCGGCGGCGAAGCGGTAGGCCTTGCCCTCCACCTGCAGCTGCGCCAGCAACTCCAGGCTGCTGCGAGGCGGCACCAGCGACTGCGGGCCGAACTTCTCCACAATCTCCACGAAGCGCACCGGCTCCGCGCCCGACGCCGCCTGCGGCGTGCGCGGCACGGGCTCGCCGAGCAGCGCGGACAGGTAGCCCGTCAGCGCGGCCTTCTCGCGGAACTCCGACAGCTCGATGACGTGCCCGGCGGCGGTGACCAGCTCCTCGAGCCCGCGAATGGCCTGCGCGATGCGGAAGTTGCCCTGCCGGTCCGCCACCAGCTTCACCGCGAGCTGGCCCTCCCGCACGTCCGTGGACAGCACCAGCGACTGCGGATCCACGTCCGCCGGCAGGCCCAACAGCTGCAACTCCTCCGAGCGGCGCTGCAGGTGGAAGACGTGGTCGCTGAAGGTGTCCAGCAGGAGCGCCTGCATCTCCTCCGCCGCGTCGATGGCGGACAGGAGGATGGGCGTCATGCCCACCACGGCTGGCGGCGCGATGGGGATGAGCCGGTCCCCCATCACCTGGAAGGTGATCTCGGTGATGAAGTCCTTGGTGATGGGATTCACCAGGGACGCGGCTTCCAGGTCCAGCACCACTTCGACGCCGGACGGCTCCTCGCGAACCTGGAGCCCCAGCTCTCGCAGCCGAGCGGTATCCATCAGGCGCCTTTGAAGGTCTCGCGGGCGATGATGGTCCGCTGGATCTCGCTCGTGCCCTCGCCAATCTCACAGAGCTTGGCGTCGCGCAGGTAGCGCTCCACGGGGAACTCGCGCGTGTAGCCGTAGCCGCCGTGGATCTGCACGGCCTTGTTGCACCCGCGCATGGCCGCCTCCGACGCGAACAGCTTCGCCATGGAGGCCTCCTCCGAGTACGGCTGACCCGCGTCCGCGAGCCGCGCCGCGCGGTGCACCAGCAGCCGCGCCGCCTCCAGCTCCGTCTTCATGTCCGCCATCATCCAGCGCAGGCCCTGGAACTCGCCAATGGGCTGGCCGAACGCGGTGCGGTCCTTGGAGTACGCCACCGACTCCTCCAGCGCCCCGCGCAGGAGGCCCACCGACAGCGCGCCGATGGTGATGCGGCCCTTGTCGAGAATCTTGAGCGTGTCGATGAAGCCGCGGTCGACCTCGCCCACGATGGCGTCGTCACCGACCTCCACGTTCTCGAGGATCAGCTCGGCCGTGTCCGACGAGCGCATGCCCAGCTTCCCGTGGATGGCGCGCTGGCTGAAGCCGGGGATGCCCTTCTCCAGCACGAAGGCGGTGATGCCCTTCTGGCGCTTCTCCGGCGACGTGAGCGCCAGCACCACGAACACGTCACCCACGGTGCCCTGGGTGATGAACATCTTCGCGCCGTTGAGCACCCACTTGTTGCCCTTGCGCACGGCGGTGGTGCGCATGCCGGACGCGTCCGAACCGGATCCCGGCTCGGTGAGGCCCCACGCGCCCAGCCACTCACCGGAGGCGAGCTTGGGCAGGTAGCGCTGGTGCTGCGCCTTGTTGCCGAACACGCGCACGTGGCTGGTGCCCAGGCCGTTGTGGCTGGCCACCGTGAGCGCGAGCGAGCCGTCGTAGCGGGCGATCTCCTCCACGGCCACCGCCACGGCGAGCGAGTCCATGGCCGCTCCGCCGTACTCGTCGGAGACGAGCATGCCGAGCACGCCCAGCTGCCCCAGCTCCTTCACCACCTCCATGGGGAACTTCTCGTCCTTGTCCCACTCGCGCGCGTACGGCTTCACGCGGCGTTCGCAGAATTCACGGAGGGAGGCCTGCAGGGCGCGGTGGCTTTCAGGAAGTTCGAAGTCCATGGTCGGGTGCGGAATCTAGAGCGTGAATGCTGGTGGGGGAACTTCAGACGGGGTGGACGCCGTGCTTCTTCTCCGCACGGGGCTGGAACCGGTCCGCATAAAGCGAATAACGCTGCATCAATTCCCCGCGCAGGGAGTCGCCGGGGACCACGGCGTCGATGATGAGCTCGCTGGCCAGCTTGAAGATGTCCACGTCCTGCTTGTACTCGTCGCGGAGCTTCTGGACGAAGGCTGGCCGCTCGGCCTCCGGCAGCTCCTGGATCTTGTTGAAATAGACGGCGTTCACCGCCGCCTCCGGACCCATCACGGCGATCATCGCCTGGGGCAGCGCCAACGTGGCCTCTGGGGCGAATCCGGGCCCGCTCATGGCGTAGAGGCCGGCGCCGTACGCCTTGCGCACCACCACACAGATGCGCGGCACGCTGGCCTCCGACACCGCGGAGATCATCTTCGCGCCCGCGCGGATGATGCCCGCGCGCTCCACCTTGGTGCCGATCATGAAGCCCGGCACGTCCGACAGGTACAGCAGCGGGATGTTGAACGCGTCACACAGCCAGATGAACCGGGCCGCCTTGTCCGCGCTGTCCACGAACAGCACGCCGCCCTTGTACTTGGGCTGGTTCGCGACGATGCCCACCGGCCGCCCGCCAATGCGCGCCAGGCCCGTGATGATCTCCTGCGCGAAGAGCTTCTTCACGTCGAACCAGCTGCCCTCGTCGATGAGCTCCGCGATGAGCGCGTGCATGTCGAACGGCTTGTTCTGATCCGGCGGGATGATCTCATCCACGCGCTTGCCGCTGTGCTTGGGCGCCTTCAGTTCGACCGTCGGCGGGGCCTTGGAGAAGTTCTCCGGGAAGAAGGCCAGATACTGCTTCGCGGCGGCGATGGCGTCCTGTTCGGTCTTCACCAGCACGTCGCCCACGCCGGACACGGAGCAGTGCATCTTCGCGCCGCCCATCTCCTCCAGGGTGACCTTCTCGCCGATGACCATCTCCGCCATGCGGGGGCTGCCCAGGTACATGGAGGCGTTGCCCTCCACCATGATGACCAGGTCGCAGAACGCGGGGATGTACGCGCCGCCCGCGGCGGACGGGCCGAAGAGCAGGCAGATTTGAGGCACGAAGCCCGACAGGTGGACCTCGTTGTAGAAGATGCGGCCCGCGCCACGTCGGCCGGGGAACATCTCCACCTGGTCCGTGATGCGCGCGCCCGCGCTGTCCACCAGATAGAGCAGCGGGCAGCGCAGCGCCTTCGCCGTCTCCTGGATGCGGAGGATCTTCTCCACCGTGCGCGCGCCCCAGCTGCCCGCCTTCACCGTGGAGTCGTTGGCCATGATGGCCACCGCGCGCCCGTCGATGCGCCCGACGCCGGTGATGACGCCGTCGGAGGGCAGGTCCGGGTCCAGGTTGTTGGCCAGCTTGCCGTCCTCCACGAAGGAGTCCGCGTCCACGAGCAGCCGGATGCGCTCGCGCGCGAAGAGCTTGCCCGTCTCCGCGTTCTTCGCGTGGTACTTGGGCGCGCCGCCCTTCTCCACCTGGGCGACCTTCTCGAGCAGTTTCTGATCTGAGGACATGGCCGTCGTCCCATACCAAGAAACCCCTGGCCTGGCTGCCTTCTTGCCATGCCGGCCACCAGCCGTGCCGTCCAACGGACGACGCATGAGGCCACGGAGGAGCGCTTCGGGGGGTGTCGCTTGGGGCTTCCCTGCCTACCTTCATGCTGCACGGGGGGTGTGCACCCAGGCGGGCCACACTCGCCCCGTGAACCGCATCCGGCCCAGGAGGGACCCATGTTCAGAGCGAAGAAGGCGACGTGGCAGGCGAAGGCTTTTGCCAAGAGCAAGCTGTACCGCCAGTTCCTTGCGCACCAGCTGCTGGATCAGCTGCCCGACTACGCGGACAAGGCAGGCAAGGTCGCGCGGAAGTCCTGGGACAACTTCGACCCGGACGACGCGCTGCGCTATGTGGGATTGACGACGTACAAGCCGGCGCGCGCGGGCATGGGCGGCCTGGGAGCGTTCCTGCTGGGCGCCGCCGCGGGCAGCATCGTGGCCCTGCTGATGGCCCCGAGCCGCGGCACGGAGCTGCGCACCACCGTCAAGGACAAGGCGATGGGCTACATCAACAAGCAGGGCGTGAACATCGGCGGCGAGAAGACCGCCAGCGCCTGAAGCTGAGTTGAGGGCAGCAACCAGGGGCAGCAAGGTCCGCGGGCAACCGCGGGCCTGCCGCCCCTGTCGCTTTCGAAGGGCCTAGCGGCCTTTATAGACAGGAGGACGCTTCTCCGCGAACGCGCGGAGCCCTTCCAGCCGGTCCTCTGTCTTGAGCACCTCCTCGTACTTCTTGAGCTCCAGCGCCAGCGCGTCGTCCAGCTCCAGGCCGGTGCCCTCGTCGATGGCGTGCTTGGCGGTGGCCACGGCCACGGGGGCGTTCTCCACCACGGCCTCCGCGAGCTGGAAGGCGACCTCCAGCAGGTGCCCTTCCGGGGCCAGCCGGTTCACCAGGCCGATGGTGAAGGCCTCCGCCGCGTTCACGCGCCGGGCGGTGAGGATGAGGTCCTTGGCGCGCCCGGGGCCGATGAGCCGCGTGAGCCGCTGCGTGCCGCCGCCGCCGGGGATGATGCCCAGCTTCACTTCCGTGAGGCCCATCTCCGTGGCGGGCGAGGCGACGCGCAGGTCGCACGCCAGGGCCAGCTCCGTGCCGCCGCCGAAGGCCGCGCCGTTGATGGCGGCGATGAAGACGCAGTCGCTCTTTTCAATCGAGCGCAGGGTGACGCGCAGGCCGTTGAGGAAGGCGCGCACCTCGTCTTCCGACATGGTGGTGCGTTCCTTGAGGTCCGCGCCGGCGCAGAAGGCCTTGTCGCCCGCGCCGGTGAGGATGACGGCGCGCACGGCGCGGCCGGAGGACACGCGGGACACGAGCGCGTCCAACTCCTGGTGCATCGCGCGGCTGATGGCGTTGCGGCGGCTCTCCCCGTCGATGGTCCAGATCTCGATGGCCCCTCGGGCCTCGACCTTGAACTCCGGCATCTTCGCTCCCCGTGACGGACCGCGCTGGGCGACCCGCGTGAATGGCGCGCAGCCTGAAACCTGTTCCCCAGTCTGGCAAGCCGTAAACGGATAGGATCCTGCCCATGCCTTCGTGCTCAACAGCGAAACGCCCGTGGCGGTGGCTGCCCGGCCTGCTCACCGTGTCCGCCCTGCTCGTGCTCGCCCTGCCGCTCGTGGCCCTGGCACGCGGCGGTGGAGGCGAGCACTACACGTCCGGACGCGACCGCAGCAACGGCGGCGGAGGGGGCGACGGCCTGCCCTTCTGGCTGATCTTCGACCTGATCCGGCTCATCTTCCTCTACCCGAAGGTGACCGTCCCGCTGCTGATCATCGGCGGCGTCGCGTACTGGCTCTACAAGCGCAACCTGCACCCGGACGCCACCACCCGGCGCGCGTTGGATCAGCGCGAGGCGGAAGTGCGCACGGAGGTGTCCGGCCGCGACGTGCAGGGTTGGGTGAACGCGCTGAAGCTCAAGGACCCGTCCTTCGAGTTGGAGCCCACGCTGCAGAAGGTGCGCTGGCTCTTCATCGAATTGCAGAAGTCGTGGTTCCGCCGGGACATGACGCCGGTGCGCCCCTTCCTGTCGGACGCGACGTGGCAGCGCTTCAACGTGCAGCTCGGGCTGATGCAGGCGCAGGGCGTGCGGGACGCGCTCGCGGACATGAAGGTGCTGGACGTGCAGCTCATCGGCCTGCACCAGACCCAGTGGTACGACAGCATCCACGTGCGCGTGCGCGCCAGCATCCGCGACACGGACGTGCCCGCGAACCAGACGGATGCGCAGGCCATGGCCGCCGCCAGCAAGGTGGCGCCGGAGACTTTCACGGAGGTGTGGACCTTCGTGCGCAAGCCGGGTGCGCAGACGCGCATCGGCGAGGACCTGTTCCAGGGCAAGTGCCCCAACTGCGGCGCGCCCTACAAGGGCGGCGCGTCCAACACCTGCGAGTTCTGCAACGCGGTGGTGAACTCCGGTAACTACGACTGGACGCTCTCTGAAATCACGCAGGGCGTGGAGCACGTGCGCCACCACAAGCAGGTGGACGGCCTGATGCAGGCGCGCGCGGACGACCCGGCGCTCAACCTGGAGATGCTGGAGGACCGCGCGTCGCTGCTGTTCTGGAAGTGGATCGACGCGCAGAGCCGCAACGAGACGCAGCGCCTGTCCAAGGTCGCCAACGCGGACGCCCTCACGAAGCTCAACGCGGAGCTGGGCCAGCTGGCGAAGCAGGGCCGCCGTCGCGTCTTCCTGGAGTGCGCGGTGGGCGCGGTGGACGTGCGCGCGCTGGAGGTGCACCCGGAGTCCTTTGACGAGGCTCAGGTTGAAATCCGGTGGAGCGCTCGCATGGGCATTGGCCCCGCGAACGAGAAGCCGCCTGGCTTGCCCACGGTGCCGCAGCGCTGGGTCTTCACGCTGCTGCGTCGCCACGGCGCGAAGACGAACACGGACACCGGTATGTCCACGGACCGCTGCCCGCAGTGCAACGCGCCCACCACCAACAGCGCGGCCAACACCTGCGAGTTCTGCGGCACGGTGCTGGGCAACGGCGAGCGCGACTGGGTGCTCGCGTCCGCCCTCCCCTTCGAGTCCTGGAACGTTCACCACGCGCAGCGCACGTCCCGGAACGCGGCCCGCTACCAGGAGGCCCGCCGGTCCGAGCGCGGCACCGTGGCGCCCCCGCCCGTGGACGTCGGCGGACATGGCAATGGCGACCGGGTGGTGACGGACGTGAAGGAGCGCGAGCGGCTGCTCTACATGATGGCCGCCATCGCCGCCGCGGACGGAGAGGTCTCGAACGCCGAGCGCCGCCTGCTCAAGCTGTGCGCGGAGCGTTGGAGCGTGTCGTGGGCCAACGTGGAGATGGCCCTCAACGCCGGGCCGCAGCTCTTCGAGCGCCTGGTGCCGCGCGGCAGCCCGGAAGCGGAAGTCTTCCTGCGCCACATCGTGGAGATGGCCCTGGTGGACGGCCGCATCGACCGCAAGGAGCGGAAGATGCTGCAGATCGCCGCCCAGCACCTGGGCCTGGAAGAGAAGCTTCCGGCGCTGATCGGGGACCACTGATTCCGTGGTCCCCGGTGGGGCTGCTCAGGTCTGCGCGCGGCGGGTGGCCTTCTTGTCCCGCTCGCCGAGCGCGGCCTGGAGGTACTTGCCCGCGAGCTTCCGGCCGATGAGCTCCTGGGCGATCTCCCCGGCCTCCACCAGCTTGTCCAGGTCGATGCCGGTGTCCACGCCCATGCCGTGCATCATGAAGACGGCGTCCTCGGAGGCCAGGTTGCCCGCGGCGCCCGGCGCGTAGGGACAGCCGCCCAGTCCGCCGATGCTCGCGTCGAACGTGGTGACGCCCGCGGACAGGCCCACCAGCGCGTTGGCCAGCGCGGTGCCTCGCGTGTCGTGCAGGTGCAGCGCCAGCGTGTCCACCGGCATGTGCTGGAGGAGCGCCGTGAGGATCTCCTCCGTCTGCCGGGGCGTGCCCACGCCAATCGTGTCGCCCAGGCTCAGCTGGTAGATGCCCGCGTCCACCAGCTGCCGGCAGATGTCCACCACGCGCTCCACCGGGACGTGTCCCTCGTAGGGGCAGCCCCACACGGTGGACAGGTAGCCGCGCACGCGCATGCCGGCCTTGCGGGCGGCGGCCGTCACTTCCTTCGCGCCGGCCAGCGCCTCCGCGATGGTCTTGTTGATGTTTTTCTTGGAGTGGGCCTCCGACGCGGAGATGAACACCGCGGCCTCCTCCAGGCCCGCCGCCTGCGCGCGCTCCAGGCCCTTCAGGTTGGGCACCAGCGCGGAGAAGACGACTCCGGGGCGGCGGCCCACCTGCTTGAGCAGCTCCTCCGCGTCCGCCAGCTGGGGGATCCACTTGGGCGACACGAACGACGTCACCTCGATGCGCTTCTCCCCCGCGGCGACCAGGGCGTTGATGAGCCGCGCCTTGTCTCGGGTGGGCAGCGTGCGGAGCTCGTTCTGCAGGCCGTCGCGGGGGCCGACCTCGTACACGTCGACCCGGCGGGGCAGTTGCCCCAGCAGGCCGACCCGCGTTCGCGATGTCTCTTTCGGATCCACTGGACGTGTCCGGGGCTCCGTCACCGGCGCCCGGCTCCCACGATGAGGTCGGTCGACTCGGGTGTCATCGGCGCGGAGTCCAGGCCGCCGTGCACCCACTGCACCGAAAAGCCCGTGCTTTCCAACAGCCCCTTCAGTTCCGCAAGAGGATAGTAACGAAGCGTGTACGCCGCCCGCAGCACGCGACCGTCAGGCAAGGTGAGCTGACGCTGCCCGACATCCCTTCCACGCGTCGCGTCGAAGCGGCTCTCCTCCTCCAGGAGACTCCCATCCGGTAACCGCTCGCGGAACGATGCGCCCGGACTTCCGGCCAGCCGCTCGTAGGGAACCGTCTGGAACACCAACCGTCCGCCGGGCCGCAGCGCCCGAGCCACCTCGCGCAGCACCTGGACGTGCTCCGCGTCGCTGAAGGCGAAGAGTGTCGAATACCAGGCGTAGGCGCCCCCCAGGGTCGCGTCCTGGAAGGGCAGCGCCCGCAGGTCGCCTCGCACCACGGGGAATCCGGTGCGGCGCAGGCGCAGGGACAGCGGATCCAACTCCAGGCCCACCACCCTGCCCGCGAGCGCGCCCTCCGCATTGAGCCGCGCCGCGTGCCTGCCGTGGCCGCAGCCCAGGTCCACCACCGGGCCCTCCACGTCCGCGAACGCCCGGGACAGGTAGTCGACTTCCCGGGCCGTCACCGCCTCGGAGAGGTACGGCAGCGTGCTGCGCAGGTACAGCTCTCCGAAGAAGTCGCTCACGGCCGTGCGCGCTTCAGCGCTTGAGGGCGGGCAGCTTCTCGCGCAGGCGGCGCACGGCTTCGTCCAGCACGCCCTCCGACTTGCAGAAGGCGAAGCGCGCGAAGCGCTGTCCCAGGTGCCGGTGCTCCGGGCCGTAGAAGACGCTGGGCGGGATGCCCGCGACGCCCACCTCCGTCACCAGGTGCCGGCAGAACGCCACGTCGTCCGCGAAGCCGTACCCGGCGATGTCCGCGAGGATGAAGTAGCTGCCCTCCGGCGAGAAGGCCTGGAGCCCCGCCTCGCGCAGGCCCGTGAGCAGCCGCTCGCGCTTGGACGTGTAGAGCGCCGTCAGCTCCTGGAAGTAGCTGTCCGGCAGCCGCAGTGCCACGGCCATGGCGGCCTGGAACGGCGACGCGGTGGCGAAGGTGACGAACTGGTGCGCGCGCTGCACCGCGTCCCGCAGCGGCGGCGGCGCGATGATCCAACCGACCTTCCACCCCGTCAGGCTGAAGGACTTGCCCGCGCTGCTCACCGTCACCGTGCGGTCCGCGAGCACCGGCACCGTGGCCGCGCGGATGTGCTTCGCGGGGGCGAAGACGATGTGCTCGTAGACTTCATCCGCCAGCACCTTCACGTCGTGCTCGGCGCAGAGGTTGCCCAGGAACTCCAGCTCCTCGCGCGTGAAGACCTTGCCCGTGGGGTTGTGCGGCGAGTTGAGGATCAGCAGCCGCGTCTTCGGACCGAAGGCGGCGCGCACTTCGTCCCGGTCGAACCACCAGGTGGTGTGCTCCGCGTCCGGCGGACGCAGCGGCACGAAGCGCGGCGTGGCGCCCACGAAGGCGATGTTGGCGTCGTACGAGTCATAGAACGGCTCGAAGGCCACCACTTCATCGCCCGGATCCACCAGGCCGAGGATGACGTCGAGGATGGCCTCCGTCGCGCCGCTGGTGACGGTGACCATCGTGTCCGGGTCCACGGCGTGGTTGTAGAAGCGCTGCGCGTGCTCGGCGATGGCGTTGCGCAGGTCCTTGGCGCCCATGCCGGGGGCGTACTGGTTGACGCCGCCCTGGATGGCCTTCCACGCCGCTTCCTTCACTGCGTCCGGCCCGTCGAAGTCCGGGAAGCCCTGCCCCAGGTTCACGGCCTGGTGCTTCAGGGCCAGCGCGCTGAACTCGGAGAAGACGGTGGTGCCGAAGCGGGAGACGCGTTGCGCGAGCACGGGCCGGGGGGACATGGGTCAGGCCTCTGGAGGCCAGCGCACGTCCACCCCGAACCCCGGGGCGACCGGCTGGCGGTTCAGGGCCGGACGATAGCGTCCGCGGGCACGGAACGCGCGCCCTGTTCCACCGCGCGCTGCCTCGCGGAGCGGGACAGGGCCAGCGCCAGCCCCGTCACCACCATCACCAGGGGCACCGCGCAGATGAGGTCGATGGCGTAGTGGAACCGCCCCGCCAGCGTCGCGAAGATGAGCCCCATGCCCGGGAAGAGCATCACCCAGAAGAAGCGGCGGGCGAACCGGAACGCGTAGAAGAGCACCACCAGCATCACCCCGGTGTGCCCGGACGGGAAGCAGTCCCGGGTGTACACCGGCGTGCGCATCATGGACTCCAACAGCGGCGTGAGGATCCACCCCTGCGTCGCCGGCCCGTCGAACGCGCCGATGAGGAAGTACCGGGGCCCCACCGCGGGCACCAACGAGTACGCCGCGTAGTTGAAGCCCAGGAGAAGCCCCAGACCCAGCAGGTACTCGTCGAACGCGGGCGTGGACCCCCTGCCCCGGGCGTACAGGTAGACGCCCAGCAGCAGCGGCCACATGAAGTGCCCGTAGTAGCAGAGCATCAGCACGTCGTTGAGCCAGGGCGGAATCACGTGCGCCAGCGCCACCGCGGTCTGGAAGCCGAACAGCTTCTGATCCACCGCGATGAGCTGGGCGTCCTTCACCACCGGGTTCATCCAGTCCACGATGGGACCCAGCCACCCGTGGGCCAGCGCCGACACCGGCAGGAGCCAGAAGTCCGCCACGATGGCGATGAGTGGCTGGCGCGGGAAGCGCGCCTCCAGCATGCGCATGGCCGGCAGGCCCAGCGCGAAGAAGAGGAAGAGGAGCGCGTTGCGGCCGGAGTGCGGCGCCCAGCGGGCCGGGCCCACGCACACCAGGGCAGCCACCGAGCAGGCCACCATGAGGACGAGGTCCACCTGCCGGAAGCGCACGAGCGCTTCGTCCGATGACGTCACGACGGGCCGCACGCGGCCTTCGCTGAATGACCAGATGCTCACGCCGATTTGCGCTCCCCCGGCGATTCGGCCGACAGCTCGCCGGCCCCCCCGAGATTGAGGCTCCGCACCACCGCGCCCGACTCCGGCGCCACCGCGGACCGCCGCCCCTTCCACCGCTCCAACAGCGCCAGCATGGCCGGGAAGAACACCGTCGTTCCCAGGAAGGTGCTCACGACCCCTAGTAGGGCAATCTGTCCGATGCTGCGCAAGCCCTGGTGGTTCGCCACGAGGAGCGCTCCGTAGCCCGCCGCGTTGGACAGGGTGGCCACCACCGCCGCGAAGCCGGTGTTGCGCACCACCCGGCCCAGCGACCCGGGGCCCTCTTCCTCGTACCGGTGGAACAGGTGCACCGAGTTGTCCACCGCGATGGCCAACAGGTTGGGCAGCACCACCGCGTTGATGAAGTTGAGCTGGACGTCGAACAGGTACATCCCGCCCGCCAGGCACGTCATGCCCAGGAACAGCGGGCCCGCCACCAGCAGCGCGCGCTTGAAGCTGCGCAGGCTGGCGAGGATGACCAGGAACACCACCACCGCCGCGGACCAGAGGATGAACGGCCCGTCCATGCGCACCAGGGAGAAGATGCGCGCGGCGATGCGGTTGCTGTCCAGCACCGCCAGGTCGATGCCCTTCGCCTTCGCCCCGGCAATCACCTCATCCAGCTGCCCCGCCCAGCGGTTCAGGTCCTGCGTGTCGTAGTTGGACACGGACGGAAACAGCAGGAGGAACATCCCCTTGCCGTCCAGCGCCTCGAAGCGGCGGCGCGCCTCCACCGGCAGCTGGTCCAGGCCGTAGGGCTTCGCGTCCACCATCTCCCGCAGGTCCTTCACGCGCGGGTCCTCCTGGGCGGACTTCGGCAGCCCGTCCAGCAGCGTCCGGATGCGGCCCATCTCCGCCTCGTGGCCCGCCACGTCGGAGGGCACCAGGTCGCTCAACGACGCAGTGCGCAGGAACACGGAGTTGGCGCCGTTCTTCGCCTTCACCTGGGCGATGACGGCCTCCACCTCGCGGACCTGCTCCAGCGTGTCCACGGAGAGGATGGCGGGGTTGAGCGGCGCGCCAATCTGCTCCGTGATGTGGTCGTCCAGCCGCGAAGCCGGCGAGTCACCCTTCAGGTTGCGCAGGTTGGTCTCGAAGCCCAGCCGGGGCGCGATGCCCACCGAGTACGCCGCGAAGCCCACCACCGACAGCGCCACCGCGACGATGACGCCCGTGGGCCAGCGCCGCCACTCCTTCGCCGGAGCAGGAGCCGGGTCCACGAACGGCGCGGAGGCCTGGGTGGTGGACGCCGCATCGCGGCGGAACGGGCGGATGCGCTCCGCGATGGCGAGCAGCGACGGGCCCAGCGCGTACGCGGACAGCACCGCCATCAGCACGCCCACGCCCGCGAGCAGGCCGAACTGCTGGAACGCGTGGAACTGCGCCAGCACCAGCACGAAGAACGCCGCCGCGTTGGTGAAGGCGGACGTCAGCGCCCCGCTGAAGGTACCGCGCACCGCCGCCGTGAGCGCCTCCTTCACGCCGTGCCGCTCGCGCTCCTCCCAGTAACGCATGGTCAGGTGGACGCCGTACTCGATGCCCAGGCCGATGAGGATGGCGACCAGGAAGCCGGTCACGATGTTGAGGTGACCGATGGCGCCCTGCGCGAACGCGAACGTCAGCACCAGCCCCACCATCACCGGCACGCCCACCACCGCCAGCGCGGAGATGCGCCGGGTGGCCAGCAGGATGAGTCCTACGGCGATGAGCGCGGACAGCATGCCCGCGTTGGACAGGTCGCCGCGCATCACCGCGTCCTCTTCGATGCGGTTCTGGAAGTTGCCCGTCGCCTCCAGCGTCACGCCCGGGTACTTCTCCGCCGCGAGCTTGCGGCCCGTGTCGAACACCGTGGCCACGAAGTTCCGCGCGAACTCCAGGTCCCCCGCCGTCCCCGACGGCTTGATCATCAGGTAGACCTCGGTGCCCTCCTTGTTCGCCAGCGTCTCCGGCAGCGCCGTGTCCGGGGTGTGCTTCTTGGCGATCTCCTCGAACGTGGGCGGCGCCTCCTCCGCGCCCAGGTCCACGAAGAGGGGGCTGGCGCGCTCCCGCTCGTAGCGGACGCGGGCCTCCAGGTCCTGACGCAGGGAGGCGACCTCCGCCGTGGGCAGGAGAAGCAGGCCGTGGCGGCGGAAGAAGGCCACGTCATAGTGGTGCTCGACGTAGCGGACCGTCGGCAGGGCCTCCAGGCGCCTCTGGAACTCCGTGGCGTAGGCCTTCAAGGCCTCCGGGGCCGCCCCCTTGGCCATGATGACCAGGTAGCCGTCTCCGCCCGCCTTCTCTGACACGCGTGTCAGGTCCCGGACCTCTGGGGCACCCTCCGGGAGGAGCTCCACGAAGGAGCCCCGGAACTCCAGGCGAGAGGCGAAGAAGCCCGCGGCGACCGTCACCAGGGCGACAGCGAGCAGCACCTGCCAGGGGCGCGACATCGCTGCCTGGATGAAGCCCTCGAACCACCGCTGCCGTCGTGCTTGGGACACCGTCTGCTCCTCTGATGCTGGCCGGCGTAGCAATAACCCAGCCATAATCCAGGCCCCCGGAACAGACGGCCCCGCTCAACCCATTCCCCGTGTGAACCCATGTGTGCCCTGGGTGCAGAGCATCCACTGGCGAACACAGGTCCGGGGGCGCGGCGTGCCACCAATGCGGCATGACTGTCAAGGCGCGCCCTGACACGGATGCCCCACACGCGATGCGTTGGGACCGTCCCCGCCTTGACAGTGCGGTTTTCCCTCTTTATTGACCCCCTCGCGTCGTCCTCCTGGGTGTTCGCGCGGCCGGGCAATCCGAACCTGGAACGCGCCCTGCACATGGAAAGCGGCTCGGATCACACCCTCCGACGCGTAAGAAAGACCACCATGAGCGACGTGTTCGACAAGTGCCGTACCTGGAAGGACTACCGCATCGCCAAGGCCACGGGGCTGTATCCGTACTTCCGGGCCATCGAGGCGTCGCACGGTTCCACGGAGGTGGAGATCGAGGGGCGGCGGGTCATCATGGTGGGTTCGAACAACTACCTGGGCCTGGCGGCGGATCCGCGCGTGAAGGAAGCGGCCATCAAGGCGACGGAGAAGTTCGGCACCACGTGCTCCGGTTCGCGCCTGCTCAACGGCACGCTGGCGCTGCACGAGGAGCTGGAGGCGCGGCTGGCCAAGTTCCTCAACCGCGAGGCGGCCATCGTCATCTCCACCGGGTTCCAGACGAACCTGGCGCTGGCGTCCATCCTGGGCCGTCACGACATCGTGTTCAGCGACCGCGCGAACCACGCGTCGCTGGTGGACGGCGTGCGCCTGTCGTTCGCGACCGAGCGCAAGTTCCGCCACAACGACATGGAGCACCTGGAGCAGCTGCTGGCCGCGGCGGAGCCGGGCGCCGGGAAGATCATCGTCACGGACGGCGTGTTCTCCATGGAGGGCGACGTCTGCAACCTGCCCCGCATCGTGGAGCTGTCCAAGCAGTACAACGCCCGCGTGATGACGGATGACGCCCACGCCATGGGCGTGCTGGGCGAGCTGGGCCGGGGCACGTCGGAGTACTTCGGCCTGGAGAAGGACGTGGACCTGGTGATGGGCACGTTCTCCAAGAGCTTCGCGTCGCTGGGCGGCGTGCTCGCGGGCCCCTTCGAGGTCATCAACTACATCCGCCACAAGGCGCGCTCGGTCATCTTCTCCGCGTCCATGACGCCCGCGTCCATCGCGGCGGCGCTGAAGTCGACGGAGATCATCGAGGCGGAGCCGCAGCGCCGCGAGCGCCTGCTGGACATCGCGGAGAAGATGCACAACGGCTTCCGCGCCATGGGCTTCGACACGGGCGTGTCGGTGACGCCGGTGGTGCCCGTGCACATCGGCGACCAGGTGAAGTGCTTCCGCTTCTGGCGCGCGCTGCACGAGGCGGGCGTGTTCGCCAACCCCGTGATTCCGCCGGCGGTGGAGGCGGGCCACGCGCTCATCCGCACCAGCTACATGGCCACGCACACGGACGCGCAGCTGGATCAGGTGCTGGACACGTTCGAGAAGATCGGCCGCAAGCTCAACGTCATCCCGGAGACGCGCCCCACGGTGTACGAGCCGGTGAAGATCGCCCGGCCGGGCAGCGCGGTGCGCAGCAACAAGGCGAGCGAGACGTGGGCGGCGGGCAGCGCGGGCCTGCTCGCGGACAAGGGCTTCAGCCTGGAGCAGCTGTCGCGGATGTCGTCGCGGGAGATGGCCGGGAAGTTCTTCGACGCGGTGGAGCAGCTCACCTGGCGCGCGGCGAACCTGCAGCCGGAGGACCTGCGGCGGCTGGGCGGCGCGCCCAAGAAGCTGTGGGAGAAGCGCAGCGAGCTGGGTGGCGTGCTCCTGGAGAAGGGCGCCCAGCTGTTCATGCGCAACGGCAGCGACAGTTCCGACGGCGGCAACCAGGCCGAAAGGAACTAAGTCCCCCTCATATGGCCCACCCCGCCAAGCACGAAGACGCCTCCGCCTCCCCTACTCCCATGACCACCGACGTGCAGGTGACCCCAGTGCGCGGCGCGGCGGACCGGACGGCGTTCATCCGGCTGCCGTACTCGCTCTACCGTGACGACCCGAACTGGGTGCCGCCTCTGGAGATGGAGCGCCGCGACTTCCTGGACCCGAAGAAGAACCCCTTCTTCGACTACGCGGAGGTGGAGCTGTTCCTCGCGCGCCGCGGGCAGGACGTGGTGGGCCGGGTGGCCGCCATCAAGAACCCGCGCCACATGGAGTTCCACGGCACGAAGGAGGGCTTCTTCGGCCTCTTCGAGTGCGTGAACGACGCGGGCGTGGCCCGGGGCCTCCTGGACGCGGCCAGCGCGTGGCTGAAGGCGCGCGGCATCGACTCCGTGCTGGGGCCGGCCAACTTCTCCTCCAACCAGGACTGGGGCCTGCTCGTGGAGGGCTACGAGAGCCCTCCCGCGCTGATGATGCCCTACAACCCCACGTACTACGCGGGGCTGCTGGAGACGTGCGGCTTCACCAAGGCGAAGGACCTGTTCGCCTTCGAGCTGTCCGCGTCCACGCCGCCGCCGGAGAAGGTGGCGCGCATCGCGGAGAAGATCCGCCAGCGCGAGGGCGTCACCGTGCGCGCGGTGAACCTGAAGGACTTCCCCGCCGAGGTCGCCCGCATCAAGCAGATCTACAACGCGGCCTGGGAGAAGAACTGGGGCTTCATCCCGTTCACGGACCGCGAGTTCGAGCATATGGCCAAGGAGATGAAGGCCATCGTGCGTCCGGAGCTGGTGCTGATCGCCGAGGTGAAGGGCGAGCCCGTCGCCTTCTCCATGACGCTGCCGGACGCCAACGAGGCGTTCAAGGCGGCCAACGGACGGCTCACGACGTTCGGCCTGCCCATTGGCCTGGTGAAGCTGGTGCTGGCGTCGCGCAAGCTCAAGCGGCTGCGCCTGCTCACGCTGGGCATCAAGGAGGGCTACCGGCGCCGCGGCCTGGACGCCATCCTCTACCTGGACACCCTGCGCAACGCGAAGGAGCTGGGGTACACGGGCGGCGAGATTTCGTGGACGCTGGAGGACAACCACCTGGTCAACCGCGCCATCGAGTCCATGGGCGGCCAGCGCTCCAAGACGTACCGCGTGTTCCAGCGGCCCGTCTGACGTCGTCCTGAAACACTTCCGCCCGGGCGCTTGAGGCACCCGGGCGGAAGGTCACTGCTTGAAGTCGTTGGGAAACGCCCTGCCCTACTTCACCTGCGGCGCGGCGCCCGAACCCCCGGCGGCGGACTCCTTCACGGAGGCCGCGCTGGTGCCGGCGTTCTCCTTCTCCAGCTGGGCGCGCTTGGACTTGAGCGTCGTCAGCAGGCCGTCAAAGCCCTTGGTGGAGAGGATCTTCTTGAACTGGCCGCTGTAGGTGTCCACCAGGGAGACCTCGTCCGTAATCACGTCGTAGATGCGCCAGTCGGCCTTGGGCGTGGCCTTGTAGAGGCGGTAGTTCACGGGCACCTGGTCCGTCTTCACGGTGAGCTCCGTGTCGACCGTGGCCTCGGTCCCCTGCACGCTCTCCTTGCCGTACTTCACGTCCGCCTTCGCCTGCCCGATGGCCTTCTGGGCGTACGAGGCGCGCAGCAGGCCCGTCATGGTTTCCGTGAAGTCCTTGCGCTGGGCGGCGGTGAGGCCCGCCCAGGCCTTCTCACCCAGGGCTCGCTTGGCGAGCTCCTCGAAGTCCACGAAGGACTCCACGACGGTCGCCAGGGACTGCACATTGGCGCCAGGGGCGTTGGCCGCCTTCTGCACGGCGGCGTTGCCGTTCTTCACCACGTTGAGCGGGCTCACGGGAGCGGCGGCGAGCAGCGTGGCGGCAAGCAGGGAAGCAATCATATCGATGAAGCTCCGGGTAGAAGTTCAGGTGTGACGACACCTGTGAGGACTGGCAGCCTGGAAGGGTTATTCATCCGTCGCGGGGACGGCACCGGTGACACGGGCGAGTGACGCCAATCCGACGCGCACGTCGTGCCAGCTCTTGCCGCGCTCGGCGGAGGCCTGGGCCAGCGCGGTGAAGGCGTCCACCAGCTCACGCGTGTCGCCGGTCCCCAGGTCGAAGGCGGCGTAGGCGGCGGTGGCCCAGCGCTTCGCGTTCTTCTCCGCCTCCGTGAAGGACTTCGCGCGCGAATAAGACGCGGCCAGCTGGCTCTGCACCTGGGTGACTTCCAGCTGGATGCCGGCCTTGAGCGTCAGCTCCTGCGCGTGCATCTTGTCCAGCTCCGCGCGGGCCTGCTCCAGCTGCGCGTCCTTGATGGGGATGTCGAAGGTGCCTCGGATGACCAGGCCCAGGCCCGCGGTGCGGTCGTTGAACGGGTCGTACGCGAAGGGGCTGCGCTGGCGCGTGGCGCTGCTCGTCCAGCGCACGTCGTAGTAACCCGCGAGCCCCAGGTCCGGGTAGTAGCTGCGCTCGCGGATGATGACCTCCTGCTCGCGCGCGATGATGCCCGCGGCGATGGCCTTCAGCTCCGGGCGGCGCTCGTTGGCCTGCTTCAGCGAGGTCTCCAGGTCGGGCACGTTCACGTCGCCCTGGAGCGGCAGGTCCTCCTCCATCACCTCCACCTGCTCGTCCGGGCCCGCGCTGGCGAGGAGCCGGATGGCGGTGAGCGCGAACTGCTCGCCCTGCACGGCGGTGGCGCGCTGCGACTCCACCAGCTGACGGAAGTACCCCAGCTTGTAGGTGTCCAGCTTCGTCACCTGATCCGAGTCCTCCTTGAGGAGCGCGTCGATCTTGTCGCCCGCGTCCTTGAGGCGCTTGGACACGTCCTCCAGCTGCTTCAGGCCAGCCCGGGCCAGCTGGTAGCCGTAGTACGCCTGGGCGGCCTGGAAGCCCGCTTCCGCGCGCACGCGCTCACGCAGCGCCGCGCCCACCTTGGGGCCCTGCTCGCCCGCCTTCTCCAGCGCGGAGAGCTTGCCGAACGTGTACAGCGGCAGCACCGCGTTGCCGGTGGAGAACACCGTCACGCCCACCTTGCCGAAGTTCCAGTCGCCTTCCAGCGACGCCTCCGTGGTGGGCGGGCCGCCCAGGCCGTTGTTGCGCGCCTCGGGGACGGGACCGCCCGCGCCCAGGGTGATCTCGAACCGGGGGAACCAGGCCCAGCGGGCCTGATCATAGAGCGCCTGGAACTTGCGCAGCTCCGCGCTGGCCTCCGCCACGCGCGCGTCCTGCGTGCGCGCCCGCGCCACCAGTTGGGCCAGGGTGATGGGCCCCTTCAGGGGCTTCGTGGCCTGGGAGGTGCCCGGGGCCTGGTTCTGGGCCTCCTCCGGGGCGCCCCTGGGAGCGCCGGGGGTGAGGTCGCCCCGAGCGCCGTCTCCCGAGCCGGGGGCGATGGGTGACGAGCCCAGATCCTGCGCGCCCGGAGTGGCGGAGGCCGGCTTGGGAGTGCCGGCGGTGGCACCCTTGGCGGCGGCGTTGCCCGGCTCGGCGGCCGGACCGGGGTTCACGGCGGCGGGGCCCGGCAGCGGCGCGCGCGTGCCGGGGGTGGGGTTGGCGGCGGACGAACCGGTGCCCGAGGGGCCAGGGGCCGGAGAGGTGCCGGGCGAAGGGGTGGGCACGGTGCCCGGGGACAGGTTGCCGGGCGAGGGAGCCGCGGTCCCCGGCGCCCCCGTTCCAGGAGCATTCGAGGGGGCTGTCGTGGGCGAGATCTGCGCGCCCGCCACGCCACCGGTGAGCATCATTGCCACTGCGACGACCCTGCCGACTTCTCTGCCCATGCTGTGGTCCGCCTCGTGTGCCGCCGGGCATATCCGGAAGCCCGCGACGGCGCAGCATTTCTGTGCACCTACCCGGGGGGCCGGATGTCGGCTTCCCTCCAGTCGGCTCGCGCGGGAAGGCGCGTAGAGGGCGTGACAGTCGCGGACATTCCGTTCAGACAGTGCTTGGTGGGCGCGGACAAGGAACGCAGAATCCCGCGCCAGTTTCGACGCCTTCCTTCAAGGAAAACCCATGGCCTACACCGACCGCGTCAAGCAGATCCTCTCCTGGTATCCCTCCGACAATCCCGGCACGTTGACGAACCTGGCGCGCCTGCTGAACCACGGCACGCTCGCGGGCACGGGCAAGCTGGTCATCCTGCCGGTGGATCAGGGCTTCGAGCACGGCCCCGCGCGCTCCTTCGGTCCCAACCCCGTGGGATATGATCCGGACTACCACGCGCAGCTGGCCATCGACTCCGGCTGCAACGCGTACGCGGCGCCGCTGGGCTTCCTGGAGGCCGTCGCGGGCAAGCTGGCCGGTGAGATTCCCCTCATCCTGAAGGTGAACAACTCCGACTCGCTGGCCAAGACGGCCGCGCCCATGTCCGCGGTGACGTCGTCCGTGAAGGACGCGGTGCGCCTGGGCTGCGCGGCGGTGGGCTACACCATCTACCCGGGCTCCGCGGCCCGCAACGAGCAGTACGAAGACCTGCGCGACATCATCGCGGAGGCCAAGTCCTACGGCCTGCCCACGGTGCTCTGGGCCTACCCGCGCGGCGCCCTGAGCAAGGAGGGCGAGACGGCCATCGACGTGGTGGCGTACGCGGCGCAGATCAGCGCGCAGCTGGGCGCGCACATCATCAAGGTGAAGCCGCCCACGGACTTCCTGGAGCAGGCGGAGGCGAAGAAGGCCTTCGAGAAGGCGAACATCTCCACCAAGACGCTCTCGGACCGCGTGCGCGAGGTGGTGCGCTCCGCGTTCAACGGCAAGCGCATCGTCATCTTCTCCGGCGGCGAGGCGAAGGAGACGTCCGCCCTCATGGAGGACATCAAGCAGATCCACCAGGGTGGCGGCTTCGGCTCCATCATGGGCCGCAACGCCTTCCAGCGTCCCCACGGCGAGTCGCTCAAGCTGCTCAAGGACGTGATGAACGTCTTCGCGGGCAAGTAGTCCCCGCGCGCGGTCATCCGTGGCGTGGCGCCCTTCCCCATCCTGGCTCTTCGCGGGATGGGCGCCAGGCCGCGGGACCGTTTCGCCGTGAACGCTGGCGGGCTGGCAGGCGCTGGAGCGGCCGGCCTCCCCCGTTCCTCCCCTGGCCTCCCAGAGGGGCTTCGATTACGGAACGGGCATGAGTCACGGTTCCAGGACGTCCGGCGGACACGGCGGGAACGCACCCGCGCTGCCACCGGATGACTCCAACCGCGCGGCGGCCCTGGAGGTGCTCGCCGGCGGCGGCGAGATGGGCGCCCTGATGCGCTCCATGGACTGGTCGAAGACGCCGCTGGGTCCGGTGTCCTCCTGGCCGCAGTCCCTGCGCACCATCGCCAGCGTGTGCCTCACCTCGGGCTTTCCCATGATGGTGTTCTGGGGACCGCGGGCGGTGAAGCTCTACAACGACGCCTACAGCCGCATCCTGGGCGGCAAGCACCCCGCCGCCATGGGGAGGCCCGGACACGAGGTCTGGGCGGAGGTCTGGGACGAGATCGGCCCGTGGGTGGAGCAGGTCCGCCGCGAGGGCCGCCCCATCATGACGGAGAACCAGCGCCTCTTCATGGAGCGCAACGGCTTCCTGGAGGAGACCTACTTCACCTTTTCCTACAGCCCCATCCGCGACGAGTCCGGGGCGGTCAACGGCGTGCTCGACACGGTGGTGGAGACCACCGGCCAGGTGCTGGACGCGCGCCGCCTCCGGACACTGCAGGAGGTGGCTTCACGCGCGGGCGGAAGCCTCAAGGTCCACGACGCCTCCACGCGTGGCATGGAGGCGCTCGCCACCAACCCCGCGGACCTTCCGTTCGCGCTGCTCTACCGCGTGGACGCGGGCGGCGCCCGGGCGCGGCTGGAGGGGCGCATGGGCCTGGAGGGGGACGGCGCCTTCTGCCCCAAGGAGGTGGGCCTGGAGCAGGGCGAGGCCTCTCCCTGGCCCCTGGCCCAGGTGATCCACTCCGGGCAGGCCGAGCGGGTCCAGGGACTCGAGGCCCGCTTCGGTCCCCTCCCCCTGCGGGACGGTGTGCCACAGCCGGGCTCCGCGCTCGTCCTGCCCATGGCCCGCCCCGGCGAGTCGAATCCCACGGGCGTGCTCGTGCTGGGCATGTCCCCGCGGTTGCCCGCGGATGCGTCGTACCAGTCGTTCCTGGAGCTCGTCGCCGGGAGCCTGGGCGCCGCCATCGCCGGGGCCCGCGCGCATGAGGACGCCCGGCGGCAGGCGGAGGCCCTGGAGGAGCTGGACCGGGCGAAGACGGCCTTCTTCTCCAACGTCAGCCACGAGTTCCGCACGCCGCTGACGTTGATGTTGGGGCCGCTGGGGGACGTGCTCGCGGACGGGGAGCGCCCGATACAGCCCGCGCACCGCGAGCGGCTGGCGCTCGTCCAGCGCAACAGCCAGCGGTTGCTCAAGCTGGTGAACAGCCTGCTCGACTTCAGCCGCCTGGAGGCCGGCCGCATGCGGGCCACCTTCGAGCCCACGGACCTGGGGCCGCTCACCGCGGGGCTCGCGAGCGCGTTCGACTCGCTGGCGAAGAAGGCGGAGCTGGGGCTCCAGGTGGACTGCCCTCCCCTGTCCACCCCCGTCTGGGTGGACCGCGATCTCTGGGAGAAGGTCGTCCTCAACCTCCTCTCCAACGCCTTCAAGTTCACCTTCCACGGCGCCCTCACCGTCCGGCTCCGCGAACAGGAAGGCAGGGTGGAGCTGTCCGTCAGCGACACGGGCACGGGCATCCCCGCCCACGAGCTGCCCCGCGTCTTCGACCGCTTCCACCGGGTGGAGGGCGCGCGGGGCCGAAGCCATGAAGGCAGCGGCATCGGGCTGGCGCTCGTGCGGGAGCTGGTGGAGCTGCACGGCGGCCAGGTCTCCGTGGAGAGCACGTTGGGCCAGGGCAGCACGTTCACCGTGTCCCTGCCCACCGGCACGGCGCACCTGCCACCCGCGCAGCTGAGGCACTCCTCGCGGGAGGCCGTCCGGGCTCCGAATCCAGAGGTCTTCGTGCAAGAGGCGGCGCAGTGGCTGTCGGACGCGGAGGAAGCGCCCGCGCCCGCGCCCGTCCCGGAGGCGCCTCCGGGGGTCGTGCGGGGGCACGTGCTCGTGGCGGACGACAACGCGGACATGCGCGACTACGTGCGGCGGTCGCTGGAGGGGCGCTTCCGGGTGACGACCGCCGCGGACGGCAATGCAGCGCTGGAGCTGGCACGGCGGCAACCGCCGGACGTGGTGCTGTCGGACGTGATGATGCCGGAGCTGGACGGCTTCGGGCTCATGCGCGCGCTGAAGTCGGATCCGCGCACGGCGCACGTCCCCGTCATCCTCCTGTCCGCGCGCGCGGGCGAGGAGGCGAAGGTGGAGGGCCTCACCGCCGGCGCGGACGACTACCTGGTGAAGCCCTTCGGCGTGCGCGAGCTGGTGGCCCGCCTGGAGGGAACGGTGAACGCCGCGCGGGCGCGCGCCCAGCGCGAGGAGCTCCTCCAGGCGCTCAAGCTGTCGGAGACGCGCTACCGGTTGGCGACCCGGGCCACGAAGGACGCCGTGTGGGATCTGGACCTGCGCACCCAGCAGCTCACCTGGAGCGAGGGCATCCACACGCTTTTCGGCTACGCGCCCGGCACGGTGCCCACAGCGCTGGACTGGTGGACGGACGCCGTCCATCCGGAGGACCGCGCGCAGGCCATCGAAAGCCTCCACGCCATCGCGGACGCGCCCGAAGGCAGCGACTGGCGCGCCGAGTACCGCTTCCGCAAGGCGGATGGCACCTATGCCCAGGTGGAGGACCGCGGCTGGGTGGTGCGGGATGCCGCTGGCACGGCGCTGCGCATGGTGGGCGCCATGCAGGACGTCACCCTGCGCAAGGCCGCGGAGGACGCCCTGCGCCGCAGCGAGGAGGAGTTCCGCACGCTCGCGGAGGCGCTGCCGGAGGCCGTCTTCGTCACCGCCCCGGATGGCTCGGTCATCTACGTGAACGGCGTGCTGACGGAGGAGACCGGCGTGAGCGCGGAGACGCTGTTGGACCGGGGCTACCGGCACATCATCCATCCGGACGACCTTGCCTCCAGCGGACAGGCCTGGGTGGAGGCCCTGACGCGCGGCGACCGCTACCAGGCCGAGCACCGGGTGCGCTACCGCGATGGCCTGTATCGCTGGCACCTGGTGCGCGCCCTGTCCGTGAAGGACGCGGAGGGCCGGATCATCAAGTGGGTGGGCACCTCCATGGACGTCCACGACCTGCGCCAGGCCCAGGCCCAGCAGCAGCAGCGCGCGGACTTCGAACAGCAGCTCATCGGCATCGTCAGCCACGACCTGCGAAACCCCGTGAGCGCCATCCTCCTGGGCGCCGCCAGCCTGATGCGCCGCGAGGAGCTGGACGAGCGCAGCACCAAGGCCGTCAGCCGCATCCAATCCGCCGCGGAGCGGGCCCACCGGATGATCCGCGACCTGCTCGACTTCACCCAGGCGCGCCTGGGCGGGGGGCTGCACATCCAGCGGCGCGCGTCGGACCTGCACGAAATCGTGGACGGCGTGCTGGAGGAGATCGAAGCCACGCACCCGGACCGGGAGATCCGCCGGCGCCGGAGCGGCAGCGGTCTGGGCGCGTGGGATCCGGACCGGCTGAGTCAGCTGGCCCAGAACCTGGTGACCAACGCGCTGAAGTACAGCCCCCGGGACACCGCCATCCGGGTGGAGACCCACGGCACGGCCGACGCCGTGACGCTGTCCATCCACAACGCGGGGGCCCCCATCTCCCCGGAGCAAATGGGCCGCCTCTTCCAGCCGCTACAGCGCCCCAGCGGCGAGGTGGACCACAGCAGCCGGAGCATCGGCCTGGGGCTCTACATCGTGAAGAAGCTGGTGGAGGCCCACGGGGGCATCATCACCGTGGAGTCCACCGCCGACGGGGGGACCACCTTCACCGTGCGGCTGCCCCGCGACGTCCCGGCGAACCCGTAGCGAGGGCGCCAGGGCGTGGTGGCCCCAGCGGAGGCCCCAAAAGCGAAAGGCCCGCGAGATTTCTCTCGCGGGCCTCTCTCAATTCAGTGTGGAGCTAACCGGGATCGAACCGGTGACCTCTTGAATGCCATTCAAGCGCTCTCCCAGCTGAGCTATAGCCCCTTCTCTTCTGCTGCGTGCTGCCCGGTCCGCCGTGGGGGGCGGTCCGTGCCGTGAGGCGGCGCGACTTCTACGGCTTCTTCGTTCCGGACGCCACAACTTTTTGCGGCTTCGCGACGGTTTTTACCTTCAAACGATCCGCCACCTCTTCTCCTTCCCGAAGCAGGTCGGTGAGGGACGCGGCGTGGTCCGCCGCCGCCTTCTCCGCCGCCGCGATGTTCTGCAGCAGCCGGGCAAAGCTCGCGGGCAGCTCCAGCCGGCCTGCCTGGATGGACTGCCAGACGGCCTCGCCCAGCTCGCGGTGGGTCTGCTCCTTCTTGTCCTTGAGGAAGGCCGCCTTGCCGTTGGCCCGCGCCAGCTCCGTGTTGCGCTCGACGGCTTCCCGCAGCTTGGCCAGCTTGGCCTCGGCCGCCTGGAAGGCCTCGTTGATCTGCTGCATCACTTCGTTCTGCTTCGGATCTGCCGCCACGGCTGTCACCCTCGGGAGAGGAGAAGGTCGTTCGTGCGTAACGTGGCGGCTCGGCGACTGTCAACCCGCCTTGCGGACCAGCCGGGCGGCGAAGAAGCCCCCGCCAGGAACCCGGGGCGGCAGGGCGCGCAGGTAGGGACCGTCCACGCCCACTTGGAGCTCCGGCGCCCAGCCCTCCCCCACCGGCTCCAGGGCGAAGCCCGGGTGCTTCTGGAGGAAGCCCTCCACCACCGCGTCGTTCTCCTCCGGCAGCACGGAGCACGTGGCGTAGATGATGCGCGCCCCCGGCTTCACCTGCGCGGCCACCTCCGCGAGCAGCTTGGACTGCGTGGCCTGGAACTCCGTGACGGCCTTCGCGGACAGCTTCCACTTCTGATCCGGCTCGCGCGCCAGGGATCCCGTGCCGCTGCACGGCGCGTCCACCAGCACCACGTCCACCGCATCCAGCGGCACCGGGTACGGGAACGACACCTGCTTCAGGCCGAACTCGCGCACCCGGTCGCGCGCGTCCGAGAGCCGCCGCTTGGAGTGATCTCCGGCGAGCACCTTCCCCTTCGCGCCCACCAGATCCGCGAGCCCCAGCGTCTTGCCGCCAGCCCCCGCGCACACGTCCGCCACGGCGAGCCCCTCCAAGGTCGCCCCGGGAGGCAGGCACGCCAGGACGATGAGCTGACTGCCCACGTCCTGCACCTGGAGCCGCCGGGCCTTCATGGTCCGCGACTCGAAGATGCGGTGGCTGGAGTCCGCGACCCGCAGCGCGTCCGGAGCGCAGGGCACCGCCTCCACCGCCACGCCCTCCTCCGCCAGCGCCGCGAGCACCGCGTCGCGAGTGCCCGGAGGCCGCGCGCGGAAGTGCAGCGACGGCTCCTCATCCAGGGACGCCATCAGCCCCGCGAGCGTTCCTTCCGGATACACCTGCGCCAGCCGCTGCGTGAGCCAACCGGGGAACGAGTACCGGGTGGCCAGCCGCTCGATGACGGCCTCCGAGCCCTCCGCCGCGGCGGGCTCCGCGAGGGGCTTCGTCGCCAGCCCCTCCAGCACCGCGTCATGCAGCGTGCGCGGCCGCACCGGTCCCGGCAGCTTCACCTCTGGCCCGATGCGCGCCCAGCCCTCGCCACAGAAGAGGCGCCGCCAGAGCGTGTAGCGCACCAGCGCTGTATCTTCCGTGAGCGCGTGCTTGCCCGGGGAATGCCCCAGCTGCCGCGCCGCCAGGTCCAACAGCCGCGTGTGCCGGGACAACTCACGCGCCGCCAGGGCCACGAAGCGCCGCTCCTGTCCGCCCAGCCCTTCCGCCTCTCGCAGCGCGGTAGCGAGCGCGGCCTTCAGTGGCTCGCCCTTGAGGACGGCGATGTGGGTCTCCACCGCCGCGGTGGCCGCGCGCCGGGACGGACGCCCCAGACGTGACGGCTCATGCGGCATGGGCCAGAGGGGAATGTCCACGAATGACCTCTTTGACTAGCCGCGCAGCGGAACGCACACGGCCAGCGCGCCGGCCCGCGTCTTCACCTGGGGCGATGCGCCCTGGGAGAGGAACAGGTAGCACGGCGCGGCATAACGCTCGCCGTCCAGCTCCAGGTCGCCCTCCAGCAGGAGGACCCCATGGGCGGACCGGGAACGGTTCCAGGGAAAGGCTGCTTCGGCGGCCAACCGCATCCACATCCGGTCGCTGTCCGGCGCCGCACCGGCACACTTCACTCCAGGTGATGATTCAATCCACTCCGGTGAGTCCCTGTCCACGGGCGCCTGGGAGGCGGCGACCACCTGGCGCTTGAGCGTCAGGAAGCGCTCCACCAGCTCCATGATGTCGTCGACCTGGAAGGGCTTGATCAGCAGCGCGTCCGGCACCGAGGGGTGCAGGACCTGGGCGACCTCGTCCGTACTGGCGGCGCTGACGATGGCCACCGGGTGGCGCTGCCGGCGCGCGGCCTCCAGGACGCCCCGGCCGTCCGTGTGGCCCCCGGCGATGCGCATGTCGGTCATCACCAACTCGAAGCGGCCCGCCGCCAGGGCGCGCAGCGCTTCGTCGAGGGTGCCCACCGCTTGCACGTCCGCCAGCTCGGAGACCAGCTCTCCCATTCCTTCGCGGAGGCTCGGATCATCCTCGACCAGCAGGACCTTCATCGCATCTTCCAGCGCGGGGAACAGGGGAGCGCTTTCACGTTCGGGCGGCCCGGAGAGGACGGCATCTCGGGCGCCGGGTCTGCGTTTGAAGATGGCCCTCCCCGGACTCGAACCGGGACGCGGGGTCAGCCGCAGCGGATTTTGAGTCCGCCTCGTCTACCAATTTCGACAGAGGGCCCCTTGGGTGTGAGCGAGGCGGCCGAACGTATATCGCGCCTTCGGTTCGTGTGCATCCGAAGATTGCGGCTGTCCACGCACACCGCTAAAGGGGCAGCGCATGTACAACCTCCTCATCTCCCTGGCCATCGGGCTGGCGGTCGGCGTGCTGGTGAAGTTCGCCGGCGGCTTCTCGTGGTGGGCCGGCATCGTGCCCGGCGTCATCGTCTTCTTCGCTGCCTACATCGTGCTCGCCCGCCGGGTCTCCACCCGGGTCCAGGCGCTGATGACGACGGTGCAGAATGATCTCCAGGGTCAGCCCGCCAACCAGAAGGAGGCCCAGGGGCGCGTGGACCGCGCCGTCAAGACGCTGGAGCAGGGCCTCGTCTGGGACAAGTGGCAGTTCCTGATTGGACCGGAGCTCCACGCCCAGATCGGGATGCTGAAGTACATGGTGAAGGACCTGGACGGCGCCAAGCCCCATCTGGAGAAGGCCAGCGGCCGCAACTACATGGCCAAGGCCATGGAGGGCGCCCTGCACTTCCGCCGCAACGACGTGCCCTCCATGAAGACCTCCTTCGAGGCCGCGGTGAAGAGCGGCAAGAAGGAATCCATCGTCTGGGCCGCGTACGCGTGGTGCCTCCTCCAGTTGAAGGACAAGGACAGCGCCCAGCGAGTGCTCGCGCGCGGCGTGGAGCAGAACCCCTCCGACGAGAAGCTCAAGGGCAGCCTCGCTCAGTTGCAGAACGACAAGCGCCTGAAGATGAAGCCCTACGAGCCGCTCTGGTGGCAGTTCGGCCTGGAGGCGCCGCCGATGATGCCTCCCTCAGGCGGTGGCCGCCGCGTGCAGTTCACGAACCGGCGCTGAAGTCCCAGCGGAGTGATGGCCCGGCGCCAATGCAATGGCGCCAGGGCCCCATATCGCTGCTCGCCGCAACCCCGTCGAGGCGCCTCGTTGAGCGCGCTTCCGGGGAGTTCTCAACGGATCAGCCGCTCCATCCCCTCTCGGGGCACTGGCTCGTAGGCAGCCCGCGTCCGGCAATTCCTACCGTGCGCGCGGGCTCCACGCTGCAACGTCTTCCGGCTGTCTTGTTGGCTGTCTCGCGGGCCCCCATGCAACCCCCTGAAAAGAGGCCGTCCCGCGGGTGAAGCGCGGGGCACAAGGCTTGCTCTCGGGCAGGGGCACGCGGGTGATCGGAACGGATGGTTCCCAAAGCCCCCGCGGAGGCGGACGGGCTTGGCAGCCGGAGGTCTCGGGTGAAGTTTGGATGGGTGGGTGGGTGCTTGCAGGACGAGGCGGCGGCGGGTGCGCGTGGGGCGCAAGGGCGTGGGGAGCACCTGGAAGGGCGTGGCGCCCGAGACTTTCGGCCTGCCATTTCGGGTCAGGCGAGCGGAGCGAACCAGTTCATGGAACGGCACGGCCGCAGCAGTGAGCGCGCGCTCCTGCTCATCATCGAGGACGACATCGGCGTGCGCGAAGGCCTGATGGACCTGCTCGCTCCACGCTTCGACGTGCTGGCCGCTTCGGACGCGGACGCGGGCGTGGAGCTGGCGCGCGAACACCGCCCGGACCTGGTGCTGCTGGATCGCTTCCTGCCCTCCGGGGATGGGCTGGCGGTCTTGGAGACGCTCCAGGGCGACGTGCGCACGGAGATGGTGCCGGTCATCTTCCTTACGGGGGACGCGGACGAGGCGACCCTGGAGCGATGCCTGGAGATGGGCGCCGTGGACTTCATCCACAAGCCGGCGAGCTCGCGCGAGTTGCTCGCCCGCATCGACCGCGCGGTCCGCCAGAGCGAGCAGCAGCGCAAGCTCCAGGTGCTGGCGCAGACGGACGCGCTCACGGGCCTGGCGAACTTCCGGGCGCTGTCCGTGCGGCTGGAGGACGAGTTCAAGCGCGCCCTGCGCTACGGCTACGCGATGAGCGTGGTGGTCATCGACCTGGACCACCTGAAGGCCATCAACGACGGCATGGGCCACGACGTGGGCAACCGCGCCATCCTGGCCCTGGCCACCCTGATGCAGGGCAACCTGCGCGAGTCCGACTTCGCGGCGCGCTTCGGCGGGGACGAGTTCGTCGTGCTGCTGCCGCACCAGACGTCGCATGAGGCCGCGGTGTTCGCGGAGCGCCTGCGAACGGAGCTGCGCGGCGTGAACGTGCAGCGTGGTGACGGGCGCCCGGCGCCCTTCGGGTTGAGCATCAGCGTGGGCGTGGCGGACCACACGTCCGACTCCCCGCGTGAGAGCACGGAGGCCTTGCTGAAGGCGGCGGACGCCGCGCTCTACGAGGCCAAGCGGGAGGGGCGCGACCGGGTGGTGGTGTACGGCCAGTCGGTCCACTCACCGGCGGCGCAGCGGCACTGACGGCGGGACGGGAACGAGGGCGCGCGATGAGCGGGACCAGCAAGCTGTCGAGTGGTTCGAGGGTGGCGATCGTCGGCGGCGGCATCGCCGGGGCGGGGCTGGCGGCCTCTCTTCTCTTCAACGGCCGTGCGCGGGGCGTGGCCCTGGACGTGCGCGTCTACACGGGAGGCACCGAGGAGCGCACCGCGCCCCCTGCCCTGCTCACGCCGGAGTGCCGCTCGCGGCTCGCCGCGCTGGGTTGCCGCATTCCTCCGGAGTGGCGCGCGCACGAGCTGCGCGGCGTGGAGATCATCTCCCAGGGCGAGCGCGAGCTGCTGCCCTGCGCGGCCGGCGGCCTCTGGGTCGTGGATGGCTGGCCCCGGGGCGAAGGCGGCCTGGACATGGTGCGCCACGTGCTGTCCACGGCGGCCAGCGCGCAGGGCGCCCGGTTCGTGAACCGCCACGTGGAGCGCGTGGAGCGGCAGGCGCCCGCACCGGACGCGCCCACGGCGGTGCGCAACGCGGGGCCCCTGGTCGTCCGCGCGCAGGGCAGCGGCGAGCGCTTCCACGCGGTGGCGCTGGCAGCCGGCGCGGGGCCGCTGTTGGGTGACGCCTTCTTCAAGGGCTTCAAGCCGGCGCCGTCCATGCCGGCGGTGCAGGCACGCATCCAGGGCGGGATGCCGGGCCGGGACCTGGCGCCGGTGGCGCGGCTGTGGGTCGCGCCGCTGCCGACCGTGGATGCGCTGTTCCTCATCCCGGGCGCGTCGTCCGTGTACGCGCTGGCCTTTGGCGCGGCGGTGACGCCCGCGGACCTGTGCCAGGTGCTGATGATGGCCGCGCGCGATGGCCTGCTCGATGAGGGCTTCGAGCTGACCACCCTGGAGACGACGCGCCTGCCCTTCGGCCCCGGCCGCACGCTGGTGGCGCCCGGGCAACTGGTCGTGGGCCCCGCGGCCTTCGGCCATCCGCTGCAGGTGGGCCTGTCGGAGACGCTGGCGTCGTGCAGCCGCGCCGCGGTGGCGCTGCTGGATGGCGGGCTGGACGCACCGTCGCTGGAGCGGCGCTACGTGCGCGACGGGCTGGGCGAGCTGATGGAGGACGCGGCGGCGGGAGCGCGCTCCCTCACGTGGTTGCGCCGCGCGGGCAAGCGGGCTCCAGCGGCGTTCGTCGCGGCGCGCGCGAAGCACACCTCGGGCGGCGTGTACGGCGGTGGCGTGCTGGGGTTGAGCTCCCCTACTCCGCTGGGTCTCTTGTCCGCGGCGCGCTGGTCGGGCGTGCGCGAGGTGGTGGGCTCGTGGCTTCGCACGCCCATCGAGCCCGTGCCCACGCTGGTGCCGGAGGTGGAGCCGGACCTGTACTACGTGGTGGACGACGACGCGGACACGCGCGAGGCGCTCACGCTGCTGTTGGAGAGCACCGGCGCGCGCGTGGTGTCCTTCGCGGACGAGCTGGCGCTGTTCTGCGCGGTGGCGCGCCGTCCGCCCACCGCCATCCTGTTGGACGTGGTGCTGCACTGGGTGGACGGCCTGCGTCTGTGTGAAGGCCTCAAGCAGCACCCGCTCACCCGCGACACGCGAGTGCTGGTGATGAGCGGCCTCAACCGTCCGCACGTGCGGCAGCGTGCGCTCGACGCGGGCGCGGAGGCCTTCCTGCCCAAGCCGGTGAACCCGGAGCGCCTCCTGTGCCAGCTCACCGGCCGCGTGCCGGACCCGCTCGGCTCGCCGCGCGACGTCATCCGCCCCTCGGTCGCGGAAACATTCGGCGAAGACCGTTTTGCGTCCTGACATCTACCTGCACGCAACCACAATCACGCTGACGGGATAATCCCTACAAACGCATGAAGCTTCGCACTTCATGCTCCATCAAAAGGGAATCCCTCATGCTCGCCTCGAAGTTCTTTCGCGCCAGCCAGACGTCGTCCCGGTTGCTCAAGCACGCGCCGGAGTTCACCCGTTCGTTCTCCACGAAGGTCCCGTCGCAGGAGGATCAGGCGCTCAAGCTCCGCGCCGAGCAGAACCGGATCAAGTTCCAGCAGCACGACATCATGAGCGACATCATGGACGTCGAGGATCGGCGTGACGGCGGCAACAACCAGTTCGCGCCGCGCATCCGGCCGGAAGTGGAGCTGACCCGTCGGGACAACTTCCCCTTCAACGAGGTCCAGCCGAAGTACGACACGCCGAAGTCGGCCATCGACCGTGACGGCACGCTGCAGCCGGTGGACGCGAAGGACCGCACGGTGACGCTGACGGCTCACGTGGACGGCGCGAAGGAGACGAAGGCCCACTCGCCCTTCACGTCCTTCAGCGGCGTGCCCGTGGGCGTGGATGGCCATGCCACGGAGAAGAAGCTCGTGGACAACCCGGACTACGGCAAGAGCCGCATCGTCCACAACCCGGCGCGCGACGCGAAGGGCGGGGACGTCTTCGATCAGTTCGACATCCAGCGGGACATCCGCACGTCCACGCATCCGGGCCTGGACGAGACGGCCGTGAACCGCAGCCAGCCCGGCACGCCGGTGTGGCATCCGGAGCCCCACGAGCGACCGATCCTCGCGGACGTCGGCGTGGATCCGACGAAGCCCAGCTTCACCTACCGCGAGCGCGCGAGCATGAACTCCGCGCGGGATCAGGAGTACCTGGTGCGCGGCACCATCCACGACTTCACGCTGGAGCGTCCGGACGCCAAGGGCGACCTGAAGCACGTGTCGCGGGATCAGTTCTCCGACCAGTTCGACGACGCGCACAAGCAGGCGAAGTAGGCCGCGAACCGGTCCGGCGCCGAGCACCGGCGCCGGTCCCCCCGGCCGAGACTTCACCCGCCGATATCCTTACTTCACCCAAAGTGAATGAGCGCCAGAGGGTGTCATTCTGGTGCTCAAGCCTCCACGCGGTGCAGTCCCCGCCGCAGGATGAGCGAGCCGGACATCATCGAGATGCCTCGGAAGAAGACGGCGAGCCCCACCATCGTGCCCACGAGCCACACGGAGGACGAGGGCCACCTGGCCATCACGCTGAGGCCCAGGACCAGGGAGATGAGGCCGTAGGCCAGGTCCCATCCCCATTGGAAGTAGCGGTCCATGACGGAGGTGATGACGTGGAAGAGGCCGCTGGCGAAGAAGTAGCCGGCGATCAGCAGCGTGAGGGAGGCCAGCCCCGCGGCCGGGTACATGACGGTGAGGATGCCGACCACGGTGGTGAGGACGCCTCCCAGCATGAAGGACCAGAAGGCGCTCCGGCTTTCGCTGCGTGAGCGGACCGCCGCTGCGATCTCCAGGACGCCGCCAATCACCAGCATCATTCCCACGAAGAAGACGGTGACCATGCTGGTGAAGAACGTGGCGCCCAGCAGCACGACCCCCGCGATTGCCGTCAGCATGCCCAGGAGGAAGGGGCCGCCCCACATGGCGGAGGCTCCCCGGGAGGGACGGTCCGGCTGGGTCTCCGGCGCGCGTTCGACGTTTGTTCGCATGGCGATCTCCACTGTGATGGCTGCCCGCCTCGGGCCCTCGGCCGCCTGTCGGTCCGGGAGTGGACGTGGTGGGGGTAGCGCTTCCTCGTGGAAGATGGGCGCGCGACCGGGCGCGAACAATCGGCGCCGCAGGACGAAATGAGGCGGAACGGCGAGCAGGGGCCAGGGCGGCCTGCCGCGCCTAGAGGGCAGGACGAGCGTACGGTGGCGACAGGAACATCGCGCCGGGCTCCTTGCGGAACCAGGTGAGCTGCCGCTTGGCGTAGCGCCGGGTTTCCTGCGCGGTGTCGGCGATGGCCGCTTCGCGGGTCATCCGCCCCTCCACCACGGCACGGGCCTGCACGTAGCCGACGCTGCGCATGGGTGCCGCGTCCGCGTAGCCCTGCTCCAACAAGGCCCGTGTCTCCTCCACGAGCCCCCGGGAGAAGAGCGCCTCCGTGCGCGCGTTGATGGCGGCGTAGAGGGACTCGCGCGGCGGATCCAGCACGTAGAGCTGGAAGGGATAGCGGTCCGGCGCGAAGGCATGGGCGCGGCGGAACTCGGATGCGGGCACGCCTGTCTGCGCGTGGATCTCCAGGGCGCGGACGACGCGCACCAGGTCCTGGGGGGGCAGCTTCGCCGCGGTCTCCGGATCCACCTCGGCCAGCCGGCGGTGCACGGCCTCCCTCCCCTGCTCCGCCGCGAGCGTCTCCAGCTCCGCGCGCAGCGAAGGCAGGGCGCCGGGCGCGTCCACCACGCCGTGCAGCAGGATGCGCAGGTACAGGCCGGTGCCGCCGACGACGAACACCCGCCGGCCCCGCGAGGCGATGTCCGCGATGGCCGCGTCCGCGCGGCGTTGGTACTCGGCGGCGGAGAAGGGCTCGAGCGGATCCACGCAGGAGACCAGGTGGTGCGGCACGGCGGCCAGCTCCTCGGCGGATGGCTTCGCGGTGCCAATGTCGAAGGCGCGGTACACCTGCTGCGAGTCCGCGCTGACGATCTCCCCGCCCGCGTCGCGAGCCCAGGCGATGGCCAACGCCGTCTTCCCCGACGCCGTGGGTCCAGCGATCACCGTCAACGGCACCCGCGTCTCAGCCACCAGCGTCCGCCTCCCACGCCCGCTGTAACGCAGACGCGAGGCGAGCGCGAGCCCCCGCTATGCCAGCCGCGCCCGCACCACTTCCGCCGCGCTGGCATCCCGCGAGAACACGAGCCGGGTGGTCTCCACGGACGACAGCACGCGTCCAGCCGCGCCCACCAGCGCCCCCCGGCCCGCGGGCGTGGGCTCGGGCAACAGCGCATTCAGCAGCAGCACACGGGCCACCTCCCCCGCCCCCTGCGCCTCCCACCGCGAAGCTGAGTCCCAGCCCAATGTGCCCACCGCGGCGAGCGCTGCCTCGGTGGTCCGGGTCGGTACGTTCCAGGGCGTTCCCGCCGCTCGCCACCCACCACCCTCCACGGGCCACACCGCGACCAACTCATCCGCGAGCACCGTCCCGCCCGCCTCGCGCCACAGCCCGCCGAGGGTGCTCTTGCCCGCACCGGAGTGCCCCACGAACAGCGCGGCCCGGCCCTCGTGCACCAGCCCCACGCCGTGGATGAGCAGCCCGCCACGCTTCGCCAGCGCGGACGCGAGCATCACCTTGATCACGTTCTCCACCGGGTACCGACCCGACCCGATGACGTCCGCGTGGCACCGGTCCGGGGAGAGCACCGCGGAGTACCCGGCGCCCTCCACGCGCAGCGTCCCCGAGTCACCCGGCTCCAGCCGGGGCAGCTCCTGCACCGTGGGGGGAGCAATCGGACTGAGAGGGTTCCGCATCGCCAGCCGGGCATCGGAAGCCACGGCATCTGGAGCGAGGAACGCGCCGAACACGCGCCGGAGCGGACCGGCGAGCGCGTCATCCTCCACATCGAGCGCCACGGTCCACCCGGCCAGGGTGATCCGGAGCGCGCCGTCACGGGGACCCGACAGGGGGTCCCCGCTGTTCACGGCATGCACTCCGATTCGCCGGGGATGGTGCACATGGACAGCTGCGCCAGCGCGACGAAGGGCTGCTCCCACAAGATGGCGGGAGGCACGTACACGGCGGGCGCGGCCGGCGGCTTCGGCACGGAGGGACCCGCTGGAGGCTGTGAAGGTCGTTGGCTCACGTGATGGCCCACCTAGAAGGGCACCGGGAAGGCACAGATTCGACCATCCGTGGTACCGACATGCAACCGGCTTACGGTGTGATCGATGGTCGGCACGCCGATGGCCTGCGCCGGGCCCACGGTCACCTGCCCGGTGTCCGCCCCACCCTCCAGCTCCAGTTGGTGGACCTTTCCGTCCGTGCTGCCGACGTAGAGGCGCGCCACGCCGTTCTGGTTGAGGGTGAAGGAGCCGGACGGGTTCTCGATGGGCGTCGACCACAGCTGCTTGGGCACGTTGGTCGCGTCCATCTCATAGCGCTCCACCGTGCTGTTCGTCCGGCTCACCACGAAGCCCCGCCCCTGGGGCCGTGCGAAGTGGGAGAACGTCCGCTGCGAGGCGCTGTCCACCTGGACGGTCCACGCAAGCTCGTAGTTGGACGGAGTCACGCCGTGCACCCGGCCGTCGTTGGCGGTGACCAGGATCTGGTTGCTCGTGGCGTTGCGGACGACACCGAACTCCAGGTCGCCCAGTTCGAGCCGCGCCACCTCCGCGCCCGTGAGGCTGTTGAGCACGCGCAGCGTGTCCGCGCTCGTGCCCGACCGGGTCGGCACGTAGAGCCGGTTCATCGTGTAGTCCATCAGCATGCCGCCGCTCACCATGCCCAGGTCCCCGGGCCGGTAGCGCCAGATGAGCGCGCCGGTGGCCGCGTTCAGCGCGACCACCTGGTTCTGCGCGGACGTGTTGCGCGTGGCGAAGATGGCCAGGTCCACGTTCGAGTACGTCGTCCGGTACTCCGGGTTCGCGTAGTCCAGCAGCTGCGTCACCGGGAACGAGCTGATGTTCCCCAGGCCCAGCGTGGTGTTCTTCCAGAGGAACTCGCCCGTGGCCGCGTTGAGCACCGCCGGCACGCCGGTAGTGTCACCCACCACAATCCACTGCTGACCGGGCCGGCCCAGCAGCGGTACCACCGGGAAGCGGCTGCCAATCGCGCCCGCCAGCGCTACTGGCCGGAATCGCTCCGCGCCGTCCTCGGACGGGTTCACGGTGTTCGTGAGGAGGCCCACCACCGAGTCGTTGAACGAGCTGAAGATGCCGACACCCAGTTCGGTGATGGGCTGGTGCCGCGAGGCCAGCCCCATCGAGTAGCACCACAGCGGGTTGCCCGCCACGCGCGCCCGGGGCGTGGCCAGCAGCCCCTGCGAGGTGGGCTGATTGCCGGGCCCGTACCGCAGCTGATCATCCGCGTTGAACACGCGGTAGGTGTACGTCGTGCCGTTCGTCACCGCCGTGTCCGTCATGGACGACGCGGAGCTGAACTCGTCCTCGTAGGCCACCGTCGCGTTGCCCAGCACGTCGCCCACCGCATAGCGCACGCCGCTGGTCGGCGCGATGTTGGGCGGATTCGTCCCCTGGGCGCGCAGCACCAGCGTGCCACCGTGGTTGAAGGGGTTGTCCCACGTGAGCGTCACGCTGCCGTCGCGGGCCACGCCGGTGAGGCGGCCCACGTCTGGAGACGCGGTGCCGGCGAGCAGCGTCACCGTCCCCTCCACGCGGATGCGCGGATCGTTCCAGCCCTGGTTCAGCTCCAACCGGTGGCGGAACGCCGTGTCAGCGAGGACGGCGGTGAAGCCCGAATAGGTGATGCGGAAGGTGGCCTCGCCGCCCACCGGGATGCCGGACTCCGACTCCCAGAGGTAGCTGGTCGTGTCCGTGTAGACGTTCCAGTCCCCGAACGCCTGTGGCCCTGACGCCGCCACGGAGAAGTAGTTCACCGCGGGCTTGAACAGCTTCACCTCGTAGATGGGCAGCGTGCCCCGGTTCTGCACCGTGTAGCCCACCGTCAGGGACGTGGCCGCCGTGGACACCGTCTCATGGCTCAGCCGCACGCGGTGCTCCACGATGCGGCCCTTGCGAGCCGTGACCAGGTCCCCCGCCACCGCCGAACCGTTGAGCGTCCCGTCCACCTGCGCCTGGAACTGGTAGCTGGCGCCGGGCGCGCCCGACACCTGATAGCGCCACGTGAACTGCGCGGAAGCCCCCGGAGCCAGCTGCGCCACGCTCTCCGGCGACGGACCGGACACGAGCGACGCCGTCGCGTTGCCCATCAGCACCGGCGTGCGCGGACGCACCTGCGTGTACGAATTCGCGGTGGACGTGTTGAACACAATCAAGCGCAGCGTCACCTGATCACCGGCGAACGCGTCCACGACGTCCATGTCCGCCGCCGCGACCAGGTTGCCCACATTCGCCAGGGGAGAGTCCACCAGCGGCGCGTTCGCGTTGCTCGTGCGCGCCCGGACGCGCGCGGCCACGGCGCCGGCGGCGGTGGGCTTCAGATTGACCGCGAAGACGCCCGCGGACCGCACCGCCACAGGCTTGCCAGCGTCCTTGGTCACGGTGGTGAGGGGCACGCTGCTCGTGGAGGTGGGGTTGTCCACGGTCACGTTGGACGCCGTGCCGGTGCCCCGGTTCTCCACCACCACGCGCGCCACGGTGGAGCCGTTGACAGCCAGCACGCGCGGCAGCAGCGTCACGTTCGCGGCCAGGATGGTGCGCGTCCATTGAGTCGGGCTGCCAAGGGTGACGTCGTAGTTCGTGCCGTCGCACTGGTCGCGGCCGTACGTGCCCGCCACGAAGCGCTCGGTGGCGTTGTCGCTGTTGCGGTCCGCGGGGGCCACCACGTTCAGGGCGAAGCGCGCGGTCTCGTTGCGCGCCAGGCCGCGCCCTTCGTCCACGCAGCCCAGCGTGGACTGGAAGGTGATGCGCCGCTCGTTGGCGTCGATGTAATCGACCTTCCAGTTCGGATTCGCCTCCGCCGGCAGGCCGCCCAGGAGCTGGTAGCCGATGGGGAGGACGAACGACACCTCCGACAGGCGGGCGTCGCTCGTGGCCGTGGTCGTGTTCGTCACCTCCACGACGAGCTCGGACGCGTCGCCCATCACCACGCGCGCGACGGTCTCGCCGGCGGAAGGGACGGGGCGCACGGTCCAGGTCTGGGAGAAGCCCACCGCGGGCAACAGCACGGCGAAGAGCGCGAGGATGCGGACGTTCATGGCGTGCCTCACGTCACGGCTCCAGGGTGAAGGACGTGGCGGCCAGCTGCGCCCCATCCAGGAAGAAGCGCACCTGCCAGGTGCCCGTCATGCGCGTCATGGACACCGGGGTGCCCGCCACCGGCAGCGAATAGCGCAGCGTGCGCGTCTCCTCCGGCGGCGCCTCCACCGTCGCGCTCCGCTTCTCGTAGGGACGGCCGCCCGGCGCGATGAACTCCACGTCCACCAGGCCCTTGTTCCGCACGCCGCTCACCACGAAGTCCACGTCCACCTGCTGCACCTCGGACAAAGCCGCGGGCTCCGAGCCCACGCCCACCACCTCCGCGCTCCCGGTCGGGGGCGGCAGCGGCACCGGCGGCGGCTCCTCCTCGAAGACTTCGTCAGGAGGCGGCTCTTCGCCTGCGGGTGCCGGAGGCGGCGGCCGGGCCACGCTCCCGCCACCGGCCAGCACGTCCGTCGGATCCACGGGGGTGACGGAGCCGCTGCCCTGCCCCGGTTTCACGGCCGACGGCGGCGGCAGGGGGGACACCCCTTCCGAGCACGCCGACAGCACCATCGCCCCCGCCAGCACGGCCACGAGCGCCCGCATCATGTCTCCTCCAGAGGCGCGGCACCGGCCGGCGCGCGCACTTCGTCCAACAGACCTCGCCGCTGGAGCTCCCCCAGGAAGCCCAGCGTGTCGGTCAGCACCGGACCGACGTCAGTCGAAAACTCGGAAGCCACCTGCTCCGCCACCGCCCGGGCCGTGCGCTGTCCGTCGCACAGCGCCCAGATGCGCGCCGCCGTCGGGTTGAGCCCGCGCAGCGTGCGCCCCTCCGCGTCCAGCACCAGGAAGTCCGCGCCGAAGCCCTCCCCCGAGGTCCCCAAACGCTTCCGGGGAACGCTGCCTTCCTGAAAGCTCATGCGCGGCCCGTCCTTCCCAGCCACGCGGCCACCTGGCGCTTCAGCGTCGCGCGCCAGCGGCCCAGCCGCCGGGGCCCCACGTCCCAACGGTCCATCTCCAGCAGCGTGCCTCCCCGGCGCACACGCCGCGCCCGTCCGAGGATACGGATGAGAGGCAGCGGCGGATCTTCCATGGCGCCATTGTCCCCACGAAGCGCACAGAGGCTGCCGTCGCACCACCGCACCCGGTGCAACACCAGCGAGGACTCGAAGCGCGCCAGCACCACCTCACCCGGGCGCGGCGCCTCCATCAGCGGCTCCACCTCCGCCACGTCACCCGCACGCAACGACGGCCACATGCTGTCCCCGGCGACAGGGATCCAACGTGGGCCATCGATCATGGAACCGGGCTGGGGAGCGCTCGACATTGCGGATGGAATCTTACTCCACCCTCTCAATGTCCGCGAATCTCCGAAGCCTCAATCCCCCAGCGATTCCCAGGACTTACGCTGCTTAACACCTTTACTCCCGGGTTTTCTGGGAAGACAGGCCGCCCCCCTCCCCTCCGGCCTGGCGCGTCATGCCGGAGGGTGGGGTTGGATCAGGCCGCGGGGGCCGGAGCCGGGGCATCCGGCTGCGCGCGCACGGTGGCGGCGACGCTGTCGAGCGCCACGGGAACGGGCTCACCCCCCGCCATGGGCTTGAGCTTCGCCTGGCCGCTGGTGCGCTCCTGCTCTCCCAGCACCAGCGTGAAGCGGGCACCGGACTTGTCCGCGCGCTTCATCTGGCTCTTGAGGCTGCCGCCGCGCGTGTCGAAGTCCACCTTGAGGCCTTCGCGGCGCAGGCGGCTGGCGAGCTTCAGACCCTCGTCCTGGGAGCCCTCGTCCGCCACGGCGATGAACAGGTCCGGCCGCTGGGTGAACGTCTTGCCGCTCTCCTTCAGCAGCAGCACCAGCCGGTCCAGGCCCATGGCGTAGCCCACCGCGGGCACGTCCGGCCCGCCCAGGCCCTTCATCATCTTGTCGTAGCGCCCGCCGCCGCCCACCGTGCTGGCGGTGCCCAGCGCGGGGTGCGAGGCGATGAACTCGAAGACGGTGCGCGTGTAGTAGTCCAGGCCGCGCACCAGCCGGTGGTTCACCACGTAGCGGATGCCCAGCGCACCCAGCTTGCGCTGAAGGTCCGTGAAGTGCGTGCGGCACGGCTCACAGAGGAACTCGAGCACGTTGGGCCCGGCCGCGGCCACCGCCTGGCACTTCTCGTTCTTGCAGTCCAGGACGCGCAGCGGGTTGCGCTCCAGCCGCTGCTGGCAGTCCGCGCACAGCTCTTCGCGGTGCGCGTTCAGGTACTCCACCAGCTTGGCGTGGTACGCAGGCCGGCAGTTGTCGTCGCCCAGCGAGTTGATGTTCAGGGTGACGTCCGTGAGGCCCAGGGCCTCCAGGAACTGCACCACCACGTCCATCAGCTCCGCGTCCTGCGCGGGCTCCTTGGCGCCGTAGGCCTCCGCGCCAATCTGGGAGAACTGACGGTAGCGGCCCGTCTTCATCCGCTCGTAGCGGAACATGGGCCCCATGTAGAACCAGCGCGACACCGGCTCCTGGTTGCTCACCGAGTGCTCGATGTACGCGCGCGCCGCGGGCGCCGTGCCCTCCGGACGCAGGGACAGGCTGCGGCCGCCCTTGTCCTCGAAGGTGTACATCTCCTTGCCGACGATGTCCGTCTCCTCGCCCACGCTGCGCACGAAGAGGGCCGTGTCCTCCACCATCGGAGTGCGCACCTCGCCGTAGCCGAAGCGGCCGAACAGCGTGCGCGCGGTCGACTCCACGAACTGCCAGACTTCAATCTCGCCCGGCAGAAGGTCGTTCATCCCCTTCACGCCGTTGATCTTCTGGCTCACGTGATGACTCCGATACGCGTGCCCATGCGCACCACCGCTTCCGGCTGCATGCTGTCATCCCAACGCACGCGGCCGGGCTCGAAGCAGAGGATGACGGTGGAGCCCATCTCGAAGCGGCCCAGCTCGCCGCCCTTCTCCACCGGGATGCCCGCCCCGTAGTTGTGCACCTTGCCGGGCTGGCCCACGTGCGTGGTGATGTCCTCGTAGGACGCCTTGATGCGCGACACGCAGGTGGCGCCCACCTTCACCACCGCCACCTTGCCGGCCACGGTGTCCAGGTAGGTGACGAGCCGCTCGTTCACGCAGAACAGCGACTGCTTGTTCTTCACCGACGCGGGGTTCACCGGCCAGAACTCACCCGGAATGTACGCGTACCCGGTGATGGTGCCGCCCAGCGGCGAGTGGATGCGGTGGTAGTCGCGCGGGGACAGGTACACCGTCGTCCAGGCGCCGCCGTGGAAGGGCTTCGCGGCCTGCGAGTCCCCCAGCAGCTCGTCCACCGTGTACTCGATGCCCTTGGCCTGCAGGCAGCGGCCGTTGTCCGCGTAGCCCACCTGGGACACCCGGCCGTCCACCGGGGACACGACGACCTTCTCACCCGCGTCCACCGGGCGCAGGCCCGGCTTCAGGCCGCGGGTGAAGAACTGGGCGAAGGTCGGGTACTTCTCGAAGGCGTGCTCCGCCTCCTCCATGTCCACGTTGTACGCCTTGGCGAAGGTGCGCATGGCCCAGTGGTGCACCGGCGCGGGCGCGGGCAGGCGCGTGGCCAGCCCCACCGCGGAGGACACCGCCGACTTGGGGAGCACGCGCATCAACTTCATGAAGGTCTGTTCGTTCATCGAAGGTCGTCAGCTCTTGAAAGAGAGAAGTTCAACGCCCGCCATTGTCCGCGGGCACCGTGCCGCCGTCCTCATAACGGCGCACGGTCCGCATGGCGCTCTTGGGTAACAGCGCCAGCACACGGCCGTCTTCAACCACCAGCGTGGTGTCCCGGTGGCTGGGGAACTCCAGCTGGCAGGACGCCCGGTCGCTCAGCTGCCAGGTATCCCGCATCCCCCGCCCCTCCACCGTGACGGGCGAGCCGCGGGTAAAGCAGCCACGGAAGCCCGCCACCAGCTCGGAGGCCGGGGTGCCCGACTGGGGCCCGGCAATCACCCCGGCGTCCGCCGGCCCGGCGTCCACGGGCTCCTCCGCCACGGGCTCGGCCTGGCGCGGGAAATCTGTCGAGGAGGGGTCCATCGTGGGCAGCGTACCGGCGCTGGCCACCGCGCGGCGCTGCTCCTCCTGGGCCGCCTGCATGCGCGTGCGGCCCTCCTGGATGCGCTGGAGCAGTGACTGGGACGCGAGGGAGTCCACGCTGTCCGCGGGCACGCGCTGCAGCTGCGCCTCAATCTCCCCGATGGAGGGGTCCAGGTACGCGTCGTCCAGCTTCTGGGCGTAGAGCGCTGTCCACCGGCGGCTGGCCTGCTCGAACTCGGGCGAGGGCGGCGCGGGCGAGCGACTGCACCCGGCGACGAACAGGAAGGCTGCGAGGCCAAGGCCCATGATGGGCCGCTTCGGACGGAGGACCTGGGGGCGCACGGCCCCGGTTTATGCCACCTTCCGTCCGGCCGCGCCCCTTTTCCGCATGGGGTGCGGCAGGCCTGGCCTACACGCCCAGGAACAGCCGCTTGCCGAAGTTGAGCGCCAGGTCCGCGTCGAAGATCTTCTGCGCGGAGGTCTCGATGTCGTACTCCACGCGCAGGTACTCCACCGTGCGCGCATCCGTGTCGCAGATGACGAAGCAGGCCCGGTTGTCGTAGTCGCGCGGCTGGCCCACGCTCCCCACGGACACGATGTACTTGTAGCCCTTGCGCAGCACGAACTTCTGCGCGACCACGTCGTTCACCTCGCCGTTGCCAATGGCGAACGCGCGGCACAGGTGGCTGTGGCCAATGAAGGTGACTTCCGGAAGCTCCGCCACGTACGGCGTCAGCTCCCGCGCCTGCTCCAGCGCGAAGATGTACTCGTACGCCTTCGGGTCGATGGGCGAACCGTGGCAGAAGCCCACCTCGCCAATGCGGTACGTGTACGGGAGGCTGCGCAGCCAGGCCAGGTTCTCGTCGGAGATGACGTTGGCGCTCCAGTCGAGCGCGTGCCGGGCGGCGTCGTAGTAGTACGAGTAGTCCATCCGCCCCGCCACCGCCGCGTCGTGGTTGCCCAGCAGCGTGATCTCCGCCACCGAGCGCACCAGGTCGCAGCACGGGTTGGGGGACGCCCCATAACCGACGATGTCCCCCAGCGACACGAAGCGGTCCACCTTCTGGTGCTCCGCCACCCTCAGCACCTCCGTGAGGGCCTCGATGTTGGAGTGGATGTCGGAGATGACGGCGATGCGCATGGGAACCCTAGGGGTGGGTTTGCTGCTGGGAGATGATGCGCCGCAGACTCGTCAGCGCGTCCGCGTCCAACGCTTCGAATCTCAGGCCCATGCCCGGAGGGCGGCCGGCCGGCTGCACTTCCTGCCGCAACCAGACGACCGTGGCCTGCGCCTGCAACTGCGTGTCCGTCGCCTGCTGGGTGAGCCTCACCTGCGTCCGCGTCCCCGCCGCCAGCGGGGTGCTCGTCCTCAAGAAGAGGCCGCCCTCGCTCAGGTTGGCGATGCGTGCATACAGGGTCACGTTCTCACCCTCGCACCAGCAGCGCAGGTGGGTGCCGACCCGCGCGTACTTTCGATTGTCGCTCAACCCGGGGACCTCCCGACGTGGCACCTTCCCGTCCACGTCGGCGCTGAAAAAGGACGTCCGCATCGGATTTATTCATCCACTGCGTCCGCCCGAGCCTAGGAAGGGTGGGTGCGGCCCGTCAAGTTCCACACCGGGCCATCCGCCCTCTTGCTCGTGCTCCCCTACCCGCCCAGCGGGCCCAGGTCGTCGAAGTGGGTGAGCTTCTTGAACTCGGCGAAGCGGGCGTGGATCTCCGGGCGCTGCACCTCGCGCAGGCGCTCCAGGCTGAACTTCTCCACGGTGAAGGACGCCATCACGCTGCCCATGACCATGGCCTTGCGCAGCACCTGCTGATCCACCTTGCCGGCGCCGGAGCTGGCCAGGGTGCCCATGAAGCCGCCGGCGAAGGTGTCACCCGCGCCGGTGGGGTCGAACACCTCCGACAGGGGGAAGGCCGGGCAGGCGAAGATGTGGTCCTGGTCGAAGAGGAGCGCGCCGTGCTCGCCGCGCTTGATGACCACGCGGGACGGGCCCATGGCCAGGATGGCGCGGGCGGCCTTCACCACGTTGTGCTCGCCGGACAGCTGGCGCGCCTCCGCGTCGTTGATGAAGAGCAGGTTCACGCGCTGGAGCGTCTTGAGCAGCGCGGGACGGCTGCCCTGGATCCAGAAGTTCATCGTGTCCGCGGCCACCAGCTTGGGCGCCTTCACCTGGTCCAGCACGCGCGACTGGAGCTCCGGGTGGATGTTGCCCAGGAAGACGTAGGGCGTCTCGCGGTAGGCGGCCGGCAGGTTGGGCGAGAAGGACTCGAAGACGTTGAGCTGGGTGTCCAGCGTCTGCGCCTCGTTGAGCTCCCAGCCGTACTTGCCCTTCCAGCGGAAGGTGCGGCCGGCCTCACGGGTGAGCCCCTCCAGGTCGATTCCGCGCCCGCGCAGGAACTGCAGGTGCGCCTCCGGGAAGTCCTCGCCAATCACCGCCACCAGCTGAACGGGGCTGAAGAAGGACGCGGACGTGGAGAAGTAGGTGGCCGAGCCACCCAGCACGTCCTCCTTCTTGCCGAAGGGCGTTTCCAGCGAGTCCAGCGCGATTGAACCGACGACGAGCAGAGACATGAAGGCTTCTTCCTGGGGGTGACCCGGCGCGGGTACGGCATCGCGTCAGGGCACGGCGCATTCCAGGGGAAACCCCGTGCCCGTGCCGGGTACGACACCTTCCCGGTAACGTCAAGGGGACAACGGTCTAGAAGGTCGGGATGCCCGTGGCGGTGATGAGGGACTTCAGGTCGTCGTCGGTGAAGAAGAAGCCCGCGCCGAAGAAGAAGTCTCGGCCGGCGATCAGGCGCCGGGTCGCCGCGTCGCGCTGCCGGGCGTTGAGGATGTCGTCCATGCCCGCCATGACGTACAGGTGGTCGAACGCCTGGGCCTTCAGCATGGCGCGCAGGCGCGGGTAGCGCAGCTCGTCCGCGGTGAAGTTGAACGCGTCCATCTTCAGGGTCAGCACGTCGTCGAAGAGGTGCAGGTCCGCGCCCACACCGCCCGTGGATTCAATGAGGCCCACGCGCAGGGTGGTGAAGTAGTAGCGCTTGGCGAACTGGAGGCTGACCTTGAAGGACTCCTTGGTCACCTTCTGCGTCTGGATGACCGGGTCCCCTTCCGACGGCGGGTTCGTCTGCACCACCTGCGTGCTGACGGAGCCGCGCGGGTCGTCGATGATCTCCAGCAGGTAGTACTTGTCCGGCTTGGGGATGAGCTTCAGCGTCAGGCCGTTCTTCGACGCGCCCTGGGACACCAGGTAGCTGCTGAACAGGCCCACCTCCGTCTGGAGGGTGCTCAGGCGGGTGGCGAACTCGCTGACGTCCGTGACGGCCTCGCTGAGGCGCTGACCCAGCTGCTCGTCGGTGAGCAGCGCGCCGGCGGCGCCCTCGCCGTCCTTCACCTTGCGGGTGATGTCCTCCAGGTTGGCCAGCGTGTTGTCCAGCCGGCCCAGCGTCTGCTTGAGGCTGGAGACGCTCTCCTTGAACTCCCCTTCCCCGCTGCCCACGATGTTCTTGACGGTGCCCAGCACCTCGCGGACGTCCTGGGTGATGCGCTCCACGTTGGTGACGATGCGCGTCACCTCCGCGCCGTTGCCCTGGGTGATGGCGCGCACGTCGGAGGACACGCCCTCCACGTTCGCCATGATGGTGTCCAGGCGGTCCGTGTTGCGGCGCACCGTCGCGTCCACCGAATCCGACAGGCGGACCAGGTTCTCGACGATCCGCTCCAGGCTGCCCGCGCCCTTCTCGCCGCCCAGCACCTCGCGCAGCGCACCCGTCACCTGCTGGATGTCGGAGGTGATCTGCGACAGGGACTCGAAGACGGCCTCCACGCCCTGGGTGTCGATGACGCGGCGGATCTGCCCGCCGTTCTCCAGCTCGGGCGACTGCTCCGTGCCGGGGTTCAGGTCCAGCAGGTAGTCACCCAGCAGCGACTCCGAGCGCTTGGTGACCGCGGCGTCCTGGCGCAGGTCCACGCCCTTGCGGATCTTCAGCCAGACCTTCGCGCGGGTGCCTTCCAGGCTGATTTCGCTGATCTCCCCCACGGGGATGCCGGCGATCTGCACGCGGCCGCGGACCGCCAGGCCGGACGCATCCCGGAAATAGGCCCACACCTTGGTGGAGTCTCTGTCGCTCAGTCCGCCCTTCGTGGCGAACAACACGAACGTGATGAGGAAACCACCGGCGGCGAGGACCAGCAGGCCAACACGGAAAGGCGTGACGAGCTTCTTCACCTGATGTGACTCCGAGCGCTACCACCGGCCGCGCGCGACTCTAACGATTTGCATGCCGGGTGCCAGCTTTTCATGAAGGGCTGGAATCCTTGGGGGACCGGTTTCCCTACCCCCATGTCCTAGTTCTTGCCGAACCAGGTCTGGAGGAAGACCTGGACGGCCGGGTGCTGGGACGCCCGCAGCTGCTCCGGCGAACCGTGCTCCACGATGACGCCCTTGGACAGGAAGGCGATCTGGTTGGCCACGTTGAAGGCGGACGCGATGTCGTGGCTGATGACCACGCTGGTGACGCCCAGCTCCTTCTGCGCGGTGAGGATCATGTCGTCCACGGAGTCCGTGGTGATGGGATCCAGGCCGGTGGTGGGCTCGTCGTAGAGGACGACCTTGGGATCCAACACCACGGCGCGCGCCAGGCCCACGCGCTTGCGCATGCCGCCGGACAGGTCCGCGGGGAAGCGGCCCTCCACCTCGCGCTTGAGGCCCATGAGGTCCAGGCGCTTGCGCACCTGCTCGCGGATGGCGTCCTCCGGCAGCGACGTGTGCTGGCGCAGGGGGAAGGCGACGTTCTCGAACACCGTCATGGAGTCGAAGAGCGCGGCGGCCTGGAACACCATGCCGAAGCTGCGGCGCACCTGCTGCAGCCCCTCCACGCTCATGGGGACGATGTCCTGCCCGTCGATGATGACCTGGCCGCTGTCCGGCTTGAGCAGGCCGATCATGTGCTTCATCAACACCGTCTTGCCGGAGCCGGAGCCACCCAGGATGACGCAGGTGCTGCCCGCGGGCACGGTGAGGTTGATGCCGGTGAGGACCTTGTTCCCCGCGAACGTCTTGTGCAGGTCCACGATGTCGATCATGGCCCGCGCGGATCCGGGCGGAGTCTGGGGGCCCATCAGTGCATCAACATGCCGACGATGAAGTCGAGGATGAAGATGGCCAGCGCGCTCGACACCATGGCCTCCGTGGTGGCCTGGCCCACGCCCTTGGCGCCGCCGGACGCGTTGAAGCCCTTGTAACAACAGATGAGGGCCACGGAGAGGCCGAAGATGGCGCCCTTGAGCAGGCCCTCGTAGATGTCCGCTGGCGCCATCCACTGCTGGGTGCGTGACAGGAACGTGCCGGGAGAGATGCCCAGGCCGAAGACGGCGACCACGTAGGCGCCCGACATGCCCGTCGTGTTGAAGAGCATGGTGAGCGCGGGGACCATGAACAGGCCGGCGAGCACCCGGGGCACCAGCAGGTACTGCACCGGGTTGACGGCCATGGTCTCCAGCGCGTCCACCTGCTCGGTGACGCGCATGGTGCCCAGCTCCGTGCACATGGCGGAGCCGGCGCGCATGGTGACCATCAGCGCGGCGAACACGGAGGCCAGTTCACGCGTGAGCGTGAGGGCCACGGTGGGGCCCACGAGGCTCTCCGCGTCGAACAGGGCGAAAGCGGTGGACGTCTGGAGGGCGAACACCATGCCGGTGAAGGTGCCGGTGAGGCCCACGATGAAGATGGAGCCCACGCCCACGAAGTCCAGCTGGGTGAAGAGGTTGTGCAGCCGGAACGGGCGGCGCACGCTCCAGCGGAAGACGTCCAGCCCCAGCGCGACCACGCCGCCAATGCTGCTGATGACGTCGATGATGCCCTTGCCGAGGCCCTCCACCGACTGGGTGAAGGCGCCGGTGAACCGGTTGGGTTTGCTGGGGGTCTCGGTGGTCATGCGTTCAGGCGGGCGACTCTACGTGCTCCGGACGGCGGCACAAGGGAACTGAGCGCGGGCCCATCCCACCCCCACCTCCATCGGCTGGTTGCCCGGGGGGCTCCCACGCGACGCGCGGGTGGGATGCGATGGGGCTTCCTCCGCCTGGGGTCGGCCGTTATGTTGCGCGGCCCTCTTTACTTCCACGCCCGGCGCGCCCTTCAGGGGAGTTGCCGGGCCAGAGCGACACGACAGCATGGCTACTCAGAAGGTCGGCGGCGAGGTGGATGCCCAGTGCACCCGCTGCAAGATGAACCTGGCGCACACCATCCTCGCGATGGTCGGTCCAAAGATCGTGCGCGTCCGCTGCAACACCTGCGGCGGGGACCACGCGTTCCGGGGCACCGCGGGCGTCACGGACCGCCCCACCAAGGCGTCCACCCGCGCCCCTCGCGCCGCATCCTCCGGCGGCTCGACCCGCGCGGAGAAGGTGGTCATCTCCTTTGACGAGCAGTTGGCGGGCAAGGACCTCGCGAGCGCGCCCAAGTACAGCCCCAAGGACACCTACAAGGTCGATCAGGTGCTCCACCACCCGACGTTCGGCGTGGGCCTGGTGACGGCGGTGCGCGGCGACAAGGTGGACCTCACCTTCCGCACGGACACCAAGACGCTGGTGCACGGCCGGGGCGGCGTTCCGGCGGACAGGCCTGTCTTCAGTCCGCCGACGAACAAGCACACCGGACCGGCGGACAAGCCCCAGGCCGAGCTGCCCCCTGATTCGGAGGCCGCTGCTGAGATTTCCCTGCCTTCCGGGGATTGACCCGGAGGCCGGAGCGGCGGTCAACTGGGAGGCTGGGTTTCCCGTATGCGTCCGCCGCTCCATCTCGCTGTCTGCCTGCTGATGCTGGGTGCCGCCGTCGCACGGGCGGAACCGCCAGAGGTGGAGGCGACGCCCGGGCGCGTGATGCTCGGGGAGGACGTCACCGTGGAGGTGCGGGTGCGGGTGCCGAAGGGCGCCGGCCCCGTGCGCGCGGCGGCCTCATCCGGCACCTGGGAGCGGACGCGGGTGGAGGGCGGCGCCGAGCGCGTCTTCCACTGGACGCCTCCGCCGGTGCGCTACCCGCTGTGGGCGGTGCTCGCGTTCTGGGTGGAGGACGGCCGCGCGCCGGAGGTCACCACCGTGCGGCTGCCCCTGTTGGGACGCACCACGCTGGACGTGTCCACGGCGCCGGGCGCGGAGGTGGTGGTCGCGGTGGGCGACGCGCGCTTCGGCCCGGTGAAGGCGGACGGGCACGGCAATGCACAGGTGCCCGTGGAGGTGCCGCCAGATGCGACGGAGGCGCGCGTGCTCGCGACCCGGGGCACGCTCACCACGGATCGCCGCGCGCCGCTGGAGGTGCCCACCGTGCGTCCGCTCGTCGCCGCGCTCACGCCGGATCCGCTGCCCGCGGAGGGCGGTGGCTGGCTGATCATCGCGGGTGCCGAGGATCGGATCTCCGCCTCGGAGCTGACCGTGGAAGCGGAGGGCGCCACCGTGAAGCCGGTGGATCCGGAACGCGCGCGCTACTCGGTGCAGCCGCGCGCGGACGCGACGGACGTATCCGTCACCGTGCGCTGGAGTGATGCGCCCGCCGAGGACGCGGTGCGGATTCAAGGCACGGTGAAGCCCGGCGCCGCACAGCCCGCGGAGGGGGTGATCATCGTCCCGGACACTCCCTCCGTTCGCCGTGCGCACCATGTCCGGGGCCCGGTGCCACGGACGTCGCTGTTCCTCCTGGGCGGTGCCGCGTTCGCGAGCGGCGCCAATGGTGGGCCACTGCTGGGGCTGGGCGTCTCCGTGCCGCTGCCGGTGTGGTACTGGCGCGTGGCGGCGGAGGCGGAGGTGGGCCTTCGTCACGCGAGCCTGGATGGACAGCAGGGAGACACGCAGGTGCACTCGCGCGTGTGGGGGATTCCCCTGCTTTTGTCCGCGCGGGTCACCCTTTTCCAACGTGGCTTCTTTCAGCTGGACGGCCGTGCAGGCGGCGGAGTGCTGGCTTTGAGCCATCACCTTTCAACGCAAGGCATTGAGACCGGGGACGTCTTTCCTGACGCGGTGGATGAGCGCAGAGTGCGCGCCATGGGATTCCTGGCCGCGCAGGGCGCCTATCGGTTGGGCCGTTGGAGCATCCTCACGGAGGTGCGCGCGGCATTGGCGCCGGTGGAGACACCGTCGCTGCGCGCCGAGCTGGGCGGCGTGTCCGTGTCCGCGGGGCTGAGGTTCGCTCCGTGATGCGCGCGGGCCTGGCCGCGGTGGGAATGGCGGCGCTGGCGTGGGCCTGCACGGGCGACCCAGCGGCGTTGCCTCCGCCCACCATCGTCGGTGTGGAACCCGCGACGCTGCCGGTGAACGCGAAGGACGAAGACGTCACCGTGCGGTTCGACGCGCGCTACAGCGTGGCCGTGGACTACGGCGCGGAGAAGGTGGATGCGCGCATGGGTTCAGGCCGCATCTGGATGGATGAGAAGGAAGCGACGGTGTCGCGCTTCGATCCGGCGGGCGTCGCCATCGTGACGGTGCCCCGGGGTCTGGGCGCGGGCGCGCACGCGGTGCGTCTGCAATTGGATGACGGGCGAGAGGCGGTGGCCGAAGGCGCTCTCACCCTGCGTCCTCCGGGACAGGAAGTCACCGACCCTCCCCTCCCCGAGGACGGGGGCATCCTCATCCTCACCGACGCGGGGCCCATCTACGGCGACTTCGACGGCGGGGTCGACGCCACGGATGGCGGCCAGCAGGTGGACGCGGGCCCCGGGCCGGATGTGCCGATGCGCGAGGGCGACATCACCGGCTTCAGCTTCGATGAAATCGAAGGCACGCGCGTGAGCCGGACCTCCTTCGCCATCACGGTGCGCGCCCACGGGCCGAGGGCCGAGCACTTCCAGGGCTCGGTGGAGCTGATCCCGTCGCGCGGCACGGTGTCGCCCACCAAGATCGGCCCCTGCGACCTCGGCGTGTGCAACGCGAACGTCGTCCTGACCGCGCCCGCGGGCAACGTGCACATCACCGCGATGGACAGCTTCGGAGTGACTGGCGAGTCCAACACGTTCCGGCTGGAGCCGTCCCCGTAGCGCCGCGCCTCACCCCGCCGCGCGCAGCAACTCCAACGTGCGTTGCATGTCCGCGGGCAGCGGCGCATCCACGCCACGCGCTGGCAGCCCGGCCAACGCGGGCCACTCCACGCGAGCGGCATGCAGCGGCGTCCGGGTCAGCACCTCCTGACTCCCCTGCCCTCCCAGGTCGCCTTCCGTGAGCGGCGCCTCGCGGCCGTACTGGTGGTCCACGAGCAGCGGATGCCCCAGGGACAACAGGTGCACGCGGATCTGATGCGTGCGGCCCGTCAGCGGCTCCGCCTCCACCAGCGACGCGCTCGCGAAGGTCTCCACCGGGCGCACCCTCGTGCGTGATGGCTTCGCGTCCGGCTCCTCCGGCTTCGCCACGCGCATGCGCCCCTTGCGGCCGGCCACCAGCGGCGCGTCCACCATCTGGGGCGCCTCCAGTCGGCCTTCCACGAGGGCGCGGTAGCGCTTGCGCACCTTGCCCGCCTCGAAGGCCTGGGACAGCGCGCGGTGCACGTCCGCGTCCAGCGCGAACACCAGCGCGCCGGACGTGTCGCGATCCAACCGGTGCACCACGTAGACCTTGCGGCCCAGGTGGGCTTCCAGCGTGTCGCGCAGGGACGCGCCGCCCTCGCGGCCGGGGATGACGAGCACCCCGGCCGGCTTGTCCACCACCATCACGCCCGCGCCCTCGAAGAGGACGCGGGGAACGTCACCGCTCATTCGTAGTCCGACGCCGGCACGACGGTGATGGGGCCCAGCCCTTCCAGCAGCGGCTTCACCTCCGACGCCTTGCCCAGCACCACGATGACGGGCCGGTCCGCGAACGCGTACTTCTTCGACGCCGCGGCCACGTCCTTGGGCGTCACCGCGCGCAGCCGGTCGCGGAACTTCTCCACCCAGTCATCGCCCAGGCCGTGCATGCGCATGTCCCCGATGACGGAGGCCACGGACTCGTTGGTCTCCGTGCGCAGCGGATACAGGCCGGCCAGGTAGCTCTGCGCGTCCTTCAGCTCGCGGGGCTTGAGGCCGCCGTCGCGCACGCCGTGGATCTCCTTCAGCGCCACGTCGATGATCACCCGCGTGGACGCCGTCTTCGTGAACGTGGACAGCGCGAAGATGCCGCCCGCGCTCATCGTGTCGAAGTAGGAGCTGACGCCGTAGGTGAGGCCGCGGTTGACGCGGATCTCGTTCATCAGCCGCGACGTGAAGCCGCCGCCCAGCGCGATGTTCATCGCCGTGGCCGGGAAGTAGTCCTCGTGGCCCAGCCAGAAGCCGGGGCCGCCCAGGCGCACTTGCGACTGCGTCTGGTCCGGCTTGTCCACCAGAAGCACCGTCCCGGCCTTCGCCAGCGGCTCCTGCTTGCGGGGCAGCATCGGATCCGCGTCGGGGCCGCCCGTCCACCCGGCGAAGGCGCGCTCGGCCTCCGCGGCCACGGTCGCCGGGTCGATGGCGCCCACCACCGTGAGCAGGGAGATCCGGGGCCCCATGCACTCGGCGTGGAAGCGGACCAGGTCGTCGCGGGTGAAGGTGGACACGGTGCGCTTGTTGCCGCCCAGGTCGCGCCCGTACGGATGGTCACCCCAGATGGCGCGCGTGAAGGCGCGGTCCGCGATGGAAGACGGATCATCCAGGTCGTTGGCGAACTGCGCCAGCGCGCGCTCCCGGGCGTCCACGACCTCCTTCTCCGGGAACGTGGGCTCGCGCATCACCTGCCCCAGCACGTCCAGCATCGCGGAGAAGTGCTCCGCCGGCGTGGTGAGGTAGACGGACAGCACGTCCTCGTTGACGCCCGCGTAGAGGCTGGCGCCCACGAACTCGATGGCTTCACTGATGCCATCCGCGTCCATGCGCTTCGTGCCCCGGCGCAGCAGGCGCGCGGTGAAGTCCGCCAGGCCGTCCTTGCCCTGCGGATCCCACACGCCGCCCGCGCGCATCACCAGCCGCACGGAGACCAGCGGCAGCGGCCCGCGCTCGGCGGCGATGACCCTCAGGCCCGTGGACGTGGTGCTCTCATGCAGCGCGGGCAGCTTCAGCTCGCCGGTGGCGGCGGACTTCGGCGCCGTCGCGGCCTTCACCAGCTTCTTGGCTCGGGCCGGCACGGCCTTCTTCACCTGCGCGACCTTCTTGCGCGCGGCGGTGGCCTGCTTGCGCACGGCCTTGGCGGCCTTGCGGACGGTGTTCTTCACTTTGGCGATCTTTCGGGAGGCCATGGTTTACGCCTCCGCCGCTTCGTCACCGGCCTCATCAGCGCCGGCTTCGGGATGGAGGGTGACCACCGAGCGGCGCTCGGGGGCGAAGTACTTCGCGGCCACGGCCTTCACCTGCTCCGCCGTGACGGCCGCGTAGAAGGTCGGCAGGGACAGACCCTCGCGCCAGTCGCCCAGCAGGGCCTCGTAGTGGCCCAGGGCGTGCCCGCGGCCGCTGTTGGTGGACAGCTCCCGCAGGTGGTCCGCGCGCAGGTTGTTCTTCGCCTTCTGCAACTCCTTGTCGGTGACGCCCTCGCGAGCCAGCTTCTCCAGCTCCGCGTACAGCAGGGCCTCCACCTTCGCGGCTTCGGAGTCCGGCTTGAGCTCCAGGTAGAACAGGATGGTCCCCGGGTCGATGCGCCAGCTCCAGTCGAGCATCACCGACACAGCGGCCTTCTGGTCGTACACGAGGGACTTCACCAGCCGGCTGCCCTCGCCCTTGGTGAGGATGTACTGGACCACGTCCAGCACCAGCGTGTCCTCGTTGCTGGCGGCGGGGCCGCGGAAGCCAATCATCACGGACGGCGACTGCGCGGGGTGCCGCACCACGGCGCGGCGCTCGCCCTTCTGCTCCGGCTCCGCGTTGAGCACCGACGCGGGCGAAGGGCCGCGCGGGATGTTGCCGTAGTAGCGCTTCACCAGCGCGAGCGTCTTCTTCGGGTCGATGTCCCCGACGATGTAGAGCACCGCGTTGTTGGGCGCGTAGTACGTGCGGAAGTACTCCTGGCAGTCGTCGCGGGTGATGTTCTCGATGTCCGCCATCCATCCGATGACGGGCCAGCGGTACGCGTGCGCCTTGTAGACGAGCGTGCCCAGCTCCTCGTCCATCATGCCGGGGATTTCGTTGTCCACGCGGACGCGGCGCTCCTCCATCACGACCTGGCGCTCACTGGCCAGCGTCTGGTCGGAGATGCGCAGCGAGCGCATCCGGTCCGACTCCAGGTCGAGCACCGTCTCCAGCGCGTCCGCGCTGAAGTCGTCGTAGTACACGGTCATGTCATTGGACGTGTACGCGTTGGAGCGGCCGCCGTTGGACTCCAGCGTCTTGTCGAACATCTTGGGGCCGTACTTCTTCGCCCCGTTGAACATCATGTGTTCGAACAGGTGGCTGATGCCGGTGATGCCGGGCCGCTCGTTGCGGCTGCCCACCTGGAAGAAGGTGTAGAGGCTGACCACCGGGGCCTGATGGTTCGCCAGCAGGCGGACCTTGAGACCGTTGGGCAGGGTTGCCTCGTGAACGTCGAAGAGTGCGGCGAGCGTGGGGTCCACCGCGCGCACCGCGGTGGACCGCGGGGATGCCTTGGACATAGGTGCCACACCGTAACCACGGCGCGGCTAGAGATCCACGACACCTTGACGCAGGGCCATCACCACCGCGTCCACATGGGAGTTGACGCCCATCTTCCGGTAGATATGCGACAGGTGCGTGCGCACCGTGCGCCGCTCCAGCGTCATCACCCGCCCCACCTCCGCGTTGGACAGGCCCTTCGCCACGTAGCGAAGGACGTCCAGCTCCACATCCGTCAGACCCCAGGGCAGCTCGGCGGGCTTCTGGGCGGGCCTGGCTTGGATGGACTGGAAGTAGTTCCAGAAGCGCCGGGCGATGATGGGCTCCAGCACGGTGCCCCCGTCCATGACCTCCTGGATGCCGGAGCGGATCTTCTCCGGCCCCACCCGCTTCACCAGGTAGCCGGACGCACCCGCCTGGATGGCCTCGTAGACCTTCTGCTCGTCCTCGAAGGACGTGAGGATGAGGATCTCCACCTCGGGGGCGCGGCGCTTGACCTTCTGGGTCACCTGGATGCCGTTGAGGCTGGGGAGCTCCAGGTCCAGCAGGACGAGCTGCGGGCGTTCGCGGACGATGTCGTCCACCGCCTGCTCGCCATCCTGGGAGGTGCCCACGACCTCCAGTTCCGGAAAGGTGCCCAGCACCTTGACCAGGTTCTTCAGGAGCTGGGGCTGGTCCTCGACGACGAAGATGCGCGTGCGCTCCACGAAACTCACCGCCTGGTGGGGGGAGGCTGGAACTGTTCGTCCAGCTTCTGGTGCTGGCCCCGCGAGAAGCGGAGCTGGAAGTCCTTCTGCTCACCGGTGGAGATGGCCACCACGCGGATGTCGCGAGTGCCCGCGCGGACCGGGTAGTTCAGCAGCGGCGTCGTGCGGCGCACCTTCGCCCCGTCGATGAAGACGTTCGCCGGCAGGTTCGTGCGCAGCGTGAGGAACGCGCGCTGGTTCTTGGCAGGAACGCCGGGCTCGGCGGTGTCCACGTCCTCGTCCTCGATGTCCCGTGCACCCGGATTGACCGGCGGCGCGGGCGGAGGAGGCGCGATGGGCTTGAGCGCGGACGGGTTGGCGGGCGGTGCCTGCGTGTCGTTCGCCGCAGGGGCGTTCGGGTCGTAGCGGGGCAGCTCCGGTTCCTGAACCTGTTCCAGGCCCAGCCGCCACGCGGCGACGGCGAACATGAACAGGCCCACCAGGGCGATGCCGCCCGCGATGAAGAGCAGTCGCTTGCGGCGGGTGCCGGCGGCCACCGCGTCCACGCGCGGCGTCTCCACCGTGTCGAAGCGCTGGTGCACCGGCAGGTGCCGGTCTGACGGCGCGGGCTCCGCCATGTCGGAGCGCACGCGGCCTTCCGCCTTTGGAGGAGCCATGCGGCGCTCCGAGCGGGGCTCGGCGGGAAGGGCTTCGGTGGCTTCCGCGCGGCCCCGGCTCTGCTGGCGGAGCACGGTCACGTCAGCGGCAGCAGGTGCCGAAGGTGCGCCACCGCCAGCAGGAAGGATCGCCGTCTCCTGGCCGGGAGCCCTGCCCCCGGCCCCCTTCGCGGGGCGCAGGGCCGGGCGCTTCGGCGGTTCTTCTTCCGCTCCCGGGGACTGGGCGGGACGCATGGCGGCGCGACGGCCGGTAGGCACGGGCGGTTCGTCGTCCCCGAGGGCCGGCCCGGGGCGCATGGCGGCGCGGCGGCCGGTGGGCACGGGAGGTTCGTCGTCCCCGAGCGGCGGTCCGGAGAAGTCCTCGATGACCTTCACGCGGGGATTGCGTCCCGCGCGCGCTGACGCCGGGCTGTCCGGACGGCGGGACTTCTGCGCGAGGACACCCGGCGGCGCGTCCCAGCCCTGCTCCAGCGGCCCCGCGGGCGAAAGTTCGGTGCTCCGCACTTCGCTCTCGGGCCCGGGCTCGTCGTCATCAGGCGCGTCGGACGCGTAGTCCTCGGGACGGAACTCCTCGAAGCCGGGCGCGGCCTCCTGTGTCTCGGCGGACGCCTCCTTCTCCGTGGGCGCGCGGCTGTACGGCGCGCGCTGGACGATGGAGGCCTCGTACTCCTCCGCATGCAGGTCCTCCATCTCCGCGCCGGAGACGGCCTCCAGTTGGAAGGGCTCGGCGAACGGGACGGGCCCGGGGGCCGCGATGCTCACTTCGTTGGGGAACAACTCCGACACGAAGCGCGCCACGTCCTCCGCGCCGGGCAGACCGCCGCCCGCGGAGAGGAAGTTGCGCAGGGCCTGGGCGAACTCGCCGCACGAGCGGAAGCGCCGCTGGGGCGCCGGATCCAACGCGCGCATGATCGACGGATCCAGCCGCGAGTTGATCCGCCGATCCAACCGGCTGGGCGGAGGCAGCGCCTCGCGGCGGGTGCTCACGCCGCTGCCGGGCACCACAGCCTCGCGCAGGGTGAGCAGCTCGTACGCGATGGCGCCCAGCGAGTACACGTCGGACGCCTCCGTGGCCGTCTCCCCGCGGGTGACTTCCGGTGCCCGATACGCGCTGCGGCCCCGGTGCGCGAACGTGCGCTTGAGCTGGGGCACGGACAGGAGCGCCTGGAGCGCGCCGAAGTCGCAGATGGCCGGGAAGCCGTCGCGGGCCAGGAGCACGTTGCCCGGGGTGATGGCTCCGTGGACGACGCCCGCGTCGTGCGCGAGCTGCACGGTGTCCAACAGCTGGATGACGATGGACAGCGCCACCGTGGGCGGCAGCAGCACCTCTTTCGTATTGAGGCGCTGGAGCGCGACGCCCAGCGTGAAGCCGTCCACGTCCTCGCGCACCACGGCGAGCCGCTGGCGGACGAAGCCCACGTCCACGACGTGGAGGAGGCCCGGGTGGCGCACGGGCTGGAGCAGCCGCACCGTCTCCGCCAGCGAACGGGCGTAGGCGGGGTCGGAGGTGCGCGGCAGGAAGAGCTTCACCGCGACGGGGATGGAGGGCAGCAGCAGGGATTCGTACAGCTCCGCGAGGTCCCCTGCCTCCGTGCGGCCGATGAGCCGGTACGTCCCGCTCATCGGGTCTTCCGGGGCGACTTGGGCCCACTGGCGCGGCGGCGGGTCACGGCGGCGAACATGAAGCCACACCACACGCACGACTCACCGCGCCGTCCACGGGGCAACTCCAGGGTGCAGCCAGGGCAGCGAGGCCGGGGCCGGGCGGTGCGGACGGTGGCGGCGGAGGCGCTGGCCCGGGTGCGGACGAGGGGCGGCTTGCGGGCCTCCAGGGCGAGTCGGGCCTCCAGACGGCGCACCCGGTCCTCCAACGCGGTGATGCGAGCGGCCAGGCGCGCGTGGAGGTCCTCGGCGGAAGCCGGGGATGAACGTGGGGTGCGCATCGTTGGACAGAGCGTGCCAGCCCCGTGCGAAGCCCGCAAGGACGCGGGCGAAGGGCATGCGGCGCGTGTTATGTCTTGAGGTCCCGTGTCGCCCATACTCTCCCCTGCCAGGCCCATCCCGGGCGGACCCTCCGTGGATCCGCTGCACGGGAGCTTCCGTTCCTCCATCAGCCGCGAGCGCGCCGACGACGCGGCCCGCCGGGCGAGGGACCTGCTCACAGACGACGTGCTCGGCCGGCTGCTCACCACGCCGCGTGAGGCCACGGACCAGGTGCCGCATTCGCGGGACGTGTTCGTCAACCGCAACCTGCGCATGGACCACATCGAACTCATCGGGTTCGACATGGACTACACGCTGGCCATCTACCACATGCGCCGGCTGGAGCAGCTGTCGTTCGACATGACGCTCGCGAAGCTGATCAGCGAGTACGGCTATCCGCCGTTCGTGGGCGGCCTGCTCTACGACCACCACTTCGTGATGCGCGGGTTGGCGGTGGACCGCGTCAACGGCAACGTCCTGAAGATGGACCGCTTCGGTCACGTGGGGCGCGCGTACCACGGCCTGCGTCCGCTGAAGCGCGACGCGTGGAAGGAGCTGTACCGCAACAAGCGCGTGCGGCTGCGCAACCCGCAGTTCGCGTGGAACGACACGCTCTTCGCGTTGCCGGAGACGTGCCTGTACTCGGGCATCATCGAGCTGATGGAGTCGCTGGGGCACACCGTGAACTACGGCAAGCTCTACGACGACATCCGGGAAGCCATCGACACGGTGCACCGGGACAACTCGCTCAAGCGGGAGATCCGCAAGGACCTGGCGCGCTACGTGTTCCTGGATCCGGAGCTGGGTCCGGCGTTGCACAAGCTGCGCTCGGGCGGGAAGAAGTTGTTCCTGCTGACGAACTCCGCGTGGGACTACACGAACGCGGTGATGCGCTACCTGTTGGAAGGGCAGCTGCCGGAGTACCCCAGCTGGCGCAACTACTTCGACTTCGTGGTGACGGCGGCGGGCAAGCCGGCCTTCTTCACGGAGGCCCGGCCGTTCCTGGAGCTGGATTCGTCCACGGAAGCCGGCAAGGTCGTGGGCGAGGCGAAGTCACTGGAGCGCGGCACCGTGTACTCGGGTGGCAACCTGGCCCAGTTCGAGGAGTTCACCGGCTACCGGGGCGAGCACATCCTCTACGTGGGCGACCACATCTACGGCGACATCCTGAAGTCGAAGAAGTCGTCGCTGTGGCGCACGTGCATGATCGTCCAGGAGATTGAAGACGAGATCACGTACACGGACGCGCGGCGCGAGGAGATCGTCACGCTGTCGGAGGTGGAGCTGACGCGAGCTCGGCTGGACGACGAGGTGAACCACCGCAAGACGGTGTTGAACACCCTGGAGCGCAGGCTGGAGCGCGAGGAGTTGGCGGAGCCCGAGCGCCAGGAAGTGGAAGAGCTGCGCAAGAAGGTGAAGGCGGAGCTGGAGAAGCTGCGCCGGTCGCTGAAGGAGACCAACGGCATCGCGGACACGCTGGAGCGCGACGTCGAGGAGGGCTTCAATCCGTACTGGGGCCTGCTGTTCAAGGAGGGCAACGAGAACAGCCGCTTCGGTTACCAGGTGGAGCAGTACGCGTGTCTCTACACGAGCCGCGTGTCGAACTTCCTGCACCACTCGCCCATGCAGTACTACCGCTCGCCGCGCGACCTGATGGCGCACGAGCAGGCCGGCGCGCTGTCGAGCAAGCTGTCCCCGATGGGCAGTGAGGGTCCTCCGAAGGGGTCGGAGAAAGAGTAGTTCAAGGGAGAGCGGGGAGCCGCCCCCAGATGACTTCGCTGAAGCGCGAGGTGGGCGCAGGCTCGATGCCCACCTTCTTCAAATCGTCGGTGTGACGAGCGCCCTTCACGACGACCCACCGGCGGGCGACGCGTCTCCCCTCCTCCACGGCTTCAGGAGTGAGGGGCGCGTGCTCCGCGAAGCGGCGCAATACGTCGAAGGCGGGCTGGGCCTTCTTCGGCTTGGCGAACATCGGGTCGAAGAAGACGACGTCGAAGGACTTCGAGGGCAGCGTCTTCAAGTACGCGTGCGCATCCGCGTGAAGCACTTCGATGGCGCACGAGTCCGCGCCCCGGTCGTAGCGCTGAAGCCCCTCCGCGGCGACGATGCACAGGGGCAGGCTCTTCTCCAGACCGACGACACGCCCCGTGGGCCCCACGGCGAGCGACGCCACCAGCGCGTCCTGCGCGAGTCCCAGGGTGCAATCGAGCACGGCATCGCCGGGGACGATCTCCGCGACCTTGAGGAATGCGTCATCGCGCTGTCCCTGCCGCAGCCGCATGCGCCGTAGGTGCGCCATGCCCGCGTGGAAGCCGAACGAACCCTGCGGCTCCCACAGCGTCACGCCATCGCCGCCCACGACGAGCAGCACCTCCACCTTGGTGCCCAGCCAGGGCGCGATGCCCTCACTGGAACGGCGCGGGAGGAACGGCAGGTTCCACCGCTGCGCCACGGCTCGCGCCTCGCGCACCGTGGCCGCGTCCGTCTTCGTGCTGGTGGTGATGGCGAGGGGAACGGGAGACATCGATACCGCCGCCCTACTCCGCGACCGCCTGGAGCTTCCGGCCACCCTGCATCTGCGCCACCGTCACGGACTGGTTCCGGCCGTTGCGCTTCGAGTGGTACAGGCACTGGTCCGCCAGGTCGATCATCTGCTGCTTCTCCATGGCGTTGTCCGGGAACGTCGCGATGCCCAGCGACATCGTGATGCGCAGCGGGCCCATCTCCGTCTGGAAGACCTCCGCCATCACCGCCTCGCGGATACGCTCCGCGATGATCTTCGCGCCCTGCACGTCCGTCTCCGGCATCACCATCACGAACTCCTCGCCGCCGTAGCGCGCGACGACGTCCGTGTCCCGAGCCAGCGTCTTGATGATGCGCGCCACGCCCTTGAGCACCTGGTCGCCCGTCGGGTGGCCGTAGGTGTCGTTCACGTTCTTGAAGTGGTCCACGTCCGTCAACATGATGGAGCACTTGCGGTTGTACCGCCGCGCCTGCGCCAGGATGTCGTCCGCGCGCGACTGGAACGTGCGGTGGTTCAGCAGCCCCGTGAGGCCGTCCGTCGTCGCCATCCGCTCCATCTGCTCGTAGAGCTGCGCGCGCAACACCGCCTGCGCCGCCTGGATGGCGATGACTTCGATCATCCGCAGCACGTCCTGCTCAAACGCCGCCTTCTTGCGCGACCCCGCCACCAGCGTGCCCAGAATCCGGTCCCCCGCCACCAGCGGGAAGATCTTCAGCGCGCCCAGGCCACGCACCTGCGTCTCTTCATCGAAGATGACCTGGCGGTCCATCGCCTTGATGTCCCGCCCCGGCAGCGGCGCCCCGTAGCGCACCACGTTCGCCACCAGGCCGTTGTTGTCCTGGAACGTCTGGCCCTCCAGCGCCTTGCCCTGCGCCGTGACGCCCGTCATCCGCGCCACGCGGTGCATCCGCTTGCCGTCCTGCTCCGACACCAGCGTCACCGCGCAGAAGTCCAGCCCCGCCAGCTGCCGCGTCGCCTCCAGCACCGCCACGAACACCTGGTCCGGGCTGCCCGCGCGGTTGAGTTCCTCGATGGCGCGGAAGAACCGGTCCTTCTCGTCGCGCGTCTTGCGGATGTAGCTCATCACCCGCTCCACCTCGATGGAGCGCAGCACCTCTCCCGCGATGGTGGTGAGCATCTTCTCGTCCTGGTCCGTGAACGGCTCGTTCTTGAGCTTGTCCGCCACCAGCACGCCGCGAACCAGGCCGCTTCCCTCCAGGATGGGCACCGCCAACAGCGCCTGCACCGTGGGACCGCTGCTCTCGTAGTACGTGACGCCCTTCAGCCCCTGCGGCGAGTTCATCCGCACCGGCGCGCGGCGCTTCAGCACGCCGCCAATGATGCCCTCGCCCGCGTTGAACTTCTCGCGCTGCACCCGCTCCGAACCGGACCGGCAGTCGTACAGCTTCAGGCTCCGGTCGTCCGACGTGAGCAGGAACGCCGCGCAGGTGTCCGTGCGCAGGCCCGTCTCGGCAATCTCGAGCGCCGCGTGCACCGCGCCTTCAATCTCCTTCACCGACGCGACCAGCCACTTCTCGTCGGAGTTCATCCCGCTGAAGCTGTCCTGCGTCCCGGAGGACACCAGCCGGAAGGTGCGCGCGCGCTCCTCCACCTCGCGGATGCGCTTCTGCACCGCGTCCGACTCCGCCCGCTTCGCCACCGCCATCCGCGCGGACAGCACCAGGTGGTACAGCCCCGCGAACAGCGCCAGGAACAGCGTGTGCGTCAGGAACCCGGTGATGTTCACCACCGGCCCGCCCAGCGTCACCAGTCCGTCGTACACCAGCGCCACGCCCAGCAGCGTCATGCCCGCGTTGCGAGGCAGGAACGCCACCAGGAACGCCATCAACAGGTAGACGATGGGGAACAGCTCCCCGCCGCCAATGGCCACCACGATGAAGGCCGCGGAGATGAGCCCTCCGCCCAGCTCCAGGTCGTCGCGCAGGTCGATGACCGCGCCCACCGAGGAGCGCATGGCCCGGCGCCACGCCGCCATGCCAATGCCGATGAGCAGCCCCAACACCAGCGCCGCTTCCGTCCACCCCAGCGTGTGCAGGCCCCGGAAGCCGCCTCGCGCCAGGTGGACGAACGTGGCCAGCGCCACCACCGCGGGGATGGCGCGGAAGAACGCGCGCACGAGCTTCGCCGGAGAGGGCACCACGGACAGCGAGGTCATGGCGACTCCAGGTGGAAGACGATTTCGCCCGGCTTCACGTAGCCGAGCTCCTCACGGACCGACTGCTCCAGCGTCGCCGGATCCTTGCGCAGCGCCGCGATCTCCTTGCGGAGCACGTCGTTCTGCGCGGCCAGCGAGCGGTTGCGCTCATCGAGCGCCTCCACGTCCTGCCGCAGGCGCAGGTAGCGCCGGAAGCCCTTGGCGTCCGCCACCGAAGCGAGGCTCAAGGCCACCGCCACCACCGCCGCCACCATCAGGAGCTTTCGCCGGGACGTCATGAGCGCCGGCGAAGGTACCAGCGGCCCCCTTGCCCGCAACTATTCCGCTCCAGCCCTGTAGCACCCCGGGCGGAGGCGGAAATCAGTCCGCCTTCAGCAGCTTTTCAATGGCCTTCGCCACGTCCGCCTGGCCTTCAATCCCCTGCCACGCGGCCACCGCGCGGCCGTGCCTGTCCAGCAGCACCGTGCTGGGCAGCGCCCGGATGCGGCCAAAGGCGCTCTCACCGGCGCGCATCCGCTCGTCCGACAGCAGCACCGGGTACGGAAAGGCGTAGTGGTTCGCGAACGGGCCCAGCACCCGGCCCTCGTCGATGTCCATCCCCACCGCGACGACCTGGAAGCCCTGGGGGCCGTAGGTCTCCTGGAGATGCGTGAGCGAGGGCTGGTCCGCCAGGCACGGGAAGCACCAGGTGGCCATGAAGGACACCAGCACCACCTTGCCCGTGAGCTGGCGCGGGTCGTAACGCGTAGGCCCCACCGACGGCAGCCACAGCGCCCGGTAGAACGCGGGCCCGGCGTCCACCGGCCCGCCGTGGCGACACCCGGACACCGAGCCCGTCAGCGTCAATGCGCCCAGCGCCACCGCGCACAGGAGCGCGCGTCGTCGCACCGGGCTCACGCGCTCAGGCCTCTGTCTCCGGAGGACCACCCCGGAGCTGACACTCGCGACACAAGCCGTACAGCTCCATCTTGTGCGACGTCACCGTGAAGCCGTGCTTGCGCGCCACCACATCCTGGAGCGTCTCGATGCGGTCGTTCTCGAACTCCACGATGGTGCCGCAGCTCGTGCAGATGAGGTGATCGTGGTGCTCGCGCCCCGCCGCCGCCTCGTAGCGCGTCTGCCCGTCACCGAAGTTGCGCGCGTGGGCCAGGCCGCACTCGTTGAGCAGCTTCATCGTCCGGTACACGGTGGCCACGGACACCTTGGTGTCCTGTTCGCGCACCTTGTTCCACAGCTCCTCGACGGACAGGTGGCCGCCCACCTCGAAGAAGGTGTCGATGATGAGGCTGCGCTGGCGCGTGCTCTTCAGCCCGTGCTGGGCCATGTAGCGCGCCAGGACCTCGTCCTTGTCCTTGTCCGAGGGGCCGTGGGAGTGGGAGTGGCTGTGGTGATGGGTCGTCATCTGCAATCTCTGGATCACCCCATGTGTTGGGGTGGGGATGCCTGCTCCCGCAAGACAATCTGGCCGGCCGGGCCTGGCAAGCGCCCGCTTCCCCGGTGACTACCACGGAGTTCGGTGACTTCGCCTTGCGCCGCGCGTGAGCTGTTTACATTGAGGCCGGACTGGCTCATTGACACCTGTCTGGCCGCGAAGATAGAGGCATCCGCCCTCGTAAACGAGCAATTTTCCGAACCTTTCCATGATCAGTCCCTGGCAGAGAAGACGGCAGCCCGATGACGTACCCACCCCGGTGGCGGTGGCGGTGTCGGACTTCTGCCGACGCGCGAAGGCTCCGGCCCCCGCACAGCAGGTCCGCGAGGCGCTCGCGCTCCTCACCGAGGATGAGGACTTCCGGGTCCGCGCCCTCACGGATGGTGAACCGGAGACGTCCCCCCTGGGGCCCTTCGCGGTGGTGGACATCCTGCGCGGCGTGACGCCGGCGCTCGCGGCCCAGCGCCAGGAGTGCGGCTACTACGACGTGGCGCAGGAGCTGGCCCTGGTGCGCGAGGAGAAGACGCCGCCCCCCGCGCCCGCCTCCACGACGCCCGTGTTCGCGCTCCCCTCCCCGGCCTCCGAGGAGACGGACGCGAAGACGGGCCGCCGCAAGAGCGCCAAGGCCGAGGCCGCCGCCGTCCAGGAGCGCATCGCGCCCAAGAAGCGCACCACCGACGACGCGGAGGACGCCGACACCGCCGCGTCCGCCCCGGCTCCCCAGGCGCCCCAGGAAGAAGAGGAGGCCCCGCGCTTCCTCAAGCGCGAGCTGCCCCGCCCCCGCGGCCGCTTCACCCGCGTGGAGGCCCAGCGACTGTCGTTCCTTGAACTGACGCGCGCGGAGGGCAAGGAGACGCTGGAGGCCGCCATCGAGGCCACGGAGCACCGCTACTCACTTCTGCGCACGCTGGAGCACCGCTACAACGGCCCGCGCGGTGAGATGACCCAGGTCGACATGGAGAACGTGCTGCGCCAGCACGGCATCATGGAGACGCTGGAGGCCCGCGAGCGCCACAACATCGAGACCGCCTACGCGTCCCAGCGCGGCGCCACCGGCCGGGTGGCCTGGGCGCTCGGCCTGTCCCCCAGCGAGCTGCAGCGGCTCAACCACGCGCTCAGGCTGGAAGAAGTCGTGGAGGCGCTGCGCGAGCGCTTCCGCAACGAGGTGCTGGCCACGGGCCACCTCACCCACCGGCTGGATCTGCTCGGCCGGGACAAGTACCTGGTGGACCTGGGCATCCAGAAGCGCTTCTCCGACGCGCTCCGCAAGGAGCTGGAGCGACTGGCGAAGGACGCCCTGCCGGAAGCCACGGATCTCCACTCCCTGGCCAACGTCGTGGGTCGCAAGCACGGCGCGCCCGCGGAGCTGGTCACCCGCGCCTTCGAACGCCTGAATCTGACGGAAGGCCTGCGCAAGCAGCTCTCCGCCCAGGCCCAATCCCCTTCGAACTGACTCATCGAGACGAGGCCCCCACCCCATGCCCATCTACGAGTACGGCTGCTCGGCCTGTGGAAAGACCATCGACGTCCTGCAGAAGATGTCCGACCCGACGCCCCCCGCCTGCACCGCGTGCGGCGCCGAGGGCACGCTGAGCAAGCAGCTCAGCCGCTCCAGCTTCCACCTCAAGGGTGGCGGCTGGTACTCGGACCTGTACGGCTCCACGAAGAAGGACGGCGGCGGTTCGTCGTCGTCCTCCTCGGCGTCGTCGTCGACCGCGTCTTCTTCGACCTCGTCGTCGTCGAGCACCAGCACGAGCACGGCGCCCAGTGCTCCCGCGGCCGCGCCGAGCACGCCGTCCGCGTCCGGCGACAAGTCGTAGCGCCCCAGGCTCCATCGTCCCACCGCCCCTGGCTGAAAATTCGCTGGGGGCGCGGGGAGGCCGCACACTTGACGCGTGCCCTTTCCTCCCTCGAAGCGTCCCCCCCGCCACTGCGCGCTGTGCGGCCATCCGGAGCTGACGGATGCTCGGGGGCAGGGGCGGTTCCTCCTGGTCGCGGACCCGCATGGCCGCGGCCCCGTGTGTCCCACGCAGCGCGGCTGCCGCAACGGCAAGCTCGCGGCGACGGACACGCCGGCGCTGACGCAGGCCAGCCGCTAGGCTAAGCAGACACCCGAAGGTGCGCGCCGTCCCATCCCGCGCGCCTCCAGGTGCCATGCCGCGTTCCTTCCGCTCGCTGTCGTCGCTGTTCCTGGTGCCGCTCGTGGCCGCCGTGTCTTTCGGCTGCGCTTCCGCCACCCGCATGTCCCCCGAGGACCGCGCCGCGTTGGACCGCGGCCTCAGCGGCCCGGACGCGGAGCAGTACCTGCGCGTCTCCGCCTACCTGACGCCCTTCTTCGGGGACGCGTCCAAGCGGCTGCTCACGCCCTACCCTCCGGAGGACGTGCGGCTGGTGGATGACACCCAGGGCAAGCCCATCAACCCCGGCCCCATCCAGGCCACCCTCCCCGCCGGCTCGCGCGTGCGGATCACCAAGGTGGAGTTCCCCACCGCGTGGGTCGTCACCGAGCGCGTCCTCTACTCCCCGCGCACCTGGCCGTGGGTGTACGTGACGGTGGAGGGCGCCCCCGCGGGCGAGCAGGTGGTGATGGTGCTGCCGCCGAACCTGGACCGGCAGGACGCGTTCCGCGCGGAGCTGGGGAACACGCTGTCGCCCCACCCACTGACGCAGCAGCTCAACGGCTTCAGCGCGGCGGTGAAGGAGGCCGTGCGCACCAAGACGCTGGTGCCGGACATGCCCGCGGACGCGGTGCGCATGGCCTGGGGCGCGCCGGAGTCCGTGCGCCGCACGCTGGAGGGCACCGCGAAGAACGAGGAGTGGCGCTACACCGGCGAGCGCCGCAAGGCGTTCCTCAGCGACGGGAAGCTGGTGCGCGCGGAAGAGGCAGGCAAATCCGTCCTGCCCTGAACCGACTGGCGCCCGTCTAGCGTCGGCCGCCGCGGCGGTGCTGCTTCTTGCCGCCGCCACCGCCCTTGCGCTGGGCCTGCGCCTCGCCCGGCCGGGTGAGGCGGGGCAGCTCACCGGCCATCACCGGCCAGTAGTCGCCCTTGAACAGCTCCTCCACCAGCTGCGCCTGGGTGAGCACGTCGCGCTTGAAGAAGGTGGCGCCGCGGCCCATCTCGTCCAGGGAGCCGCGCGCGTCACTGCCGCCCACGCAGGGCACCTTGAGGACGTCCGCGGCCTCCACGGCCAGGTCGTTGGCCGTCTGCTTCACCTTGGCGTTGTAGCCCTCCACGGCGCACAGCACTCCGGACAGTGAGCGCACGTACTCCATGGCGGGGTTGGGCACGTCGCGGTCGAAGGGGCGGGCCGCGATGATGGCCGCGCCCATCGCCTTCACCTTGGGCAGGCACTCGGCGGCGCTCCAGGGCTTCTCCCGGTTGCTGCCCCACATCTGCACGGGCTCCGGCGCCAGCTCCGGCTTCGGGAAGAAGCACAGGTATTGGCCCCGGTCCGTGACGAGCTCCAGGCCCACGAAGACCTTCACCTTGGATTTGGCGCCGATCTCGAAGAGTTCGTCGCAGCCGTCCAGGGTGTTCGTCTCGGTGAACGCCACCGCGTCCAGGCCGAACATGGCCGCACGCTCCAGCACGGCGCGCGGCTCCAGGTCGCACCCCTTGGACAGGTGGGAATGGGCGTGTAGGTCGATGAGCATGGGCGACGCGTGCCTAACAGGCCTCCCCGGGCCTGTCGAGCCCGCGCGCGCAGGCCCTCAGGCGTACGCGTAGGACTGGAAGTTGCCCTGCTTGGCCTGGCTGTTCTTCTCCTCGTAGGTGCGGATGAGGTAGCCCATCAGCATCAGCGAGGACGTGTTCTCCAACACCCGGGACGGATCCTTGGAGATGAGGTTCGCGCTGTAGTTCAGGAAGAACTGCGCCAGCTCCTCGCCCGCTTCCTTCACGATGAGGGCGTTGAGCGCGCTCGGCTCCATGGTGCGGATGGTGTTGATGAAATCGACCGCCAGGTCCTTCTTCGTCTTCATGTCCACGGTCCTGCCCCCTTTTTCCGCCCATGCCCTGGAGCCGGAAATGGCCCTGAGCCCCGCCCCAATTCACGAACCGGGTGCGACCGGGTGAACCTATGCATGCCGGTCCACCTGCAAACCCCCACCCCACCCCGCTCCCCCGCTCCCCGCGGATCACGACTTTTGGACCGCAGCATTTTTGACACCCCAAAACGGCGTGTGCGATAACCCCCGGTCAAGCCTTTTCTCACCACCCACAAGGAGTGGCAGGCGATGTTCACGGGCGTGAAGGTCTTCTCCGCGACGAAGGCCAAGGAGCGGGAAGAGTTGGGTGAGAACGTCACCCGCTGGATCAAGAGCAACGCGGACCTGGAGATCGTGGACCGGGTCGTGTGCCAGTCCTCTGACAACGAGTTCCACTGCTACACGCTGGTGCTCTTCTACAAGCACGCGAAGCCGCCGGCCTGACCGCCGCGGAAAGCCCCTGGACTCGTCCCGGGCCCGTCCTCTTCCAGGCACGCACCTTTGTCGGTGCGTGCGGGGAGGCCGGGCCTTTCCGTTTCCGTATGTTATGGTCCGCGCCGTGGCGCGCTTCGGGGACGACAGCGGGGAGGAGGACCGGCAGCTACGCACGGACGCCCTGCCGGCGATGCGCTCGGCGCGGGTGCGGGTGCGGCTGTTGGTGCTGTCCGGCCCGGACGCGGGCCAGAGCTACCCGCTGGCTCCCGGGCGCTACCGGGTGGGCGCGGACGCCAGCTCGGATGTGATCATCGCGGACCGGGCGGTGTCTCGCAGCCACCTGCTCCTGGACGTGCGCGAGGACAGCATCCAGGCGGTGGACGTGGGCTCGCGCAACGGCTCCTTCTGCGAGGGCATGCGCTTCACCACCCTGGAGGTGCGCCCCGGCGCGGTGCTCACGCTGGGCACCACGGAGCTGAAGCTCGTCCCGGAGGGAGAGAAGGCGCACACCCTGCCCCTCTCCAACCGTGAGCGCTTCGGCAACCTGGTGGGCCAGAGCCGCCGGATGCGCGAAGTGTTCACCCTGCTGGAGCGCGTGGCCCAGGGCGAGTCCGACGTGCTCATCCAGGGCGAGACGGGCACCGGCAAGGAGCTGTGCGCGGAGGGACTGCACCTGCATGGCGCGCGCTCCAAGGGGCCCTTCGTCATCGTGGACCTGGCGGGCGTGGCGCCGCAGCTGTTGGAGTCGGAGCTGTTCGGCCACGTGAAGGGCGCCTTCACCGGCGCGCAGGCGGACCGGGCGGGCGCCTTCGAGCGCGCGCACGGCGGCACCCTCTTCCTGGATGAAGTCGGGGAGCTCCCGCTGGAGGTGCAGCCCCGGCTGTTGCGCGCGCTGGAGCGCCGGCAGGTGAAGCGGGTGGGCGCCAATGACTACCGCTCGGTGAACGTGCGGGTGGTGGCGGCCACGCACCAGGACCTGGAGGGCGCGGTGAAGACGGGCCGCTTCCGCGGAGACCTGTTCCACCGGCTCGCGGTGCTGCGCGCGACGCTGCCGCCCCTGCGCGAGCGCCCGGAGGACATCCCGCTGCTCATCGACACCGTGCTGGAGCGGATGGGCAAGCCGCCCAGTGCCCTGTCGGACCAGACGCGCGCCCTGCTGGCCCAGTACCCGTGGCCGGGCAACGTGCGGGAGCTGCGCAACGTGGTGGACCGGGTGGTGAGCCTGGGCGAGTCCGCGCTTCCGGAGCTGCCGGACACGCCGGTTGCGCGCCCTGCCCTGTCGCCGGACCTGGACCCGGAGGACACGCTGTCGCTGGCGCTGGAGCTGCCCTTCAAGGAAGCGAAGGAGCGCCTCATCGAAGGCTTCGAGCGCGACTACCTGCGCACGGTGCTCGAGCGGTGCGGCGGCAACGTCTCCAAGGCGTCGCGCGAGGCGGGCATCGACCGCGTCTACCTGCGGAAGCTCCTGCGCAAGCACGGGCTGGTGTCCGGGCCGGACTGACGGCGGTCCCCTGCCCCCACCCGGAGTCACGGTCCCCGTGGGCCGGGTGACACTGGGGTGGGCCTCCCTGCCGGGGGTGGTTGTCGGAGCGGGTTTCCGCCCCATCTTGGGAGCACCAACGCACGAGAGGTGGGTGCCATGCGCCAGGGATGGGGGAGGTGGCTGTTCGTCGGGGGGCTCGTGCTGGGCGTCAGCGCGTGCCAGTCGCGGGACGGGGCTGTCTCGGAGAGTGGCATGGTGCCGCGGCTCGCGGTGTTCCAGGCCGGGGCGGCGGTTCCCACGGAGGAAGGCACCGGCGGGAGCGGAAGCGGAGGCTTGGGCTCGGTGGTGGCCGAGGACGTGCCGGACTTCTACGGCACGGTGACGATTTCGGGCGCGCGGGGCTTCACGGTGCGCGACGACGACGGCGTGGAGCGGCCGTTCGTGGTGGCGCCTTCCACGCGAATCCTGCGCGACGGAAAGCGCGTGGCCCGCGCCCAGCTGTCCCCGGGCGTGTTGGTGCACACGACCTACGGCGAGCGGCTGGGGTCGTGGGTGGCCACGGACGTGGAGATCTACTCCGGCACGCCGTCGCGGGACATGACTGCGACGGCGGCGGCGGCACCGGTGAAGCGCTGACGGGCGGGCGCTTGCGTCAGTAGACGGCGAGCGCCTGCGGCAGGTGGTAGCTGACGATGGTGAGCACGGGGATCTTCGGGCCCTCGTCCTCGTCGTCGGTGGTCATGCCGGAGGTGACGCGCAGGCCATCGAAGCGCGCGAGGATGACGTAGTCGCGGCGGGTCTCCAGGAAGGGATCCGGCGCGGCGAGTCGGCCCAGGGCCTCGCGGCCGGTCTCCTCGGAGAGGTTGTCGTAGGTGCGCTCGGAGGCGGACTGGGTGGTGCTTTCGCGGGTGAAGATGGAGCCGCCCACGCGGCCCTCGCCGGTGATCGCCGTCCGTCCGCCCAGGTCGCCAGAGGCCTGCGTCACGGTGTCGGTGTGGTAGGCGATGCCGACCTCGCGGCGGGAGGCCACGGACTGGAGGCCCTGCTCCACCAGCCACAGCGTGGGGCGCTCCCCTTCCGAGCGCTGGTCGGCCACCTGCGCGCGCAGGAGCACGTAGCGGCCACGATAGGTGTCAGGCTGGGCGACGGCGGACGCGAGCGAGAAGATGGGCACCTTGCGCGCGTGGAGCAGGCGCAGCTCACCGTCCACGCTGCCGCCGCGCTGGGCCACGACGCGGGCGATGAGGTTGGCGGCATCCGGACGCACGCGCAGGTCTTCCGCCCACGCACTGCCCAGCACGGCGCCCAGTTGGGTGAAGCCGGGGGCCTCCGAGCACAGCTTCAGCGCCAGCCACGCGTCGTCGCGTGAAGTCGCCTGGAGCTTGCGGGCGGCGGTCTCGCACGAAGCGGGCGTGGAGTAGCGGGCCAGGAACGCGCGGGCGTCATGCGGCGACGTGGGCGGCTGCTCCGCGACGACGGAGCGCTTGGGCGCGGGGGGCGGCGTCTGCGGCGGAGGCGAGTCCGTGAGGGCGCGGTCCTCCAGCGCGACGTGGGAGTGCGAGGCACCGCAGCCGGTGGCGAGCGCACCCAGGAGGGTCAGCAACGGAAGACGGGGCATGGCGCAAGGCTCCTTGAAGTGCGACAGCGCGGTGGACGCGCTACAGCGAGGCGGAGTCGGTGTGCTGCGAGTTCGCGCGCGACGGCGACTGGCGCGGAATGGACGCGGACGGGGGCAGCATCATCGAGCAGGCGTCGTGGCAGCGCTCGTCCATGCACGCGAGCGTGGTGGGCCCGGCCTGCTGCCGCGACACGGCCGCGTAGCAGCTCTCGCCGTTGCCGGGGCACTGGCTGCGTGCCGCGCACTCACAGCAGGTGGAGGCCACGGAGGCCATCAACTGCACATCCTGGAGCACGGAGGACAGCGCGCGGTAGCAGGCGCGGGCCGCGGGCGCGAAGCGGCCCTTGGAGTCCACCACCGGCGTATTGCCTTCGATGCCGCAGCGGCCCACGACGTCCGCGTACTTGCGCTCGCAGACGGCGACGAGCTTGGGATCGGGCGAGCCGTCCCGCGCGTTGCTCACGGCCTCCGAGCAGAGGGCGCGAGATGCGTCCTTCAGCAGCTTGATGTTGGCGGATTCCACGTCCGCGCTCGTGCCCTTGGATGGCGGAGCATCCGCCTCGAACACGCACTCCTTCCCCGCACGCAGCGTGTCAATGGTGCACGACCACGCGGTCGGAGACGCATCCACGAGCGGGGGTGCCCCCAGCGCTTCGGGAGGCAGGGACGACGGCGCGGGGCCGGACGGCGCGGCGCCGAGGAAGAACAGGGACAGGAGCATCGCCTTCATATGGGACGCAGCGTAGGACTTTGGCCCGCGCCGCTCAAACCGCTCCGCCGGGTGGGTGTTCGTCCACCATCATGTCCATGGGTCTCGGCGGACCGGTCTCCTCCAGCATTGGCAGTGCCTTCGTACGGTGAATGACGATGGGCGGCTCGATGAGCCGGGGCGGTGTCGCCCGCATGTCCGTCGGGTCCGGCACCCACACCGGCTCCTCCGGAGAACGCCCTCGCTTCCACCGTCGAGGCACCCGCCGGAAACCCACCGGGTACACCGTGAGCTGACCGTCTTCGTCGAAGTGGAGCCGGAGGAAGTTCTTCCAGTCCGGAATCGCCAGCGACGAGAACGCCTCGTTGGGGTGACAGGAGAACACGTTGAGCGACAGCAGCAGGTACACGCCCACCACCAATGGCCCCACCAGCGCACCGCCGCCAAACAGCAGCAGCCCGCTGAGGAAGTCCCGCCGCAGCCTCCATTGAAGCTCCGCCGCCAGCGGCGCGGCGACGGCGGACACGCCCCAGGTGAGCAACAGCGCCACCGCCAGGTGCACCAGTCCATGCGCGATGCCGGCGGTCTTCTTCCAGCGCGGCCCCCGGCGACCATCCGCGAACGCGAACGTGCCCAGCACCACACCTGCGCCCAGCACCAGAGAGCCCGTGCTCTGCACCCCCGCGTTGATGACCTCCCGGAATGACGGCGCCCCCACCGCGCCCTCGTTGAGGTTCGCGGCAATGCCCCAGCCCAGCAGCGTGTAGATGACGCCCATGAACACGCCGAACCACGGGTTGAGCGCGGTGAACAGCAGGTTGCGCCAGGCCAGCAACTGGGACTCCCGCTGCGGCGGATAGCTCGCCTTCTGCACGAAGCCGCCTGGACTCTGATCCACCTTGGGCAGGTGCGTGGGATGCAGGAACGCCCCTCCCCCACCCGCGATGATCTTCTGCCGCCCGTCCGCGTTCTCGTGCCGGCGGTAGTGGTGCAGGTCTCCCGCCAGGAAGACGCTCACCTTCTTGCCCAGCACCTTCTGCTCCAGGAAGTCGATGTTGTGGTCCAGGAAGCCGCGCCCCGCGTGAGGCATCACCTGCTGCTTCACCCACGCGGGCTCCGCGTTGCAGAGGATGATCCGGTCCGTGCCGCGCATCTGCGCGGCCACCTTCTGGAAGAACTCCACCTGCGGCGCGTCCAGGTCGGACTCCAGCTGCATGTCCGTGCCCAAGAGCCACCAGCCGTGCGGCAGCCTCAGCGCGAAGTAGCTGCGTTGCTGCTGCGTGCGCCAGCCATTGGAGCGCCGGCCCTGGCAGAACAGGCGCGTGAAGGACACCAGTCCGTCATACCAATCATGGTTGCCGGGCACCGCGAACAGGTGCGGCCGGTGCCGCCGCTTGTTCAGCGCGTCCTCGTACGGCACCACCGTGCGCGCCTGGTACTCGTCCACGCTCGCGGTCGGATACACCTCGTCCCCTCCGAATACGAGCACGTCGCCGCCCCGCGTGACATGCGTCTCGCCGTCCTCGTCCGTGAGCTCCAACTCCGGCGCCATCACCGCGGACGCCACCGCGTAGGTGGAGTCCCAGCCGTCGCCCAGGTCCGACACGTAGTCCAGCCACAGCTCGTCGCGCGGATGACCGGTGTCGTCCACCGAGTAGTCGAAACAGAGTGGCTGCGGCCGGGACACCGCGTCCAGCAAACGCCGGTCCGCCTGCCGTCCGAACGTCCCTGACAGCAGCGCCTTCATGCCCGACTTCGCGAGCACGGTCGGGTCGAACCACGACACCATCTTCCGGCCCGGAGGCGTCTGCGGCTCGGGCGCGGGCTCGACGCGCTGGCCCGGAAGGCGGCTCACATCGGAGGCGCGGACGGCCATGGCCCCTCCTCCGTCGCCCGCCACGCACGTCCCCGAGTGCCCCTGCGGTACGAATCAATGAGCGCATCCGCGAACCGGTCCGCGAGCGCGGCGATGGTGAGGCTCGGGTTGGGCCCGACAGGGCCCGGCATCATCGAGCCGTCGGCCACGTACAGCCCCGGGTGGCCAAAGGCTTCACCCGTCGCGTCCACCACGCCCTCCTCCGGCCCGCGCCCCATGGGACAGCCGCCCAGCGGGTGTACGGTGATGACCCGGCTCAAGTAGCTGAGCGGGTTCTGCAGCAGCCTCCCCTCCAGCGTCCGAGCGATGTCCGCCATCGACTGGCGCACCTGCTGGAAGTACTCGCGCGATGCGCCCATCCGCCAGTCGATGGCCAGCATTCCGTCGTCCGTCAGCCGCATGTGGCCGGAGGGAAGGTCGCGCCCCATGCCCAGCAGCGGCAACGACGTCGCGGAGCCCAGGCAATCCCCCAGCAGCTCGGCGATCTCCTCGCTCACGTCGGAGTCGTGCGTGCGTCCCGTCCACCCACGAATCAGGCGCCACGCCAGCTTGAGGCCTCGCTCCACCAACGGCGCCTGATACGCGCCCTCGTAGAGCCAGTTGACGAACTCCGGGTAGCCCGCGTCCTCGATGTAGTAGCCACGGCCCGTGCCGCCCTCCTCCTCGCTCCGGAAGTGCAGCGCGCTGGTGATGACCGGCCCGTGCCCTCCCTCCAGGATGCGAGGCAGTTGCTTGCCGGTGCTCGAATCGTGGCACTGGCGCATGAAGCCCAGCAGGTCTCCGTTGCCGCAGAAGCGCGTGCCCAACCGTCCGCTCAACCCGGGGAAGTTCCGCTGGTTCTTCAGGAGCAGGAACGGGGTGCCGAACGTGCCCGCCGCCAGCACCAGCCGGTCCGCCGTCACGGTGCTGCGCGGCAACATGGACTGGGGGCCTTCGCGAGGCACGTCCTCCGGCGTGTCCGTGTGGTCCAGATACCGCACCACATAGCCGCCCCCCTCCGAGGGCCACAGCTCCGTCACCTCCGCGCGCGTGCGCAGCTCCGCCCCCGCGTCCTTCGCCGCGGACAGGTACGTGTAATCGAGCGTGTTCTTGCTGCCCGTGTTGCACCCGATGTCGCACTCGCCGCAGAGGTGACAGGTGGTGCGCGTGCGGCCGTGGAGGTTGGGATGCTCCTCGCGGATGGGCTCGCCCGGGACGGGCACCTCGCCGGGGTTGCCGAACGTCACGGCCAGCGGCGGCAACTGCCAATCGCCCGAGCGGCCCAGGCGCTCGGCCGCGAGCTTCATGGCCAGCGTCTTCGCGGTGGAGTCGTAAGGCGGATGCTCCAGCGGATAGCGCTGCACGCGCATCATCCGCTCCACGGCGTCGTAGTGCGTCTCCAGATCCGCGCGGGTGACGGGCCAGTCCTCGTAGCCTCCGTCCTGGAGGTCCTCGTGGATGAAGGTCTTCGCGTCCTTGCGCAGCAGCACGTTCGCGTAGATGAGCGACCCGCCGCCCAGCCCCGCGGACACCACGCCGCCCAACCCCTGGAAGGACCAGAGGTTGAACAGGCCGTGCATGCCCTTGCGCGGGTCCCAGAAGTTGCGGCGCATGTCGTGCGGACTGCGCGCGAAGGAGCCCGGCGGATACGCCTTGCCCCGCTCCAGCACGCACACCCGCAGGCCTGCTTCCGCCAACCGCCACGCCATCACCGAACCGCCGAAGCCCGAGCCCACGATGACGACGTCGAAGTGCTCAGCCTTCGTGGCCATGCGTGGCCTCCTCTGTGCGCTCGCGCACCGGCGCCTCCGGGGCGTAGAGGTCCCAGAGCGCGCCCAGGAACAGGTGGCCGAAGCGGGCCATCATGCCCGCGCCCTCCACGCCCCCGCGCGACGAGCGCATGCTGGCCACCAGGTGGAGCAGCTCGCGCATGCCCAGCACCAGGACGCCCGCGCCCACCACCGGGCCGCGCGCGTCCGCGCCCGCGTGCAGGTAGCTGTAGAGCCGAGTGGTGTCGCGCCAGAGGTCCGGGCCCGGGTCGTCGCGCAGCGTCTTCGTGCCGTCCAGGTAGTAGTCCTGGCCGTTCGCCTGGAAGCGCAGGCCGTAGGTCATGATCTTCGTGCGCGGATCATCCGTGCTGCGGAAGAGGTTGAAGCTTCCCTCGCGCACGGGCAGGTCCATGCCCAGCGGCTTGTATTGCACGTGCGCCACCAGCCGGGCCGCGTGGTCCGGATCGCGGATGAACGCCTCCATGTCGTCGATGGTGATGGTGCAATGCATGGTGAAGGGCGTGGAGCGCCCGTCGTGGGCGCCCGCCTCGGGGTCGATGGTGCCCATCGCGAGCGGACCGGCCATGGTCTCGCGGAAGGTCAGGTCATAGGCGGGTTCGGTCATCTGCGTGATCTCCGGGGTGAGGGGCAGGCCCTGCCCGTCCGCCACCGCCAGGTAGCGACAGGCGTCCGAGTAGCCCTGGTCGATGAGGGTCGAGGCCGTGACGTGGCCCGCGTAGAAGTCCGGATCCAGGGGCAGCGGGTGCTCGGGCCTGATGAGGTGCACGGTGATGGGCCGCGCGTGTCCCGGCACGTGCTCGCCCGCGAGGATGCGCGCGTTGAGCTCGCGCACCTGCTCCAGCTGGGCGAAGAGCGCGCCGTTCGCGCTCAGTTCAATCATGTGGACGTACTGGCGGAAGAACCCGTCGGCGTAGGTGGACGTGTTGCCGATGCACCAGACGATCCACACCTCGTCCGCGCCCCGGTGCACGGCCTCCATCACGTTGGCGTCCTGGATCCACACCGAGTCCAGGTACAGGTGGCTGTCCTTCACCACCGGGGGCATGAAGAGCGGCAGCGAGATGCCGGCCACCAGCAGGTCCCGGTCCACGTCCGTGTGCGGGATGGCCTCGTTCGTCTTCCGGGAGAAGTCACACACGTTGAAGGTACCGGAACGCTCGCGATTCGCGCGGATGGCGTCCACGTCCACGCCCAGGTGCGGGAAGACGCGCTGGACGATGCCGTCCGCGTCTCCCAGCGCGGGGAGGTTCCAGGGCCGCGCGTATTCGTCCAGCGGCATCAGCGACACGAAGTCCTTCACGTCCAGCGTCCGCCACCGCTCACACATCTCCGCGGGGGACTGGCCGGACAGCCACATCGCCAGGGTGATGATGCCGCCGGACGTGCCGTCCGCGTGGGTGAAGGACAGCCGCGCGTCCGTCAGCGCGCGCAGCACGCCCGCCTGCCACGCGACGCGCATGCCGCCTCCCGCGAGCACCAACGAACGCCGGGGAGCCTCCGCCGGGGACACCTGGATGGCCGTGCCATCCTCGAACGTGCGCGGGGGCCGCCGCGAAGGCACGCCATTCAGGGTCGCATCCGCGACACGCAGCGCGCTGACGGAGGGGCTGGTGGCCTCCGGAGCCGCTTCCTCTGTCTGCGGCCTGAGCACGGTGATGATCTGCTCGCGCTGGCGCAGCGACGCGTAGAACCCCAGCACCAGCACGGCGGACAGCGCGTCGAACGCCGCCACCCCCAGCGCCAGGGGCGACAGCAGGTCGCGCGCCACTCCCGCCGCCACCATCCCGCAGGCCCCCACCTTCTGGAGGCCGGTCCACAGGAAGGCGGCCGGGTTCGCTCGAGGCTCGTGCAGGCCGTGCAGGAGCAGGCCGCCGAACAGCACCATGAACATGCCCACGATGCGGAAGAAGTGCGCGGGCGCGGCGGACGCATCCGCGTGCAACAGCCGCAGCTCCAGCCCCGGCAGGAACATCTGCGCCGCGCCGGTCGCGACGGTGATCCACCCGATGGCCGCGAGCGCCCAGCGCCACGGGCGCCCGCGGACGCGGGCCTGGCGCTCCAGCCATCGCGACGCGGTCGGGCTCATGCGTGCGCCTCCCGGCGCGAAGGCACGGACAACCCCAGGCGCCAGCGCTCTCCCGCCGGATGCTCCGCGCGCAGCACCCGGTGCACGAAGTAGCCCAGCGTGAGCAGCCACTGCACCGTCCACAGCCCCACGCGGATGCGGTTCATCCGCATCCACGCGCCCAGCACCTCCGTCAGCCGTTCAGGCGACGTGATGCCGGCGGCCATCTCGTCGTTGTACGGGAAGATGTAGATGCGCGTGAGCAGCGTGGCCACCACCACCGCGACGAGCACGCCCAGCGGGTACCAGCGCAGGGCCGTCTTGCGCTCGCGCCACGCCAGCACTCCGGCGGACAGCAGCATCACCGCCGTCATCCAGGTGAAGAACCGCGTGGCCGCCTGCACCTGCGGCACGAACTGCAGGTAGTAGTTGTCCACCGTGAGTTGGGGCGCGATGGGGAACGTGAAGAGGATCAGCGACCAGCCCGTGCCCAGGTACATGGACGTGCACAGGAACAGCAGGCACGCGTTCGCCAGATCCAGGCTGCCGCCGCGCTTCATGGCCGCGCTTCCTCCGGCAGGGGCGCCACGGCCTGGAGCACCCTCGGCGGCGCTCCGTTCGACTCCGGGTCCGGCATGGGCGTCTGGTCCTGGCCCAGGTCCACCACGCTCTTGAGTCCCTCCGGATACGTGTCCGGAGGCAGCGTCGGCTGGGTGAGGAACCACGCCTCGAAGTGGTCATCCAGCACGCCGCTGGACGAAGGGAAGAACCCGGTGAGGAACGGGCGCGGGGAGATGCTCAAATCCCGCAGCACCTGCACGCGCGGATGGTCCCCCACCTCCAGCGTCCCCCACGCGCGCTTCCCCAACCGGAAGCCGAAGCGGCCCCGGAAGTAGATGGTGGACTTCATCAGCATCCCCCGGAAGGCGCAGTAGTTCACCGCCGCCATCCGCAGAGGAAGCCACGCGAGCTTCGGGCGCTCGATGCGCACGCGCACCGCCTGCTGGCCACCCTCCTCGTAGCGGCTGCTCACGGAGCCGTCCTCCACCCGGAAGTCCAACCGGGCCAGGTGCTTGGGCATGCCCCAGATGCCCTTGCCGCCCTTCACGGAGACCTCCGTGTTCACCGGCAGGTCCACCACGTACTGCCCCAGGCCGAAGCGCTTCTGGAACAGCAAGGGAAGGAGCGGCGGCGCGGGCCTGCGCCCGTGCGTGCACGCGAGCGCGATGCTGAACTCGATGTACGCGCCGATGTCCGTCTTCTTGTAGTCGATGACGGAGACGAGCAGCACGCCGCGGTCGCGCGACAGGCGCAGCGGGTGCAATTCATTGCCGGGCAGCAGGGCCGCCGCGCGGCGAGCATCCACGGTGAAGGCGGCCACCATCGCTGGTGCCCCCTTCGAGTCCACCGGCAGCGCGTACGGGATGTCATCCACCCTCGAATAGCGGCCGTACTGGGTCTGGATGCGTCGAGGCAGGAACATGGCTTTGCCTTTCGTCAGTGGAGCGCGGAGCGATCCAGCTCGGAGAGGATGAGGGGGAAGACGTCCTGGGACGCGCGCTTGCCCATGAAGACGTCCAGGTGGCCGTAGCCCGGCAGGAGGTGCAGCGCGTGCCGGCCCGGGTGGAAGTGCTCCAGATGTTCGAAGCTGCGGCGTTGGCTCTCCGCGAGGAAGCAGCGGTTCTCCTCGCCCGCGAAGAAGACGAAGCGCGCGTCCGTCTGGGGCTCGCGCACGCCCAGGTCCTCCGGCAGCGCGCGGAAGCCCTCCACGGGCACCAGGTGGCCGGCGCGCACGCACTGGTACATCTGCTTGAAGAAGCTGAAGGGCACCGGGCCGAACTCGTGCTGGAGCCAGTCGTGCGTCCGGGCGTTGAGGTTCTCGTGGCGCCACAGCACCGGGAAGCCCGTGCCATAGGTGAAGCTCGTCCAGCGGCAGACCAGGTTGTCGCACTCGTGATGCGTGGCCTGCACCACGCGCGTCAGCATCCGGGCCGTGCGCGTGGGACCGCCGTAGGCCCACTGCGGATCCAGGAAGGGCGTCAACTGCGCGACCAGCGGCACGGCGTAGTGGAGCTTCACCTTCGCGGTCGCGGGCACCACCGGGTGCAGCGACACCGCGTTGGTGATGATGAGGTCCACCTCTGGAAGGAGCCCCGCCACCGCGGCCATGGTGAAGCTGGTGGAGCCCTGGCAGTGGATGACGGCCTTGATCTTGTCCGCGCCCGTCTTCTCCCGCACGGTGCGGATGGCGGGCGGGTGGTCCAGGACGGCGGCCTGATCCAACGTCCACTCGCCCGGCTCCACGTCCATGCTGGCGCGCCAGTTCTCCAGCCACACGTCGTAGCCGTCTTCAATCAGCGCATCGACCAGGGTCTGGCGCACCGGCGCGCGGAAGATGTTCCCGCGCACGCCGGCTCCGTGCACCAGCACCACCGGCCCCTTGTCCGCCTTCTCGACACCGCGCAGGTGAACCAGGTGCAGCGCGCGGCCGTCACCCGCGAGGAAGGGAACGATCTCCTCGGTGTAGCGCGGCTCATGGATTGTTTCCGCGGACATGACGGCATCCCCCCACTCCGCAAACGTTGGGCGGTGCGCGGAGGCCGACAACCGGCGTGCAACCCCACCCGGGACGCCGCTCGCTGCGCCAGTCCGGGACCATGGGCAACGGCGCGGCGCCTCCCTGTCACGCCGCCCGCGTCAGCCCCTGGGGTGCTATGCGTGGGGCATGAACGCGGACCCAGGCTGGAGCGACTACGAAGGCGGCGCGACGCTCGGAGGCATGGGCAGCCAGGGCGGCACCATCGTGCGGGACGAGGGCTTCCGCGACCTCTTGCGTCTGACCTACGAGTCGGATGACTCGCGGTCCTTTCATGTCGTCACCTGCGGCGTCTCCGGTTGGTTGTTGCATCCGCGCTTCTTCGACAACGCGGCGGAGGCGCTCCACGCCTTCGACTCCATGAAGCCCGCGCTGGAGGAACTGGGCACGACGCTCCCCGAGGGCGGTCCCCGCTCCACGGCGGACGGACGGGCAGCGGGTCCACTGCTCGCCGCCTTCCGCGTGCGCTTTTCCTGAGTCGCGGACCTTCCGCGCAAGGATTGCTTAAGGTTCTCCCGAGATAACCCGGTTCGCCGTCCGGTCAGCCCCGGGCGGCCCCGAGGGCGGCACTCTCGCCGCCCCTGGCTCCCGAGCTCCCGGAGGAACCCCGGATGAAGAGCGAATCCCCTCAGGACCTTTCCCCCAAGGTCATCACGCGCCGGAGCATCTTGCGCGGCATTGGCCTGTCGCTGGCCGCGGTTCCCGTGGCGAAGCTGCTCGTCGCCTGCGGAGGCGACGACACGACGGGCGGCGACACCAACACCGGAGCCGACGCGGGCACGGGCACCGACGCGGGCGTCGTGGACCCGGGCTTCTGGGCCACGGGAGGCACCGCGGCGATGACGGCCGCCGCCGTGTATCCGGATCCCTTCGCGTCCGGCCTGGGCACGGTGTGCAACCTCGCCTGCGAGGCCACGCTGGGGCCCTGCTACGCGACCACGGTGGACCGCAAGGACATCAGCGAGGGCCATGACGGCCTGCCGGTGCGCCTGGCCTTCCTCGTCGTGGACGAGTCCTGCAAACCCATCCCGGGTGCCACGGTGGACATCTGGCACGCGGGCCCGGAGGGCCTCTACTCCGGCGAGGACGCGAGCGACTTCTGCACGTCCGGAGACGCGACGGCCCGCGCGGCGCGGTGGTTCCGCGGAGTGCAGACCACGGACGCCAACGGGCGCGTGGACTTCGACACGTGCTTCCCTGGTTGGTACAGCAGCCGCACCATCCACATCCACTTCACGGTGCGGGTGAACGGCCAGGAGTTCGTCACGTCGCAGCTGTTCTTCGACGACTCGACGAGCGACGACATCGTCAACAGCCAGCCGCTCTACAACACGCGTGGCGAGCGCGACACGACCAACCAGAACGACACGGTGGTCTCCGGAGACGCGGTGGGCGACTACGTCTTCGCCACGCAGCGAATGTCGGACGGCGCGATGCTGGCGTCCAAGACGCTGGTCGTCCGCTCCTCGCTGAACACTGCGTCCTGCGCCATGCCGGGCGGCAGCGGCGGCGGTGGTGGGCCCGGAGGTCCGCCTCCCGGCGGCGACGGTGGCATGGGTCCCCCGCCTGGCTGGGATGGCGGCATGGGGCCTCCGCCGGGCTTCGACGGTGGCATGCCCTGAACTAGGGTGAGCCGGGCCACCCCGGAGTCCTCCGGGGTGGTGTGTCCGAAGGGAGGCATGGCGCATGGGCGACCGCATCCTGCTGGTGGAGGATGACGACCAGCTCGGGTCCCAGATTGTCGGGCACCTGCGCGGCGCGGGCTTCGATCCCGTGTGGTGGCGCGAGGGCCGGCTGCTGGTGTCCGGCGACCTGCCGGACGTGAGCCTCGTGGTGTTGGACCTGATGCTGCCGGGCACCTACGGCCTGGACATGCTCAAGGCACTGAGGACCTTCTCGGAGGTCCCGGTGCTCATCCTGAGCGCGCGCAACGACACGCTGGACAAGGTCCGGGCGCTGAAGCTGGGCGCGGACGACTACATGACGAAGCCCTTCTGGCCGGAGGAACTGGTGGAGCGCGTGCGAGCGCGCCTGCGCCGGCCCACGTTGCAGAAGGAGCAGGCGGTGGTGGAGGTGGGCCCGCTGCGCATCGACCTGCAGGGGCACACGGTGCAGGTGCAGGGGCGGCCGGTGGAGCTCACGCGGGTGGAGTTCGAGTTGCTCGCGGCGCTGGCGCGCAGGCCCCAGGAGGCGGTGACACGGCAGTGGCTGGTGGAGCACGTGTTGGATCCGGAGCGTGAGGGCACGGAGCGCACGCTGGACGTCCACGTGTCGCGGCTGCGGCGCAAGCTGGGTCCGGTGAAGTGCGTGGAGACGGTTTGGGGCGTGGGCTACCGTCTGGTGCCCGGGGAGGATGCGTGAAGCTGCGGTTGCGGCTGGCGCTCACGGCGGTGGCGGTGACAGTGCCCGCGGTGTTCGCGCTGGTTCAGGTGGAGCACTCGGTGCGCCGCCGCACGACGGACGAAGTCATCATCGCGTCCACGTTGTCGCAGATGCAGTCCGGGGGGCGAGAGCGCTGCGAGGCCACACCCGAGACCTGGATGGTCCGCTCCCGTCCACCGCAGCGTCCGCCGTGGGAGCGCGAAGGCCTGCCCGACGGCAACGGAGGCCCGCTCTCCGGCACGGTCGCGCCAAACGAGCCATCAGGCAATGGTCCCGCGTCGGGAGGCCCCAGGCCCGGGGACGAAGGTCCACCGCGCCCGGGCGCCCGGGGACCGCTGGGGCGGCGCCTGCCGCCGGTGAGCCTTTATCCGTTCGACGGACAGTTCGTTTCGCGAAACCCGCAGGCACCGGCGCTGGACGACGACCTGCGCAAGGGCGTGCAGGACGACGGAGTGGGCGTGCGCCGCTACTCGAAGGCGGACGGCGCGCTGGTGCAAGACCTGCTGTTGCGCATGCCCTGGGATGGAGGCCCCTGCGAATACGTGCTCGCGCGTCGGGTGGAGCCCGCGGAGTCGCCAGAGGTGGGGCTGCCGCCGCTGTACGTCTGGGGAGTGCCCACACTCATCCTCCTGTCCGCGATGGTGGTGGCGCTGGGGCCGGTGGTGCAGCGCCTGCGCCGGCTGACGGACGAGGTGCGAGCCTCATCAGGCAGCCGCTACGAGCAGCCCGTGACGGTGAACGGCACCGACGAGATCGCGGAACTGGCCCGAGCCTTCCAGCAGGCCCGAGCGGAGATCCAGGCGCAGATGGCGCACCAGCAAGCGCGCGAGCAGACGCTGCGAGACTTCCTGGCGAACACGACGCACGACGTGATGACGCCGCTCACGGTGTTGCAGGGGCACCTGGCCGCGATGCAGCAACGGATGCGAGCAGGCGAACCACTGGAGTCGGGGCTGATGTTGTCCGCGATGAGCGAGGCGCACTACATGGCCTCGCTGGTGCACAACCTGGGAGCGGCGGCGAGGCTGGAAGCGGGAGCACCGCAGGTACAGCACGCACCGGTGGACCTGAACGCGTTGGTGTCACGGGTGCTGGGCCGGCACCAGCCCATCGCGAGGCCACAGCGCATCGCACTGGAGAGTGGAGTCCCGGCGACGCAAACCTGGGTGATGGGCGACGAGACCTTGCTGGAGCAGGCGGTCAGCAACGTGGTGCTCAACAGCATCCGTTACGGCCGCGAGGACGGCCACGTGGCGGTGGTGCTGGAAACGACGCGCCAGCAGACCTTCCACCTGCGGGTCATCGACGACGGACCGGGTATCTCCGAGGAGGAAAGGTCCAGGATCCTGGAGCGCCGCTTCCGCGGCAACGTGGCACGAACACGAGAGCCGCAAGGCCAGGGCCTGGGCCTGCACATCGTGCACAACGTGGTGGAACTGCACGGCTGGAAGATGACCCTGGCCCCCTCGGAATACGGAGGTCTGGAGGTCACCTTCACCGGTCCGCTGATGTCGCCGCCAGCGTGACACAAGGCAGGCTCTCAACGAACCAGAACTGCTTGTGGCGAGGCTCCTTGTTGGACTGCTCCGCCAGCCACTCCAGCTGCGAACGCCAGGGCTCTCGCGCGATCTCATATCGCACGCCGTTCTCGTCCTGGCGCAGCAGGACCCAATGCATGGGGTCTGGGCCTCGGGACGGAAGAGGAGGCAGCGGGTGCTGGGGCTCGACGAAATAGCCCTGCTTGTGTCCGCGATGCTCCAGGAGGTTCGCGAAGCAACGAGCGGATCGCTCGCGTGAGAAGCTTGTCACCTCGAACGTGCCACCATGCGTGTCGATCCGAAGGACGCGCCAGCCGCCATGCCCATCGCGCCGCGTCCGCTCCTCGGAGGAGGGCCCCATTTGGAAGGGCTCTTCCGCGGAAAAGGAAAGGTGCGCGAGGACATGCTCGAACTCCGCTGTTTCTTCCGCGATGCCCCTGGCGTTCCCGGTGCGGAAGTCCTGCGACAGGACGAACTCCAGACCGCACTGCGCCTCGAGCCACCACGTTTTGATGGAAGCCTCCACGTCCTTCCCTTCGAAGTTCGGAGTCCCCAGTTGGTCCACCGACAGCGAGAACGTCGCGCTCCCGACCTCGCGCAGGGGAGCCAGGCTGGGAGTCGAAACCTGCGTCAATGATGGAAGCCCGCGTTCCCAAGTGCCCATCAAGATGACCTTTTCACCACGTAGTTCACGGCTCCGGCAACGCGGCCTCGAGCGAGTCCTGTGACGCTTCCCCGAAAAGAGCGATGGCGTCCACTGGCCGCGCCTCCCCAGTGATCTGCTCCACGCACCATACCTCCAGCACATTCCGCAGTCCGCGCAGCGGTCCGTTGAGATTCTCCAGCGCTGCATCGGCCAGCAGCTCGCGAGCCTCGGCCCAGCGTCCCTCGCGGCACGCCACCACCGCCGAAGCGAGCGGCGCGAACCACAAGGGAAAGTCCACCCGCGACCTCGCCTCGGCCAGCCGGGGCTCCAGCAAATCCCACGCCCCGAAGCATTCCACCCGGAGCCTGACTCACGGACTGCGGCCGTGGGCCCGCGGCGTCGTGCATGCGCGTACACGAAGGTGAGCCACGGACAGAGGCGCCCGCCCGGGGCCGGCTCCCTCAAAACCTGTCCGACAGTCGGACAAGCTTCCGCCGCATGGGCCCCAGGCCGCGCCGGCCCGTCAGTGGGCACAACGTCATGCGCGCGCGGATACCAAGATGGTGCACGCACAGGGTCGCCCGCCCGGGACCGGTTGCCTCAAAACCTGTCCGACTGTCGGACAAGTTTTCAGCCCATGCGGCCCGGGGGCGCGCTGGCCCGGCAAGCGACGCGGAGGGTGGACCCGCACGTCCATGTCAGACCCCTGTGGTTGGATGGCGATGCTGGGACGAGGAAGGGGATGGGGATGGAACGGCGAGGACTCGTGGCCTATGTGGAGGCGCAAATCGAGCGCGATATCGCGCTGGGGCTGCTGCATCCGAGCGGGCAATTCGGCTCCGAAGCGAAGCTGGCGCGCCGCTATGAGGTGTGCCGGGGCACCATCCGCGAGGCGCTGCGGCGGCTGGCCGCCCGGGGCCTGGTGGTGCAGCGCCCTGGACGCAAGACGCGCGCGGTGGCGTTGGATGAGTCGCTGACGCTGGAGAATCTGGGCCTGGCGCTGCATGACGCGAGCAACCCGGATGCCCGGTGGCTTCTGGAGGGCTACTTCAGCCTCAAGCGGCAGGTGCTGTTGGAGCTTCTGGCCGACTGCTGCGCGAGGGCCTCGGACCTTGACCTGGACCGGCTGGGGAGCACGTGCTTCCAGCTCCAGGACGCGGCGCGCTGGGAGTCGGGGGAAACCTGCGCGCAGGCGGAATTCGAGTTGCTGCGGCATGCGGCACGGGTAGCGGCGCGTCCGGGGCACGTGCTCCTCGTTCAGTCCCTGCAGCGGGCCTTCCTGGGAGGAGCCGCCCAACTGCTGCCGCTCATGGGCGGAGAGGCGCTGCGCGAGTGGGCCATCTGCGTGAGCGAAATCCTGCACGAGCGCGACGTGCAGGCCCTTCAGCATGAACTGCCAGCACTGCTGAAGGCTCGCGATGAGCGCGTGCTGAACGCATTCGCCCCTGCGCCCCAGGAACCTGCGTCCCCCGAGGCCCCATCCGCCCAGGAGGAACTCATTGGTGTGCCCGCACAGGCCAGCGGCCTGGCCGATGAGTCGAAGGCACGCCCTGGCGTCGATGAACGTGGCGCTGGCGATTCCGCGCAAACCACCGCGCAAGCTGTTGCGCAGGAGGCACTCCCCTGTGTCGAGGAGCATGGCGCCGACACCTCCAGGTCAGCCACCACGCAAGACGACGCTCTGGAGGTACGCCCCTCTCTTGAGGAGCGTGGCGCCGGTACCTCCGCATCAACTATCGCGCAGGGCGAAGCGCCGGAGCTGCACCACCGCGACGAAAAACATAGCGCCGCCGATTCCGCATCAGCCGTTGCACATGACGAAGCGCCGGAGCTGCACCACCGCGACGAAAAACATAGCGCCGCCGATTTCGCATCAGCCGTTGCACATGACGAAGCGTCACAGCCGCACCTCCGCGGCGACGAGCGTGGTGCCAGCGCCTTCTCATCAGCTCCCGCACATGACGAAGCGACGGAGCTCCACCTCCACGCCGAGAAACGCGGTGACGGCGCCTCCGCGGCAGCCTCCGTGCAGGACGATTCTGCGTCGTGTGCGGCGAAGGCCCTTCGCGTCCGCTCTCGCACATGAAGCTCCGTACGCCGGCCCTTGATTTGGAACGCTGGTGCCGGTGGGACCTGGACTCCTCCGCTCGCTCCGGACTTTCGCGCCAGTATTGTCGGCGACCTTCTGGCGATGGGCTCCGCTCACGCCCACCGTGTCCGCCCCAATGCGGGGCGGACACAGTCCAGCTCCCCTCCCCCTCGCCAGGCCACGAGCTGGACGCGACCCGGCTTCCCTCCCCCGAAATCCGCTACCGCGTCGCGGCCCGGCGCGCTGGCGTCCGCCCCTTCACGGTCCGGTGCGCCTGCGCCTTCATCGCCGGCATGCGCCGCGCCTTGTGCGCCCGTGCCTTCACCGCCGGCAAGCGCCGCGCCTTGTGCGCTCGTGCCTTCACCGGGCCCCGGCGCGCATAGCCCGCGGGCCGCATTGCCTTCTTCGCCACCACCGCCTTCTTGCGCTGCGCCGTGGCACGGGCCGCGGGCCGCAGCGTTCTCTTCACTGCCGGCCGTTTGCGCATTGTTGGCCTCGCCTTGCGCGCTGGCACCATCTCCATCCGCCGAAGCTGCGACTCGAAGCGCGTCAGCGCCTTGCGGAACAGGGCCGCCTTGCGCCGCGTGTCCATGCGCCCGCCGATCACACGGCTCCCCATGGGGACGCGCATCGCCTCACGGCGCAGCCGGCGCGCCAGCTTCTCGTACTGGTCCACCATGCCGCGCGCGCGCCGCACCATCCCCATCAGCTCGCGCCGGGACAGCTCCATCAGGTTGCGCGGCGCACTGGCCAGCACCAGCCGCATCTCCCGCGCGTTCATCAACGCCGTCCCCGTCTCCCGCATCTTGCGCATGTCCGCCCCCTCCCTCGGGTTCGCCAAACAGTCGCAACGTTTGGGGCCCCAGCCGACAGCGGCAAGGAGGACGCGGCCGGGGCCTGCCCCACCGCCCGTCCCCGCGGAACAGGGCTGCTGTCCTGCACTCAGCCGGACGCGCTCGCCGGCGGCGCGTCCAGCAGCACCGCCAGCTTCTCCAGCGCCAGCCGCGCACGCGTCTTCACCGTCCCCAGCGGCTGGCCCGTCTTCTTCGCGATCTCACTCTGGGACAGCCCGTCGAAACACCCGAGCAGCACCACCTCGCGCTGCTCCGGCGGCAACTGCGCCATCGCCGCCCGCACCCGCGCCTGGTCCTGCGCCGCGGAGGCGGAGTCATCCGGTGACGGCGGCGTCGCGCTCACCGGGGGCGGCTGCTGCGCCACCCCATCCACCATCCGCGACACCGTGCCCAGCGAACGCAGCCGGTCGATGGACCGCGTGCGCGCGATGGTCGTGACCCACGTCTCCAGTCCGCCGCGCGCCGGGTCGAACTCGCGCGCGCGCCGCCAGACCTCCAGGAAGGTCTCCTGCAGCACCTCTTCCGCGTCCGCCCGCGTAGGCAACAGCCTGACCCCGATGGCGAACGCCCGCGCGGAACACCTCGCGTAGACATCTCGCATGGCCGCGGCGCTGCCGAGTGCCACCTGCTTCAGCAGGTCGCGGTCGGCCGACTGGTCACTCGCTTGCTGAGCAGCGGAGTCGTTGGGCGCCATGTTCGTCCCGGATACCGCAACCGGAGGGGCGGATCCCAGCTTCAACTATCGGAGCCCGTCTACCCAGTTCCTCGGGCTGGGCGACCGCTCCCTCCGTTCCTAACGTTGACAGGCCAACGCGACCAGGCGGCAGCCATCTTCAATCATCAACACCCGCGCAATGCCGCCTGGAGCCACTGACTCAGAGTCCTATAAGGGGCCGCCAGCCGATATGACCGAACGACTCGGAAGCGTGTTCATCGAGAACGTCCAGCCAGAGCTGGACGCGGGGCGCTACGCCATCAAGCGCGTCGCCGGGGAGAGCCTCACCGTCCGGGCGGACATCTTCAAGGAGGGCCACGACGTCCTCGTGGCCGTCGCCCGCTGGCGCCAGGTCACCCCTGCTGCCCAGAAGACGGACTGGGCTGAGGTCCCTCTCGCCTTCAAGAACAACGACGCCTGGGAAGGCTCCATCCCGCTCGCGAAGAACGGCCGCTACGAATTCACGATTGAAGCCTGGCCGGATCTCTTCCGCACGTGGGCGCACGAGCTGAAGCGCAAGGTGGACGCCGGCCGTGACGTGAAGAGCGAGCTGCTGGAGGGCGCTGCCCTGCTGGAAGGCGCCGCCGCTCGCGCCAAGGGCAAGTCCGCGGAGGACCACCGGCTGCTCGCCGAGGCAGGGGCCCGCCTGCGCACGCCGCCCACGCCGGACCACCTCCTCGCCGCGCTGTCTTCCGAGCTGGCGGACGCCGCGTCACGGCATCCGGACCGCACGCTCGCCAGCAAGTACGACAAGGTGCTGGAGGTGTTCGTGGACCGGGAGAAGGCGCGCAACGCCGCCTGGTACGAATTCTTCCCCCGCTCCGCGAAGCGCGACGGCAAGACGCACGGCACCTTCAAGGACGCGCAGGCCTGGCTGCCGTACATCCAGAAGCTCGGCTTCGACACCGTCTACCTGCCGCCCATCCACCCCATCGGGCGCACCGCTCGCAAGGGCAAGAACAACAGCCTGCGCGCGGAGCCCGGTGACGTGGGCAGCCCGTGGGCCATTGGCGCCACGGAGGGCGGCCACAAGGCCGTGCACCCGGAGCTGGGCACGCTGCAGGACTTCCGCGCGTTCGTGGACGCGGCGAAGGCGCACGGCATTGAAGTGGCGCTGGACCTGGCCTTCCAGTGCTCCCCGGACCACCCGTACGTGAAGGAGCATCCGGAGTGGTTCCAGCACCGCCCGGACGGCACCATCAAGACGGCGGAGAACCCGCCCAAGCGCTACGAGGACATCGTCAACTTCGACTGGATGGGCCCCGCTCGGGATGCCCTCTGGAAGGAGCTCAAGTCCGTCGTCCTGCACTGGGTGGACAATGGCGTGCGGACCTTCCGCGTGGACAACCCGCACACCAAGCCCATGCAGTTCTGGCACTGGCTCATCCGGGAAGTGCAGGACCTGCACCCGGACGTGCTCTTCCTGTCCGAGGCCTTCACCCGCCCCAAGGTGATGAAGGCCCTGGGCAAGGTGGGCTTCACCCAGTCGTACACGTACTTCACCTGGCGCCTCTTCAAGGACGAGCTGCGCACGTACCTGGAGGAGATCACCCAGCCGCCCGTGGCGGACTACTTCCGCGGCAACCTCTGGCCCAACACGCCGGACATCCTCCCGGAGAACCTCCAGAACGCGGGGCCCGGCGCCTTCCGCGTGCGCGTGGCGCTGGCCTCCACGCTGTCGTCCGTGTGGGGCATGTACTCGGGCTACGAGCTGTGCGAGGGCCGCCCCGTGCCGGGCAAGGAGGAGTACCTGGACTCGGAGAAGTACCAGCTCGTCGCCTGGGACTGGGACCGGCCGGGCAACATCTCCGGATGGATTTCCAGGCTCAACGCCATCCGTAAGGCGCACCCCGCGCTCCAGCACTACCAGGCGCTGCGGTTCTTCGAGTCCGACAACGACCGCGTCCTCTTCTACGGCAAGCGCTCACCGGACGGCCTCAGCACGGTGCTGGTGGCGGTGAGCCTGGATCCGTATGCGCCACAGGAAGCCCTGCTCCGCGTGCCCATGGAATGGCTGGGCGTCACCGCGGAGGAGACCTATCAGGTGCAGGAGCTGATGGCTGATCAGCGCTCGCTCTGGCAGGGCCCGGACGTGCAGGTGCGCCTGACGCCCGAACAACCCGCGGCCATCTGGGCCGTGTACCGCTACCGCCGCACCGAACACGCGTTCGACTACTTCGAGTGACTCCCTCCGAGAGGCGTATGGACCTGGATCCGCTTTGGTACAAAAAAGCGCTCATCTACGAGCTGCACATCCGCGCATTCCATGACTCGAACGGGGACGGCCACGGGGACATCCCGGGCCTGATTGAAAAGCTGCCGTACCTCCAGGACCTGGGCGTGGACTGCCTGTGGCTCCTGCCGCACTACCCGTCTCCGCTGCGCGACGACGGCTACGACATCGCGGACTACTACGGCATCCACCCGGACTACGGCACGCTGGCGGACTTCCAGCGGCTGGTGGAGGAAGCCCACAAGCGCGGGCTGCGCATCATCATCGAGCTGGTGGTGAACCACACCAGCGACCAGCACCCCTGGTTCCAGGAGGCGCGCAGGGACCCCAAGAGCCCCAAGCGCAACTGGTACGTCTGGAGCGACACGGACGAGTCCTACAAGGGCGCGCGCATCATCTTCACCGACACGGAGCGCTCCAACTGGACGTGGGATCCGGTGGCCAAGCAGTACTTCTGGCACCGCTTCTTCAGCCACCAGCCGGACCTGAACTACGACAACCCCGAAGTGCAGGAAGCCATGCTGGACGTCATGCGCTTCTGGCTCAACATGGGCGTGGACGGGTTCCGCTGCGACGCAGTGCCCTACCTCTTCGAGCGCGAGGGCACCAACTGCGAGAACCTCCCGGAGACGCACGCGTTCTTGAAGAAGTTGCGCAAGACGATCGACTCCGAGTACCAGAACAAGGTGCTGCTCGCGGAGGCGAACCAGTGGCCCGCCGACGTGCGCGTGTACTTTGGCGAGGGCGACGAGTTCCACATGGGCTTCCACTTCCCGGTGATGCCCCGCCTCTTCATGGCGGTGCGCCGCGAGGACCGCACGCCCATCGTGGAAATCATGCAGCAGACGCCGGACATCCCGGAGTCCTGTCAGTGGGCCATCTTCCTGCGCAACCACGATGAGCTGACGCTGGAGATGGTGACGGACGAGGACCGGGACTACATGTACCGGGAGTACGCCACCGACCCGCGCATGCGCATCAACCTGGGCATCCGCCGCAGGTTGGCGCCGCTGATGGACAACGGCCGGCGCCGCATCGAACTGATGCACAGCCTGCTCTTCACCCTGCCCGGCACGCCGGTCCTCTACTACGGGGACGAGATCGGCATGGGCGACAACATCTACCTGGGCGACCGCAACGGCGTGCGCACGCCCATGCAGTGGACCGGTGACCGCAACGCGGGCTTCAGCCGCGCGGACTACGCGCGCCTCTTCGCGCCCGTCATCGCGGATCCCGTCTACGGCTATCAGTCCATCAACGTGGAGGCCCAGGAGCGGCAGAAGTCCAGCCTGCTCCAGTGGGTGAAGCGGATGATTGGCATCCGCCAGCGCTACCCCGTGTTCGCCATGGGCACCTTGCGCTTCCTCACCACGGAGAACCGCAAGGTGCTGGCCTTCGTGCGGGAGTGGGAGGGCCAGACGGTGCTCGTCGTGTGCAACCTGTCGCGCTTCGCGCAGCCGGGCGTGCTGGACCTGCGCGAGTTCGAAGGCAGCATCCCCGTGGAATTGATTGGAGAGACGCCGTTCCCCCGCATCAGCGACCTGCCCTATCAGCTGTCGATGGGGCCTTACATGTTCCTGTGGTTCCGGTTGGATAAGCCGCTGCAGGCGAAGGAGTAACCCCGCGTGACCCCCCTGGACCTGACCAAGCTGCCAGACTTCCTCAAGGCCCAACGTTGGTTCGCCGGAAAGGCGTGGCCCATCAAAAGTGTCAGCGTGGCGGACCACGTGAACATGGACCTGGGCACGTGTTCCTTCACCCTGGCCATCATCGAAGTCGTCTACGAGCTGGGGAATCCGGAGCGCTACCAGCTCCAGGTCCGGCACACGGCCGACGGACTGGTGAGCGCGCTGGAGGACGACGACTGCGTGCGCGCCGTCTTCAACCTCGCGCGCGAGGGCCGGCAGGTGGTGTCCGGCTCCGGCCGCGTGGTGGGTGAATGGATCGCCTCCACGGACAGCGGCGTGGCGCTGCCGGATCCGCTCTCCGTGCGCCGGCTCAACGTGGAGCAGAGCAACACCTCGCTGGTGCTGGGCGAGCGGGTCATCGTCAAGGTCATCCGCAAGCTGGAGGCCGGCGTGAACCCTGAATACGAGGTGGGCCGATTCCTCGCGACGAAGACGTCCTTCCGCGCGACGCCGCAGCTGGTGGGCGCGCTGAACCTGGAGGGCCCCGCGGGCGCGACACTCGCGCTGGCGCACCGCTTCGTGCCTGACGCCGTGGACGGCTGGAAGTACACGCTGGAGCGGTTGCGCCAGGAGAAGGCGCTGAGCGAGCGCTTCCTCGGGGACATGCGCGATTTGGGCGCGCGGCTGGGAGAGCTGCACAAGGCCTTCGCCTCCGCGGAGCCGGAGGACCTGGCGTTCTCCCCGGAGCCGCTGCTCCAGGAGGACCTGCAGCGCTGGAGCGCGTCCATCGTGGGCGAGCTGGGCGTGACGCTGGCGGACGCCGGCCGGCTGCACGCGGACCTGGAGAACAAACGCGACGGCCTCATCGCGTACGCGAAGCGGCTGGCGCAGGTGGCGCCCTCCGGCCAGAAGATCCGCATCCACGGCGACCTGCACCTGGGCCAGGTGCTGCGCTCGGAGGGCCAGTGGCTGTTCTTCGACTTCGAGGGCGAGCCGTCCCGCTCCTTCACCGCGCGCCGTGAGAAGTACAGCGCGCTGCGCGACGTGGCGGGGATGATCCGCTCGTTCGACTACGCGGAGGCCACCGTGTCGCTGGAGGGCGGCCAGCCGCGCGGGCGCGTGGGCCCCACCCGCGACGCTTTCCTGGAGGGCTACCGCCAGGCGACGCGCGGCGCCCCCTTCCTGCCCGACAGCGATGAAGCCTTCAACGTGATGTTGCGCGCCTTCGAACTGGAGAAGCTGTTGTACGAAGTGCGCTACGAACTCGCCAACCGGCCGGACTGGGTGCGCATCCCCGTCGAGGCCCTGTTGCGGATGGAGGATGCCCAGTGAGGAAGCCTGCGGACAGAGCACAGGTGGACGCGGAGCTGCAACGCGTGGTGGAGCTGCGCCACCCGGAGCCCCACTCCATGTTGGGCGTCCACCCGGACGGCGACGCGGTGGTGGTGCGCGCCTACCGCCCGGAGGCCGTGGCCATCCACGTCCTGCCGGAGTTCGGCGGCAAGGTGCCCATGCAGCACCGCACCGGCGGCGTCTTCGAGGCGCGCATCAACGGCCGCACGGAGCCCTTCAGCTACCTGCTGGAGGTGGAGTACCCGGGCAAGAAGGTCTTCACGCTGCGCGACCCGTACAGCTTCCTGCCCACCATCGGGGAGATGGACCTGTACTTCGCCGGCGAGGGCCGCCACGAGCGGCTCTGGGAGCGCATGGGCGCGCACCTCATCCACCACAACGGCGTGAAGGGCACGTCGTTCGCCGTCTGGGCCCCCACCGCCCGGGGCGTGTCCGTCGTGGGTGACTTCAACGGCTGGGACGGCCGCCTGCACGCCATGCGGCGCATGGGGTCCTCCGGCATCTGGGAGCTGTTCATCCCGGAGGTCGGCGAGGGCACCCGCTACAAGTTCGAAATCCGGCCCGGCCACGGCGGCGGCGCGCTGCTCAAGGCGGACCCCTTCGCCTTCCGCACGGAGACGCCGCCCGCCACCGCGTCCGTGGTGCACGACCTGCAGCGCTACACCTGGGGCGACAGCGCGTGGCTGGAAACGCGTGAGAAGCACGTGGACGCGGCCCAGCACCCGTGGAGCGTGTACGAGGTCCACCTGGGCAGCTGGCGCCGCGTGGTGGAGGACGGCGACCGGCCCATGACGTATCGCGAGCTGGCGCCGGAGCTGTCTCGCTACGCGAAGGAGCTGGGCTTCACGCACGTGGAGCTGCTGCCCGTGTCCGAGCACCCCTACGGCGGCTCCTGGGGCTACCAGGTCGGTGGCTACTACGCGCCCACCTCGCGCTTCGGCCACCCGGACGACTTCCGCTACCTGGTGGACTACCTGCACCAGGAGGGCATCGGCGTCATCGTGGACTGGGTGCCGGGCCACTTCCCGCGCGACAGTCATGCGCTGGGCCAGTTCGACGGCACGTCCCTCTACGAGCACTCGGATCCACGCCAGGGTTCGCAGCCGGACTGGGGCACGCTCGTCTTCAACTTCGGCCGCAACGAGGTGCGCAACTTCCTCATCGCCAACGCGCTGTTCTGGCTGGAGGAGTACCACATCGACGGGCTGCGCGTGGACGCGGTGGCCTCCATGCTCTACCTGGACTACAGCCGGAAGCACGGCGAGTGGGTCCCCAATCGCTGGGGCGGCCGCGAGAACGAAGAAGCCATCCAGTTCCTGCGCGAGCTCAACGACACCATCCGCCGCAAGCACCCGGGCGTGGTCGTCATCGCGGAGGAGTCCACCGCGTGGCCCAAGGTGTCTCAGCCCGTCAGCGAGGGCGGCCTGGGCTTCCACTTCAAGTGGAACATGGGCTGGATGCACGACACGCTGTCGTACTTCTCCAAGGACGCCGTCTACCGGCAGTTCCACCACAACCAGCTCACCTTCGGCCTGCTGTACGCGTTTAGCGAGCACTTCATGCTGCCGCTGAGCCACGACGAGGTGGTGCACGGCAAGGGCAGCCTCTACGGGCGCATGCCGGGCGACGCGTGGCAGAAGCGCGCCAACCTGCGCGCGCTGTTCGCGTGGATGTGGGCCCACCCGGGCAAGAAGCTGCTCTTCATGGGCGGCGAGTTCGGCCAGCCGGCGGAGTGGAACCACGACAAGAGCCTGGACTGGCACCTGCTCAATGACCCGGGCCACAAGGGCATCCAGAACCTGGTGGGCGACCTGAATCGCATCTACCGAGACCTGCCCGCGCTGTACGACTCGGACAGTGAGCCCATCGGCTTCCAGTGGCTGCAGCCGGACGCGTCCGCGGCGAACGTGTTGGCCTTCGTGCGCCGCTCGCGCACGCCCGGCCGTCACGTGGTGTGCGTGGCCAACATGTCGCCGGTGCCTCGCGAGGATTATCGCGTGGGCTTCCCGCTCCACGGCCGTTATGTGGAGCTGGTCAACACCGACGCCGGGGAGTACGGCGGCAGTGGCATGGGCAACCGGGGCCAGGTGCACACGGAGCCCACGGGCTGGGACGGCCAGCCCGCGTCCGCGACGCTCACCCTGCCCCCGTTGTCGGTGGTGTGGTTCACGCCGGGGTAGCAGCAAGCCCCGGCCTCACGGAAAGGACCTGGGGCATGGCGGCAGGAGCAGCGGCGAAGCGGAAGCTGGGAACGACGGGCCTGGAGGTGTTCCCGCTGTGTCTGGGCGGGAACGTCTTCGGCTGGACGGCGGACGAGGCGACCTCGTTCGCCGTGCTCGACGCGTTCGTGGAGGGCGGCGGCAACTTCGTGGACACCGCGGACGTGTACTCGCGGTGGATCCCCGGCCACGTGGGCGGCGAGTCGGAGACGGTGCTGGGCAAGTGGATTGCCTCGCGCAAGGCGAAGGACCGCCTGGTGGTGGCCACGAAGGTCGGCGCGGAGACGGCGCTGGGCAAGGGCCTCACGCGCGAGCACATCGAGAAGAGCGTGGACGCGTCCCTGCGCCGGCTGGGCGTGGAGCGCATCGACCTGTACTACGCGCACTACGACGACCCGAACACGCCCTTCGAGGAGACGCTCCGCGCTTTCGACGCGCTGGTGAAGGCGGGCAAGGTGAAGGCGCTGGGCCTGAGCAACCACACCGCGGAGCGCGCACAGGAGGCCCTGGACACGCAGAAGCGGCTGGGGCTCGCGCGCTACCAAGTGATTCAACCGGAGTACAACCTGGTGGAGCGCCCGAAGTTCGAGGGCGCGCTCCAACAGGTGAGTGAGAAGGAAGGCCTGGCCGTGGCGCCCTACTTCGGGCTCGCCGCGGGCTTCCTCACCGGCAAGTACCAGGAGGGACAGCCGGCACCGGCCTCACCGCGCGCGGGCAACGTGCTCAAGAAGTACGGCAACGCGCAGGGCTGGGGCGTCGTCGCCGCGTTGAAGAAGGTGGCGGAGCGCCGGGGTGCCACGCCGTCGCAGGTGGCGCTCGCGTGGCTCGAGACGCGACCTACCGTGGTGGCGCCCATCGCCAGCGCCACGTCCGTGCCGCAGGTGAAGGAGCTGCTCGGGGCCTTCTCCCTGAAGCTGGAAGCGGACGACCTGCGCGAGCTGGACAGCGCGTCTTCGAAGTAGCGCCGTCTAGCCTTCGTCCGTGACGAGGACGGTCTTCAGACGTGCCAGGATGGGCTCTGGCACGTCGGTGAAGGACAGGCCCACCTCGAAGCGGGCCACGGCGTCCTTGGGTAACTTGATGGCCCAGACGATGCGCGCCGTACATTCCAGCGAGCTGCCGTCCGGAAGGAACAACTCCAGATCCAGACGCGAGCCCACGTCCTGCGGATCATCCGAGTAGATGCGCGCGCCCCCGAGGCTGACGTCGAGCACCTGCTTCTTTTCGCCCACCTTCATGCGCGCGGGGCGCGAATAGAGGGGCGCGTGGATGCGGGGGAAGGCGCGGCGATCGATGTGAGAGGTCATCTGGAGTGTCACGTTCCGCCATCCTACCGTGCCTGTCACGAAACGGCACATCGCCCTCCCAGGCGAGGAGGCGGGCCGGTGGGTCGGACCACCTCCTCCGTGGGTTCGCGGCAACCCTACCCAGGAGTACTGCCCAGCCCCTCCAGCTCCGGTGCGTCCCGAGCCAGCTCGTCGCAGATGAGCGATTGGATGCGGAAGGCCAGCCGAGCCTCCTGGACCAGCTCCTGGGCCTCGCCCTCCGTCAGCGGCACCTCGTCCAGCCGGGCCACCAGCCGGCTCTGGAAGGCGAGCAGCTCCGCGGCGGACACCGCGTTGTAGAAGGCCGTGCCCCGGCCGTTCTCCAGCTCGAACGCCTGCGCGATGAGCTCCGAGCGCTGGGGGGCGGTGTAGAGGTCCTGGACGCAGCGGGCCCAGGCATGGGCGATGAGCAGGTGCGGGGCCTCGGCCGCCACTTCGCGGATCCGCTCGGCGTGCAGCCGCGTCTCCGCGCAGGCGAAGGGCTTCGTGCGCGTGTCGCCGCAGAACCAGTCCAGGTCCGCCAGCAACGCGGAGGCCCGCCGCAGCTCCGGCAACCGCAGCACGCGCGTGAGCGGGCCGTCCTTGAGCGCCGGCAGCGCGGACTCCAGCGCCTCGTAGACGACGTGCAGTTGGCGCAGGTGGTTCACGTAGTGCCGCGCCCGCACGAACTGGCCATAGACGCCGCCGTTCCACGAGCCTTGGAAGAGCGCTTCCAGGAAGGTGGACTGCTCCGCCTGGCGCCGAGCGATCCCCGTCCCCTCCTCCAGCCGCAGCGACAGCCGCTGCGTGGACGGGAGGGCCTCGAGGGCCGTGGACGCGGAGGACAGGCGCTTGTCCCTCGCGGAGCGCTCGAAGCCGCCCCAGCGGATCGTGCCCCGGACGGTGCTCACTGCTTCCACCCGCTGGTGGGCGCCCCGTGGGCGGCGGCGGGAGCCGGCTCCTGCGCTTCCGCCTCGTGCGCGGGCGCGTGCGGCATCTCCAACTGGTGGATGGCCTCCACCAGGGTGTGGCCCAGCGCGCGCAGGACGTCCTCCTCCAGGCGCAGCGTCACCGGCCCCACCGCCAGGTGGATGTGCCCACAGCTGCACCGCGTCACTTCAGCGCACGGGCCTCGCGCCAGCACCGCCCTGCAGCATCCCTGACCGAGCATCGCGTTCTCCAGATGATTTTGATTATCGAAATCAAAATCATGAAGCCACAACGCCCTTCCGCCGTCAAGCCCGGTCCACCCCGTTCTGATCCGGAGACCGGCGGTCAACACCACAAAGACAGACACGGAATACGCCAAACAAAGACAACAATCACAGTCAAATCCATATGTTTGTATTTATTTGATTCATGTTTCACCCGAAATCACTGCCTGGTCTTTTGTTCATGTAGGCATGACTCTTTACTGGCACCGCGAAACTCCCTGAAGGTTTGTTCAGGCCCGTTCAGGGGTGCTGGGGACGACAAGAAAAGTGGCTGAAGGTTTGTTCAGGTCGCGTTCAGTCGGAGAACGCGGTTAGGAAAAGACGACCATGCGGCGACCCCTCGTGCTGACGACCTTCCTGGGCCTGGCGTGCCTCCAGGCCGGCTGCAAGTCCAACTCGACGAACGCCCCGGAGCCCTCCCCTTCGCTCCAGGACTCAGGCGTGGTGGACGCGGGTCAGCAACCTGTCTCCTGGAACCTCCAGGCGGCGCAGGTCCAGGTTCCGGAGGGCATGCGGGGCGCTCCGTTCAACGTGCCGCGCTCCCTGAACATCCCATCAGGCATGTCCGTAGCGGTCTGGGCGCGGGTGCCGGGCGCGCGCTTCATCGCGTTCTCGCCGGAAGGCACGCTGCTCGTCTCCGTTCCCGGCCAGAACAAGGTGATGCAGGTGCGTCCTCGACAGGACCAGGCGCCAGAGGTGACGCAGTGGGCGGGTGGACTGGGCCGGCCCCACGACATCGTCTTCCACGAGCGCGACGGACAGGTGTGGGTCGTCCTGTCGGAGAAGGACCGCGTCACGCGCTCGCGCTGGACGCCCGGTGAGACGACGCGCGGCGTGGTGGAAACGGTCGTCACGGGACTGCCGGACGCGTCCCTCCCGGAGCTGCACGGCGCCTACGGCCACGAGCTCAAGAACCTGGCGGTGGACTCCCAGCACCGCGTGTACGTGGCCATCGCGTCCACCTGCAACGTGTGCCTGGGCGACACCACCAGCGACCCGCTGCGCGGCGCCATCTACCGGTGGGACTGGAGCGGCGGCTCACGCGAGCTGTTCGCCCGGGGCCTGCGCAACGCGGAGGGCCTGGCGTGGGAGCCGGGCACCGACACGCTGTGGGTGGCGGTCAACAACCGCGACAACACGCCCTACCCGTTCGATGACGGCACCGGGAAGTACGGCAAGGTCATTCCGGAGTACGTGGACAACCACCCGCCAGAAGCCCTCACCTCCGTGCGGCAGGGCGGCCACTACGGCTGGCCCTTCTGCAACTCCAACCCGGACTCCCCCAGCGGCCTGAAGCACATGCCCCTGGACCGCGACTACAACCTGAACCGGGACGGCTCCAGGGCGGACTGCGCCGCGCTGGACAAGGCGGACCAGGGCATCCAGGCGCACTCGGCGCCCCTGGGCCTGACGTTCTTCGACCATGGGGAGCTCAACCCGGCGTGGAAGCGCGGCGCGCTGGTCGCCTACCACGGCTCATGGAACCGCACGGAGCGGACCGGCTACAAGGTCACCGTCTTCCCGTGGGACCTGGCCACGCACCAGCCCACGCAGGAGGTGGACCTGGTCACGGGCTTCAAGAGCCCGGACCTGAGCGTGTGGGGCCGGCCGGTGGACGTGGCCCTGGCCCCGGGCGGCGGCTTCATCGTCAGCGACGACGCCGCCGGTGCTCTCTACCGCGTCGCCCCCACCGCCCGGCCGTAGCCCGGCGGCGAGCGACTCAGCGCGACTCGCCGCGCGCCAGCTTCTCCACGTAGTCCGCGGGCAGCCCGGCGCTCTTCGCACCGCGCACCAGCGCCTCCACGAAGCGAGGGCTCACCGGCCCGTCAGACGACGCACGGCGCGGGTTGGTCACGAACGCGGTGGCCTCCACCTCCCGGCCATCCACGCGCACGCGCACCGTGCGCTCCACGCACATGCTGGTGACGAAGCCCTCCTTGTGCTGGACGATGGGCCAGTCCTTGCCGGGGATCTCGAAGAGCCGGCCGTACACGCGCGCACCCGGCGCGTCCGTCAGGCCCGCCACCCGGCCGCCCCACCAGCGCGACGGGAAGTCGTACACGAGGTCCACGTCCAGCGCCTCGGCGAGCTGGCCCTCCGGCAGCTCGAAGAAGCCGTAGCTGTGCTGCTGCCTCCACTCCTCGAAGGCGGCCCGGTCCAGGATGGTCGAGTACGCGAAGTAGAGCCGGGGCGCGTTCGCGTCCGCCTGCTCGCGCGCCTTCATCACCTGGTCGTAGTGCGAATCCATTGTGTGTCCTCCCGCTGCTACCGCTCGCCCTTGCCGCGAGACAGGGCGCCGTCGCGGAACGCGCCCAGCACCCCGCCCACGTCCAGGCGGGACGTCTTGATGAACAGCCGCAGCGCGCGCTCCACGTGGTCGGCCAGCACGGCCATGCGCTCCAGCCGCCGCAGCTTCTCCGCCTGCACGCCGGCAGCACCCTCCGCCAGCCGGCGCGCCTCGGACAGGTCCGCGCGGATGCGGGTGACGAAGGCCGCCTCGCGCTCCTCCACCACGTGCGTCACCATCCGCACCAGGTCCGTCTCCGCCGCGTAGCGCCACACCGTGTCTCGCGGCACGCGCACCCGCTGGATGACGCCCCAGTGCTCCAGGTCGCGCAGCAGCATGGACACGCCGCCCTTGGACAGGTCGAGCTCGCGTTCAATCTCACCGGCCGTCAGGGGTTCGCCGCGCAGGTAGAGCAGGCCCCACACGCGGCCCTGGTTGCGCTTGAAGCCCCAGAACTCGATGACGTTGCCCACCGCCTCCACGGCGATGGCTTCCCATGGCGCCAGCCGTCCGTTCTCCGGCGGCGCGACGGTCTTCTGGCTCCCGGGATCCCCCCCCGTCCACAGGTAGCCCTTCATGCAGCGCGTCCCTTCACCTGCTCCGCGATGCCCTCCGACAGCCGGTGCGCCCAGCTCATCAGCTCCGCGCCTGCGGCGTCGTTCGCGAAGGGCCCCAGCTTGTCGAGCGCCGCTTCGATTTCGACGTTCATCATCTCCATGGACGCCTCCACCGCGCCGGCGGCCTCGATGGCGGCGCCAATCTCCCGGGTGCGCTCCGGGGTGATGACGGAGAACGCCCACGCGTCCTTGAGCTTGCGGCGCAGGGACTCGTCCCGCGACACCGCCAGCAGGATGGGCAGCGACGGCGTGCGCGAGTGCACGTCCGCGTACCGGGGCTTGCCCACGTCCGTGCCCAGGATGTCCCGGATGTCGTCGGCGATCTGGAACGCCACGCCCAGGTGCCGGCCGAACGCGTCGAAGCGCGCCTGCGCCTCCGGCTGCTCCCCCAGCGTCGCCGCGGCCTTGCCGCACCAGCCGAACAGCGACCCCGTCTTGCCCTCGGCGATGTAGCGCAGCCGCGTGAGCGGCAGGTTCATGTCGCCGCGCGCCTCCACCTCCGCGATGGCCGCGCGGGTCATCTCCGTGACGATGGCCAGGCCGCTCTGCACCAGGCGCGCGTCCAGCAGGGACAGCCGCGACAGCGCCGTGGACAGGATGAGGTCGCCGCTCATCACCGCGACGATGTTGCCCCAGCGCGCGTTCACCGTCGGGCGGCCCCGGCGGAACATGCCCGCGTCCACCACGTCGTCATGCAGCAGGCTGGCCGAGTGGATCATCTCCGCCGCCACACCCACATCCACCAGCCGTGCGGCCGGCACACCCACCACGCCACCGAACAGGCGGACGAGCATGGGGCGAGCCCGCTTGCCCCCGGCCCCCAGGCACAGATGGCGCGCCGCATCCATCAGCGTGTCACCCTTCACGTCCGGGCCGACGTCGCCATCCGCGAGCAATTCGGTCAGACGCTGCTCCACCTGCCCCAGAAACTCCGTCAGCTCGTGAGCGACATCCATGTGCGCGGTCTCCTTCCGGGTCGTTCATATAGTTCAAGACCGCGTGAACTGCACCTGAATCCCTTCCGCCCTCCAAGCGAGCGGACAGCGGGCTGAAAGCGATGAATAAGCCCGGTTGGTAGCCGGCCGGGCGCGGGGGAGTCCTTGGAGGTCCGATTGAGAGGGAATGCGAGGCCGTGGGAAACGAATCCCAGTGTCCGCCGCCTTCCGTCGCCGCCTCGTCCAGAGCTTCGCTTCCCTCGCCACCGGCGTCCCCCTCTTCCGCCCTGGCGCCTCGCTGCCCGGCGCGTCCGCGCCCCTCCTGGGAGCCCCTCCGCCCCTGGACGGCCACCGCGGCCCGCCCCTGCACCGGCGCCTCCGTGCGTCGCTGAAGGTTTCCATTGTGGAGGGGATGTTCGCGGAGGTGTTCACCGCGTGCGCGGGTCCTACCGTGCTCACCGCGTGGGCCATCGCGCTGAAGCTGGGGCCCTTCCTGGTGGGCGTGATGACGGCGCTGCCGTTCTTCGCGCAGTTCGTGCAGTTCCCCGCCGCGTGGCTCACCCTCTGCTTCGGCCACCGGCGGGTGGCGCTGACGGCGGTGTGCCTGTCCCGGCTGGCCCTCTTGCCCATGGCGCTGTTGCCGTGGCTGGGCCTGTCCCTGGAGGGGCAGCAGCACCTGCTGCTCGCCGTGGCCGGGGCGTCCGCGCTGCTGGCGGTGGTGGGCAACAACGCGTGGGTGGCGTGGATGGGGGAGCTCGTCCCCGGCGCCGTGCGGGGCCGCTTCTTCGGCAAGCGCACCGCGCTCACCACGCTGATGGGCACCGGCGCGACGCTCACCGCGGGCCTGCTGATGGACCGGCTGAAGGGGCTGGATGGGGTGGGCGTGGCGCTGCCGCTGCTGGCGCTCGCCGCCTGCGTCATGGGCGTCGTCACCACGCTGATGATGGCCGCGCAGCATGACCCGGCGCCCCCGAGCAACGCGCCGAAGCTGGAGCTCAAGGCGGCGCTCCTGCCCTGGAAGGACGACGGGGCCCGGCGGGTGCTGCTGTATCAGGTGGCGTGGAACGCGGCGGTGGGCGTGTCCGCGCCCTTCTTCGCGCTGCACAGTCTGCAGAACCTCAAGATGACCTTCGTCATCATGGCCCTGCACGCGGCGGCGGTGGCGGGCGTGCGCGTGCTGACGGCGCCCCTCTGGGGCCGCGCCATCGACAAGCTGGGCGCACAGCCGGTGCTGATGCTCTGCTCGCTGGGCATCAGCGCCATCCCCATGCTGTGGCTCTTGCCCTCTGCGGGGACGCTCTGGCCGCTGCTGTTCGACGTGCTGCTGGCGGGCGCGCTGTGGAGCGGCCACGGCCTGGCCATCTTCGCGCTGCCCCTGACGGTGGCGCCGCGCCGCGGCCGGCCCTTCTACCTGGCGGCCTTCGCCACCGCGGGCGGGCTGGCCTACGCGGCGGCGGCGGCCCTGGGCGGGGCGCTGGCGGCGCGCGTGCCCCAGCAGTTCATGCTGGGCGGGCACCTCTGGGTGAACCTGCACGTGCTCTTCGTCGTGTCGTCGGTGGCCCGGCTGGGGGCCGCCTTCCTCGCGGCCCGGGTGAACGAACCCGGCGCCGCCACCACGCGCACCGTGGCCCAGGTGGTGGAGCGGTTTCTGCCCCGCCTCCGCCCGGTTACAGCCGGTAGTCGCGCACCATCGCCGCCACGCGCTCCGACAGGAGCTTGAGCGACACGGCGGACTCGCTGGTGGTGGCGATGCGCTTCACCGTGTCGCCCATCACCGTGTTGAGCTCGTTGACGGCGGTGAAGATCTGCTCGATGCCGGTGGCCTGCTGGTTCACCGTCTGCGAAATCTGACGGGCGGACACCACGCTGTCCCGCACGATGGAGGACAGCTGGCGCAGCGTGTCCCCGGACGTGCGCACCTGGGCCAGGCCCGTCTCCATGCGCTGCGTGCCCGCGGCCGTGATCTCCACCGTGGCGAAGATGGCGGTGCTGATGTCCGCCAGGATTCCGCGCACCTGGTTCGTCGCGCGGATGGACTGGTCCGCCAGGCCGCGGATTTCCCGGGCCACCACCGCGAAGCCCTTGCCGTGCTCTCCGGAGCGCGCCGCCTCGATGGCCGCGTTCACCGCGAGCAGGTGGGACTGGTCCGCCAGGTCCTTCACCGTCTCCGTGATGCCGGAGATCTGCTCGGTGCGCTCGCCCAGGGCCATGATGCGCTCGGCGATCTGCTCCACCTGCGCGCGCAGCGCCACCATCCCCTCGATGCTCTCGGTGATGGCGATTTCGCCCGTCTTGCCCAGCACCTCCGCGCGCTCCGCCACGTCGATGACCGTCTCCGCCGCGCGCGACGCCACCACCGACGTCTGGCGGATCTCCTGCGCCGTCACCTGCGTCTCCTGCAGCGCGGCGGCGTGGCGGGACACCATCTCGTTCTGCCGCCCCGCGGAGTCGTTCAGGTGGTCCACCGAGCCGCGCAGCAGGTCCGACGAGCCCTGCAGCTGCTGCAAGAGGTCCTTCACCTTGGACACCATCAGGGAGAAGGCCTTCGACAGCTGGGCCACCTCGTCCGAGCCCTCCACGCGCACCGTCTCGCGCAGGTCGCCGTGCTCCGCGATGCGCTGGGCGGCCGCCGTCAGCTGCACCAGCGGCGCCGCCACCCGGCGCGCCAGCACGATGCCCACGACGACGAAGAGCGCGAGCGCCAGCACCATCACCACGCTCACCCCGGTGGTGATGGCCCGCACCTGCGCGCGCGCCGAAGTGCGGTTGAAGCCCACGTGCACGGTGCCCGCGCCGTTCGCGAAGCGCGAGCTCACGTCCAGGAGCTCCGCGTCCCGCACGTAGAACGTCGCCTCACCCTGTGCGCGCGCCAGCCGGTCGCGCAGCTCCCGCATCGCCGTGGCGTACTCGCCCGCCACCGCGCGCAGCTGCCCCGTGCCATCGAAGACGGCCACGTAGGCCACCTGGTGGTGGCGGACCGCCTGATCCAGCACCGCCTGGAGCGCCTCCGTCTGGCCCCCGGGCATCGCCGCGGGCAGCGTGGCCGCCAGCGCCGCGGGCAACGCGCCTCCCACGTCCCGGCCCTGCGCCTCGAAGGCGGAGCTGACGCGCGGGATGAGGTAGCCGAAGAAGAGGACCGTGAAGAACAGCGCCACCAACAGCGGCGCCAGCGTGAGCTTCTGCGAAAGAGAGAGTCGCATCCGGGAGCGGCGCCAAATCCAGAGGAAGTCTGGGAAACGTAGCCCCCCTGGACCATCCAGTGAGGTGCTGCATTGTGGACATCCCAGAGGAGCCGGCGCAATGGCTCCGCGCATCCCAGCCCGTGAAAGTCAGACACCGCGCCCTGGGTAGCGACGAACCCGGGGCGCGGGCGTCATCCCGGCTTGAGTCAGCCGGCCTTGCGGTTGTTGGAAGGCGCGCTCTCGTCCCACTTCTCCATCAGGGTGTTGGACGGGAGGGTCTCATCCAGCAGCTTGCGCGCGGCCTCGGCGCCGGTGACGGGCAGGCCCTTGCGGTCAATCAGGCCCAGCTGCACCAGGACGGCGGCCTGATCCCAGTAGATGTGCTCGTGGTAGAGCTTGTCGCCGCGGAAGTTCACCACCGCCACGAAGGCCGCCTCCACGTACTTCCCGGTGGGCGGGATGCCCGGGAGCATCCAGTCCATCTCGATGTCGTGGGTGAAGCTGAAGATGAACTCGTCCACCACGCGGTCGGCACCCACGGTGCGCGACAGCAGGGTCATCTTCGTGTCCTTGGGGTTGGCGTGCACGAAGTGGTTTTCGTAGAAGCGGTGCAGGTACTCCGCGCCCACGCCACCCGTCATCACCGGCACGCTGTTGACGTACGGGTGCGCCACCATGGTCTTCATGGTCGCGTCCGCGTCGCGGGCGGCGAACTCCAGCTCCGTGTGCTTGTCCCAGAGCGCGGCCAGGTCGTAGCGCGGCCCCATCACGCGCTTGAGCAGCGCGAGGGTGCGCGTGTGCGCCGTCATCATCGAGGGCCGGTGCCAGGCCGGCGACCCCTCGCGGAAGAAGCCGTGGCGCACGCCCTGGTACACGTACAGCTCCACGTCGACGCTGACGTGCTGCTTCACCCGCGCCACCGCGGCCGGAGGCACGAAGCCGTCCCACTCCGCGTAGTGGACCACCATGGGGGCCGCGTTCTCACCACCCTGCGCGAGCACGTCCTCCATGCCGGGCGCGCAGTAGGCCACCGCGCAGTCCACGTGCGCGTGCGCCGCCAGCTGCGCGGCCAGCGTCCCACCCAGCCCGTAGCCCAGCGCGCCGACCTGCTTCTTGCCCCGCAGTCCCACCACCTCCGGTAGCGAGCGCGCCCAGGCCACCACCGGCTTCAGGTCCACCTCTTCAGGTTCTCCTCGCGAGGCGAGGTCGGGCACCACCACCACGTAGCCCTCTTCACTGAAGCGCTCGGCCATCAGCTTCAGGTGGGCGTTTCCCTCGAACGCCTCCACCATCAGCAGCAGCAGGGCCGGACCCGTTCCAGAGGCGGGGCGTCGCACCCACGCACGAATCGGGTCGCTTCCTTCCACGGGAATCCACGTCGAGTTGTCGTTCATTTGTCGCGCACCCTCCCCAAAGCGGACACATTTCACGCCCGGACGGACTGCCTCCCGGGCGTCTGGCATTGTAGCAAACCCTCCACATGCTTGCCTCATCTTATGAGAGGTTTTGATGTGGATGGATTGTTGTATGCCTTTCATGTGCAGTAATCAGCCACCACTGCAATGCACTGTCGGTGACGCGAACAGCCTTGTGTCTCACGCCGTCATCGGCGTGGAGACGCCCGCGCACGCGGAGTGCGCGCGTGTCTCAACCAAAGCCTGACGCGGAAGACAGAGAGAGAAGATCGTACCGACGTCCGGGGTCGATTCCACCCGGAGGGTGCCGCCGTGGGTCTCCACGATGCTACGCGCGATGTAGAGCCCCAGGCCCAGGCTCTCGCGCTGGCCCGCGCCGTCGCCTCGGCGGAAGGGCTGGAAGAGCGTGGGCAGGAGGTGCTCGGGGATGGGCGCCCCGGCGTTCTGGACCTCCAGATGGACGGCGTCCGCGCCCTGTTCATAAGTGCGCAGTCTCACGGGTGTGTCTCGCGGGCTGTACTTGAGCGCGTTGTCCAGCAGGTTGGCCACCACCTGCGCCAGCCGGTCCAGGTCCCACACACCCGGGAGGCTGTCGCGGGCGAAGTCGCACAGGATGGAGCGCTCCGGTTTCGCCGCGCGCAGCTCGTCCACGACCTTGCGGCACAGCTCGTTGAGGTCGCCCGCGCCCGGCACCACCGGGATGCCGCCGCCCACGCGCGCGCGGGTGAAGTCCAACAGCTGATCCACGATTCCCTGGATGCGCTCGCCGCCCCGGGCCACCCGCTCGAAGGCCTTGCGCTGGGCGTCCGGTAGCACCTCGCGCGACAGCTGGGCGTTGGCCGTGGTGAGGATGGCCGCGAGCGGCGTACGGATGTCGTGCCCCACGATTCCCACCAGCTGCTGCTCGAGCTCCGTCGCGCGTTGCAGCTCCTCCTCCACGCGGCGGCGCTCCGCCAGCTCCAGCGCCTGCTGCCGCAGCTTCTCTCCGCGCAGGTACAGCTCCACGAACACCGACACCTTGGCGCACAGGATGTTCGGATCCACGGGCTTGAGCAGGTAGTCCACCGCGCCGTATTCGTAGCCCCGGGTGACGTAGGCCGCCTCACGGCTGAGCGCGGTGATGAAGAGGATGGGCAGGTGCTTCGTGCGCTCGCGGGCGCGCACCAGGCGCGCCGTCTCCAGGCCGTCCAACCCCGGCATCTGCACGTCCATCAGCACGCACGCGTACTCGTCCAACAGCAGCGCCTTCAGCGCCTCGTCGCCTGAGCGCACCGACACCACCTGCTGACCGAGCGGCTCCAGGATGGCCTCCAGGGCGAGCAGGTTCGCCGGCGTGTCATCCACCAGGAGGACGCGCGCGCGGGGCGCATCGGGCGCGTCGTCGGTGCGGCGGTGAGACAGGTCGGAGACTGCGGTGAGCACGGGCGTCCTGGGAACAGAAGGCGTCAAGGAGGCGTTCACTCGGTCGTTGGGGGTGGAGCGGCTCAGCGGGCGGACACGAGGCCGGGGCCCCGTAGGTGTCCACCGGATGTCGAGCGCCCGCTTCCAACACAGCCCCTTCGCCGCCTTGTTCCCTGCACCTGTATTCAAAAGCCACAGCAAGACAGGAATTCGCAATCAAAACTGACCCGTTGCAATTCCTGTCAGGGGCGTAGACTCCGCGTACATGACGCTCCCGGTTCCTCGCACCCTGCTGCTCGGCCCCACTGACTTACGCGCGCTCGTGGAAGGCGTGGGCCTGGACGTCCTGATGGACGAGCTCATCCACGCACTCACCGTGGCCTTGAGGGAGTTCGACGAGTCCGTCCTGCAGGTCCCCAAGCGGGAGGGCTTCCAGGTGGTGAGCGACTCGCGGCCTTCTGGGACGATGGGCTGGATGCCCGCCCTGCGGCGCGGGGACAGCCTGACCGTGAGGGTGTCCGCCTCCCTCCCCGGCAACCGGGGTGACTCGGGAATGCCCACGCTCGTCGCATCACACAGCGTCTATGACGTGAAGACGGGCCATCTGGTGGCGGTGATGGACGGGGTGTTCGCCACGGCGCTGCGCACCGGCGCGGCGTCGGCGGTGGCCAGCCGCTACCTGGCGTCTCCGGACAGCCGGGTGCTGGGGCTGGTGGGCTGCGGCGCGCAGGCCGTGTCTCAGTTGCATGCGCTCAGCCGCGTGTTCCGGTTGGATCAGGTGCTGGTGCACGACATCGATCCGGACGCGGCGCGCTCCTTCGTGCGGCGCGTGGCGTTCCTGGGGCTGGACGTGCGGCCCACGCTGCTGCCGGACCTGGAGATGCGCTCGGACATCCTCTGCACCGCGACCACCGTCGCCCCGGGCGCGGGGGCCGTCATCTCCGGCCACGCGCTCCAGCCGCACGCGCACGTCAACGCGGTGGGCTCGGACCAGCCGGGCAAGGCAGAGCTGCCCCTGGCGCTCTTGCGCCGCAGCCTCGTCGTGCCGGACTTTCCCGCGCAGGCCCGCCAGGAGGGCGAGTGTCAGCAGCTCCACCCGGACCAGATTGGCCCGGACCTGGCCACCGTGGTGCAGCAGCCGGAGGAGTTCGAGGGCTGGCGCGAGCGCAACACCGTGTTCGATTCCACCGGCCACGCACTGGAGGACCACGTGGTGACGCGCCTGCTGTTGGAGCACGCGCGCCGCATGGACCTGGGCACCCTGGTGTCGTTGGAGGCGCTGGGTGGAGACCCGTTGGATCCGTACTCGCAGGTGCGGCCTGACGCGGCCGGACGCGCCGAGTCGCCGCGCCGCGCCACCGGCAGCTGACGTTCCGCGGAGGACAGGCCGCCCCTCCGGATTACATCCAATTCCGCGTGAGCCGCGTAATGCCGAACACGCATGCACGCGCGCATCCCTTCGCAGTGGTTCCGGCGGCTCGCGCTGGGACTGACCCTGACGGCGGCACCGCTCCTGGCCGGCTGTGGCCAGACGCCCTCGGCGGAGCGCGTTCCCTTCACGCCAGCTGCTGACAGCACGGTGCTGGAGCACGTCCCGGCGACGGCGACGGATGCGAAGGCCCGGGAGCGCGCCGCGCTGCGACGGGCCTTGGCCTCGCGCGCGGATCAACTGGACCTGGCGCTGCGGCTGGCGCGGCTGGACATCGAGGAGGGCCGGGCCTCTGGCGACCCTCGCTACCTGGGCTGGGCGCAAGCGGCGCTCGGGCCCTGGTGGGACGCGGAGCCACCACCTCCGGGCGTGCGCCTGCTGCGCGCCACCATCCTCCAGGGGCGCCATGAGTTCCCCGCCGCACTCGCGGACCTGGATGCCCTGGTGCGCGAGACGCCCGATGACGCGCAGGCGTGGCTCACGCGCGCCGTCGTCCTGGGCGTGAGGGGTGCGCACGCGGAGGCCCAGCGGAGCTGCGCGATGCTGGCGCCGCTCGCGGGCACGGTGGCAGGCGCCGTGTGTCAGGCGCAGGTGATGAGCCTGTCGGGGCGCTCCAAGGATGCGTACGCGTTGCTCTCCGCCGCGCTGGCGCGGGGCACCCACGGGACGGAAGAACAGGCCTGGGCGCTGTCCACGCTTGCCGAGGCCGCCGCACGAGCCGGGGACACCGAGCGCGCCACGAAGCTCTTCGCCCGCGTGCTCGCGATGGATCCTTCGGATGCATATTCGCGCGCGGCATATGCGGATCTGCTGCTGGACCTGGGCCGTCCGCGCGACGTCATCGCGCTGACAAAGGACCACGGTCAGGACGACAACCAGCTCCTGCGCCGCGTGCTCGCGGAATCAGCCCTGGGCACGCCGGAGGCGCCCGCGCTCGCGGCCGAGCTGGCTTCGCGCCACGAGGCCAGCCACCTGCGCGGCGATTCACTGCACGCGCGCGAGGAGGCCCGCTTCGCGCTCCACGTCCAGAAGGACGCCGCGAAGGCGCTGAAGCTGGCGCTCGCGAACTGGGAGGTGCAGCACGAGCCGTGGGACGCGCGCATCCTCCTGGAGTCCGCGCTCGCGCATGGCACGCCCGCCGACGCAGCCCCCGTCGTTCGGTTCCTGGAAGCCAGCGGCGCGGAAGACCCCGGTCCCCTGGCGCTCTCGGAGCGCGTGCGAAAGGCCCTCCGATGAAGGCCCTGACCCTGGCGGTGGTGTTGCTCCCCCTCGTGGCGCTGGCCCACAAGCCGAGCGACAGCTACCTGCACCTGGACCGCGCGGGTGATGGCTTCACGGGCCGTTGGGACGTGGCCCTGCGCGACCTGGAGGAGGTGCTCGTCCTGGACGCGGACGGTGACGGCGCCATCACCTGGAGCGAGCTGCGCGGGCGCCAGTCGGACGTCGCGGGCTATGCGCTCGCCCGGCTGAAGCTGTCAGCCGAGGGCGCTGCGTGCCCGCTGACTCCGGCCTCCGCGCTGCGCGTGGTGCGTCACTCCGACGGGGCCTACGCCGTCGTGGACTTCACCGCCGCGTGCCCGTCCGCGCCCCGTGTACTGGACGTGGACTACGCGCTCCTCTTCGACCGCGACCCGCAGCACCGGGGCATCGTGCGCGTGGGCAGCGACGGCGCCGGCGAGCCCCTGGTGCTCTCCGCCACGCGCCACACGGCCCAGGTGTCCATGGAGGGCCTGTCGCCCTGGCGGCGCTTCGGACAGATGGTGCACTCCGGCGTGGAGCACATCTGGGCGGGCGTGGATCACCTGCTCTTCCTGCTGGCGCTGCTGCTGCCGTCCGTCCTGCGGCGCGACACGGCCACGGGGCGCTGGGTGCCGGTGGGCGACTTCGGCTCAGCGATGAAGGACGTGGTGAAGGTGGTGTCCGCGTTCACGCTCGCGCACTCGCTGACGCTGAGCGCCGCGTCCCTGGGTTGGGTCGCCCTGCCCTCGCGGCTGGTGGAGTCCGCCATCGCGGCGAGCGTCATCGTCGCCGCGCTCAACAACGTCTTCCCGCTGATGGACCGCACGCGGTGGCTGGCGGCGTTCGCGCTGGGGCTCCTGCACGGCTTCGGCTTCGCGTCCGTGCTGGCGGACCTGGAGCTGCCCGCGGGCAGCCTCGCGGTGACGTTGTTCGGTTTCAACGTCGGCGTGGAACTGGGACAGCTCGCATGTGTCGCTGTGTTCCTGCCCGTGGCGTTCCTCCTGCGAGACACGCGCGTGTATCGCCGTGCGTTGCTCGTGGGCGGCTCCGCGGTAATTGCCCTGGTGGCGTGTGCGTGGCTCTGGGAGCGCGCGTTCGGCGTGGCGCTGTCCTTCACCTGACGCACCTGCCCCGCGGGGCAGCAATTCGTCTCTTCCAGAAATCCGCGCGAATCCACGCGGCGTACTGGCTCTGTCCGGACGCAGGTCGCGCGCTGGCGCGACACCCGGGCAAGCCACACCCCATCACAATCGAGGAGCCTCAAATGAGAGCGAAGAAGCTCGCGGCGGTCTTTACCGTCGCGACCACGCTGGGCGCTAGTGGTGCCCTTGCGTCGAGTCACCGGGAAGCCCCGTTCATCACCAAGTCACCCAAGGTCGACGCGACCGACTTCTACATGTTCCGCAGCTATGAGACGGGACGCGCGGACTTCGTGACGCTGATCGCCAACTACATCCCCTTCCAGGAGCGGTACGGCGGCCCGAACTTCTTCACGCTGGATCCGGAGGCGCTGTACGAGATCCACATCGACAACGACGGCAACGGGCAGGAGGACCTCACCTTCCAGTTCCGCTTCACCAACACGCTGGCCAACGCCAACAACGGCGCGGCGCTGACCATCGGCACCGGGGCCCAGGCGAAGTCGGTTCCGGTGCCGCTCTTCAACGTGGGGCCCATCACCACGGCGAACCAGGCCAACCTGAACGTGCAGGAGTCCTTCACGCTCAAGGTCGTCCGGGGCAACCGCCGCACCGGCACCGCCAAGGACGTGACCAACGCGGCGGGCGGCTCGGCCACCTTCCGCAAGCCCACGGACTACATCGGCACCAAGTCGCTGGGCAACGCCGCCGCCTATGAGGCCTACGCGCGCGAGCACGTGTACTCGGTGCACATCCCGGACTGCGCCACGCCGGGCAAGGTGTTCGTCGGCCAGCGCAAGGAGCCCTTCGCGGTCAACCTGGGGCCGGTGTTCGACCTGGTGAACGCGCCCGCGGCCGTCATCACGGACCCCGCCAAGCGCGACGCGGTGCCCAACCCGCTGGCGGACAACAACATCACCACCCTGGCCCTGGAGGTCCCCATCGCCTGCCTCCAGGCCGGCACGCAGACCGTCATCGGCGGGTGGACCACCGCGAGCGTGCGCCAGGCGCGCGCCATCAACCCCACGCCCACCTTCGCGAAGCCATCGCGTGACGGCGGCGCGTGGCAGCAGGTCAGCCGCCTGGGCATGCCACTGGTGAACGAGATCGTCATCGGCCTGCCGGACAAGGACAAGTTCAACGCGAGCCAGCCCAAGGACGACGCCCAGTTCGCCACCTACGTGACGAACCCCACCCTGCCCGCGCTGCTGGAGACGCTCTTCGGCACGAAGGCGCCCACCGTCTTCCCGCGCACGGACCTGGTGGCGGCGTTCCTCACCGGCGTGCCCAACGTCAACGCCAACGGCTCCACGGCGGAGATGCAGCGGTTGAACATGGCGCTGCCGGCCACGCCCAAGGCGACCCAGAACAACCTGGGCGCCGCGGGCTGCTTCGTGAACGGCAAGCTGGACACGGCGCTCCCCAGCTGTGATGCGGCGGGCTTCCCCAATGGCCGCCGCCCCGGCGACGACGTGGTGGACATCGAGCTGCGCGTGGCCATGGGCTACCTCTTCGAGAACGACACCCAGGCGCCTTCGCGCAACACCCCGTTCCACGACGCCGTGCTGCAGGACGCCTCGCAGTTCGACGCCGTGTTCCCCTACCTGAAGGCCCCCAACGCGGGCGCCAACGGCGACGGGACGTGATGCCATGCGCAACCTGAGAGCACTGGCCTGTGTCCTCGCGCTCGGCGCCGCCGTGGGCTTCAGCGGTTGCAGCGACGACGACGATGATCCGAAGCCGGACGGAGGCACCACGAAGCCGGACTCGGGCACCCCTGACTCCGGCACCCCGGACGGCGGCCCCACGGGCACGGAGTTCACCGCGTTCGTGAAGGACCTCGTCGAGAACCAGACCAGCGAAACGGGCTCGCCCGTGACGCTGGATGACAAGAACTTCGTCGACTCCGAGTCGGCGGATGCGTTCCCGCCCGCCTTCTTCCAGTAGCCCCGGATGGAGTCGCCGCCCCGATGTCCGGCCTCCACGCCGGGCGTCGGGGCGGTTTCGTTTCACTCCCGGCACACAACTTCCCGCACACCGGGCCGATAATCGCGAAAGCAGCAGCTATCCACTATTCCTGGAATCGTACACCATGACCGTCCGCGCCCCGACCCCCCGCGCCACCGCCAACGCGCCCGCGAGCACCGCCGCCACGGCCCCCCGCACCGCCGCTCCCGCGCGCGCGGCGGCCGCGTCCACGGCCCTCACGGCGCCGCCGGCCGGCCTGGGCAAGGGCGACTCCGGGGCGAAGGTGAAGCAGCTTCAGCAGGGGCTGGTGAAGCTGGGCTACATGACGCAGGCGCAGATGAACTCGGGTGCCGGCTCCTTCGGGCCGCAGACCGAGGCGGCGGTGAAGAAGTTCCAGACGGCCAACAAGATCTCCGCCACCGGCTACTACGGGGCGCAGACTGCGGCGGCGCTGACGAAGGCGCTCAAGCCGACGACGACGCCTCCGCCCACCGATCCCGGGAAGTTCACCAAGCCCGCGGTCATCAGCGCGCCCTCGCCCAACAACGACTCGCGCAACGGCGCGGACATCGACACCATCGTGCTGCACCACACCGGCACCAACAACGGCTCCGGGGACCTGTCGTGGATGCGCAACCCGGACAGCAAGGTGTCCGCGCACTACATGCTGGACCGCGATGGGAAGATCTACCAGCTGGTCGGCGACACCAAGCGCGCGTGGCACGCGGGCAAGGGGGAGCTGCACGGCGTGCCCACGGACGTGAACGCGCGCTCCATCGGCATCGAGATCGTCAACGACGGCAGCGGCAAGACGGCCTTCACGGAGGCGCAGTACAAGTCGCTGACGAAGCTCGTGGGCTACCTGAAGCAGGAGTACGACGTGCCGGCGAAGAACATCGTCGGGCACAAGGACGTGGCCGTGCCCAAGGGCCGCAAGGACGACCCGGCGGCGAACTTCGACTGGTCCCGGCTGCGCAAGGGCATTGGCGGCTGAGCAGCGCTCCTCGCGCCGCCTGCCCTGCCCTCACGACGTGCGCGCCTTCGCCGGGGCGTGCTAGAAGACCGCCCCGGTGCTCCGACTCTGGCTCTTCATCTGCCTGATGCTGCTCGCTCCCGTGGGGGGCGGACTCGCGCATGCCTTCGGGCCGGCGCAGCAGGCGGAGACGTGCCTCACGGGCTGCGCGGATGACGACGCGCAGGGCCAGTGCGCTCCCACTTGCGTGGACTGCGCCTGCTGCACGCACGCGAAGCCCCTGGCCGTCGCCGTGCCACTGCCGGGCCTCGCAGGCTCCCTGTTCCGGGAGCCCCGCATCACGCACGAAGCCTCGGAGCCGTCCTCCGCCGAAGCGGATGACATCCAGCACGTCCCCATAGTTCCTCTCGCTTAAGGCCCGCGTCCGTCGTCGTTCGCACGCGCCCCGCCACCGGTGTGCCCGGCCTCCTGCCCGGGTGCATGGATGCGCGCGGCCCGCCTTCCGCAGAGGTCCTCTTCCGTGTCCATCCGTTCCGCGACGGCCGCCCTCGGGCTGGCCGCCGTCCTGCTCTGGCCGCGCCCTGGTGGCGCGGATCCATCCCGCATCACCCTCCAGGACGTCTTCGCCCTGGCGCGCGAGCACGCCCCGGCGCTGCTTGAGGCCCGGGCCCGCGTGCGCGCCGCCCAGGGGCCCCTGGCGAGCGCCGCGCCGCTCCTGCGCGAGAACCCCCAGCTCGACGTCCAGGTGGGCCCGCGCCGGCTCCCCAATGGCGTCTACGGTCTGGACCTCGCATTGGGGCTGTCGCAGCCCTTCGAGCTGGGCGGCAAGCAGGGCCTGCGGCGTGATGCGGCGCGCGCTGGCCTGTCCATGGAGGAGGCCCGCCTGCGCGACGCGGAGCGGCTCCTCCTGGGAGACGTGGCCGCGGCCTACCTGCGCCTCCTGCAAGCCGGGGAGCGGAAGAAGCTGGTGGAGGCCGCGGCGGAAGCGGCGGCGCGCACCGTCAAGGCCTCGGAGCGGCGCTACGCGGCCGGTGACGTTCCGGCCGTGGACGTGAACGTGGCGAAGGTGGCGCACGCCCGGGCCCGCGCGGAGCTCCAGGTCGCGGCCGGCGAGATCTTCGCGCTGCGGGAGGAGCTGGAGGTCCGCGTGGGCTACCGCGCGAGGCCCATGGTCACCTACGACGATGATCTGCGCTCACTCGCGCGGGCGCCCGTCCGCGAGGTGACGGACGGCGCTGGAGCGCGCGCGGATCTGGTGGCCCTGGAGCAGGAGCAGGTCCAGGCGAAGGCCGCCGCGACGCTGGGCCGGCGCCAGGTGCTGCCAGACGTGACGGTGGGCGCGCGCTACCAGAAGGAGGCGGACGAGACGGTGTTCCTGGGAACGCTCAGCGTGCCCCTGCCCGTCTTCGCTCGCGGCCAGGAAGCGCGCCTCGTGGGTGAAGCGGATGCAAGCCGCGCCGAGCAGGAGCTGGCCGCCGCGCGCACCGTCGTGCCCGCGCAGGTCCAGGCCGCGAAGTATCGCTACCGCGCGAGCCTCGGTGCCCTCGGGACCCTGGAGGAGGTGCTGCCGCTCCTGGACGACAACGAGGCGCTGGCGCAGCGCTCCTATGACGCCGGGGAGATGGACCTCGCGGCCTTCCTCCTCGTCCGTCGCGACACGCTGGAGGCGCGGGCCGCATGGCTCGACGGCCTGCTGCGATTGGCCCTTGCTCGTGTGCAGTTGGAAGTGGAAACGGGAGTCCTGCCATGAAGCCCACGCTGCTGCTGCTGTCCGTCCTCGTGGGCCTCACCGCCTGCAAGTCCTCCAAGGCGGAACATGACGACGCGCACGAACACGGCCATGACGAGGCCGCCAAGGAGAAGCTCCACGTCGAGTCCGGTGACGTCATCCACGTGCACGTCCCCCAGGAGATGCTCCGGGACCTGCGCGTCACCACCGCGAAGGTGGAGGCTCGCCCGGGAGGAGAGAGCGTCACCGCGCTGGGCGAGCTGACCTTCAGTGAGGACGCCTACGCGGAGGTGTCCTCGCCGGTCTCCGCGCGCGTGGCCTCCGTCGCCGTGACGACGGGCCAGGCCGTGAAGCAGGGCCAGCGGCTGGCGGAGCTCCAGAGTCCGGAGCTGGGCCGAGCCCGCGCGGACCTCCAGGCCACCCAGGCCCGCGCCACCGCCGCACGGCAGGCCGCGGACCGAAAGCGCACGCTGGCCGAGGAACGCATCGTCGCGCGCAAGGACGCGCAGGCCGCTGAAGCGGACGCCGCTGCCGCGGAGGCGGAGGTGGCCGCCGCGAAGGCCGCGCTCACGGCGTTGGGCGCGGGCAGCGCCAGCGGTGAGGGCACGTCCGGCTTCGTGCTCAAGGCGCCCATCGACGGCACAGTGGTGGAGCGCACCGCGCGGCTGGGGCAGATGGCGGACCCGTCTCAACCGCTCTTCCGCGTCGGCGACCTGTCGTCGCTGTGGCTCATCGTCCACGCGTTCGAACGGGACGCCGTGCGCCTGAAGCCCGGCGCGGACGCGCGCGTCACCTTCGCCGCGTTCCCGGGCCAGGAGTTCACCGCGAAGGTGGGCCACGTGGGGCAGCGAGTGGATCCCCACAGCCGCACCATCCCCGTGCGCCTGGAGCTGGACAACGGCAAGGGGCTCCTTCGGCCGGGCATGTCCGCGTCGGCGTCCATCCCGCTGGGAGAGCCGGGCGCCACGCTCACGGCCGTGCCCGCGGCGGCGCTCCAGCGTCTGGAGAATGGCTGGGTGGCGTTCCTGCCCACGCCGGAGGCCGGCGTCTTCGAGCAGCGCGAGGTCGGCCGGGGCCGCAGCCTGGGCACGCAGGTGGAGGTCCTGAAGGGGCTCGCCGTGGGCGACGAGGTGGTGGTGGAGGGCGCGTTCCTGCTCAAGGCCGAGGTGGAGAAGTCCCAGGGCGGAGGCGATGAGCATGGCCACTGATCCGCGCACGACGCTGCCGGGGCGCATCCTCCGCGCGTCCTTCGCACGGCCCGGGCTGACGGTGCTCGTCGTCCTGGCGCTGGCTGCCTTTGGCGTGATGGCGCTCCGCAACCTGCGCCAGGACGTGTTCCCGGATCTGTCCGCGCCCATCTTCAACGTCATCGTGCAGAACGCGGCCATGGGCGCCGAGGAGCTGGAGACGGCGGTGGCCATCCCCATGGAGGTGGCGCTGGCGGGCCTGCCGGAGGTGCGCCGCATCCGCTCCACCTCGCAGCTGGGCGTCACGCAGGTGACGGTGGAGTTTGAACCGGACGCGGACTACTTCCGCAGCCGCCAGTACGTCGCGGAGCGCGTGGCACAGGCAGCGAGCGAGCTTCCACTCGGCACCGACACGCCGCTCGTGTCCAGCCTCACCGGCCGGCTCAACGAGGTCTTCGAGTTCACGCTGGAGGCGGAGCCCGGAAGCGCGGACCTGATGGCGCTGCGCGACCTGGCGGAGTTCGACATCAAGAACCGGCTGCTCGCGGTGCCCGGCGTCGCGGGCGTGGAGCGGCTGGGCGGCTACCTGCGCCAGTTCCAGGTGCTGCTGGATCCGGATCAACTGGTGGCGCGAGGCATCACCCTGGACGACGTCCAGCACGGCCTGGAGGGCGCCAGCGTCAACGCCTCCGGAGGCTTCATCACGCAGGGCCCCATGGAGTGGGCCGTGCGCGCGGTGGGCCGGGCGGAGACGGTGGAGGACCTGAACAACACCGTGGTCGCGCTGCGGGACGGAACGCCCGTGCTGCTGGGAGACGTGGCGGACGTGCGCGAAGCCCCCGCGCCGCGCCGGGGCATGGCGCACCGGCTGGATGGCGAGGTGGTGAGCTGCCGCGTGAGCAAGCAGTTCGGCGCGGACACCGTGCTCGTCGCCGAGGGGGTACGCGCGGCCATCGACGAGCTGCGACGCTCGCTGCCGCCGGGCGTGCAGCTGCGCGTCGTCTACGACCAATCGGAGCTGGTGGGCTCCGCGCTGGGAGGCGTGGGCCGGGCCATCCTGCTGGGCGCGTTCCTGGTGGTGGGCGTGCTCTTCCTGCTGCTCGGGGACTGGCGCGCGGCGCTCATCGTCACGCTCACCCTGCCCCTGTCGCTGGCGCTGGCGGGGCTGCTGCTCAAGGCGGCGGGCATCGGGTTGAACACGATGACGCTGGGAGGCCTGGCCATCGCGGTGGGCCTGCTGGTGGACGCGGCCATCATCGTCGTGGAGAACGTCATCCACGACCTGCGCGAGGGCAAGGGCCGCCGCTCGGTGCGCGACGAGGCGCTGGCGGCGGCGCTGGAGGTGGGCCGTCCCATCGCCTTCGCCACGCTCATCGTCGTCGCGGTGTTCATCCCGCTCTTCGCAATGTCGGGCATCGAGGGCCGCATGTATCAACCGCTCGCGGCGGCGGTGGTGGCGTGCCTGGCCGCGTCGCTCGCACTGGCGCTCACGCTGGTGCCGGTGGTGTCGGGCCTCCTCTTGCGCGCGCCGAGTGAGGACTCACCGGAGGATGTGTGGATCATCCGCAAGGTGAAGGCCGCGTACGCGCCGATCCTGGACAAGTGCATGCGTCACGCGGGCCTGGTGCGCGTGGTGGCGCTGGCCATCACCGTGCCCGCGCTGGGCCTGGCCTTCATGGTGGGCAGCGACTTCATGCCCCGGCTGGACGAGGGCGCATTCCTGCTCCAGACGGTGCTGCCGGCGGAGGCGTCACTGGACGAGGTGGATCGCCTCAACCACCGCGTGGAGGACGTGCTGCGCGAGTTCCCGGAGGTGGAGGACGTGGTGCGCCGCACCGGCCGCGCCGAACGCACCGAGGACCCGATGCCCCACACCCTGTCCGACGTGCTGGTGGTCCTCAAGAAGGACACCCTCGGAGGCCGCGAAGACCTGGAGTCGCGGATGCGCGAGGCGGTGGGGAAAGTGCCCGGCGTGTCGGTGCTCTTCACCACGCCGCTGGGGATGCGCATCGACGAGGGGCTGGGAGGCAGCCCCGCGGACCTCTCCGTGCGCGTCTTCGGGCCGGACCTGGACACGCTCTCGGAGCTCGCGGAGCGCACGCGCGGGTTGATGTCGAAAGTGGACGGCATCGAGGACCTGCGGGTGGAGCGGCTGAGCGGCCTGCCGCAGCTGCGCATCGCGGTGAACCGCGCGGCGGTGGCGCGAGTGGGCCTGACGCCCGGGGACGTCATCCGGGCCGTCCGCGTGGGGCTCGTGGGTGAGGAGTCCGCGCAGATCTGGCGGGGCCAGCGGCGCTACGACCTGGTGCTCCGGTTGGCGGACCACCGCCGGGGCGACGTGAACGCCATCCGCAACCTGCTGGTGGACGGGCACGACGGCACGCGCATCCCGCTGAGTCAGCTGGCCACCATCGAGGAGACCTCCGGCGCGGGGAGCGTGCGCCGCGAGGCCGGCAGCCGTCGCATCGCGGTGGAGGCGGGCGTGTCCGGCCGCGACCTGGGCAGCACGGCGGCGGAGGTACGGGAGGTGCTGGCCACGCAGCTGAAGCTGCCCACGGGCTACTTCGTGGACGTGGGCGGCAAGGTGGAGAGCCAGGAGCGCGCGGCGCAGGCGCTGACGGTGGCCATCGCCCTGGCGCTGATGGCGGTGTTCGTCCTGCTCTACCTCGCGCTGGACTCCGTGGCGGAGGCGCTGGTCATCCTGGCCACGCTGCCGGACGCGTTCGTGGGCGGCATCCTCGCGCTGCTCATCGCGGGCGAGACGTGGAACGTGTCCAGCCTGGTGGGCCTCATCGGCCTGTTCGGCATCGCGGTGCAGAACGGCCTGGTGCTCGTGGCGCAGACGAAGGACCTGATGGGCCGGGGCAAGCCCTTCGCGGAGGCCGTGCGCGAGGCGAGCATCGGCCGCGTGAGGCCCAAGCTGATGACCGCGGGCACGGCCATCCTCGGGTTGCTGCCGCTGCTGGTGTTGCCGCTGCACGGGACGGAGATTGAACGTCCGCTGGCGGTGGTGATGGTTGGAGGGCTCGTCACGTCCACCCTCTTCACGCTGCTGGCCCTGCCCACGTTCTACGCGCTGGTGCACGGGTTCCAGGAGCGGATCAAGGCGCGCAGGGCCGCGCGAAAGGTCCCGGCATGAGCCTGTCACCGGAAGCGATGGACGCGCTGCTGCGCCATCACCATGCGTTCCTCGCGTTCCTCACGCCGCGCGTGGGGAGCCAGGAGGCGGCGCGCGAGGTGTTGCAGGCCGCGTTCGTGAAGGGCATGGAACAGGGAGGCTCGCTGCGCGAGGAGCAGAGCGCGGTGGCCTGGTTCTACCGGCTCCTGCGCAACGCGCTGGTGGACCGCCACCGCCGGGGCCAGCGGGAGGTCACCACGCTGGAGTCCCTGTCCCACGAGCAGCCGCTGTCCACCGAGGACGCCAACGGCCTGGAGGCGACGGTGTGCGGCTGCGTGGCGGGGCTCGCGGGGACGCTCAAGCCCGAGTACGCGGAGGCCGTGCGCCGGGTGGACCTGGAAGGGCTCACCGTGGCCACGTACGCGCAGGAGGCGGGCATCTCCGCCAACAACGCCGCCGTGCGCCTGCACCGCGCCCGGAAGGCCCTGGGCGAGCAGTTGGTGGAGCTGTGCGGCCATTGCTGCGCGCAGGGCTGCGTGGACTGCGACTGCGCGCCCGCGTGAAAAATCAGGTGTAAGAGCGCGCGGGGCCGGGCGTCAGCCTGGGGGAACGCAGTTGGAGGTCTCCCATGGACGTCGCCACCTTCACCCGGCCAGCCCTGCCCGCCGCCACCCTCGCCTTCCTCCTCTTCGCCATGGTGTTACCGTCGGTGCGCCTGCGCCGCCGCACGGGCCGCCCGGCGCTGGTGCTGCACCGCTCCGGCCCGCCGCTCCAGCGGGTCATCGGCGCGGGCATGGCGCTGTTCATGGGGGCCATCGTGCTCTGGAGCGCGGCGCACCTGACCTTCGGAGAGCAGGCGTTGGGCGTGTGGCAGGTCCCTGGCGCGCTCCGGTGGACGGGCTGGGCCCTGGTGGCCGTGGGGTTCATCTTCACCGTGCGGGCCCAGGTGGAGATGGGCGCGTCGTGGCGCATCGGCATCGACTCGGACCGGACGGAGCTGGTGACGGGAGGCCTCTTCGGCGTCGTGCGCAACCCCATCTTCAGCGGGATGCTCGTCGTGGTGACGGGCATGACGCTCGCGACCCCGAGCGCGTGGACCGTGATGGGCTGGCTCGACTACGTGCTGCTGGTATCGCTCCAGGTGCGGCTGGAGGAGGAGCACCTGCTGCGCCTGCACGGCGACACCTATCAGCGCTACGCGGCGCGCGTGGGCCGCTTCATCCCCGGTGTGGGGCGGCTCGAAGCGCCCGGCCTGGACGCCGCGCCGCGCATCACAGTGTGACGTTGGCGGTCACACCTCGCACGAAGTGCCCATGCGAGCGTGTTCCTCCGGACGCCGTCATTCCGTGGGGTTGCGCTACCTGACGTGATGGCCCGACCCTTGCTCAACAGGGCACATCCTTTTTCGAGGTCTCGTGTGCATTGGAAATCCCCCTGGCTCTTCGTGGTTCTGCTGCTCGGTGGCTGCGCGTCCATCCAGAAGGAGCGCGGCCACATGGAAGTGGCGGCACTCGTGGAGGAGCGAACGGGCTTGAAGACGCGCTGGAATCAGGGGACGCCGGAGGACGCGCAGGTGCAGCAACACCTGGATGCCCTGCTGGCCGGCGACCTCACGTCGGACCGCGCGGTGGAAGTGGCGCTGCTCAACAACCCCGCGCTCCAGGCGACGTACGAGGAGCTGGGCGTGTCCCAGGCGGACATGGTGCAGGCCGGGCTGCTCACCAACCCGTCCTTCGACGGGAGCATCGGCTTCCCCCTGTCCTCGGATGGCATCAACGAGACCGAGTTCTCCATCGTCCAGAGCTTCGTGGACCTCTTCACTCTTCCGCTGCGCAAGCGCGTGGCGAAGGAGCAGTTCCAGGCGGACACGCTGCGCGTCGCGCACGAGGCGCTGGCCACCACGGCGGAGGTCCGACAGGCGTTCACGGAGATGCAGGCCCGGCAGCAGCTGGTCGCGCTGCGCCGCGAGGTGCTCCAGGCCGCGGACGCGGCGGCGGACCTGTCCAACCGGCAACGCGACGCGGGCAACATCACCGTGCTGGCCCTGGCCACCGAACAGGCCGCGCTGGAGCAGGCGCGGTTGGAGCTGGCGCAGGACGAGCTGGCGCTGGTCGAAGCGCGTGAACACCTCAACCGCCTGATGGGCCTGTACGGCGCGCGGGTCCAGTGGACGCTGGCGCGGAAGCTGCCGGAGGTCCCCGCCGCCGAGTCCTCGCTGGAGCGTCTGGAGACGCTGGCCATCGAGCAGCGGCTGGACATCGACGCCGCCCGCAAGCAGACGTCGCTGTTGTGGAACGCACTGGAGCTGGCGCGCAGCACACGCTTCTTCGGCCGTGTGGAGGTGGGCGTGCACACGCACCGCGACGCGAACGGTCCGCGGCTGCTGGGCCCCACGCTGTCGCTGGAGCTGCCCATCTTCGATCAACGTCAGGCACTCATCGCGAAGCTGGAGGCGCAGCACCGCCAGGGCGAGAACCGGCTGACGGAGCTGGCCGTCAACGCCCGCTCGGAAGTGCGCGCGGCGAGGGCGAAGCTGGTGACGCTGCGGAACATGGCGGAGCGATACCAGAAGGTCGTGCTCCCGCTGCGCACCACCATCGTCGAGGAGTCACAACGCCAGTACAACGCCATGCAGATCGGCCTTCCCGGCCTCCTCCTCGCGCGACGCGAGCAGGTGGAAGCCTGGAGGGCGTACCTGGAGACGGTCCGCGACTACTGGATGGCGCGAGCCGATCTCGAGCGGCTCGTGGGAGGACGCCTGCCGTCCACCGCCGCTCCCGCCCCCACTCCCACTCCTTCTCCCGAGCCCACCCATGAGCACCATGAAGCCCACTGACGAAACCCAGGGCCCCGCCGAGGACACGCGGACCGAAGCTCCCTCGCTCACGCGCCGCGGGCTGCTCGCGCGCACGGGCGCGACGCTGGCGACGGGCGCCCTGCTGATGCATGGCCGCGCCGCCCAGGCGCAATCCACCGTGCCCGCCGCGAAGGCCCCGCGCGAAGCGTCCACGGCGGGCCACGGCTACCGTCCTGTCGTCGTGCCCAACGGCGCGAAGCTGCCGTGGAAGAACGTGGGCGGCGTGAAGGTGTTCCACCTGGTGGCCCAGGAGGTGGAGCACGAGTTCGCGCCCGGCCTCAAGGCCACGTGCTGGGGCTACAACGGCCACGTGCACGGGCCCACCATCGAGGTGGTGGAGGGCGACCGCGTGCGCTTCTACGTCACGAACCGGCTGCCCGCGTCCACCACGGTGCACTGGCACGGCGTCCTCACCCCCAGCGGCATGGACGGCGTGGGCGGGCTGAACCAGAAGGCCATCGCGCCGGGCGAGACGTACCGCTACGAGTTCACGGTGCGTCAGTCGGGGACGTGCATGTATCACTCGCACCACGATGAGATGACGCAGATGGCGCTCGGCATGGTGGGCCTGTTCATCATCCACCCGCGTAAGCCGGTGGGGCCGCGGGTGGATCGCGACTTCGCCATCATGCTGCACGAGTGGCGCATCGACCCGGGCACGCGGCGTCCGGACCCCAACGAGATGACGGACTTCAACATCCTGACGATGAACGCGAAGGCGTTCCCGGGCACGGAGCCGCTGGTGGTGCGCAAGGGCGAGCGGGTGCGGATCCGCTTCGGCAACCTGAGCGCGATGGACCACCACCCCATCCACCTGCACGGCTACCAGTTCCGCATCACGGACACGGACGGAGGCCGCATCCCGGAGAGCGCGCAGTGGCCGGAGACGACGGTGCTCGTGCCCACGGGAAGCACCCGCACCATCGAGTTCGTGGCGGACGAACCCGGGGACTGGGCCATGCACTGCCACATGACCCACCACGTGATGAACCAGATGGGCCACGACCTGCCGAACATGGTCGGCGTGAAGCCTGGAGGCCTGGACGCGAAGGTGCGCCCGTTGCTGCCCGGCTACATGACGATGGGGCAGACGGGCATGGGGGACATGGCGGGCATGCATCACATGCCCATGCCCGCGAACTCCATTCCCATGGTCGGCGGCAAGGGCCCCTACGACGAGATCACCATGGGAGGCATGTTCACGATCCTCAAGGTCCGCGACCGGCTGGAGGCAGAGGGCGATCCCGGCTGGTACACGCCCCCGCCGGGGACGCTGGCGCAGCTCGCCCATGCGGACGAGCTGCGGCGGGACGGCATCGACGTCTAGGCAGCCAGGCCGCCCTTACGACTGCCTGCTGCCATGGGGCAGATGCCTCCCTGATCGGTCCTTCTGTTGCATCAGGGGTCCGCGACGGCCACCTTTGTATCAATTGCCTGGCAATGCCCGCTGGCGGCCGCGCTGCTCGTGTCTGGAATCCGCCGGGGATTGTGTGGCCCCAAGGGATTCTGCTGACAGGGGAAGGACCATGGCGAGCATCGCGGAGATCATCCGGAGCCATCATTCGGAGATCATCCAGTGTTGGATGGACGAGGCGACCCGAGCCGCATCCGCCCGTGGCCTGGAACAGCCCGAGTTCAGGAACGTCATGCCCATCTATCTCGCGTCCCTCGCGGAAGCGCGGGCATCGGGCGGTGATGGCGACAACCAGCAGCGGCAGCACGTTGAAAGCCATGTGTCCGCACGGCTTCGCCAGGGCTTCCATGTGGCGGAGGTCGTCGAGGAGTTCGCCATCCTGGGGCGGTGCATCACCCAGACCTGGGCCAACACGCCTCCAGACGAGCAGCCCGACGGGCATGACGTCGAGCAGCTCTACACCGAGCTGCACGTCGCCATGGAGTCCGTCGCGGACCTCTTCGGCAAACACCTGCTGGAGGAAGAACAGACGGAGAAGCGCTACCTGCGGCTCCTCCAGAAGGTGGCCAGCGAGGCGCTCAGGCTGGACGAACCGAGCAGCCGGAACCAATTGAAGGAGCTGCTCGAGGTCATCCTGGAGGCCATGGGCGCCCAGACCTGCGCCTTGTTGCTGTACGCGCCAGAGGACGAGCGCCTGGTCACCGCGGCCTCCACGGGAGCCGGCAACGAGCAACTGGAGCACTACGCGACCTCCCTGGACCCCAGGTCCTTTCCCGGCAGCATCGTGGCGGCGGGCGAGGAGACCTGCTCCCTCCGGGATGCCACGACCACGACGCTCGAGGTGAGCGAGTCGCTCCGCCAGGGAGGGATCCACTCCGTGCTCGGGGTCCGGCTGCCCGCCCACCGGGCCCTGATGGGCGTGCTCTACGTCGGACGGACCGACGCCCGTGAGTTCACCGGCCGGGAGAAGCAGCGGCTCCAGACGCTGGGCCAGCACCTGAGCGTCCACCTGGAGAACGCCCGGCTGTACGCGAACCTCCAGGAGAAGGTCGAAGCGCTCGAGACCGAGCGCGGCCTGCGCGAGCAGTTCGTCACCATCCTGGCCCATGATCTCCGTGGCCCCTTGTCGACGGCGAAGATGGGGGCGCACGCGCTCCTCCGGGCTCCGGAGAAGTTGGAGGCGCGGCGCGACCTGGCGCTGCGGATCGACCGGAACATCGAACGAGCGGACCAGATGGTACGGGACCTGCTCGACGCCAATCGCATCCATGCGGGCCAACGGCTGCCGCTCCGGCTCGACACATGTGACCTGGGAAGAATCGCCCACGATGTCGTCGACGAGCTGACGATGCTCCATGGAGAGCGCTTCATGCTCGAGGCGGAGGAGCACGTCCGGGGCATCTGGAGCGCCGAGGAGCTGCGCCGCGCCTTGTGGAACCTGGGCACCAACGCCCTCAAGTACGGAGCGGCCGACAGCCGCATCACCTTCACCGTCACGGCGACCGGCGCGCAAGCGCAAGTCTCCGTGCACAACCAGGGGCCGGCGATCGCGCGTGCCGACCAGGAGGCCATCTTCAAGCCCTTCATCCGGACCCGCTCCGCGAAGACGGGGCCGTCGAAGGGCTGGGGACTGGGACTGACGCTGGTGTGGGGGTGCGCCCAGGCGCACGGCGGAAGGGTCGAACTGACGAGCGACGCCGACACCGGAACGACCTTCCGCCTGGTGCTGCCCTGGGACGCCCGCCCGTTCCAGGCGGACCCGAACGGGGCGGAGCTCGCCGGACGGGCTTCGGGCCACCCCTGACAGGAGGCTGACACGAAGGAAGTTCATGCGGCTGCTCGACCGGATGAAGCTCATCCGGCTCACGCCTGTTGCGATGGGCAGGCATGCGGAGCCCCGTCCGTCCCCCGCGCGGAAGGATGACGGCACTTCGCTCGCGGCATCCCCACCTTTGTGAGCGAACGGAGGAACAGCCCCCATGCAATTCGCGGAAAGCGTCACCCAGGGCCGCATGGTCGTCGCGGCCGGAGGCCAGGCGCTCGGGAACGTGGAGACCCTGTCCATCGACAGCGAGACCTGGAAGATCGACACCATCCAGGTGAAGTTGACTTCGGAAGCTTCCGAGCAGTTCGGCGTCTACTGGAACTACTTCCACGCGGGGCGCATCTACGTGCCGACGCGACTGGTGCATTCGGTGAGTGACACCGTGCTCCTCTCCGTCAGCATCGATGAGCTCCGTGAGGTGCTCTCCCAGGACTCCGCCAGCGCCCCCAGCTGAGCACGGCTTTACTTCCTCCGGGCCCGTCCACTACGAGAAGCCCGATGAAGAACGGCTTCTGCTGGTACGAGTTGCGCTCCCCCAGGCCCGGCGAGGCGCGGCGCTTCTACCTGGACGTCCTGGGAATGGACGTCGCGTGGGAAGTCTCCCTGCTGCCCGAAGCCGCCGCCGCCCGGGGTGCTCCGAGTCACTGGCTGGGACACATCCACGTTCCCGACCTGGAGTCCTCCGTGGAGCGCTTCGTCGCGCTCGGCGCGGAGCGGCTCGGGCCGCCCAGGCAGTCCACGGAAGGCATCGCCTCCACCGTGCTGCGGGATCCGCTGGGCGCGGTGGTCGCACTGACCTCCCGGGCCGGGCGGAACACACACGCGGAATTGGCGTGGCACGAACTGCACACGGCCGACCATGCCCGCGCCCTGGGCCTCTACAGCGGCCTGTTCGGCTGGCGGCCGACGGAAGCACTCCAGCTGTCCCCCGAGGTCGGGACGTATCAACAGTTCACCTGGCATGAGGATGGGCGCAGCGTGGGGGCGGCCTGTAGCACCGCGCGCCTCCCGCACATCCATCCGCACTGGCTCTTCTATTTCGCTGTCGACGACCTGGACCGGGCGCTCGCGGCGGTCGTCGAGGGAGGAGGGCTCGTGGCCAACGGCACGCATGTCATGCCCGATGGAACACGCGTCGCGCCGTGTGAGGACCCGCACCGCGCCGCGTTCGGCCTGCGTCAGGCGCCGTAACATGAAGCCCTGTTCAGCTTTACAGGCTTGATGGAGTAGATTCGCGGTCCCCTCGGAGGCTCCCCATGACCGCCCCTCTGCCGACGCTGGAACGCCTTCCTCGTGGAGCGCTCACGTTGTTCCGCATCCGGGCGCTCCTGCGCATGGGCATCTACGGTGGAATCGCGTTCGCCGTGGCGCTGGGGTTGAGCTTCGCTGGAAACGAGCACTGGCCGTTCCTGTTGCCGTGCGCGGTGGTGCTGGGATTGAGCGTGTTGACGGCGTGGTATCCGCAACGCGCGCACGAGCGCTGGGGCTGGGCGCTGCGTGAGCACGACCTGGTCATCTCCCACGGCGTACTCCTGCACGAAGTGGTGTCCATCCCGGCGGGGCGCATCCAGCACGTGGACGTGCACCAGGGCCCCATCGAGCGGTCACTGGGGCTCGCGCGCCTGCAGATCTACACGGCCGCGGGCAGTGGCGCGGACGGAGAGATTCCCGGCCTGACGCGGGAGACCGCGGACGCCCTGCGCGAGCGGTTGGTGCGGCGCGAGGCCGACGATGTCGTCTGAGCCGGTGGCGCTGGCCCCGCCGGAGGAGGTGTCCTGGAAGCGGCTGAGCGCGAAGGCGCCGCTCGCGGCGTTGGTGCCCCTGTCGGCGACGATCGGCCGCATGCTCCTGGGCGCGCTGCTGCCCACCTACTTCGCGGGTGAGCGCGGCCTGCCGGTGGTCCTCTGGGTGATGGTGCTGAGCGTGGCCATGCTGCTGCTCGCCGCCGGGCTCTATGAAGTGGCCACGACGAGCTACCGCGTGGTGGATGCCCAACTGGAGATCCGGTCCGGCGTCTTCACGCGTACCTCACGTTTCATCGAAGCCGCGCGGGTGCAGAACACGGAGGTCTTGCAGCCCTTCGTGTCGAAGCTGCTCGGGCTGGTGGAGGTGAAGGTGGAGACGGCCTCCGGAGGCAAGGCGGACGGCCATCTGCGAGGACTGACGCCGGAGGATGCACAGGCGTTGATCCACGCGCTCCAGGCCGTGAAAGGCGAACGCACGGCGGCGGTGCTCCTGCCCGGTGAAGCCGCACCGGAGGAGCGAATGCTCTCCGAGGCCCACCTGGGAGGCCTGCTGCTCTACGGCGCGACCGCGCTGGGGTTGGGCGTCATCGCGGTGGTGATGGGCGCGTTGCATGAAATCACCGAGACCTTCCACAAGCTGCTGCTGCCATGGATGGAAGCGCACTGGGACGCGGTGGCGGCGCCGGGCATGGGCTGGTTGGCCGCGACGGTGGCGGCGCTCGCGGGGTTGTTCGGCCTGTGGCTGGTGAGTGGCGCGCGAGCGGTGTTGCAGTTCCATGGCTTCCGGCTGGTCGACACGGGCACGCACCTGCGAGCGGTGGGAGGGCTGATCACCCGCCGGCAGGTGACGGTGCGGCGTGCGCGAATCCAGCAGGTGGTGCTGGATGAACCGTTCCTGCGCCGCACGCTGGGCTTCGGCTCGGTGGAGGTGGAGACAGCGGGCGTTCGCACGGGCAAGGAGGCCGCCGACCGCGCGGAGCTGCTGGTGCCAGTGGTGCCCACGGCGCGCATGCCGGAGTTGCTGCGGGAGTTCGTGCCGGAGCTGCCCGACGCCATGCCCTTCCAGCGGGCGCATCCCAAGGCACTGCTGCGAGCACGGATCCGCGCGGTGGGCCTGAGCGTGCTCGTAGCGGCGCCAGCGACCTGGTTCTGGGGAGCATGGGGCGCGACGGCGTGGCTGCTGCTGCCCGCGCAGTTGCTGGGAGCCTGGTTCGACTGGCGCTTCCAGGGATGGCTCATCACGGAAGCCCTGGTGGTGGTGCGCCAGGGCTTCTGGCGCAGGCGCACGACAGTGGTGCAGCGCTCCCGCATCCAGTCTGCCCGCGCGATACAGGGGCCACTGGAGCGAGGCTACGGCATTGGACACGTGCGCATCGACGTGGCGGGCTCCCACGTCGTCCTGCCTGGCGTGGGCTGGCAAGAGGCCCAGTCGCTCATCGGCGTGCTTCCGGCCCGGCGTCCCGCGCGGCGCATCTCGCCTGCACGGCTTCCCGGATAGGCCTACGCCCGCCGTTGCTTCAACCGCAGGATGGAGTCATTGACCTCCAGGACTTCCAACGTCTGGGCTGGATGGACGTCTCCGTCGAAGAGGATCCGCAGGCGGCCATTCCCCTCGTCCGTCCAGCGTCCCTGGATGGGCTGCGCGGCGTCCCCCCGCCCGATGGCCCACTCGATGAATGCTCCATCGGGCCTGAACTCGATGCCGCCACGGCCACGTGCCCGCGGAAACGCGTAGTCCGCCGGCCTGTACGCTGTCGCCCCGGGGGCATCCTCCTCGAAGGAATGCCCCCAGCGGCGGAAGAGGGATGTGGGTAGCGAGCTCATGCGCGCCCGTGGATGCCCGTGCTCGTGGGACGGATGTCACGCGCCGCCTGCGGCAACGGCAGGGGTGCCGCCAGGACGCCTTCACGCAATGTCGCGAGAGTGCCGCCCAGCGACTCCCAGCCGGTGAGTGACGGCCACCAGGCAGTCCCGTCCCAAGCCTTGTGGTACAGCGCCGAGTCCGTTCCCAACACGAAGATGTCGAGCCGGTCCGGCCCCCAGGAAACCGCCTTGGGAGGACTCGCGCACAGACCGCCCAGCGACTCCCAGTCGGTGGGTGACGGCCACCAGGCATTGCCATCCCAGGCCTTGTGATACACCGCCGAGTCCGTTCCCAGCATGAAGACGTCGAGCCGGCCCGGCCCCCAGGAGACCACCGACGGGGCGCTCGCGCACAGGCCGCCCAACGACTCCCAGTCGGTGGGTGACGGCCACCAGGCAGTCCCGTCCCAGGCCTTGTGGTACAGCACCGAGTCCGCTCCCAGCACGAAGACGTCCAGCCGGTCCGGGCCCCAGGAGACCGCCGTCGGAGGACTCGCGCACAGGCCGCCCAGCCCCTCCCAGTCGGTGAGCGACGGCCACCAGGCAGTCCCGTCCCAGGCCTTGTGGTACAGCGCCGAGTCCATTCCCAGCACGAAGACGTCGATCCGATCCCGGCCCCAGCAGACCGCCGCCGGAGGACTCCCGCACACGCCGCCCAGCCCCTCCCAGTCGGTGGGCGATGGCCACCAGGCAGTCCCGTCCCAGGCCTTGTGGTACAGCGCCGAGTCCGCTCCCAGCACGAAGACATCCAGCCGGTCCGGTCCCCAGGAGCAGGCCCTTGGAGGACTCCCGCACAGGCCGCCCAATCCCTCCCAGTCGGTGGGCGCCGGCCACCAGGCCGTGCCGTCCCAGGCCTTGTGATACAGCGCCGAGTCCATTCCCAGCACGAAGACGTCGAGCCGGTCCGGGCCCCACGATGCGACCTCCGCGAGGCTCTTGCATCTGCCACCCAGGGACTCGTAGTCCGTCAAGGAGGGGCGCCAGGCAGTGCCGTCCCAGGCCTTGTGGTACAGCGCCGAATCCATTCCCTGCACGAAGATGTCGAGTCGGTCGGCGCCCCACGACACGATGGGCCCGGCGGGAGTGATCCGCGGAACCGACTCGGTGAGGAACGACTGTCGGGGTCCATCGAGACAGGCATCCAACCGTTCAACCTGCCCCAGCGAGAACATCACCATGCTGAGGTCGTCGACATAGTCCATGTAGTTCATGAACATGTCGCCGTTCGGTCCGTTGTTGCAGCTGATGCAAGGGAAGCTCGGGACGCCCGTGTTCGGCCCCGCCTGGTTCGGAGTATCGGGGACCTCGTCCGACCCCTTGCAGCCGGTCCCGTCATCTCCCCAGATATGATAGAGATTGAACCAGTGGCCAATCTCATGCGTCGCCGTGCGCCCAAGATTGAACGGAGCCGCCGCCGTCCCTGTCGTACCGAAGGCGGTGTAGGTGATGACAACGCCGTCGGTGGCCGGTGGCCCTCCAGGAAACTGGGCATATCCCAGGAGTCCGCCCGCGAGTTTGCAGACCCAGAGGTTGAGGTACCTGTCGGCAGGCCATGGGTCGGCTCCGCCCGTTGCCTGTGACTTGACCCGGTCGTCACTCTGGAAGGACGCGGTGTTCGTCTGGGTCCGCGTGATTCCTTGGGTGGGGCTCCCATCCGGTGCGCGCGAGGCCAGGAAGAACTCCACCCTCGCGTCAGCGATCAGGCCCTGAAATGCCGCGGGAACCTGTGAGATGTCTGGGTTTTTCTCCCGGAAGTCCAGGTTGAGCACGTCCATCTGGCTCTGGATCTGCGCGTCAGAGATATTCTGCTGCGCGGTATTCCAGACGACATGGACCACGACAGGAATCTGGACGACGCCCTGGCGCTCCTGTTTTCGCTGTCCGCGCTGAAAGGCCAGCGCCAGGTTCTCGATGCGGTCTCGTGCCTTGACGTAATCGGGAAGAGTGCTGAGGAGGCGGCGATGAACCTCCATGGTGCCGCACTTGCGCAGGGGCCTCGGCGGGCCGTCCCGGGGACCCATGCCGCCATGCCCACCCTTGCCAGCACCATTGCCGGTGGAGGGGCTCATCGCCCGCATTCCTGGCGCGGCTCCCCCGGCCATGCCACCGCCCATGGCACCTGCCGAGCTTCCGCCCATGGCGCCTGGCATCCGGCTCCCCTGACTGGTGGCAGCCTTGCCGCCCATTGCCTGGGTGTCGGCCCTCCCCATTCCCCGGGACATTCCCCCTTGCTGTGGAGCGCGGGGTGTAGGGTTCTTCATTCCATCCTTGCGTGAGTCTTTCATCGAGCCTCCAGACCTGGCGTCTTCCGCTAACGTGGTGGGGCTGCCAATACGTCGCAAGGGTTTGCGCCCCTTGAGGAGAAGCCCATGCGCGAAGGGGTCTTGGCGCTGTGCGCGGTCTTGATTGTCTCAGGATGCGCGGGCGTGGAGGCGCCTGAGCGCCGTAGCGGTTCGCGTGTGCTTCGCCAGAGGGCGGCCTTCGCACCAGATGGCTCGCCGGAGCGTCGGCGATCCCCTGACACGCGGCCCCGGATAGGCGGGCAATCGTCCGTTCCCTTCACCCATCAGGCCGTCACCGAAGTCCTTGGGGAGGTGAAGGACACGGTGGATGGCATCGCCCGGACGCTCCCCAGGCTCGCGGCGAACACGAAGGGACTGGGAGGTTCCGACGGCGTCTTCACCCGGTACACCGACTATGGCTCCATCCAGGTGCCATGGCTGCGGGGCGCGACAGCGAGAGTCACTTCGCTCGCGGACGCGTCGGAGACGGTCGAGGACGAGGACATGCGAGCGGGAATCCTCCGCCTGACGGGTCCGCGCATCGAGGCCGTCATGTCCGGAGCGATGCTTCTGACCACGTGGCTCGACTTCCTGCGGCTCGCGGAGGTCATCCAACGGGAGTGCCCCTTCTACGGAGTCGAGCGGCTGTTCGTGGACCTGGACCGTGTGCGGAAACGGATCGAGCCCGCCATGACGGCGCTCGCGTCGATGGACCCCGACAAGGTGCAGGCCACGGCGGCCTCGATGCCCGGGTTGATGGGGCAACTCACCCGGGAGTTTCAGACCATCCAGGAAGGCGCACACGTAGCAATGGAGCGCGGCGGGCGGGTCGTCGCGGCGGCCCAGTTCCTCGAAATGCTCACGCTGGTTTCAGCCCTGAAGGCGACGCTGCCAAGGCCGCCCCCCGCCGCTCCCGTCACGTTCGGTGTCGGGCTCGTGATGGGCTCGGGAGGCGTGATGCTGGGCTCGCGCATCGTCGTCACCGCCGAGTGGGTCGAGCGGATGCGCAGGCTGGTGCAGGCGGGCGTCATCTCCGCGCCTGTCGTCAGCGCGGCGGTCCGCATCCACGCGGGTCAGGTTCTGATGGCGCAGGCGAAGCAGGACCTGCCCAAGGGTGTGCGCGAGGCACTGGGGGACAGTCCCGAAGTCCGCGCCATGCACGAGACCGGCAGGGCCGGAGCCGGGATGTCCAGCGCACCGAAGCACCACGTCCTGCCGCAGGAGCATCGCGAGTGGTTCGAGAAGCGCGGGTTCACGGGCGAGATGAGCATTGACCAGTTCTGCGTCCGGATGGAGCAGTCCCACCACGAGGCCATTCACGGAGGTGGCGACTGGCGCTTGGGACGCCTGTGGCCCAGGGAGTGGAATCAGATGATCATGCGCACGTTGACCACGGCAGAGCGTGAAGCTGGCCGGACATTGACGCGGACTGAGATCCTGAACATCGTCGCCGAGACCATGCATGACCAAGAGATTCCAATGCGATTCACTTCAGGGAGAAGGCGATGACCAGCGGACGCTCATGGCATGGAGACTGGATGGCGCGTCTCTACGAGCGGGTCCGTGAGCGCGGTTACGATTCAGTCACCGCATTCGCCGAAACGCGCCCTACCGCTTCTCTGGTGGAACTGGCAGAGGACCTGGGGAAGGGCGACATCGCAGGAGCCCAGATCCTGAGTGGGCTGTTCACCGAGGCGGAGCAGCGAAACCAGGTGACGAGGTTCGTACGCGGTGTACTCGTGCGCATGCTTTCACAAAGCCTTCCCCAAGGCTGGCCAGCAGTGATGGATGACGCGTCGCGGTTCGCAGTCGCCAAGGCGCTCGGTCGCTGGAGTGGTTACACGCCTGAGTCCCACCAGGAGCGTGCGGATCAACTCATGGCGGCTCTACGCGCCTACCCGCCTCCAGCCGGCTGGCGCCCGCTAGGCCCTGACGACGCGCTGCTCCTCACACTCATGCCGGACAGGCAAGCCTGACCGCGCAGAACCGCGTCCACCCAGCGCCTTCACACAGATGCTCCGAAAGTTTGAGTCGATGGGCCTCGTTCGCCTGAGACAACGATGACCGATGGTCGTTCGTGGCAGGGAGATTGGAAGACCCGCCTACTATATGAGCGCGTCCACGAGCGCGGCTACGACTCGCTCACCGCTTTCGCGGAGGAGCGTCCCACGGCCTCACTCGTGCAATTGGCTGAAGAGCTAGGCAAGGACGACATTGCCGGGGTGCAGGTCTTCAGCGGTCTGGTTGCGGAGGCCGAGCGAAGCCATCAACTCACCAGATTGGTCCGCAGCCAGTTTGTACGAGAACTGTTCGAGGACTTCCCCGATGGTTGGCCGGTGATTGTGGACGACCACAACCGATTCACTCTCGCCCACGCACTCGCACGTTGGTGCAGTTACACCCCAGAAACGCATGAGGCGCGGGTCAAGCAGGTTCGAGATGCGCTCCTGGCATCACCACCACCTCCTGGCTGGCGCCCGCTTGATCCAGACGATGCGTTGCTCATCACACTCCTGCCAGACGATGAAGCCTGACCGCGCAGCTCCGTCATGCCTCGTACCTACGAGATAACGATGACCGACGGACACTCGTGGCAGGGAGCCTGGAAGGTTCGACTCTATGAGCGAGTCCGCGAACGCGGTCACACCTCGCTCACGGACTTCGCCAACTCGCGTCCCACCGTGCCCTTGCAGAAACTCGCAGCGGAGCTCGGCAAGGACGATGCTGCCGCGATTCAGGTCTTCCAGGGTCTGCTCTCCGAGGCGGCGCAGCGTCAGCAGGTGACTCGCCTTCTGCGCGATGTCTTCGCGCGCGAGTTGGCAGGGGATTTTCCCGAGGGCTGGCCAGTCATCATGGATGAGGCGACCCGGTTCCAGGCGATCAAGCTGCTTGCCCGCTTGGGCGCCTTCACGCCAGAAACCCATGAGGCGCGTGTCAGCCGCGCGGGAGACTCACTCCTCGCGACACCACCACGGCCCGGCTGGCGCCCACTCGGTCCGGACGACGAACTGCTTCTCATGCTTCTGCCAGACGATGAGGCATGATCATCGCAGAGCACCCGACGGACGACGATATCCAGATTCGCTTCTTCTCGAGGACTCAGTGATGGCCGACGGACGCGCGTGGCGTGGCAACTGGAAGGCCCGCCTCTACGAGCGGGTCCGTGAACGTGGCTATGACTCCCTCACCGCATTCGCCAATGCGCGGCCTGCCGTACCTCTGGTGGTGCTGGCGGAGGAACTAGGCAAGCACGATGTCGCTGGCGTGCAGTTGCTGAGCGGCTTGCTTGCCGAGGCAGAGCAATGCAAGCAGGTCACACGTTTCGTGCGAGATGCATTGGCACGCCTGCTGTCTCAGAGTCTCCCCAACGGATGGCCAGCTGTCGTGGACGACGCGACTCGATTCCAGATCGGAAAGGCGCTCGGGTCGTGGGCTGCCTACATTCCGGACGCGTATCAGGAGCGTGCGGATCAGGTCATGGCGTCGCTCAGGGCCACGCCACCTCCACCCGGCTGGCGCCCACTCGGCCCTGACGACGCACTCCTCCTCACGCTCCTGCCCGACAACGAAGCCTGATCCGCGTCACCCCGCGCGCGCATCCAGCGCCTTCATCCAGATCACGACAGCCACCGCCCCCGCGTCCGGAACCCCCTTCGCGCGCTCACCCAGGTAGCTGGCCCGGCCCAGTCGCGGCGACATGCTCGACGTCGCCTCCGCGCCCTGCTCCGCCGCGCGCGTCGCCTCCACCCACGCCTCCCCCAGCGTCTTCCCCTCCCGGACCGCGCGCACGAGCGTCACCGCCGCCGGGTGCAGCGCATCCACCATCGTCCGGTCTCCCGGCTTCGCCCCGCCCAGCTCCGACACCGCTTCCACTCCCACTTCGAACGCCTTCGCCCAGGCCGCCGCGTCTGACGGCTTGCTCGCCAGGAAGCGCGCCGCTCGTAGCAACGCCGTCGCGTAGAACGGCCCGGAGCTGCCACCAATGGCCCGGCGCAACGCCTGTCCCAACTCCGTCAACGCACCCGACGGCGTGGCCCACGCCCCCTCCGGCAACGCGCGGATCGCCGCCGCGCCACGCGCCAGACTCAAGCCCAGGTCCCCATCCCCCGCCTTGCTATCCAGCTCCGTCAGCCGAGCCTCGGCCGCGTCCCAGGCGTCCGCCACCGCCAACGCCGCCGCCCGTACCTGCGGCATCATCGGCTGCGGCTTCGGATGCCCCTTCACCGTCGGCAGCGCGGCGCGCGTGGGCACCACCTGGCGCCGCGTCACCACCTGCCCTCGCCCCGGCCACGCTGGCGCCTCCGTCGGCGCGTCCAACCGCGCGAGCCGCGCGTCATCCACCTTCAGCAACGTCAGCGAACACCCCGGCATCTCCAACGCCGATAGGAACGTGCCCTGCCACGCGCGCTCCACCGTCACGCCCCGCTCCGCCAGGAACACCAGCGCCCGGCGCGTCACGATGGCCAGCTCCATGGGCGGCGTGCCTCCCAGCCCATTCACCATCAACGCCACCCGGTCGCCCCGGCCCACCTTCCGGTCCTCCACGATGGTCGACAACAACGTGTCCGCCAGCGCGTCCGCGGGCTGCAACGCCACGCGACGCACGCCCTGCTCGCCGTGGATGCCCAGCCCCAACTCCACCTCGCCCTCCCCCAACGTGAAGCCCGGCCGGCCCGCCGCCGGCACCGTGCACGGCCCCAACGCCACGCCCATGCTGCCCAGCGCCGCCGCCGCCTCCGAGGCCTCGCGCGCCACCTCCGCCAGCGACGCTCCCGCCGCCGCGGCGGCCCCCGCCACCTTGTGCACCAGCACCACGCCTGCGATGCCCCGGCGCCGCTCGGGCTCCACCGTGTCCCGCAGAGCCACGTCGTCCGCCACGACCACCACTTCCGTCGGAATCCCCTCCGCCCGCGCCAGCTCCGCCGCGAGCCCGAAGTTGAGCCGATCCCCCGTGTAGTTCTTCACGATGAGCAGCGCCCCCGCCGTCCCCGCCACCGCTCGGATCGCCGCCAGCACCGCATCCGTGCTGGGTGACGTGAACACATCCCCCGCCACCGCCGCGTGCAGCATCCCCGTCCCCACATAGCCCGCGTGTGCTGGCTCGTGGCCGCTGCCCCCACCCGACAACACCGCCACCTTCCTCGCCCCCAGCGCCGCCGGCACGTCCGCGCGCACCACCACCGTCTCCCCCTCCAACAACGCCTGGCCCGGCGCCAGCGCCACGAACCCCTCCAACATCTCCTGGACCACCGCGCGCGGCGCGTTGACGAGCTTCTTCACCATCGACTCCTGGGTCGGAACGAACGGGGATGGACTGCGCTCCAACACCGACCCTTCCGCCCCCATCGCAGCCCGTCAAGCCGGACGTACGCCGCAAGGCCGTGGAGAGACGTTTGCGTCACAGAACCCGCTTTCCCATTGACTCCGGGAGATTTCTGAGGATGATTCTCATTATCATTCGCTGAGCTGTAACAAAAACACGGCGGCCCGGCGAGAAGTGCGCCCGGGCCCGGCCGAGCTTCGCCTGGCATTGCCGGGCCGGGCCATGGCCGACGTGTATCTGGATTCAGGTGATTGTCTTGAGTGCTCCATCCCCCGCCCCGCGTGAGCGCACGCTGCTGTGGCTGCTCGCGGCGGTGCAGTTCACGCACGTCGTCGACTTCATGATGCTGATGCCGCTGGGCCCGTTGCTGATGCAGCGGCTCTCGCTGTCGGCGACGCGGTTCGGAGCGCTGGTGTCCGCGTACACGCTCGCGTCCGCGGCCATGGGCGTGCTGGGCGTGTTCTGGCTGGATCGCCTGGAGCGCAAGCGCACGCTGCTGATGCTCTACGCGGGCTTCATCATCGCCACCCTCCTGTGCGGCGCGGCCACCGGGGCCACGGGGCTGCTCGTCGCTCGCACCGTCGCCGGAGGCTGCGCGGGGCTGATGGGCGCCGTCGTCATCGCCATCGTCAGCGACACCGTGCCCGCGGAGCGCCGGGGCCAGGCCATTGGCACCGTGATGACGGCCTACGCGCTGTCCGCCGTCGCGGGCGTGCCGCTGGGTCTGGGCCTCGCGAACCTCGGGGGTTGGCGCGCGCCGTTCATCGTCCTCGCCGCGGTCGCGGGCTTCGTGTGGCTGCTGCTGCTTCGCTTCCTGCCTCGCGTGGACGGGCACCTGTCCCAGGCGTCCGGCGCCTCCGCCACCGCGGGCTTCACGCCCCGGCTGGCCATGGGCTGGGGCCTCACCTTCACGGTGGTGTTCGCCAGCTTCCTGCTGATCCCCTACCTGGGCGCCTTCATGGTGGGCAACGTCGGCCTGTCCCTCACGGACCTGCCCTGGGTGTACCTGGCGGGCGGCGCGGCCACCTTCGTGAGCTCGCGCTGGATTGGCCGGTTGGCGGACCGCATGGGCCCTGCTCGCGCGCTGGCGCTGCTGCTCGTCGCCACCATGGCGCCGCACCTGCTCTTCACCCACCTGCCTCCGTCTCCGCTGCCGGTGGTGGCCGTCGTGTTCGTGCTCTTCATGACGCTCACCTCCGGCCGCGCCATCCCCACCATGGCGCTGGTCGCATCGCAGGTGCCGCCGTCCATCCGGGGCCGCTACCTCGCGGTCAACATCGCCGCCAGCGACGGGGCCTCCGGGCTCGCCGCGTGGATGGGCGGACTCCTGCTCACCACCGGCCCGGACGGCACGCTCATCGGCTTCGCGCAGCTGGGCTGGCTGGCCGTGGCCATCTCCGCGCTCGCGCTCGGGCTGTTGTGGACCTTCGTGGGCCGCGCCGTGCGGCTGGACGCGACGCCCGCGCCCTGAATCCCTCTTCACCCCTCACCAGGACCCTTCCATGTCCCAGACAGCACCCCGTCACCCATCCCTGCCTCGCCCCATCGTGGGTGAGATCAAGCTGGAGCGCTCCAACCAGCTGCTCGCCGAGGCCCGCAAGTGGGTCCCCGGCGTCACGCAGACGATGATGAAGAAGCCGGACCACTTCGCCCCCGGCGCCTTCCCCGTGTTCCTCGCCAAGGGCAACGGCGCCCTGGTGGAGGACGCGGACGGCCAGGAGTACATCGACTTCATCCAGGCGCTGGGCGCCAACATGCTGGGCCACAACCACCCGGCCGTCGCGGAGACCATCCGCAAGCACCTGGCGGAAGGCATCATCCACTCGCTGCCCACGCCGGTGGAGGTCTCCTCCGTGAAGGCGCTGGTGGAAGTGATTCCCGGCGCGGAGATGGCCCGCTTCTTCAAGACGGGCGCGGACGCCACCTCCGCCGCCGTGCGCCTGTCGCGCCACCTCACCGGCCGCGAGCACATCGTCACCGTGGGCTACAACGGCTGGCACGACCACTTCATGTATGACACCCCGGGCGTGCCCCCGACGGTGGCGAAGCTCACCACCCGCCTGCCCCTCTTCACGCCCCCGGACGAGCCCGCGCTCATCGAGCACATCGAGAAGCACGGCGCCCAGCTGGCCTGCGTGCTGCTGGCCATCCCGTACAACCGCACCGTCACCCGCGAGTTCCTGCTCCAGGTGAAGGAGACCTGCGCGAAGCACGGCGTGCTGTTCGTCCTGGACGAGGTCGTCACCGGCTTCCGTCTGGCTTTGGGCGGCGCGCAGCAGTTCTTCAACGTCCAGGCGGACTTCGTCACGCTGTCCAAGGGCATCGCCGCGGGCATGCCCCTGTCCGCCATCGCGGGCCCGGAGAAGTATCTGTCGCGACTGAGCGAGCTCCAGGTGTCCACCACCTTCGGCGGCGAGATGCTCTCACTGGCCGTGTGTGAGGCCGTCATCAAGGAATACCGCACCACGAACTACGTGGAGCACATCGCCAACCTGGGCCGCCGCCTCCGCGACGGCGTCAACGCCCACGCGCGTGAGACGGGCTCCAGCCTGGAGGTCATCGGCTACGACGCCGTGCCCTTCTTCCGCTTCAGCAAGGTCATCCCCGAGCACATCGAGAAGATGATCCCCTTCCAGGCCGGCATGGCTCGCCGGGGTGTCATCCTCCGCCGCGACCTGAACTTCATCAGCGCCGTGCACACTGCGGAGCAGATTGAACACACCATCGCCGCCGCCGGCGAGGTGCTCCGCGAGACGGCCGCCGCCAAGGCCAGCGCCGCCTGAGCCTGAAACATTCGCTCAACCACCGTCCGTGAAGCCAGACATCGGGCGGTTCCCTGCATCAGTCACCTTGACAGGAATTCGTGGCCATGGCACTTCCCGGCCTGGAAAATGAGAATGGTTCTCATTTTCATTCAAACAATCCAGGCGAGCGGCGGATGGCTTCGATGACGGGACACGCGGTGGTGACGGGCGCGGCGCAAGGCATTGGCGCGGCGGTGGCGCGCAAGCTGGCGCGCACGATGCCCGTCGCGGTGTTCGACCAGAACGCCGCGGGATTGGAGCTGCTGGTGGCGGAGCTGCGCCAGCAGGGACTGAAGGCCACCGCGTTCCCGGTGGACGTGCGCGACAAGGACGGCATCGAGGACGCCATCGCGTACATCGACTCCAAGCTGGGCCCCATCCAGGTGCTGGCCAACGTGGCGGGCATCCTGCGCATGGGGTCCGTGCTCACGCAGAGCGACGCGGACTGGATGTCCACCTTCGCCGTCAACACCCACGGCGTGTTCCATGTCTCGCGCGCGGTGGCCCGGCACATGGTGCCCCGCCGCTCCGGCGCCATCGTGACGGTGGGCTCCAACGCCGCGGGCGTGCCGCGCATGCAGATGGCGGCCTACGCGGCGTCCAAGGCCGCCTCCACCATGTTCACCAAGTGCCTGGGGTTGGAGCTGGCTGAGCACGGCATCCGCTGCAACGTCGTGTCTCCCGGCTCCACCGACACCGCCATGCAGCGGGGCATGTGGACGGACGAGTCCGGCCCCGCGCGCGTCATCCAGGGTTCGCTGGACACCTACCGCACGGGCATCCCGCTGCGGCGCATCGCCACGCCGGACGACATCGCGGACGCCGTGGTGTTCCTCGCGTCCGACCAGGCCCGACACATCACGATGCACGATTTGTGTATCGACGGCGGCGCCACGCTGGGCGTGTAGCGCGCCCGCGACGTCCGCCTCCTCCCCCTGACTTTCCCTCCCCGGATGGACGCAGGTCCTTCCCCCCAAATCGCCCCGAGTTGAGAATGATTCCTGATACCAAAATCGTTGAACGGCAGACGGACGCGCGGACGGTGGACGGCGTGGTGGGCGCGCCGGCCGTGGCGCGGGAGCCGGAGCAGGAGGCGCTGGCGGCTCGGCTGCTGCGCGACTACGACGCGGGCGGGTTCTTCTTCGCGTCCCCCAAGCGCACCATGCTGGCGCGCGGCGTGTTCGCCACGGTGCCGGATGCGGGCGGGGCGAACTCGCTGGACGGCCTGCCGGAGCGCGTGGCCTCGGTGCTCAACGCCTCGCGGGACGCGGCGCATGACATCCCGGTGGCGGTGGGCGCGGTGCCCTTCGACGGCAAGGTGGCCGCGCACCTGGTGGTGCCCATGACCCTCCAGCGCGCGGGGCCCATGGTGTTCGACGCGGCCGCCGCGGCCCGGTCTCCCCTGGCCGGTCAGTACACGCTGCGTCCCGTGCCGGAGCCCTCCGCGTACAAGGACGGCGTGGCGGCGGCGCTGAAGCTCATGCAGGAGGGCCCGCTGCGCAAGGTGGTGCTGTCGCGCTCCCTGCACGTGGACACCGCGGCGCCGGTGGACCTGCGGCAGCTCCTGCACAACCTGGCCCGGCGCAACCCGCATGGGTACACCTTCGCGGTGGACCTGCCGCAGCACGCGGACGCGGCCCCTGGCGCGGGACGGCGCACGCTCATCGGCGCGAGCCCGGAGCTGCTGGTGGCGCGCTCCGGCCTCCAGGTCCTGGCCAATCCGCTGGCGGGCTCCGCCGCGCGCAGCCCGGATCCGGTGGAGGACACGGCGCGGGCCACGCGGCTGATGGCTTCACCCAAGGACCTGCACGAGCACGCGGTCGTCATCGACGCGGTGGCGGAGGCGCTGCGGCCCTTCTGCAAGACGCTGGACGTGCCCAAGGGCCCGTCACTCGTGAGCACCCAGACGATGTGGCACCTGTCCAGCCGCATCACCGGTGAGCTGAAGGATCCGTCCATCACCTCGCTGACGCTGGCGCTGGCCATGCACCCCACCCCGGCGGTGTGCGGTCACCCGACGGCGCTGGCGCACGAGGCCATCGGGAACATCGAACCGTTCCACCGCGGCTACTACACGGGCACCGTCGGCTGGTGCGACGCGAACGGCGACGGTCAGTGGGCCGTCACCATCCGCTGCGCGGAGGCCGACGAGCGCACCCTGCGGCTGTTCGCGGGCGCGGGCATCGTCGTGGGCTCCACGCCGGAGGCGGAGCTCGCGGAGACCGAGGCCAAGTTCCGCACCATGCTCCAGGCCATGGGCCTGGGCCTCGAGGTGCAGCCGTGAGCACCGCGCAGGAACACCTGCCCGGCTGCCCCACATGGCCGGAGGACTTCGCCCAGCGCTACCGCGAGGCCGGTTACTGGCGCGGGGAGACCTTCGGTCAGCTTCTGCGCGACCGCGCCCGGGACTTCGGGTCGCGCGTGGCGCTGGTGGGTGGCACGCACCGCTGGACGTACGCGGAGCTGGACGCGCGCGTGGACCGCATGGCCTCGGGCTTTCACGCCCTGGGCATCCGTGTGCGTGACCGCGTGGTGGTGCAGCTGCCGAACGTACCGGAGTTCTACGAGGTCATCTTCGCGCTGTTCCGCATGGGCGCGCTGCCGGTGTTCGCGCTGCCGGCGCACCGCGCTTCGGAGATCGGCTACTTCTGCGCCTTCACGGAAGCTGTCGCGTACGTCATCCCGGAGCGCTTCGGTGGCTTCGACTACCGGGGGCTCGCGGAGCAGGTGAAGGCCGCCACGCCCACGTTGAAGCACGTGCTGGTGCTGGGTGACGCGGGTGCGCATACGGCGCTCGGCTCCGTGCCCGCGGAGCCCCTGACGTTGGAGGCGCTGGAGGGCCCGTCGCCGTCCGACGTGGCGTTCTTCCAGCTGTCCGGCGGCAGCACCGGCGTGCCCAAGCTCATCCCGCGCACGCACGACGACTACATCTACAGCCTGCGCGCCAGCGTGGACGTGTGCCAGTTCACCTCTGAGACGGTGTACCTGTGCGCGCTGCCCGCGGCGCACAACTTCCCCATGTCCTCGCCCGGCGTGCTGGGCACGTTCCAGGTGGGCGGCACGGCGGTGATGGCGATGAGCCCCAGCCCGGACGTGGCCTTCCCGCTCATCGAGCGTGAGCGTGTCACCGTCACCGCGCTGGTGCCCCCGCTGACCATGGTGTGGCTGGACTCGACGCTGGCGAAGAAGCACGACCTGTCCAGCCTGAAGGTCCTCCAGGTGGGCGGCGCCCGGCTGAGCGACGAGGCCGCCGCGCGCGTGCGCCCCACGCTGGGCTGCGGGCTCCAGCAGGTCTTCGGCATGGCCGAGGGCCTGGTGAACTACACGCGGCTGGACGACCCGGAGACGCTCATCGTCACAACGCAGGGCCGCCCCATGTCGGACGCGGACGAGCTGCGCGTGGTGGACGACGACGACGTGCCGGTGGCGCCCGGTGAGACGGGGCACCTGCTCACGCGCGGGCCGTACACCATCCGCGGCTACTACAAGGCGGAAGCGCACAACACCAAGGCCTTCACCACGGACGGCTTCTACCGCACGGGCGACCTGGTGCGCCTGACGCCCGAGGGCTACCTGGTGGTGGAGGGCCGCGCGAAGGATCAGATCAACCGGGGCGGCGACAAGGTCGCGGCGGAGGAGGTGGAGAACCACCTGCTCGCGCACCCTTCCGTCAGCGACGCGGCGGTGGTGGCCATCCCGGACAAGTTCCTGGGCGAGCGCACCTGCGCCGTCGTCATCCCCCGCGGCGAGGCCCCCGCCCCCTCCGCGCTCAACGCCTTCCTGCGCCAGCGTGGCCTGGCGTCGTTCAAGATCCCCGACCGCATCGAGTTCGTCGCGGCCTTCCCGCAGACGGGCGTCGGCAAGGTCAGCAAGAAGGCGCTGCGCGACAGCCTGCGCCAGTCCCTCTCCACTCCTTCTCCCTGAAACAGGAGCCCTTCATGGCACTGCCTGCCATTGCCCCCTATTCCATGCCCGGCGCGGCGGAGCTGCCCCGGAACAAGCTTGCCTGGGCGCCCGAGCCCAAGCGCTGCGTCCTGCTCATCCACGACATGCAGCGCTACTTCGTGGACGCCTTCACGCAGGGCCAGTCCCCGGTAACGGAGCTGGTGGCCAACATCCAGCGCCTGCGCGAGCACGCGGTGAAGCTGGGCATCCCCGTCGTCTACTCCGCGCAGCCGGGAGACCAGACGGCGGAGCAGCGCGGCCTCCAGCTGGAGTTCTGGGGCCCCGGCGTCCGCGCCGGCCCGAAGCAGCAGATCATCGACGAGCTCACCCCGGCGCAGGACGACACCGTCCTCACCAAGTGGCGCTACAGCGCGTTCCGCAACACGCGCCTGATGGACCTGATGCGTGAGCAGGGGCGCGATCAGCTCATCATCTGCGGCATCTACGCGCACATCGGCTGCCTGCAGACGGCCAGCGACGGCTCCATGAGCGAGATCCGTCCCTTCCTCGTCGCGGACGCGGTGGCGGACTTCTCGCTGGAGAAGCACCAGATGGCGCTGGAGTACGCCTCGAAGCTCGTGGCGTTCGTCACCACCACGCAGCAGCTCATGGACGCGATGCCGGTGCAGGCCGCTGGCGCGGCGGTGGACCGCGATCAGCTTCGCGCGGACGTGGCGGAGCTGCTGATGGAGTCCGCGTCCGCGATTGGCGAGGACGAAAACCTGCTCGAGCGCGGCATGGATTCCATCCGCCTGATGAGCCTGGTGGAGCGCTGGCGGCAGGGCGGCACGGAGGTGTCGTTCGTGGAGCTCGCGGAGAAACCCACGCTCACCGACTGGTACGCGCTGCTCGCCGCGAAGCAGCCTGTCGCGATGGCCCCCGGCGTCCGCGCCTCATAACCCGCCCTCGGGGCGGCACCCTTCCCCCTCGGAGTTCCCCGTCATGCTTCCCCCATCCCAGGACAACCGCCCGCTGACCGCGGCCCAGCACGGCATCTGGGTGGGGCAACAGCTCGACCTGAAGAGCCCCGTCTACAACGCGGGGGAGTGCATTGAATTCCGTGGCGCCGTGGATCCCGTGCGCTTCGAGTCCGCCCTGCGCAAGGCGGTGGCGGACGCGGACGCGCTGCACTCGCGTTTCGTCGCGGGCGAGGAAGGCCCGGCCCAGCGCATCGACGCGGGGACGGACTGGACGCTCCAGCACGTGGACCTGAGCGGCGAGTCCGATCCCTGGGCCGCCGCGCAGGAGTGGATGTGGAAGGACCTGGGCCGCACGGTGGACCTGGGCACGGGTCCGCTGTTCGCGCAGGCGCTGCTCACCGTGGGGCCGGAGCGTTCCTTCTGGTTCCAGCGCATCCACCACATCGCCATGGATGGCTATGGCTTCTCGCTGCTCGCCCGGCGGGTGGCGGAGCTCTACACGGCGGAAGTGACGGGCAAGGCCGTGCCGGCGGGGTTCAGCCGCCTGGGCCCCGTGCTCGATGAAGACGTCGCGTACCGGAGCGGCGCCCAGCTCCAGAAGGACCGCGACTTCTGGGTGAAGCGCTTCGAGGACGCGCCGGTGCCCCCGCTGCTCGCGGAGGCGGCGCCCATGTCGTCGCGCTTCCTGCGGCGCTCGGAATACCTGCGGCCGGAGCTGATGACGGCGCTGCAAGCGGGCGCGAAGCAGGCGGGCGTGAGCTGGTCCGACGTGGTGCTGGCCGTGACGGCCATCTACCTGCACCAGCGCACGGGCGCTCCGGAGGCCGTGCTGGGCCTGCCGGTGATGGGCCGCCTGGGCTCGGCGTCTCTGCGCGTGCCGTGCATGGCCATGAACATCGTGCCGCTGCGCATCGCCGTGCGGCCGGACGCGGGGCTGTACGCGCTGGCCCGCGACGTGGCGGCGGAGATGAAGGCCTCGCGTCCGCACCTGCGCTACCGCTACGAGCAACTGCGGCGCGACCTGCGCCTCGTGGGTGGACAGCGCAAGCTGTTCGGCCCTGTCGTCAACATCATGCCGTTCGACTACGCCCTGGACTTCGCGGGCGTGCCGGGCACGGCGCACAACATCTCCGCGGGTCCGGTGGAGGACCTGTCCTTCGGCTTCCATGCGCGGTCGGGTGGAACGGCCCTGCGCGTGGACCTGGACGCGAACCCCGTCTGCTACACGGAGGCCTCGCTCGAGGAGCACCAGCGCAGGTTCCTCCAGTTGCTGGAGTCGTTGCTCGCGCAGCCCGAGCAGCCGGTGCGGCGTTCCGTATCGGGCGGGGTCGGCTCCGTGCTGGATGGCGGCCCGGTTCCTCCGGTGCGCCCGGTGCTGGAGCTGCTGAAGGCCCAGGCCGAAGTCCGTCCGGACGCGGTCGCGCTGGAGCACGGCCGCTGGCGGATGACCTACCGCGAGCTGGTGACGGCGTCGCAGGCCCTGGCCTCGCGCCTGACCGAAGCGGGCGTGCGGCCCGACACGGCGGTGGCGGTGAAGGTGCCCCGGGGCATCGACGCCATCGTATCCAGCCTGGGCATCCTGTTCGCGGGCGCGGGCTACCTGCCCATTGATCCGACCGGCCCGGCCACTCGCAACGCGGCCATCCTCCAGGACGCGCGGCCCGCCGTGATGGTGGTGTCCGAACGCCCCTCGCCCGACACGGATCCGACCGCGCCGGGTGTGCTCGTCGTGCAGCGGCTGGAGCAGACCGACACCTCAGCGCCGGATTCGACGGAGCATGTCAGCCCGCAAGTAGCGCCCGCTTCCCTCAGCGCTTCCTCTGGGAAGGCGCATGCCTCCGCGGCGGAGTCTTCCTCGCAGCGGCCTGGCGCAGGCGATGCGGAGTCCGCGTCGAGCGTCGAAGCCCGGCTCGCTTACGTCATCTACACGTCCGGCTCCACGGGTCAGCCCAACGGCGTGCAGATCACGCACGGGGCCCTGGCCCACTTCGTCGCGGGCGCGACGCAGCGCTACAGCGTCGGCCCCGAGGACCGCGTCCTCCAGTTCGCCCCGCTCCACTTCGACGCCAGCGTGGAGGAGATCTTCGTCACGCTGTGCGCGGGCGGACGGCTGGTGCTGCGCACGGACGAGATGCTCCAGTCGGTGCCGCGCCTCATGAAGGCCTGCGCCGAAGCGGGCATCACCCTGCTCGACCTGCCCACCGCCTTCTGGCACGAGCTGGCCTACAGCCTGTCCACCGGCGCCGCACGGCTTCCCGACGCGCTTCGCACCGTCATCATCGGCGGCGAGGCGGCGCTGCCGGAGCGCATCGCCCGCTGGAAGGACGTCGCGGGCGACCGCGTGCACCTGCTCAACACCTACGGCCCCACCGAGGCCACCGTCGTCGCCACCGTCGCCGAGCTGGCCGGGCCGGACGCCCTGCCCTCCGGTGACGAGGTCCCCATCGGCCGCCCGTTGCCCGGCGTCATCGCGGCGGTCGTCACCCCGCAGGGACGTCTGGCCGCCCCCGGTAAGGAGGGCGAGCTGTGCTTGATGGGCGGCGCGCTCGCTCGCGGCTACCTGGGCCGCCCGGAGCTGGACGCTGCTCGCTTCACCCGCCTGGACGCGGTGGAGGGAACACCCCGCGCCTACCGCACCGGTGACAAGGTGCGCGTGCGCGACGACGGCCAGCTGGTGTTCGTGGGCCGCGTGGACGACGAGTTCAAGATCAGCGGCCACCGCATCGACCCGGGCGAAGTCGAAACCGTGTTGCTGAAGTATCCCGGTATCCGTGAGGCCGCCGTCGTCGGCCAGGTGCTGCCGGGCGGGTCCCGCCGGCTGTGCGCGCATCTGGTGGCCTCGCCCGAGCCCTCGCCCGCGGAGCTGCGCAAGCACCTGCTCACGGCGCTGCCCGCCCCCATGGTGCCCGGTGCCTTCGCCTTCGCGGAGCGGCTGCCCCGCACCAGCACCGGGAAGATCGACCGCAAGGCCCTCCAGAACGCGATGCCCGCGGATGAGAGCGCCGCGCTGCTCTCCTCCGCGACGCCCATGGAGCGCACGGTGCTGGAGGTCTGGGAGCAGGTGCTGGGCCGCGCCGCCACGTCGCTCCAGGACGACTTCTTCGAACTGGGCGGCCAGTCCCTCCAGAGCATCCAGGTGGCCAACCGCCTGGGCATCGCGGTGGGCCGCGACGTGCCCGTGGCCACCGTCTTCAAGCACCCCACCGTGTCCGGCCTCGCGCAAGCGCTCCAGGGCGGAAGCACGGGCGGTGCCGAGGCTGGCGGTCTCACGCCCGCGATGCTCGCGGACGCGGAGCTGGGCGAGGATGTCGTCCCCTCCTCGACGGGAGAGGCCTGGGCGCGCGAGCTGCCGCGCCGGGGCCAGGGCTTCCGTCAGGTCCTCCTCACGGGCGCCACCGGCTTCGTCGGCGCGCACCTGCTCCACCAACTCCTGGCCCGGACGGACGCGCGGATCATCTGCCCCGTGCGCGCCAAGGACGAGGCGCAGGCCATGGACCGGCTGCGCTCGGCGCTGACCGGCCAGAAGCTGCCTGTTGCTGGGCTGGAGGCGCGGGTGCTCGCGCTGCCAGCGGACCTCTCCCAGCCCCTGCTGGGATTGGACGCCACGCGCTTCCACGGACTCGCCGCTGAGTGCGACGCCGTCATCCACAACGCCGCCGTCGTCAGCGTGGTGCGCGAGTACGGCAGCCTCCAGGGCGTCAACGTGCGCGGCACGCGCGAGCTGCTCAAGCTGGCCGCCGCCGTCCGCCCCAAGCCCTTCCACTACGTGTCCACGCTGGCGGTGGCGCCCCAGGCGAACCTGTCCCCGGACGTGCCGGAGGCCTTCGTCCCCTCGCACCCCGGGCTTCGCGACGGCTACCAGCAGAGCAAGTGGATCGCGGAGCGGCTGGTGCAACAGGCGTCCGAGCGCGGCCTGCCCGCGACGGTGTACCGCCTGGGCCGCGTGGTGGGTGCTCCGGACACCGCGCTCGTCAACACGCAGGACCTGGTGTGGCGCATCGTGCTCGCCGGCCTGCCCGTTCGCGCCCTGCCGCTGTTGGACGTGGGCGAGGTCTGGACGCCGGTGGACTTCGTGGCCAGCGCCATCGTCCAACTCGCGCGCGCGTCGCATCCGGGCGCGGTGTTCAACGTGACGCCCGCCGAGGAAGTGCGCCTGTCCGAGCTCTTCGGCTGGGTGCGCGATTACGGCTACCCGCTGGACTTGTGTCACGTGCCGGAGTGGCGCGACCGCGTCGCGAAGGGCTCCGGCGGCCACGACGCCACACTCGCATTCTTTGATTTGCGCAGCGGGGACTCCACCCCGGCCTTTGGCCTGGGCCCCATCCGCTGTGAACGGCTGCTGGCCGCGCTGGAGGGCACCGACGTCCGCTGCCCTCCCACCGACCGCGACCTCCTCTATCGCTACCTCGACTCCTGCGTCGCGCAGGGAATCCTGCCCCCGAAAGTGACGGCGCTCCCGTGACGAATTCTTCCTGGTCCCCCTCCTCCTGGCGGGCGAAGCCGGTCCGCTACATCCCCGACGACTACCCCGACCCGTCCGCCCTCGTGCGAGTGGAGGCGGAGCTGGCGCGGCTGCCTCCGCTGGTGCATGCCGAAGAGACCCGCCGCATGCGCGAAGCCCTGGGCCAGGTGGCCGAGGGCAAGGCCTTCCTGCTCCAGGGCGGCGACTGCGCTGAGAGCTTCAAGGAATTCTCCGCGGAGAACGTGCGCAGCACCTTCCAGCTCCTGCTCCAGATGGCCGGCGTGCTCACGTTCGCGGGCGGCTGCCCGGTGGTGAAGGTGGGCCGCATCGCGGGCCAGTTCGCCAAGCCGCGCTCCAGCGCCACGGAGACCCTCAACGGCGTCACGCTGCCCAGCTACCGCGGCGACATCATCAACGGCATGGACTTCGACGCCCGCGAGCGGACGCCGGATCCCCAGCGCCTGCTGCGCGCGTACCACCAGTCCGCGGAGACGATGCAGCTGGTGCGGGCCTTCGCTCGCGAGGGCTACACGGACCTGACCCGCCTGCTGGGTCACCGGCCGGAGTCCGAAGGCGCCGTGCGCCCGGTGGACTTCTTCACCAGCCACGAAGCCCTGCTCCTCAACGTCGAGCAGGCCATGACGCGCGTCGATGAGGCCACGGGCGGCTGGTACGACACGTCCGCGCACATGCTCTGGATTGGCGAGCGCACCCGCCAACTGGACGGCGGCCACGTGGAGTTCATGCGCGGCATCCAGAATCCCATTGGGATCAAGTGCGGCCCCACGCTGGAGCCGGACGACCTGGTCCGCCTCATCGACACGCTCAACCCCCAGGGCATCCCGGGCAAGCTCACGCTCATTGGCCGCTTCGGTTCGGATCAGGTCGCCGCGCGCCTGCCCCGGCTGATGGCCGCCACCCGCCGCCATGGCAGCCCCGTGGTCTGGTCCATCGACCCGATGCACGGCAACACGCACAAGGCCAGCAACGGCTACAAGACGCGCTCGCTGGAGCGGATCCTCGCGGAGGTGATGGGCTTCCTCCAGGTCGCCGCCGCCGAGGGCGTGCACCCCGGAGGCATCCACCTGGAGATGACCGGCCAGGACGTCACCGAGTGCCTGGGCGGCCCGCTGGACGTGTCCGAGGATGACCTCTCCGACCGCTACCACACGCACTGCGATCCGCGCCTCAACGCGGACCAGTCGCTCCAGCTCGCGTTCCGCGTCGCGGACGGCCTGCACACCACGGTGCTCACCCCTCAAGACCGCGCTGCGTGAATTGCCATGCAGTCTTGACAGCTCAGACTTCGTGCGGCTAAACGTCGCGCCGTTGAAAATGAGAACCATTTTCATAATCGCGATCGAGGCGAAGCGCAGGTGGCGGTCCCTGTTGGGCGCGGCACTGCTGTCTTCTATTTGTTTCGGTGGCCTGGCTCACGCGGGCACGACGCAGGCGGAGGATCCGGCGGCCGCGCCCACGGCATCCGAAGCAGCTCCTGCGCCCGCTCCAGCGGAGCCCGTCATCGAGCTGCCGAAGCTGCTCCACACCGTGGAGGCGCCCTACCCTGAAGAGGCGGAGCGCGCGCAACTGGAGGCGAACGTCCGCCTGCGGCTGCGCGTGGACACGCAGGGCGTGGTGACGCAGGCGGAGGTGATGGAGCCCGTGGGCCACGGCTTCGATGAAGCCGCGCGCACCGCCGCGCTCCAGTTCCGCTTCACGCCCGCGAAGCGCAACGGCGTCCCTGCCCCCGCGCGCGTCACGTACACCTACGTCTTCCAACTGCCCGGCCGCTCCAAGGCCGTGGCCGCCACGCCGCCGCCCGCCCTGTCCAGCGGCCCGAAGGCCGCGGCGTCCCAGGACGAGGCCCCGACCGAGTACGAGGAGGACGTCGAAGTCACAGCCGTGGGCGAGACGCGCGCCGAGCGCCGCCGCAAGTCCGCGGAGGCCGTGCAGGTCATCGAGCTGGAGCAGGCCAGCATGGAGTCCGCCGACCTGGGCACCGCGCTGGCGCGCACGGAGGGCGTGGACGTGCGCCGCACCGGCGGCCTGGGCAGCACCGCGCGCATCTCCATCGCGGGCCTGTCGGATGACCAGGTGCGCTTCTTCATCGACGGAGTCCCGCTGGAGTTCGCGGGCTACGGCCCGGGCCTGGCGAACGTGCCGGTGAACCTGGTGCAGCAGATGGAGGTCTACACGGGCGTGGTGCCCATCCGCTTCGGCGCGGACGTGCTGGGCGGCGCAGTGGAGCTCGTCACCGACCAGGACGTGCGCGGCTCGGCCGTAGCGGGTTCCTACGAGCTGGCCTCCTTCAACATCCACCGCTTCACCGCGAGCGGCCGTCACTACCAGGAGTCCACCGGCCTGCTGGTGCGCGCGCACGGCTTCTACGACGACGCGCGCAACGACTACCCCGTCAACGTGGAGGTGCCCAACGACCTGGGCAAGCCCGTGCCCGTGGAGGTGCGGCGCTTCCACGACGGCTACCGCGCGGGCGGGGCCAGCGTCGAGGCGGGCTTCGTGGACAAGCCCTGGGCGCGGCGCCTGCTCATGCGCGGCTTCATCAACGCCGCCGGCCGCGACATCCAGAACGACGTCAACATGGAGGCCGCCTACGGCGAGGTGACCACCGCCGACGGCTCTGCGGGCGCCACGCTGCGCTACGCTCAGAACTACGACCCGGGCGTGAGCGTGGACGCGGTGGGCGGGTACACGTTCCGCCGCAATCGGTTCCTGGACATCGGCTCGTGCGCCTACGACTGGTATGGCCGCTGCTTCCTCACCCTGCCCCAGCCGGGGGAGATCAGCGAAGGCGGCACGGAGCGCTACGTCAACCAGCACACCGCGTTCGCGCGGCTCAACGCCGCCTGGACACCCGTGCCCGGTGGCGCGCACACGCTGCGGCTCGCGGTGTCGCCCACCTTCGTGGCGCGCTCCGGCGAGGACCGTCGGCTCCAGGCGAACAACCAGCCGGATCCACTCTCCGCGCCCCGCGGCGTCACGTCCCTGGTGTCGGGCCTGGAGCACCAGCTCGACGCCATCGACGGGCGGCTGCAGAACATCGCCTTCGTGAAGGACTACCTCCAGGACGTGCGGGCGCAGAAGCTGCTGGCCAGCGCGGAGTTCCTGGACCAGGGCCGCACCGCGCACGAGCTGGGCGTGGGTGACAGCCTGCGCTTCCGCATCACCCCCGAGCTCAGCGCCAAGGCCTCCTACGAGTGGGCCACACGGCTGCCGCGCCCGGATGAGATCTTCGGTGACGGGAACCTCATCGACGCCAACCTGGAGCTCCAGCCGGAGACCAGCCACAACTTCAACCTGGGGCTGGGCTACGCGTCCGAGCCAGGCCGCGCCGGCAGCTTCCGCGCCAACGTGAACGGCTTTGCCCGGCTGACGGATCAGCTCATCATCCTGATTGGCCAGGGCAGCTACTTCACGTACCAGAACGTCTACGGTTCCCGAGCGCTGGGCGCGATGGGCTCCGTGGGGTGGACGTCTCCGGGCCGCTACCTGAGCCTGGACGGCAACGCCACGTATCAAGATCTGCGCAACACCTCCGGCGAGGGCAACTACGCCGAGTTCAAGGACCAGCGCATCCCCAACCGTCCCTACCTGACGGCCAACGGCAGCGCGCAGGTCCGGGTGTCCGGCCTGCTCAAGTTCCAGGACGAGCTGCTCGTCACGTGGCGCACGCGCTACGTGGACGACTTCCTCCTCTCCTGGGAGGCGCTGGGCAACGACGACAAGCTGGGCATCGATTCACAGCTCACGCACGGGCTGGCGCTCACCTACGTCATCCGCGACATGTCGACCCGGCTGAGCTGGACGTTGGACTTCCAGAACATCACCAACGCCCAGACCTACGACTTCTACGGGGTCCAGCGCCCCGGGCGGCTCATCGCCGCCAAGTTCACGCTGGAGCGCTGAGCACCGCCTTCCGTCATTCGCAGCACCCTCACCCCACTTGAAAGGGAAGTCCTTTGAAGCCTTCACCCTTCTTCCGCACCTCCGCGCGCCTGCTGCTGGCGCTCTCCCTCGCCTTCACGGCGGCCGCCTGCAACGACGACGACGACGACAACACCCCGGACTCGGGCACCAACACCGACGCGGGCACCAACACCGACGCGGGCACGGACACCGACGGTGGCACGACGCCGCCGCCGATGTACGCGTTCGTCGCGCAGGTCAGCGTCGAGGGCAACTCCCAGAGCTACGTCATCCTGACGGAGACGCTGGACCCGGCCACGCCGCTGTCCACCGCCAACGCCACGCAGATCAACGGCCGCGCGCTGGGCTCCGGCATCACGAAGTCGGGCGCCATCTTCATCTCCAGCAGCGCCGGCGCCACCGTCACCCGCTACAACCTGACGGCCAGCAACACGCTGGAGAAGGCCGGTGAGGTCACCTTCGCGGGCAAGGGCGTCACCTCCATCGGCGAGTACCAGAACCAGTTCCAGTTCGTCTCCGAGACCAAGGCCTACTACTTCGACGGCCGCAACTCGCAGGTCATCATCTGGAACCCGAAGGACATGACGCTGACGAACAGCATCTCGCTGCCGGACATGACCGTCACCGGGAGCTCGACGACCTTCGCCTCCAACCCGATCCGCGTGGGCACCAAGGTGCTGATGCCGCTGGGCTGGCGCGCGGGCGCCGCCGTCACCAAGAAGGCGGGCATCATCGTGGTGGACACGGCGAACGACAGCGCGGTGGTGGTGACGGATGAGCGCTGCGGCTACGTGCGCGACGGCATCGTGGGCACGGACAACCAGGTGTACCTGGCGACGGAGGCGTACGGCGCCGCGGAGAAGCGCGTGTCCGGCACCAACTCCAGCGTGCCCACCCCCTGCCTCCTGAAGTTCGACCCGGCGACGAACAAGTACGACACGAACTTCTTCAAGGACCTGAGCACGCTGACGAACGGCGGCGCCACCGGTTCGCTGCTCGCGGGCCCCAACGGCACGGGCTACCTGCGCGTGCTGGATGAGACCGTCTACCCGGTCGCGGCGGACACGGTCGCGCGCACCCTGGCGAGCGCCGTGGCCTGGAAGTGGTGGAAGATCGACCCGGCCGCCGGCACCAACGCGACGCTCGTGGACACGCTGCCGGCCAGCACGGGCAGCTCGTTCCTGTACGAGATGAACGGCCGCACGGTGTTCAGCGAGTTCACCAACAACAGCGGCACCACGAACTACCGCGAGCTGACGGACCTGACCGGCAACCTGGTGGCGACGCACCAGGGCCTGTCGTTCTCCTTCCTGCAGCTGCGCTAGTCCCCGCTTCGTGAAACCGGGCCCCCGTGCGTTCGCGCGGGGGCCCGTGCTTTTTCAGCGCCTGGGCTGGAGGACGAAGACGTCGTCCCCCTTGCCCACGGTGTCCAGCGTCGCGAAGCCGAAGTCGGTCGCACCGCCGAAGAGCCCGATGATTCCGGCCCGGCCGTCCTCCGTCACCGACAGGTCCATGGGTGTCACCGGTCCCGTCGCCACCATCCGCGCCTGCTCGAGCTGTCCATGGGAGCGCTCGATGCGCGCCAGGTAGCCGCCGTCCTGCGTGACTCCCGGCAGCGGTCCCCGCCCGAACCCGAAGGGCTGTCCCGCGGTGTACCGGCCGGTGGCGAAGACATGGTTCTGATGGTCGATGTCCGCGTACGCCGTCCCGTTCCCTATCGCCCCCGCCCAGCGCTCCTCACCCGCGCGCGTGTAGGCCGCCACGAAGCCCTGTGGGCCGAACACGACGACGGGCCTTCCCGCGAAGCTGAAGCTGTTCTGGACGTCACCACTGGTGATGACGCGGTTGCCATTGACGCGGGCCCGCACGCCGAAGGAGTTGGCCCCCGGAATCGTCCGGAGCCACACCCGGCAGCCCTTCGACGAGATGCGCTGGAACCGGGCCATGGCGGTGAATGGCAACACCGGATCCGGTCCAATACCCGCGAGGTAGAAGTCACCCTCGGCGTCCGCGGAGACGTCGTTCAGCAAGCCATGTGAGACCTCGAGGTAGACCCACCGGAGGTCCAGCCCGGGCGTGTAGCTGACGAGGACATCGGCATCCAGGCTGGTAGGGGGAACCGTGACGGGACCGTCCCCGTAGTCGACCGTGCCTTGCTGGTAGGCCGCCATGGCCACGTTGCCAGCGCGGTCCGTCGTGATCGCTCTCGGAGCGATGACGCCGACGAAGCTCTTCACCCACTGCAGGTTCCCCTGGCGATTGAACTGAGCCAGGAAGGCTCCCTCGGGAAGCGGACCGCTGCCCAGATCCAGCCCGCCGGTTTGCCCTCCCCCCACGAGGATGTTCCCGGCCCGGTCGACGTGGAGGGCAGAGACGTTCACCCCGCCGAAGCCCCCTCCAGGCGGAGGGGGAGCGGCGAGCACCTTCGCCCAGACAAGCGTCCCATCAGGCCTGTACTTGGAGATCGCCCCGACAAGCCCGGTGGACGGCCCGATGGGCCCCGTCCCGAAGTCGACGGGGGCGAAGTAATACCCGGCGGTGACGACGTTGCCTTCCCGGTCGTGCTCGATGCCCGTTGGAAAGTCGTCGTCCGCTCCTCGGATTGGCTGCACCCAATAGGGCCGGCTCCTCGCGTCATGCCCCGGAGCCCCGGCCGCGACGGCGTCCGTCTCCTGGACCTCCAGCGCCTCCGCCAGCGTGGGTGCCAGGTCCTTCTCTTCCGGCGGCGCGCCACAACCGGCGAGCCACACCGCCAGCACCGCACCCCACAGCCACGTGCGTCCTGCCATTCGCCGCCTCCTGGGAGCCCGGGACCCAGCTCACCGACGGCGGAAGGTGGAGGCACTGCTCCCAGATGGCATGAGGTCCGGAGGGGAACGCGCGCGTCGGACGGCGCCCATACGACAGGCGCCCGGGGATGAAGCCCGGCGGAACGCTTCCCGCCGGGCCCTCATTCTTCAGCTCACGTGCACATCAGCCACGAGCACTTGCCGGACTGACACTCGCGGCCCGCGGAGCACAGCGACCCCTTGGCGCGCTTGTTCACACACTTGCCGTCGTTCGTGCCCCAGCCGCAGAACTGGTTCGAGGCGCAGTGCGAGTCGGCGGAGCAGGTGCAGACACCCGGGATGTCGCCGCAGTTGTCCAAGGCGCTGCACAGGCTGGACTTGCACTCCTGGTCGAAGCGGCACGTCTCCGACACCAGCTTGGTGCTGGGGGCGTAGGCCTTGCCGCAGATCTTCGGGAACGCCGCCTCACGGGTGGCCTTGGCGACGTAGGGGTCGACGCCACCGGTGTCGATGTCGTTGGCCGCGTCCGCCATGCCGGTGCGGGTGCCGTTGGCGCGCTCCCACATCCGGATGAAGTTCTCCGAGGAGCCCTCCAGGCCCGTGGTGTTGACGCCCAGTTGCTTCAGGTCCTTCACCACGTCCGGCAGGAGGCCCACGTGGGCCAGGCCGTACACGTCGAAGTCGGTGCCCAGCGGAGGCGGGCCGGAGACACGCTGCTGCTCCTCCTGCGCGTCCGCCTCCGCGTGGAAGCCCGCGGAGCACGCGCCGAAGTCACCGAAGCGCGGGCGCGTCTGCTGGATGAAGCCGTTCAGGTCCGCGCCGAAGCCCATGTTGACCTTGAGGCCCTGGCGGCCGAACTCGTACGCCTGCGCGAGCGAGCGCGTGGAGCCCTGGCAGTTGTTGGCCACCGGCGTGCGGTTGTAGTTGCGCGTCTCGTCGTGCGCGGTGCGAAGGCCGAACATGCCGCCCGTCTGGCGCACGTAGCGGACCACCCACGACGGCGTCGTCTTCTCGTTGGTGGCCAGGTCCGGGTTCATGACCTCGCGGAAGTGACCGTGGGAGATGAACAGCGGGTAGTACGTCTGACCCTGGGACAGGGTATAGGCGTCCTGGACGCTCTTCTCGGACATGTGGGCCATGTCGATGAGCATTCCCTTGTTCATCATCTCCTGGACCAGCGCCTTGCCGTCCGCGGTGAGGCCCTTGGTGTTCTTGCAGTTGGCGTCCACGTCGAAGCCGAGCGTGAAGCCGTTGCCCGTGAGGCCGCAGTCCGTGTCGATGTGACAGTTCTCCAGGAACTGGGCCACCTGGAAGATGGCGTTGTGCGGAGCCGCGCCGCCAAAGCGGTTGTCCAGCTGGTGCACGGGCTGCAGCGAGCGCACGCCCAGCGAATAGACGCGGTTCAACTCCGCGCGCCAGTCCTTGGTGCCGAAGAGCTTGCTGGACTCGATGGAGAGCACCATGGCCAGCTTGCCCTGCGCGATGATCTGCCGGGCATGCGCGGGCGACAGGGCAATCTCCGCCCAGTCCGTGCGCGCGTCGAAGTCACGGGCCATCTGGAGCTGGACGTCAACGTCCATCATCTCGTCACAAGGCCGCTTGAGGTTCTGGTACGGCAGCGCCTTGCAGAGGAACTCGTTGCTGACCAGCGACACCATGACCAGGGACATGCCGCCCTGGCGGGCCTTGTTCAGCCAGCCCTCCCACGCCTGCTGATGCGCGATGGTGTCCCAGCGCGGCCACTGGGTGGGCGTCTCCATGCGGCCCAGGTGCAGACCGGTGTCGCCCTGGGTGCCTTCAACCTGGCCGATGATCTCCGACGCCACCGCGCCGCCCACGCCGAAGATGTCGGACAGGACGGGGATGCCGCTCAGGTTCACGCTGCCCGAGTTGGGACAGAGGTTGAGCATGTTGCTCAGGTCCATGCGGACACGCGCGTGGTCGCTCTCCGGCATGCCGCCGTCACAGCTCGCCAGCGTGCCGGTGTGACTTCCGTGGAACCACCCACCGCCGAACGCCTCCTCGGCGAACATGTGGTGGTGCATCTCCGCGAAGCCGGTCACCGCGAGCGGCTGGGCCACCTCCACGGGCGCCTCCACGGGGGCGGCCGGCTCGTCCGTGACGGGCCCGCAGGCCAGCGCGAGCGACGTGGCCGCGAGCAGCGGTGAGAACAAATACCTTGAGACAATTCGGGAGCGACGCGACATGCAATGCACCTCTCTGGGGGGTGGGGCACACTGGGAGTATCAGCCCCGGTTCCAGCTAATCAATGCTTGCGGCCTAAGCACGGTGAGGCATGACATTGACGCGACGCGCAACGCGGGAGGGTTGTCACATGCCCGAGACGTGGCCATGTGTGCCTCATGGCGGCCACCGACACGCTCCCCGACTCTGCGCTCCCGGAGCTGCTGAAGCGCGTGGGCTTCCGGCGGCGTCGGTGGGGGTTCGGCTCGGCCACCCAGCTGCTCTGGAACAGGGTGGAGAGCAACGCCTCGCTCCTCGAGCTGTGCCGGATCCGCCAGGATCTCACCGCCGAGGAGACGGCCATCCTGCGGCAATGCCAGGAGAAGCTGGAGGCCGCGCGGTGGTGCCTGGACAAGCCCACGGGGCGCTGGTCCTTCTCCTTCTGGGAGCTCATCCATGAGGTCGACGGGCTGCTGTTGCTGGTGATGCCCGCGTCCATGCTGGTGCCCCGGGCGCTGGAGATCCAACAGCAGTTCGAGCGCCGGGTGACCGACTCGCGGGCCCACCTCTGGCTCGGCGCGGACAGGGCGAGCGGTCCCCTGCCCCGGAGCGTGCGCCAGCTCACCCGCGTGGACGAGTCCGGAGGCGTTGCTCCCCCGCCCCTCGACGCGGAGGAGTCCCGCTACTGCCGCAGCGTGCTTCGCGGGGCGCTCGACACCGTCAACCAGCAGGTGGACAAGACGTTCTGGCAGCTCTCCATCAATGTCACGTTGCAGGTCTTCAGCACGCTCCTGCTGCTGGCTGTCTTCGTCATCTCCTTCGTGCTGCTGACGCGGGAGTTGATCCAGACCTGGCCGGGGGAGCTGATTCCCCGGGGCCTGCTCCTGGTGGGCTTCGCGGGGGCTTCCGGGGCCATCATCTCCAACATGCTGTCGAAGGAGCGCTTCGTCGTCGCCACGGGGGCAACGGGCCGCTTCTTCGCCTACCACCTGATGGTGAAGCCCGTCATCGGCGCGTTCGCGGCGCTGATGCTCCTCTTCCTGGAGCAGTCCCGCATGCTGCTGTCGGTGGACACGCGGACGGGAAGCACCGGGGTGGATCCCAGCCCTGCCCTCTTCCACATCGTGGTGAGTGACAACCAGGCCGTGTTCTTCACGCTGATGGCGCTGGCGGTCGTCGCGGGTTGGTCCGCGGACAAGCTCCTGAGCTCCATCATGGACAAGGTGCTGGGCCGGCTCCTCGGCCAGTCGGAGAAGGTGCTGCCTCCGTCCAGCTCCGCCAGCACGCCGCCGCCTCGCACGCCGGTGCCAGCGCCGCGGTGAGGCTCAAGTGGGCGCGGAGGCTTCGTGGCGGGGCACGGCCCTCCGGGCGAAGCGGGCCAGCGCGGCCAGCAGCTCGTCCGCCATCTGCAGGGCATTGGGGCGCCAGGGCGCGGTGAAGCGCGCGTCCATGCTCGTCTGGCGGATGTTGGACAGCCATTCGTGCACCACCCGCTCGGAGTAGCCCGCGCTGCGCGCCGCTTCGTGCAGCAGGGAGTACTCGCGCAGCAGGAAGGTGGAGAACGTGACGGGGTCGTCCGCGCCCAACGCGATGGGCACCGGCGGGGGGGCGTTGTCATCCGCGCGCGGGGGGTTGAGCCGCAGGATGGGGTGGTTGCGCAAGTCCATCAGGTTGCCGATGAGCAGGTTGCTGGACGGGTTCACCTCCACGACGGTCCCCCGCGCGCCCACGTGCCGGCGCATCGCGTCCTGCACCGCCCGGAGCGCGTCCACCTCCGACGCATCCAGCGGGATGTCCACCAGCTGCTGCCCCCGCTGGAACACGCGCTCGTCCTCCCGGTAGGCCATGAGGAGGCCGCGGACCTGCTCCGCGTTGAGCACCCGGGTCCAGTTCAGCCGGCGGAAGGTGCGGCTGAAGGCATCCAGCCCCACGCCGCCCTCCTCCCGCGCCAGCGGCGGGCACCAGAGGTTGTGCAGCACGTGGTGCGCCTCGGCCAGCACGTGCGGCGCGATGCAGTCTCCGAAGACGGACTCGGACAGCTCGCGCAGCATGTTCTCCACGCGCTGCGGCCTTCCGGGAGGTGCCTCCGCGGCCAGCGCCGGTGGCAGCCGGTAGTCGCCGTAGAGGCGCCACTCGAAGACCAGGTCCCAGAGCCGGTCCTCGGCCGGCATCATCACCGCGCCCACGGACTCCGCCCACATCCCGGGCTCCACGCCCAGCGCGGTGGCGTGGCCCAGCCGGCCTCCCGTGCGGTCCAGCAGGTAGTGCAGGCTTTCGTAGATGCGGCGCAGGCCCTCCATGAGGTGCCGGTAGTCCTCGCCCACGTGCGACGTCAGCCGGAGCGGTGGAGCGCCCCGGGCCTCCCGCTTCGTCGCGGCGCGCGCGGCGCCCCACCGCACGTAGCGATACAGCGGCGCCAGCACCCACGTGGGCACACTCAGCTCATCCGACGCCACGTCCAGGCCTCGCACCAGCCAGAGCGACAGCGGTACCGCCTTCAGCAGATCCACCAGCGCCTCCACCTGCACCGACTGCGAGGCGAAGTAGTCGGAGAACCGTCCGCCCAGCCGCACGCGGCCCTCGGGCACCGGCTCCGCGTACGTGCCCATGCCGTGCGCGGGCGGCTGCCCCTGCGTCCAGTTCCGGCCGGGGTCCCGGGCCTTGATGAGGTGCATCACCACGCCGAACTCCGGCGGGCGCCCTCCGACGGCGCGCTCTCCCGTGCGGCCCAGCACGCCCCGCCATGACTGCGTGAGGGAGGCCAACTCCTCCGCGATGCGGATGGGATCGTTCGCGAGGCTCGTGCGGACCTCCAGCGCGGCGATGGGTTGGTCACCGCCCGCCACCGCGTAGGACACCTCCGCGCGCACGGCGCGCAGGGGGCGCTTCATCGCGGCTGGCCGGCCATAGAAACGGATGAACCACTGGAGGCCCGCGGTCAGCGGTCGCTGCACGTAGGCGCGGTAGCTGATGCACCGCACGCGCTGGACCTGCCAGAAGAGTCGGTCGAAGTGCACGTCGTGCTCGCCCGCGCGCTCCATGCGCCCCAGGTGGTTCAGACCCGCGCGCACCAGCCAGCGCTCCCCTCCATTGGGGCTGCTCAGGCGCAGCCGCAAGGCCACCGGATCACACCGCCGCCATACTTCATCGAGCGTGGCGGGCGGGTCGGTCACGTTGCGGGCCGCCAGCGGGTGGAGGTCCTCGTAGAGGCCTCGCAGCTCATCCAGCGCCGGGAGGATCTCCCGCCGGCCCCGCGAGAGCGCCTCCAGCGTGCGTGAGAGCACGCGCCGCCGCTGTGGCAGCCATGCCTGGGATTCCGAGAGGCCGCGCACGAAGTCCAGGAGCGAAGGCGTCTCGCGGCGCAGCAGGATCTCCGCGAGGACACAACGGGTCACCGCGGTCGCCAGCAACCAGCGAAGCATCACCTCGCCTTCGTCGAAGGGAAGGCCCGGCCCCGTCAGGGTGCGCGGATCCAGGCCCGCGTCTCCCACGGAGGACAGCAGCGACGCCCACAGGAGCGGGAAGTCCATGCCCGCGCCGACGTGGTGGTGCACCTCCGCCACGCCGCGATCCAACAGGTGGCGCACCAGCAGCGGCGGTTCGATGTCCACGCGCGTGGGAGGCGGCTCCACCGGCACGGCCGCCAGCAGCAGGTCCTCCGGCATCGCAAAGGTGAGCCAGCGGTAGTGCGTCAGCGCCTCCACCGCCTCCGCGCCCGTGCCCTGGAAGATGACGGTGACGCCGGGCCTGCGCTCCAGGTGCGTGTCCGCCAGGTTCCGCAGGTAGTGGAACATCGACACGCCCTTGCGCGGGGCCTGCCGGTGGCTGACGTGGCCTCGCGAGGGAAACCAGAACGCGTCGCGCACGGCGATGATCCGGTCCAACGACCAGCCGCTGGCATGCTCCGACAGGCTCTTCTCGCACTCGCGCCAGAGCGCGCGCGTGGGGCCGCCGGCCTCCGCGTCCAGCGACGGCACCAACTCCGTCACCGCCGATCGGAAGGCCCCGAGGCTCGTCAGCGGGAAGCTGGCGACCTCCGCTCGGACGAAGGCCTCCGGGACGCGGCGAGGTGCCAGGTTTCCCGGCGGTGGGCGTGCGCCCTCGCTGCTCACGGATGATCATCCGGGGACGGCGGGTTCAGGTGGGGCGTCAGGCCCAGCACCACCCCCGCCAGCGGATCCCCGTCGTGGTCCACCACCGCGAACCAGGCGTCCACCAGGGTATCGAGCCAGCCGTAGTACGTCTCCGACGCGCGCCCGCCGCCCGCGCCGAGCGCCTGACGGAGCGACTCCGCCGCGCTGGAGCGGTTCACCGCGTCGCGCACCCGCTGATGCCGGAAGGCCGCCAGCCGGGGCGCCTGGGTGCGCCAGTCCTTCACCAGGATGTCCCAGCCTTCATTCGGACTGGAGACACCGGACGGTTGGCGCAGCAGGCTCCGCGCATCGAAGGCGAGCGCGAACTCCGGCAGCACCTGGAGCGGCAGCATGTCGCGAAGCCAGACCTGCGCCGTCCAGAGCCGATCATACCCGGCGCTGTGCTTACGGATCCGCGTGACGAGCTCCGCCACCGCGTCGCGCACCCACTGTTCATAGCGTTCCAGCGAGAGGGTCAGCCGCGAGGCCTTCAGCACGGACATGGCGCCCTGACGTTCATCGCCCCAGTTCCACTGGCCCATCGCCATTCCGGCCACGGAGCAGATGTTCTCCACCCACGCGGCCTGGATGAAGCGGGCGCGCAGGGTGGCGTCCTCCCCGTCCCCGGCGGTGAGGAACCCCCGGGAGAGTCGCACGAGGAACGCGCGCCACTGCGCGGTGAGGATGGCGAACTCGATGAAGGTGTTCCACGAGGGCGGCGTCCACCAGAACGCGGCCTGGACGAACGGCTCCCCGCGCGCACGGCCCGACCAGAACTCGTGCACGGTGGCGATCATCTCCGGGCTCATCTCCAGGGCAGTCACGTCCGCGCTCAGCACGCGGGGACGCTCGAAGAGCATCAGCACGTCATGCAGGACCATGAACCAGCCGGCGACGTTCGCGGGCAGCGGCGCTTCGCGGCCAGGTACCTCCAGGTCCTCCAGCACCAGCACCACCTCGTGGAAGCGGCGCAGGTGCACCTCCGTGCCCAGCACCCGGGCGTGCGCGCCCGTCCCGTTTCCACCGGGAGCGCGCGGCGGCGCCTGCAGGACGCCGTGGAGGCTGGTGCGCTTGGAGCGGCGGATGGGCTTGCCCGTCAGGTCCAGGCAGACGCGGCCCTGGTCATCCTGACGGAGGATGCGGTGGTGCAGTAGCTCGCTGGCCCAGGCCGGCAGGTCGCTCTCGTCGATGGCGTTGCGGAGCATCTCCGAGGCGATGCGGACCACGGGTTCGCCCTGCTCCGGTGCGGCCCCGGTGGTGGGCGCGGCGGAGCACATGACCTCGCGCCGGACGGCGTGCCACAGGTCCTGCAGGGTGCGCGCGGGCAGCGTGAGCGCGAGTCGTCCCACGTGGTGGAGGAGCGGCTCGTCCGGGCGCGCTTCGCTTTCGCGGGCCTCCGCGTCGTCATTGCGGAGGGCTTCGCGGTAGCAGCGCGCCACGTCGGGCGCGAGGCGGGCTTGCAGGTCGAAGAGATCCGCGAAGGTCTCCAGCACGCGCGACTCCGTCCGCTTTCCGGCCGGGAGTCGCAGGCGCCGCAGCAGCGAGCCCAGCGGCTCACCTCGCCCGTCCACGGGGAAGCGCCAGGCCTCGTGGGGTTCCACCAGGTCCAGCGCGATGCGGTAGCTGGGTGGCAGCGCGCGGCGCAGCGTGGTGGCTGCCTGGCGCCGGGCGATGGCGAGCGTCTCCTCCTGGCCGCGCGCACCGATGCCGGCCTGACCGGAGATGATCAGCTCCTTCTGGAAGGAGCGCTCCATGAAGCGCTGGAACTCCTGGTGTCCGGCGGCCAGGACGAACCAGAGGTGGCGGCTGGCCACCATGCGCGTGAGCTTCACGATGTTGTAGAGGTGCTCGATGCTGCGGTCCACGTTGTCGATGGGCAGCACCAGCAGCACCTGGTCACCGCCGGACGCGCCGAAGCGCGGCATGGACAGCGTGCGCGCCACGTCCTCCATGGCGTCGGCGAAGCGCGGCTGGAAGTTGGCGTAGATCTCCGACGCGCGGATCTGCTGCTCCGCGCGCACGCGGGCATCGGTGGTGGTCGGGATGTCCTCCCACATGAACGACGCGTCGCGGATGAGGTGATCCAACTTTCCCCACGTCTCCTCCGCGCCCTCCTCCAGGATGGAGGACGCCCACCGGGAGGACTCGCCGCGCGCGCCCTTCCCGCGACGGGGTTGATCCAACGCGGCCCGCACGCGGACCAGCAGCGTGGCCAGCAGGTTCGCCTGTGTTGGTACGGGTTCCAGGTCGAGCGGCTCCAGCCAGAGGATGCGCCGCTCCAGCCGTTCGAGCGTCCGCGACAGCGCGGGCACCTCCGGACCGGGCGCCCCGCGCACGAAGGACTTCCAGTCCCGCAGCGCCTGCACGGCGCTGAGCAGGAGGGTCGTCTTACCGGAGCCCCGGGCGCCGGAGACGAGGAGGCTGGTGGAGAGATGTTCGGTGCTGGCCGCTTCCGCGCTGCCCTCGCAGGCCGCCTCCAGCCAGGAGAAGAGCTCCCGGAGTCCCTGGCGGGTGGGCGTCAGCAGGTCGTCCCACGCGAAGGCCTGCGCCTCCGCCTGGGGCGTGGGCAGGTACGGCTGACCCGCCTCCGGGGCATCATGCGGTGTCGTGGCCATGGACCCCGGAGGATGGTCGGGGGACACCGCCGTGCGAATCGCCCTGGAGTCAGGCGGGATGTCGAGCGCCCTACTCCTTCGCGTCGAAGCGTTGCGCGAGGATCTCCGCGAGAGCGGCGCCACAATGACGCTGGGTCTCCTTCAGGAAGCGCCGGATGGAGTGTGCCGAAACAGACCGGGGACCGCCCTCCAGCGCGGAGGCCAGCTCCTCCCGGGTCAGGCGCACAGGGGCCTCATCTGGATCCAACGTGTCCATCGGGGTGTCGCGTTGCGCGCACCGGAGGTAGGCCTCCGTGACAGCGGCCTCCAGATCCGAGCCTGAGAAGAAGCGCTGGCTCCTCCGGTTCCCCAGGAACAGCGGACCCAGGATGTCGTGCAGTTCGGCAAAACTGGGAACGAAGACCGGCTGACCACCGCGCCCCAGCCGCTTCAGGTAGTAGGAGACGATCTCGATCGCCTCATCGAGATCGGGAGGTGGCACGGGGACGTAGCGTCCGAACCGGCCACTCCGAATGACCGCTTCATCGAGCGCGCCCAGGAAGTTGGTCGTTCCCACGATGATCCTGCGCAGCCGACCCGCGCGGTCCAACTGGACGAGGAGTTCGTTCACATCCGCCTTCTCATCGCTGTGCATCTGACCGTTGCGCCGCGAACGCGCCACCGCGTCCAGTTCGTCGAGCACGAGCATCCGCTTCTCCTGCTCCACGACCCAGTCGAACTGTTCGCGGATCATCAGGTTGCCCCAACCAACGTAGGGCCCCCGCAGGTCCGACGGAGAGAGCAGCCGTACTTCCTGTTCGAGTTCTCCCGCGATGGCCCGGGCCAGCAGCGACTTGCCGCATCCCGGAGGCCCGAAGAAGAGGATGCCGGAAGCCCGCGAGACATTGCGCAGCAACGTGCCCCGGCGCTCCGGCCAGATGATGTCGCGCTGGATCCGCTGCTTGACGGCGGTGTAGCCCGCCACGTCCGCAAGCCCCGGCAGCCGATCCACGTCGCGCTCCACCGGCTCGATGGTGGACTCACGCCGGGCCTCTTCCGGATCCTTCACCTCCGAGGCGCTCTCCGTCAGCGGCCGCGGTTCGAGCTTCGCGAAGGCAGTCCCCGCCACGGGCACCAGCACCGCGCCGTCCTCTCCCAGATGGTGGGCGATGTCCGCCAGGAACGGGCCCGCCCAGAGCAGGGCTTCGCTGGGAACGACGAGCGAGAAGGACTCTCCCGCCTTGCGCCGCGAGAAGATCTTCCGGTGATAGAAGGCCTCCATCGGCCCGCTTCCCAGCAGCGTCTCGACCTCGAAGCTCCCCAGCTCCTCCACATGAAGGTCGGTCCGAGTCACCTCCTGCGTGGTGCCGTCCTCGTCCAGCACCTCCTCACGGCGGTGTTCGAACTCGAGCTCGGCGTCCGGACTGCGCAGCCCCACCCACTGCGCAAGGCGCGCCTTCAGTGACAGCGCCGTGGCGCTTTCGTTGCCGCCCTTGAACCGGGAGAAAGGAGCGCGCTTGAGCGTTTCGCCCCAGGAGTTCATCGCCTGCGCGGAGCCGTGAGCACAGGCCTCGCGGCTCCATAGCACCAGCTTCAACGGAGACAACTCCGCCACGATGGCATCCGTTGCCTTCTCGGGTTTGCCGCCCACCATCAGCAGCAGCCGCGACACAGGCGTCCCCTCGCTGGAGATCGCCGTGGCATCGAACTCGAAGACGGGGCCCGGCCAGGTGGAGAGCAGCCGCTGCTGATCCACGGGAGCGTCCGCATCGCGCCGGAGCGCGACGAGGTTGAGCGTGCGTGGAGCGTCCTGGAGCCGGGACCCCTCCGAGGCCAGGACGGATGGCCTGAGATAGCCGTGCAGCAGCGTAGGAGGACCGCGGACGACCGCCGCGGAAGGAGGCTCGCCGCCGCTCGGCGTGCGGATGAAGCGCTGGGCCGAGCGATACGCCCAGCCCATCAAGCCTTCCCAGGTGGCCTGCAACCAGTCCGCGGCACTTCGGCTGTCCGGCAGGTACAGGAGCGCGAGGATGGGCTCGGCGGCGGTCAGGGCGCGAAGGAATGCGACCTCCCGCTCCTGCGACAGTCCCAGAGCGCTGGGCCAGAAGGGCTGGGGCAGCGCGAAGGATGAGGGCAGGCCCGGCTCCGGCGCCTCCTCCTCATCCGCCTCGTCCTCCTCGATTTCGGAGGGATCCAGCAGGGCATTCTTCAGCCCCAGGACAAACGGCGCGTAGCGATCCCAGCTACCGGTCGTCGGCTTGACGTCCAGGCCCGCCCGCTCGAGCTGGCGCACGACATTGCCCAGCGAGGAGCGCTGCATCTTGACGTCCGTGGCGTAACCAAACGCCTTGACCAGGTCCGCGAGCGACGACTGACCCGCCAGACTCAGCGAGTTGCTGAACTTCGCCTGACGCTTGCGCGCATCCGCCATCCCCACGGCCAGTGGCTCCACGTCGGAGCGGGACACACGTTCCAGCGTGTTGTCCTGCCAGGGCAACCGGACCGTGAGCGTGTTGCCATTGCGCCGGGTCACGATCCCAATGGGGTTGCCCGCCTGCTGCTTGAGGACGACGGTGTCTCCAATCAGGACCTTCATGACGCTCCCCCCTCGGGTCAAGAGTTGGCATGCGCGCAGGGCATGCCTTCAAGGGAGAGCATCACATCCCGCGAGGCGGGATACAGGCCATCCCCCTTAAGAGGGATGGCCCAGACGGTCTATTCGTCGTAGCAGGGACCGCACTGGCGGACCTCGACGGTGGACCACTCCGCCGCGGGGCACTGCGTGGCCCATTCCACCGCCTCCTCGCGCGTCTCCACGTTGATGAGGAAGAAGCCGCCGATGATCTCCTTGGACTCCGTGAACGGCCCGTCGCTGAAGCTCAGCTTCCCATCGCGCCGCTCCACCCGGATGCCCTCCTCGTCCGAACGCAGGGAGTCCGCCGCTACGAGGATGCCGCGCTTCTGGAGCGCCGCCCCGAAACCCAGCATCCGCTCCATCCGGTCCGCCGAGACGCGCTTCCCTTCCGCCGTCTGGGACTTCCCTCCAATGGTCTGCCTCACCACCAGCATGTACGCCATGGCCTGCTCCTTTTTTGGGGCGAAGCCTATGCCACCGGTCCCACGCGACCGCTACTACCCTCGTGGTCACGGATACTTGGCTTAGAGCGGATATCCTTGTCAGCCCTGTCTGCGAGGCTGACGACCCATGCGCACATCCCGAATCTCCCTCCCCCTGTTGCTGACCCTGACGGCGTTCAGTGGCTGCCGGAACGACGACCCGCCGGCGCCCTCCCCGCTCAAGGCCACCCTCCACCGCACGTCGTACGGTGTCCCCCACATCCAGGCCGACGGTTATCGCAGCCTGGGCGCTGGAATCGGCTACGCGCAGGCGCAGGACGCGGTCTGCATCCTCGCGGATCAGTTCCTCAAGGTCCGTGGCGAGCGCGCTCGCTACCTGGGCCGGGGCCCGCAGGACGCCTTCCTCGAAAGCGACTTCACCTACCTGGGGCTCGCGCTGCGGACCCGCGCCGAGGCCAGCTTCGCGGAGCAGTCGCAGGACCTGCGCGACCTCGTGCAGGGCTATGCCGCTGGCTACAACCAGTACCTCGCGGATGTACCGGCCGCTCAGCGTCCCGAGCCCTGCCGGGGCGCCACGTGGGTGAAGCCCATCAGCGCGTACGACCTCATGGCGTACCACCTGGACCTGTCGCTGTTCGACACGCTGATCCCGCTGCTCGGCTACGTGGGCAACGCGCAGCCTCCGAGCGCGGAGACGGGAGGCGAGCGGCTCCAGTCGAGGCCGCTCGCGCTGTCTCCGCGCAAGGATGAGCTGGGCAGCAACGGCTGGGCGCTGGGCCGCGAGAAGACGGCCAGCGGCCGGGGCATGCTCGTGGCCAACCCGCACTTCCCCTGGGAGGGCAGCCTCCGCTTCCACGAGAGCCACCAGACGATCCCCGGCAAGCTCGACGTGTACGGTGTGTCCCTGCTGGGCGTTCCGGCGATCAACATCGGCTTCAACCGGGACATCGCGTGGACGCACACGGTGACGGCGTCGAGCCACCTGACGCTGTACCGGCTCAAGCTCGTGCCGGGCGACACCACGGCGTACGTCTATGACGGGACGACGCGCCGCATGACGTCGCGGACCGTCACCGTCAACGTGCGAGGGGACGACGGCGGCATGACGCAGGAGACGCGCACGTTCTGGCGCAGCCACTACGGCCCCATCCTGGCCGGCCCCGGCGCGGATTGGACGGACGAGACCGCGTACACGACGCGCGACGCGACCGAGGACAACCCGCGCTTCGCGGAGCACTGGGTGCGCCTGAACACGGCCCGAGACATCGGCGAAGCCGCGGAGGTGGAGCGCACCGTGCGCGGAGCGCCCTGGGTGAACACGCTCATGACGAGCGCGGACGGCGATACGCGCTACGTGGACGCGTCGCGGGTCCCCTATTTGAGCCCCGCCACCGTCGCGGCGTATCGCGACTCGCTCGCGTCCACCCCGGACGCGCCGGTGTTCGCGTCACTGGGGCTCGTCCTGCTGGACGGCAGCACGTCCCGCGACGAATGGGTGGGCCTGGACAGCGAGTCGCACGGCCTGGTGCCGACCACCGTCATGCCGCAGCTCCGCCGCACGGACTTCGTGATGAACGCGAATGATCCGGCGACGTTCACCAACCCCGCCTCTCCCCTGCTCGACCTGCCCTTCCTCTACGAAATCTTCGGGACGCGCGGCCGCATGAGCACGCGCTCGCACATGAACCTCACGCTGATCACCGAACAGGGTGACACCGCGGCGGCCGGGAGCGACGGGCGCTTCACGCGCCAGGAGGCCGAGCAGGCCATCCTGAGCAACCGCACCTGGGTGGCGGAGCAACTGCGCACGGCCGTGGTGCAGCGCTGCCAGGGCGCGGAGCCCATCGTCGTCGAGGGCGCGCCGGTGGACATCGCGGAAGCGTGCCAGATGATCTCGGCTTGGGATGGCCGGCTGGACCTGGACCGCTCGGGCGCCATCGTCTGGCGTGAGTTCCTCAACGGCTTCAACCGCTCCGACCTCGTGGACAAGGGCACCCTCTTCACGCAGCCCTTCGATCCGGCCCGGGCGGCGGTGACGCCGTCGGGATTGGTCCCCGCGCCGGAGTCCGGCGTGGATCCGGTGAACCAGAAGCTGGCGGAGGCCGTGGCGCTCCTGGGCAAGGCGGGCATCGCGCTGGGCACGAAGCTGGGCGACGTGCAGTTCGCGTGGAAGGAAGACCGCAAGGTGCCCCTGCACGGCGGCGCGGCCTTCGAGGGCGTCACCAACGTCGTCGGCTATTCCGGCGCGAACGCGACGCTGCTGCCGCAGTCCCAGCCGCAGGGCCCGCTGCTCTCCCCCGGCACGGGGCTCACGCCGGAAGGCTACCTGGTCGACTTCGGGACCAGCTTCCTCATGGTGATGGAGTTCACGCCGGAGGGACCCAAGGCGAACGCGGTCCTCTCCTACGCGGAGTCCAACGACCCCGCGTCTCCGCACTTCGCTGACCAGACGGACCTCTTCTCCGGCAAGCACTTCCGTCCCGTGCGCTTCAACGAAGCGGACATCCTCGCGGATCCAGAGCTCACGACGCTGGAGCTGACCATCGACGCCACGTCGAAGCTCGAGTAGCGAGTCAGGGGCCTACGTCCTCAAGCGCCCCACCAGCGGAAGGCCCCTAGATGAACGCCCTGTCCCAATTCATCAAGCAACTCCGCGCCTGATGAACCGGCGACCTCCGGTACGTTGGAATGTGCCGCGAACGGAGTGATGGCGACAGGGCGCTTCAAGATTTCTTGGACCTGCGTCCGACGCAGGTCATCCAGCGCCACCAGGACGTCGTGGGCCGTTTTCAATCCGGCCCGCGACCGAAGCACTCGCAGCATCCCGGCAACCGCCTCCAGTGCTTGCGCGAGCATTTCCGACCCGTGGCCTGATCGCTGACTCCACCAGCCATACTGCTCGCAGACCAGCGCCTTGATCACATCGTGGACTGGCCATGCCAGATCGATGACTGCCGCCGCCCCCGCGGCCAGGAAGCTCGCCGCGAGGCCCGGAATCCGGTCCTCGTGGTCAAACAGAAGGCGCTCGCGGTCAGCCCTTCCCGCCGTGGAGGCCCACAACTCCACGACCCGGCAGTGAGGCATCAGCAAATCGACCAGATTTCCTTCCACCAGGGAACGCCCATCCGCCAGTCGGAAACTCGCCGTCGCGTCGTTGATGGACTCGGGGCGCCCGACTCCGTAGATGCGCAGCACCCTGATTCTTGATGCGTGCGCCTGCAAGGCATCCAACTCAAAGGCACTGGACGCTGGATTGCGTGGGGCCTGAATGAACTGCTCCGGCGGCTTCACCCCATGCAAGGTCGTCAATGCGGCTTCACCGAAACACGTTGTCGTTCCCGCCGGAGCCAACAGGCACGCCGTGAAGTCTTCCCCTGAAGGCTGAGGAGCGCCGAGACGACCGAACCCCTCCGAGGGAACATGGAAGAGTCCCTCCACCTGCTCGGCAAGCAGCTCGCCACGCCCCAGGCGGATTCCCAACAAGGGAAGTGCGCGCAGAGCGCCCGGAGCAAACACGCGCCAACGCAATCGCTGTCCAGACTGGGCTTCGTCCAGAAGGGCCGCCAGCGCTGGGGCCAGCGCGTCTTCCAGCCGCTGCCATGCATGGCGGCGATCTCTAGCGACTCCTCGCCTCGAACTCGTGTCCTCCCTCGAAGTCCCAAGCAGATCGCCCAGAGCCGCGCGCACTGCCTCAGCGGGGATCCGGAGTGTTCGTCCTCGCGGCCCTCCCCCGTCGTTCCACCACGCGATGACCAAAAGGGTATCGTCGGGGATCAGGGTCAGCCCCAGCAGGCCGAATCCCTCCTTGAGGGAGCCCAGCCGCCGCTCGTTCGATTCAAGGTCCAAGCCAGGTTCCAGCGCCGCTGGGAGTCCCCGGAACGCCTGGGCGCCGGACAACAAGCGCCGGGTGGCGTCGAGTTCGAGGATTTCGTCCCAAATCCGATTCGCGCCTTCCTCCAGGAGCGACAGAGTACGAATCGCCTCGAACGCGGCGGTGCATGCGGGGCGCACCTGCTCCTGCCACTGGCCGATGAGCAACTCCAGGCACCAGGCCGTCAAACCCGAGGAACCCCGAGGGCTCGTCTTCATGGCCTGCCTCGTCAACGAATGCGGGTCCAAGGGATGAGGCTGGATCCGCTTCTGGATGGATGCCGGATCCGCCAACAGCACCGCATTGGACAGGGCCGCACTCAATGCCTGCCGGCGCCGGATGTATTCATTCAGACTCCGCAGGGTTCGTGCCCACTGCTCCGAGGGCCCGGTGGAGAGCCATGACAGGTGTCCCAGGAAAGCCAGTCTCAGATCACTTGCGTAGTGGAGGCACGCCAACAGGTGCACCTCGCTGCCAGGACGGTTCACCTCGTGTGAGGACAGGTAGAACTTCAACAACATTCGATAGGCAACGCCCAAGGTGCCCACCGTGACGACGAGGGCATGACGCTTGTCGCCGGAAGTTCCCCACAAGCTGGCCTCCATTTCGCCCAGTGCCTGGGTGAGAAGCACGGCCGAGGGAACCGTGCTTGGGTTGGACCGGGATGCTTCGTTTCGCAGGGCATGAAGCGTCGCCCCCACCCGCTCACGTGGCGTCAACGGAAGTCGTGCGATGTCCGCGGCCTTCGTGCCCGTCCCCCAGGGATGCAGTGCGACTCGCAACCGGTGCCAGGCAGGAACCATCTCTCGGGGGCACTCCTCCCACGACGCAATGGTCCGTGCATGCCGGAGCACCTCGTCGCGCCAGGACGCCGGAACCCCTTCGTCTCGTGGCAGCAACTCGACCGCGACCGTCACCACACGAAGCGCCTCGTAGGAAACGGGATGAAGGCCATCGAGTGCGGGCATGAGGAGCGCCAGGGCATCGCGGAAGGCCTCGTCCACCGGCTCCGCGGTATAGACGGAGCGCAAGAGCCGTAAACGAGCCGACGCCGCCAATCCGTCCGCGTTCGTTCCGCCACCCAGCCGCTGGACATCCGCCAGCAGGCTCTCGGCCCGAGCAAGTGCCACTGGATGAGGGACGGGGGGCAACCATCGCTCCTGGATGGCGACCTCCACCCAGAGGTGGGCGGCCTCGACGGACAACCGAATCCGGTCCGCGGTACCCAACCCAGGAGCGGCAAGCACCTCATGAAGCCACGCCAGCGCCTGCAACACGTTGTTCCTGAACGCACCCTGGAGGCTGTCGCGCAACAGCCGCGAGACCCGGAGGGCTTGCTCCACGGAGGGAACGTCGCCCAGGTTCAGCATCGCCGCTTGCGCGAGCACGGGCTCCCGCTGCTCGCGATAGGAGTCCGGGCGTACGATGGGCTCCAGCGACAGGCAGCGCGTGAGCACAGCCTGCTCCGAGTCGGTCAGCGGCCGCTCGGAATGCTCCGACCAGGGCTCCTCGGGCTTCCACTCCGGGAGGCCTACGAAGCGGATGGCTGCCCATGAGACGGGACATCCGAAGACCCGGCGAATCCCCTCTCCCCCTGAATCCACCGATGCGGTTGTTCCCAACAGGTCGAAAGTGGAATCAAGCCCCTCGGGTCCCAGGTCCAGCCCCAGCAATCCGGCGAAGTCCTTGATGGCCTGCGCTTGAGGCTTGTGCCGCAGCTGTTCGATGAGGAGCTCCACCCCGTCCCTGGACCACCAGCGCTGTGCCTCCAGCAGCGCGACCGCAGGGTCTCGGCCTTCAGCAAGGCCGTTCCGGTACCTCCTGACGATGGCAGCCGTCACCAGGTCCGGAACGGGCCAGAGCGTCCCCACACAGGTTCGCGCTCCCGCCAGGAGGAAGAGGAAATCCAATCCGAAGGCTTCGTCGGCGGGAGGGGTCAACGAGTCCGTCGCCCGATTCGTTCCGGTCTGGCAGGCCCAGATCTCCATTCGCTCCAAGCCCACGACGTGGCCCATCAGCACCGACGTGTCCAGCCACTCTTCGTTCCACAGCTGAAGCGACGGCATCTCCCCGGTCTCATGCTTCCCATGCGTGTAGATGCAAAGGGTCTCGGCCTGCGCGACGGTTTGCACCAGCGCCTTGGCCTGGGCCTCGTGCCCCACGAACCGGCGTTCACCCGCCAGGGATTGGGACAATGCGATATCACTGAAACCCGTGCTGCGTGGATCGAACACCCCATGTCCGGACCTTGGCGGACAGGCCGCCGGGCGAATCCGCAGCGGAAGGAGACCCGCGAGCCAGACCAGCGAGTCAAAACGGTCCATCAACCGGTTGCCTTCGGGTCCCAGCGCCGCGAGCGGTAGCGCGGCCGCGGAATGAGACGGCAGCAACACCGCCCTGCGACGCCGCCCGGCAGGCAGGATGGGAGCCAGGTCAAGCTGGGCCAGCAACTGGCTGACCCGGTCGAAATCAACCTTCTTGCGTCCCCGGGAAACCGCCCGAAGGAGCCGGCGCAACTCCGGTTTCACCTGGAGCGAGGCACTCCTCGCGACCATTTGTTCTTCGTCCATCCACACAGCGACCGCGAGCAGATCCCCCAGCTCCAGACTGAAACGTATCAACACCTGATCCGGCGCCGAGCGCAGGATGGCTTCGAGGTCTTCGCGTTCCACTTCGCGCGCCAGGACACGGTGGACCTGAGCGTAGTGGGGGTCGTGACGGAGGAGCGCGGATTTCAACCGGATGCTTCTCTCGCCGTGGGCCTCGACCTCCGCCTGGAGGTAATGCAAGGGCACCTGCGCGGCAAGTGCAGCCGTAAGTGTCAGGATCCAATGCTCCTTGTCAGGAAAGCCGCTTTGTTCCTCGTGCGAAAGCTCGCGGGAGCTCTTCAAGGTGTCTCGAAGGATCTCCCTTTGGGCGGTCAGCGCCATCCGCTCCAGAGAGCGTGCGCACCCGTCGTAGGTGGCGGCACGGTGGGTATGGAGCTTCAGTTCGCGCGACAGCTTCGTCGCCAATGGGTCCCTCGGCCGCCATGCATAGGCGCTGAGGTTCTCGGCGAACCGCATCCCGCTTGCATTCTCCAGATGGAGGAATGCTCCCACGCCGTCCGCCTTGTCCTGGGCGAGAATGCGCGCTCCCAGTGCCGCCGCGGATTTGAATTCCATGGCGGCCACGTCCGCGGCGAAATCCGCGATCGTCTGGGCCCGCGCCTCGATGGACCTGTCTATCCAATCCTTCAAGACGCCCAGGGCCTCATCCGGGGCGCCCGCGCGCCGCAACGCCTTGGCGTGGCGGATGCGCCATGGTGCACTTTCCAGTCGCGTCGGTCGCACCTTCCGAAGATGCTCCCTCGCCAGGGCGAGCCGCTCCGGTGCCGCCCCAGACATGGCGATCTCCGCCAACAGGATCCATCCGAGGTCTTCCCGTCCGGGCTCGGGCTCCTTCACGGCCTCTCGGGCATACGTCTCCGCCGCGGACAGATCGTTCTTTCGCCCCCGCGCGACAAGTGCTTCGGCCGTCCCGAACCGCGCCCGTGCGATGACATGTTGCATGGGGCCGTTCTTGTCGCGCATGGCCTTGTAGGCCCCTGAGATGGCGTGCTCGTACTCAAGAATTGCCTTGTTGGTCGATCCCATCTCCGAGAAGAGGTTGCCCAGATTGAGGTGCGCCTCCGCCAGCAGCCTCGACCCCACCCGGTCGCAGCGAGCTGTTTGCGAAATGACGCTCCGGTAGAGTTGCTCGATCTCCTTGTGGATTGGCGTTGCGTCTTCGTCCGAAAGCAGACGTGCCAGCGTCCGCAGGCTTACCGCCAGTGAGTTCTCGCTTTGTGCCCGGCGCATGAAACTGGCCTGACGGGACGGAGACGACAGGGCCCTGCGAAACAGTCCGATGGCGGAATTGATGGCGCTCCAGTCTGACAGAGCCGCGCCCAGGGTGAGTGAATGGGCCAGATCATGTCGTGCCGATGATGCCGCCGCACCATCATCGTCATCCGAAAAGTAGCTCAGCGCTTCTCTTCGCAGGGACAAAGCTGCTTCCAGGTTGCCGCTCAACTCCTGATCGCGCGCATCCTGAAGCACCTTCTGGGCCTTCCGCCCCGCGGCGGTGGACGCCATCTCCGCATCGTATTCCATGTCCCGAGCGACCGCCTTCATTTCCTGGGGCGTCATGTCCCCACCTCCCGGGGATGGACCAACTGCCAGTCCACGTCTCCATAAGCCGCGAAGCAGAGAACCAGGGCATCGCCCTTCGCGAGAAGTTCTCGTTTGATCCGCACGAATACATCCCCCCAGTTCCGTGGGACGCCTTCGGTGGCCTCGGAGAGGTGACGGATGACGTTAGCCGCCGTTGGACAGGCATGCCGCCCCCGGATGCTCGCGATGGTGCTGAGCACTACAGCCGCCCCCAGTTGGCGGAACCGCCCCACGAAGCTCTGGTATTGAGCGGGAGGCATCGCGGTATCGCACCCCAGGAAGAGGACGATGGTCGCGGGCACCTTGTCACTGCGGACATGTGAAGCCTTGAGCCTCGCGCGCCGCAGGTATTCGTTGGCAATTTCGATGACCGGGAGCCCCGATTCTGGATCATTATCGGTGTGGACGAGCAGGACCAGGAGGGAGGGTCCCAGTGATTGAACCTTCTGCTCCCAAGCCGCCCAGCCATCGGCGGTGTCGCTCTCTGGGAACGATTCCTTGAGGGCGCTCAGCACCTTCGCGGAGCTCCCAGGATCGCCCTTGTCAACCTTCCTGCTGTAGCCAAAGAGCGCCCCGGGTGTCAGCGCGATCTGGTTCTGCTGTTGCGTCGGACTGAGCTGGAGGCCGACATCCCCAGGCGCGGAGCTGGCCGGTCCTCGACGCTGACGCTCGATGACCCGGGTCATGCCCCAGAAGCCGAGTGGACAGACCACGCTTTCGGCGCTCCTGCCCTGTGGGCAGATTCCAGGGCATTGACCTTCTTGAAGCGCCTGGCGTGCGTGGGGACAGATCGTCGCGTCATCCGTCGGTGACTCCCTGTCGTAAAACAGCTCCACCGGAAGGAAGGTTCCATCGCGTGCCTCGATGACCTGGATCCGGGTCCCCTTCCGCAGCGGCTCCGGCACTCCCTCCTGGTCAATGACCTCCATCCAGAGATCACTGCCTTGCTTGGCCAGCACCCTCAGCAATCGGACCATGGCAGGATCCTCAAGACCCGTTGGGCACTGTTCCTTGTCAGTGACTTGATCGATCTGCCCACGAATCCCTTGCAGGGCCTCTTCCAACCCGTTCAATGAGACCCATCGGACCTGGCCATCGGCGACCGCCATGGCGCGCGCGGTCCCGGCCTCGTCGTGGTTCAAGACCAGCGTGGCGTCGAATGAACTCCGCGTCTCGAGTTCTTCCAATGTCCACGCGGGGGCCAGCTCCGGTTCCAGGCGAACGCCAGCCAAGTGAGATAAATCCTGCGGCTCCAAACCCACGGGAGCTTTCACGTTCATCGTCTGGAGAACGCGGTTGTCATGCAGGATGGCGATCCGAGCGGCGAAGAGTCCCTTCAAGCGTGGAGTGAAGTTGAACACCGCGCGTGAACTGGCCCCGTTCTTCGGAAGAACCAACGAAGCGACCTGCGGTTCAGGAAGGCGCTCTCCTCCGGAGATGTCTGCGAACACGACCGTCAAGGAGTGTGCCGCCTTCTGGCGGGGCAGCTTTTCCGCTGGGAAGCGCTTGCGCAGGGCTTGCCCTGAGCGAAGGCGCGGGCCGATGTGAACCTCGACCCGATAGGCCCTTCCAGACTCCAGGGGGCCGAAGACCGGATGTGCATCACTGCCCGAGGGACCCGCGAAGATGTTGGCGTGGAGGTGACGCGAAGCGCGAGCAGCACCTGGACCGCTCGGCGTTCCCAGGGAGTCCAGCAGGTTCGCGCGGGGCTTCGTGCCCACGGGCGGAGAGGCGCTGGCATCGCGGGCCCGGTCATTCATCAGACGCCGAAGCTTGAGCAAGGATCCGTTGGCCTGAGCGGCCTTATCGAAGCCTTCCTGGGCGAGTCGTCTCGCCACAAAGGGCGCCAGGGCGGGCCCCTCCATCTCCCGAACCTCAAGCTCCAGCCACTCACGCAGGCTGGCCGGAAGGGCGATAGTTGCTGGGAAATTCAACAATGCGCCCAGAAGCGACAGCGACATCGGGATATCGAGCCCATCAACTCCAAGCCGAGGCGCGAGGCGGGCTTCCCGCAGGAACCGTTGGGAGGTGAGGAAAAGCGGCAGGACATAGAGTTCCTGCCTTCCCGCCGTTGTCACCGCCAGGTCGAAGTCCCGCCCTTGCAGCAGTTCAATGAGCATCGTGTGCAGGAACTCGTTCCGCTGCTTTTCAGAAGCACGGACGACCACCACTGCATCCGCATCAAGGGCGAATCTCAGACTGAGCGCGAAGACCATCGCGTCTTCCGTTTCAGTCTCTTCTGACTGGATGGCGATTGCCAGGGAGGCCCGGGGCAGGCCGCCGGCAGGCGTTCCTCCGGAACCGGGAACCGTAGTCACGTTCGCTGGCACGATCAGCAGATCGCCCTCCATCTGCTTTCGCGCTGGACCGCTCGCTACGTCGGGCAGGTCCGCCAGCAAGTCGGAGATCCTTCTTCCGGATGCACCGCCTGGCGCAATGACACGAAGAGGCCATCGTGGCAGGCGCCAAAGCCGCTCCTGCCCCGCGCGGACATGAACCGAAGCCGCCTGAACATCGGGATGGGCCAGCAAGTCCACGCAGAAGGCCAGGATGCCGGGTGCCAGCATCGGCTGGACGATCTCAAGGCGCCGCCCCTCTGCCTTATTGAAGAAGGTCCAAGCCTCCGCGAGTGTACGGACAGGGAGACGACGGTTGACGAGCGCTTCGCGCAAGCGCTCCTCGTCCTTCTCATGGAATCCACACGGGACCTGATTCCCTTGAGCGAACCGACTCAGGCTTCGTGCATCGAAGTTGCCAAGGTCCAGATCGCTCGGGTCGATCCCCTGTCCCGCGGAAAGAACCGCCAGGGTCGCCAGCGCCTGACGAGTGACCTCACCTGAATACCTATCGACCAACTCCCGGTACAGCGTGCGCATCCTTCACCCCAGGCCCGTGCCACCCTTCGGACAGGCCCGAAAACATAGGCGAAGAGACTTGCGGCCGCGTCACCCTCTCGTCACCGACCGGGCCCATCGTGTGGCAATGAGAGTCGCGTCCGACCCCACCCCAAGGAGTAGGCCTGCGTCACGCGCGTGCACACCGCTCGCGGTGGAGAACATGGTTAGATGGGGGCGTCGGCAACCCAGGCCCTGGAGGTTCGGATGCTTGCCTTGGAGATGCTTCCCGCTCAAGACGGCGACTGTCTACTGCTCGAGTATGGCGCGCTGGAAACACCCCACCGGATCCTCATCGACGCGGGCCGTCCAGAGACATTCGAGCACTTGAAGGCGCGGATCGAGGCCCTTCCTCGGGCGAACCGTCATTTCGAGCTCTTCATCGTGACCCACATCGACGAGGATCACATCGCGGGAGCCATCGACCTGCTGGAGGCACGTGAATCGCTTGGGGTGACGTTTGGAGAGGTCTGGTTCAACGGATGGCAGCACCTGGAGAGTGTCTCCCGCGCTGATGACAAGCTGGGCGGTGTCGCGGGCGAAAGGCTCACGGAGTTGCTGGTCGAGCAGCGCCTTCCGTGGAACCGGCGATTCGCGTCTGGCGCCGTGGTGGTCCCCGATACGGGCCCGCTTCCCGTCCATGCCTTCCAGGGCCTGACGCTCACGGTCCTGACCCCATCCGCGAAGCGCCTGGAGCAGCTCATGCCAGAGTGGGAAGAAGCGGTGATCGAGGCAGGACTCGTTCCCGGCAGGGCCACCGCTCGGCAGCTCTCCGCCGAGGATGACCGGTTGGGCGATCCCTCCTTCGAAGCACTGCTGGAAGTGCCCTTCGAGGGCGACTCGTCGAAGCCGAATGCGAGCAGCATCTCCGTCCTCGCCGAATATCAGGGTTGCCGACTCCTATTGGGCGCGGACGCCTACCCTCAAGACCTCCTTGCGGCATTGCAGCGTCATGCAGCGCCAACGCAGCGGCTTGCTCTTCACGCGTTCAAGATTCCCCACCATGGCAGCCGGAAGAACATCCACGTAAAGCTCCTGCAGAAGCTCTCATGCACCCGATTCCTCGTCTCCACCAATGGCAGCCGCCACAAGCATCCGAACCGCGAAGCCATTGCCCGGGTCATCCAGCATGGTCGAGCGACAGAGGAGCGGGTGGAGTTGTTCTTCAACTACGAAACGGAGTTCAACAAGGTTTGGCGCAATCCCGGCTGGATGCGTGAACACCGATATACCGCCCACTTCCCGCCCGAAGGACAGCAGGGATTACGCATGGTCCTGATGCCCTGAGCATCCAGCACGCGCAGGGGCCGGGCGTTCGGCCCGTCCGCCGATGGCGCCGAACTGCAGGCGCATGCACAGGTTGTGGGTGAAGTCCTCGTGCACAAGGGGGAGCACCCACCATGGAACCCACGACCCGAGCCACCGCCCTCCTGCCCGGCCAGGTGGTCGTCTCGCTGAACTTCGACGACTGCTTGGCCTCCCAGCTCATCGCGGCCTCCGCCATGGAGGCCCGTGGCATGCGGGGGACGTTCTTCATCAACAGCAGCAGGCTGGGTCAGTCCGGCCGCCTCACGCTCGCCCAGGTGCGCACGCTCCGGGACAAGGGCCATGAGATTGGCGGCCACACGCTGACCCATCCGCACCTCACGGAGCTGTCGGCGGACGCTCAGCGCAAGGAGATCTGCAACGACCGGGTCGCCCTGCTGAACGATGGCTTCCGCGTCACGTCCTTCGCCTATCCCTTCGGAGACAAGGACTCGACCACGCGGCAGATCGTCATCGACTGCAACTACAACTCCGCGAGGGAGAGCGGCGGACTGAGGACCTCCTCCACTGGAAGCAGCCCGGCCGCCGAGCCCGTGCCTCCCGCGGACCCGTACGCCATCCGGACAAACGGTTCCGTGCAGGCGACCACCACGCTGACGGACCTGAAGAACTACGTGCTGCGCGCCGAGGAGTCAGGCGGCGGCTGGGTGCCCATCGTCTTCCATCACATCTGCGGGCCGTGCGACCCACCGCAGACCTATTCCATCTCACCCGCCAACCTGACGGCGTTCATCGACTGGCTGGCCACGCGCGCCTCGCGAGGCACCACCGTGGCCACGATGGACGCAATCATCGGAGGAGCGCTCAAGCCCCCGGTGAGCTGGCCCTCCGCGCAGCTCTTGAAGAATCCCTCGCTCGAAGCGGACAGCAATGGCGACGGGACACCGGACTGCTGGCAGCGAGGCGGCTTCGGAAATAACACCTTCACGTGGAACCGGACGTCGGACGCGCACGGCGGCAGCTGGGCGCAGCAAGTGCGCATCACGCAGATCACCGACGGAGACCGGAAGCTCATTACCCGGCAGGACGACAGCAGTTGCACGCCCACGCCGATCACGGGGCATCACTATCGGATCACCGCCTGGTACAAGGCCACCACGCAGGTGCGCTTCAAGGCGTACTACCGCACCAGCGCGGGTGCCTGGACCTACTGGTCCCAGGGGCCGCTGCTGCCTCCGAAGAGCAGCTACACCTTCGCGGAATGGACCACGCCCGCGGTCCCCTCCGCGGCGAAGGCCCTCAGCATGGGCCTGTCCATCGATCAGGTGGGCACGCTGACGATGGACGACTTCGCCCTCTCCGACGTGGAAGCGACCGCGTCACTGTAGCGGCGGCTCAGCCTTCGAGCTGCTCCGCCGTGAGGCATCCCGCCGCGAGGTCCAGATCCTCCAGCGGGATGCGCTGGATGTGTTCGCGGGGCTTGTCGACCTTGTCGCGGTACTTGTCCGAGCCGCTCTCGTAGGTGACCCAGATTTCGCCATCGATGATGTTCACGCCCTGGGCGTAGGGGTCGATGAGCCCGTTGCCGATGTCCACCCGCTTGTCGATGTCCGCCGAGAAGGTGTCATCGGTGGACGTGAACGGCTGGTAGATGAGCTTCTTGTCGCCCGTGGTGAAGATGATGCCGCCATCGACGACGGTCATTCCCTGAGCGCGGTCCGGAGCGCGGATGGGGCCCTCGCGAGAGTCCTCGATGATCTCGCCGGTCTTCTCGTCGATCTCGTACCGCCAGACGGCACCTGCCTTGCCATCGCCGTCCTTGCTGTAGCCACCGATGTACGCGTAGCCGTCCTTCACGGTCATGAAGCTGCCGGCGGAGACCAGGCCGATGCCCGTGGCCGGATCCGTGAGGCCTTCAGGCTTGGGGACATCCATGACCTGGGAGGGCATGGCTTCGCGGCATTCGTTCTGGGCGGCCTCGATCTCCTCGCGCGTGTAGACGTAGATGTGATCCGTGTCGGAGACATAGACGTTGTCGCCGTCCGTGGAGACGCCTCCACCATGGCTGGGAGGACCCGCGGGAGGCGGGCCACCGAGCACCGCCTGATGCGTCTCCTTCCCCGAGTCCTTGTCCTGCACCGACAGGAGCACCCGGTGGTCGTCGTTGTAATAGGTCGTGAGCACTTCACCGCGCCCGGCGTCGTAGCCCTGTCCCTGGGGAGTCCATCCGGCGTCCAGGTGGATGAACTCCGGGCCGACCTTCTCCCCCTTGCTCGCCTTCGTCAGTGGCGAGTCCACGCTCGCGGGAGCCCCGGCCGACGGAGTGTTCCCGTAGCCGCTGAGGTTCACGGGGCTGGCCTTCGCCGCGTCCACACCGTCCTGGAAGTACGGCGCGGCGGAGGGAGGAGGCGCGGGCGGAGCCGGAGCCACCGGAGGCTTCGTGACCGCGGCCTGGATCGTGGTGACGACCTGGCGGATGAGGGAGCTGATCAAGGGCCTGCCTCCAGTTGAAGGTGCTTGAGGGCATGAATCCTACACGACGGAGTTTCCACTTCCATATCCGGTAAAATGTTCCAGGCAACGGGCCCGACCTGGCGCGCCGACGGCTGGATGGCGCCTCGTGACCTGCCACCTGCCGGTGGGGGACCCCATCTTCCTTCAAAGGGGGAGCACGCCATGCCCATCTACGAGTTCTTCTGCCGCAAGTGCCAGGAGCCCTTCACCGCATTCATGACCATCCAGGAGCACGACGAGCGAGCACCGAAGTGCCCGCGCGGCCACGACGCGAAAGAGGTGGAGAAGCGCATCTCTTCCGCCCATGCCGTGACCACCAAGAAGTCGCTCACCTACTGAAAGACGCGGGGCACCCTGTTCTTCGTCGATGATGACTCCTGGCCAGCAAGACAAGAGGCTGGTTTCCCTCTTCCTCTGCGGCGACGTGATGACAGGCAGGGGCATTGATCAGGTGCTGCCCCACCCTGCTCCACCCGGCATCCATGAGTCCTACCTGCACGATGCCCGGGACTACGTCGCGCTCGCCGAGGAGCGCAACGGCCCCATCCGCAAGCCCGTCGGCTTCGGTGAAATCTGGGGAGACGCGCTCGCCGCGCTGGAGCACGCCGCGCCCGACGTGCGGATCATCAACCTGGAGACGAGCATCACCACGAGCGAGCAGTGGTGGCCCGACAAGGGCATCCACTACCGCATGCACCCGGAGAATGCCGAGTGCCTCACCGCGGCCCGAATCAGTTGCTGCGCGATGGCGAACAACCACGTGCTGGACTGGGGCTACCCGGGGCTGGCGCAAACGCTGTCCACCCTCCGCCGTCTGGGAATCGCCACCTCGGGGATGGGTGAGGACCTGGAGGAGGCCCAGCAGCCCGCGCTCCTGTCTGTAGGGGCCGGGCGGCGAGTCGTGGTGTTTTCGTGCGGAGATGTCAGCAGCGGCATTCCGCCATCGTGGGCGGCGAGGAAGGACAGACCGGGCGTGGACCTGCTGCCCGACCTGTCCCCCACCACGGCGAGGCACCTGGGCAAACGGGTGGCGGACTTCAAGCGCGAAGGCGACGTCGTCATCGCCTCCATCCACTGGGGCGAAAACTGGGGCTACACGGTGCCACGGGCGCAGCGGGACTTCGCCCATGCACTCATCGACGAGGCTGGCGTGGACGTCGTCCATGGCCACTCCTCGCACCACCCTCGCGGCATCGAGGTCCACCACGGCCGCCTCATCCTCCATGGCTGCGGCGACTTCCTGAACGACTACGAGGGCATCCTCGGCCACGAGGACTACCGGCCGGACCTGGCCTTGATGTACCTGGCGGCAGTGGACCCGGCGAATGGCCGGCTCGCCAGCCTGCGCATGCTCCCCATGCAGCTGCGCCAACTCCGACCCCACCAGGCCTCGCGAAGGGACGCGGAATGGTTGTGCGAAGTCCTGGGCCGAGAGGGACGCCGGCTGGCGCCTCGGACGCGGGTGGAGCTGGAAGGCAACGGGGCCCTCCTCCTGCAATGGGAGTGAGCTCCGGGAACAGTCGGATGTCTCACCAGCACCGGCGCCGGAGGCTCCATCACTTCCCGCAGAGGGCGAAGGTGACCGCGCTGTCGGAGAAATACTCCTCCTGGGAACCCCATGCGCCGTGGAAGGTGTGACCATCGACGCCTGACGTCTTGTACATGCGATAGCAGCCCGCCTCCTTCCGCGCATACGAAGTGCGGGTGCTCGCGAACACCTCCAGCGTGATGCGGTCACCGCCATCCACCGCGACCACCCCGGCGGCGTGGTAGGGGGAGGTCCCCTCCGTGTCCCACTTCATGTTGACGATGACATAGGCCTGGCTCGCGAGCGGCGCCGCATTGTCATTGCTGCCCCTACCCTTGAGCAGGGATTGGGCGACGAGAACGTTTTCCAGCTTGCTGTTCCCGAAGGCGGAGCCATTCTCCACGCTCTTGCTGCGCGTCGCTCCTTCCTTCGGGTCGAACTGCGACTGATGCATGATTTCCTCGGCGGTGTGCAGGCAGTCCTTGATGAACGTCGTGGAGACGTAGGGGACGTAGGTCTTGCTGCTGAACAAGGTGTCGTTCAATCCCTGCTTCCGGAACACGACGCTGTTCAACGGGGCGGCTGTCGCGAAAATCACCTGCCCACCCCAGTCATCCGGGATGAAGTAATTGCCGTTTTCCGACATCCATCCCTCCATCCCCTTCTTCAATTCCACCCTATTCATGTGGCGTCTCCTCGTGAAATGGCCGCGGCGGCTGTCCGCCTGCGCCGGCAGCAAGGTCCGCTGATTATAGACAGGAATTCTCCATGCTCGGCGCTTGCTGTCTGGGATGTCGCGGACCACCCAACCCCATACAACACGTGCACATGCCGAGTCTGTCTACCTAATGGGCCCTGGCGTGCCGTGCGTCCCAGATTGACTCGGCTGCGTGATGCCGGGACGCAAGCGGCGGGTCGCACCGCGACCCCCCAGAGGAGAGGTCAGGCGCCGCGCGTTGGCGCGCCTCTTGCTCTCCGCGGCGGCGGTCCTTCCCCACCCCTGGAGCCCCCATCATGAGACCCATGTATCAGTACGGTGCCGCCGACGTTCGCTACGGCCAGCGCATCCAACTGGGCACGTCCACCCCCATCAACAACTCTGGCACCTCGTCCTACTCCATCGGTTTCTGGGTTCGTCCTCGGACCCCTGCCTACGACGGATTGCTGCTGTCGATGGGGACGGACTGGTCCATCGGGCTTCACGGCATGCAGCTGACGCTCGACATGCCGGGCCTCAATGCGCCGCGGTGCGCGGAGGTCGAACTGCTGCCGGAGCAGTGGCAGTACATCCTGTACGTCTGGCAGTGGACCGGCACTGGCGCCGGCAACTACACGCTCTACGCGAACGGCACGCCCGTCATCGAGGGGAGTGCCACGGGAGTCATCATCACCGAAAGCGTCTTCACCCTGGGGGGCACGACCGACGCGCAGTTCTGCAACGTCGCGTTCTGGTCCACCGCGTTCACCGGCGAGGAGTGCCAGCCGGTGTGGGAGGTGCCGCCGCCGGGTCCGTCACTCACCGCCTGCTACAGCTTCAGCGACGGGTCCACCGGGGACGTCTCCGGCCACAACCGCCCGGCCGCGACCTTCCAGGGCGGCGCGCACGTGACGATGCTCGCCCCCGCCCTCCGGGTCGTCAACGCGGCGGTCCAGCCCTCACCGCGAGACAACCTCACCGTGGTGGCCAACGGCGGCCCCTTCAGCGTGCAGGCGTGGTTCAACGTGGATGCCCCCTCCGACTTCCAGCTGAGCGACCGTACGCTGTTCGCGTGCCGGGACCGCGACACCCGGGATGGCATCGCCCTGGGCCTGCTGTGGGACAATGGCGCGTTCGACGTCTGCCTCAAGTCCCTGTCGGGCTCGAGCGGTGCGAGCTGGGAGCAGGGAGCGGCGCTGCCCGCGGGTGGGTGGCACCACCTGTCGATGACCTACGACGGGAGCGCCACGGTGCGGCTCTTCCTGGATGGCGACTCCGTTGCGGCCATCAGCACCACGCTGCCTTCGGTGGCCAACCCTGTCTGGGTGTTCGGCGCGGACCCCGATGCCAGTGTCGCGGGTGGGGCGGTCTACGACTTCCAGGGGCATCTGCAGGCGGTGAGCCTGTGGTCGCGGGAACTCCCCCAGAACGAACTCCAGCAGTACATGTCGAGCGACCCCTCCGACGCGGACGGCTGCGTGGCGTACTACGCCTGGAACGCGCTCGGCCTGGCCAACCAGGTGACCGGCAATCCGCCGTCGTTGCTCAACACGGCGACGCCCTCGCTCGTCGCCACACCGCCCTCCGACTCCACGCCGCCGCCCGGGGCGCCGTCCACGACCACGCTGGTGGCGGTGCCGCGCCCCGCGGGCCTCCAGCCCTCCGTCCGGTGGGCCACGGAGGAGGTGGCCCTCCCCGCGCAGAGCCCGCTCTCTGGCGAGCAGGTGGACGCCCTCATCGCGTCCTATGAGCAGGTGTTGGCCTCCGTGCCGGGCGCGATGAAGGACCGGCTGCGCTCACTCTTCCGCAACAACCTCCACCTGGGGTTGTCACGCGGCAACGGGCCCGGGGGCCTGCCGGTGGGCACCATCGCCGGGAAGGTCGAGGGCAAGCACTACGTCTTCTATCACCACACCGCGCAGGGCCCGGTGGAGTGCGACCGGATGGAGCTGGCGGTCGACACCGAGTGCATCGGCTGGGTCATCTCCGTGGCCTCGACCTGCGTGTGTCTGCTGCTGGCGGTGGTAGGGCTGGGCTACTCGGCGACCCAGGTGGTCAAGGCCGCCAGGCCGCTCATCACGGAGAGCACGTCGCTGCTCCGGACGCTGGGGGCCGCGGCGCAGCAGGGTGCCATCGATGGCTCCACCGTCATCCGGATCATCAAGGCGCTCTACCTCGGAGGGACCCTCGGCAAGATCTTCGGGGCGGCGCTGACGGGCAGCTGGTTCACCATCGCCCTCAACTGCGCGTCGCTCATCCTGATGGTCGTCGGCCTGTTCACGACCGGTGGCGCGTACCTGGCCGTCGTGCTGGCGCAGCTCGTGCTCAACATCGCCGTGCTGATCGCCGTCATCGCCCAGAAGCCATCCAACTGCTGCTGAGCGCTCGTCACGCTCCGGCCCCCGCCAGGATGGCTGGCGGGGCGAGGATTTCCATCGTGCTGCCGGAGTGAAGGAGCCCGGCGCGGGCGGTGACGGACGCCACCGCCCGCTTCGGTCCTTCAGGGACTACTGGACGGTGTACGCCACCGTGCCGCTGCAGCTCCCAGTGGAGTAGCAGCCGGCGCGGATCTGGTAGGTGCCCGCCGTCGTGGCCTTGAAGCTCGCGTAGGACAGCGTGCCGCAGGCGTCGTCGTTCGACACCACCAGGGAGGTTCCGTTGTACAGGCGCAGGTACGTGTCACCCGTGCCGGTGGCGCCCGGCACCGTGCAAGTGCCGAACTTGAGGGTCTGCCCGGCGGCCAGGGTGACGTTGCGGTTGACGGTGTTCTGGTTGGCGCTGTTGGTGTTGGTGGCGGTGAAGGTGAACGTCACCGGCGTCGGGGGCGGCGGGTAGCCCGCGCACAGGCGCGTGCTGGTCGCCACGCCGCAGTACTCGTCGATGGCCGGCCGAACGTAGGTGATGTCCTCGCCGCGGCAGCCCGTCTCCGTGCAGGTGTTGACGACGCTGCAGCTCCCGTTGGTCTTGTAGTCGGTCTCGCCGCGCACCAGGATGCCGGCCACCGTGTAGCCGCTGTTCTCGTACACGCCCGAGCCCGAGTTGCCGCCGAACGTGTCCGTGGTGCCCACGAAGTAGTCCAGCGTGCCCGCGCGCGCGTCACGCACCGAGCCGCCCGAGTCGATCTTGAAGGGAATGCCGCTGCCCGAGCCGATGACCGTCACGTTGGTGCCCACGGGCAGCGCGGCGTTGCCCGCGCGAATGGGGGCGGGCGTGAAGCGCGGGGTGGCCGCCCGGTCCAGCCGGACGATGGCGAAGTCCAGGTTGCGACCGCCCACCGTGGCCTGCTGGCGCGCGACAATCGCCTGACAGGAGAAGATGTCCGCGGTCGTCACCGTCTGCATGGCGCCGGCGGCGGTGCGGTAGAAGTTGAAGACAAAGCGCGTGCTGCTACAGGCCGACGCGCTGGTGATGCAGTGGCCCGCCGTGAGCACCAGGTCATCGTCGATGAGCGTGCCGGAGCAGAAGGCCGGGGTCAGGTCGTCCAGGAAGCGCTCGGAGGTGCAGAGGTTGTACGCGGAGCGCAGCGTGGACCCGTTGAAGGTGACGTTGTTGGGGTTGGTCGCGTTGAAGTCCGAAGGGTTCATCAGCGCGACGGTGGACTGCTGAGCGCGGGCGCGCAGCGTGGCGTTCGCGTGCGCGTACACGTCCGTGCGGTTGTCGGTCCCGTAGACGACGGGCTGCTTCTCAGTGCCCACGGGAGCGCTGTCAGTGGGCTCGGCCTCGGGGGCCGGACCACAGGCCACGAGGGAAAGGGTACACAGCAGCGTTCCAAGCAGCGTCCTACGGCCGGAAGTCCGGGGGATTCGCATGTGCTGAACACTCCTTGAGAGTGAGGACCGCCCGCCTGGGGGCGAGCAGCGGACCGCATGCTCGCGCCAAACACGCACTCTCCGCAACATGACCTTAACGAGGACTCACCGCCGTCCCGGAAGCTCCAGTAGACATGGGAGTGCATGATTCCTGCGGGAATGGACTTCGTTCCCGCTCCGGAGAACCGCGCGCCACGCTCTTGAGCTCCCAGCCGCTCCAGCGGAACGAGGGAGCTGGCATCTCGAGGCCTGACGCGAGAGGACCGCGTTCAAGAGCTTGAGATGGGTATTCGTGTAACGCGGCCGAACGCAGCCACCACCCTCCGGAAGCATGCTTGTCACCAAGATCAGCTCAAGGTTTCGGCCACACCTTCGTCGCCAGCTTCGCCAGCGTCGCACTCCGCTCCCGGATGCCGTCTTCGTCCCATTCCGCTACCTTCTGAAAGTACGTATTCATTCGGAGAGCAGAGTTCGCGGTGATGTGCGGCTGCTTATCGGCATATGGACCATTGCTCACTGATGCATTCAGTTCCTGGGTCAGGAGCGTCAGATTTCCTAGAGTGTGGACGAGCGCATCACGTTTCTGCTCTGCCTCCCCTTGTCCGCCTGCTGTCGCCATGGCCGCCTTTGACAGCGGCCAGTGCTTTTCCCATTGCTGTGGCATCACGTGCTCAATGCTCAAGTCACCGTCGATGGTCACCTTCTCGGTCTTGGCGGTTTTGAGTGCTTCGTCGAGCGCGCGGAGGAGCATCTCAATTCGGGAGGCGCGGAGCTCCAAGTAGAGCGGGCGGTCCTGGAGCGCGCGCTGAAACTCAGCGTCGCCCGGCCAGTCCACCGACATGCCTCCTCCCAAGAGCAGAAGCCGCTGAAAGGCAGCACGGTCCACGCTGGGCAACGCCTTCACGTCTCGCGTGAGCTGGAGGAAGTAGCGGTTGTATGCCTTTGTGGTGCGGCCGCATGCCATCCGGCGGATCAGGAAGGACTCGATGTCGGTCGTGATGCCCTCGAGCTCGACCTCGGGAAGATCCTGCCGCGTGAGCAACGCCAGCATCAACGGGTACACGGTGCTGGTGTCCATGTCCCGAAGCCGCACTGCAAAGGTGCCGAGCCTCGTGGAAGGGTCTGGACGCAACAGGCGCCGGAATGCATTCGCGCAGCGGGTTACTTCCTTGAGCTCTGCCTCCACGGAAGCGAATGGGCTCTTCTCACGGATCCATCGCTGGTAGTCGTGGAACAACCGCGTGACGTTTGGCTCCTGCTCGGTCTTGAACGCCAAGAAGTGCTGGAGGAAGAGGTCGATGCGAGGGCGCAATGACCGGCCCTGCCGCTCCTGCACTTGCCAGAAGCGCTTGCTCTTGGCGTCCTTTGAATCGTCTGCTTCCTCATCAAACGGCGACCAATACTGCTTGTGAAGGCCCTCCACATCCTCCTTGTTCCGTGCGGCCCGCAGGAAGACGTAGTTGCGGAGCAGGTCCGAAGCGAGCAGAGGCTCGCCGCGAGCGTTGAGGGTCTCGAAGATGACCTGCGGATCGTCATTGCCCGAGAGTTCGATGGTGACGAGCTGAAGCCGGCGCCGGAGGGTTTCAAAGACTGCATGCAGTGCTGACGTCCGGCCATCTCCGGCTTCATCAAGGTAGGACTTCAATGCGCGGGTAAAGAACAGGTACGCCTCCACAAGGCGCTCGCGCGGCTGCAGCACCTTCCGCTTGTACACGGCAGGGTACTGACCTTCGACCGCCGACTGGCTCCCGAGACTGACCACCGCCATGAACGCGGGCTGGTCCTTGAACGTCGGCCAGAGCTTGAAGCGCTCGACTTCAGGCAGATCCATCATGCCTTTGTTGGCGGTGTAGGGGTGCAACTCGGTTGCAAGATCGGAATCGCCCTCTGCGTGTGCCACATCCCGGATGGCGGCCAGCAGGACTTGGAGGGTGGTCAGGCGCTGCTGCCCATCGATAACCTCGTGCGCGGGAACCTGATTGCCGAAAGTGCGCACCTGGTTGATGACCACGGCCCCGATGAAGTGCGGCGGCTCCTCACGCGTACCGCCGGCCGCAAAAGAAGCCTGCCGCACGATGTCCTCCCAGAGTGGCGCCCATTGCCGCTCTTCGGTCCAGACGTAGGGGCGCTGAAACAGTGGAATGAGGTAACGGCGCTTACCGTCGAACAAGTCGAGCAACGAGCGGAGTCTGGCTTCCAATGTGTCCTCCAGATGGATGCAGCATTCTAGGCCTTGCCAAGGATTCTCGACGTCATGCGCGACCTGGCCCCACCTGGACGACGTGGCCCCCGATCGCAGTGGGCAACAACCTCAGCGCTCGATCACACTGTTCGACGAGATTCCGCCTTTCAAGGTGACCTCCCCATGAGAGGTAGGAGGGGCTGTAGGAGCCATGGCCTTGTCCATGAGCAGCGTGACCTCGCCAGTCCGCTTGTAGGTCGACAGATCTACAGGCCTATGTGAGCGTGTCTCCTGGAGGAGGAGTGATGGCGGCCTGGGCCTATAAGGCGACGAACTCGAAGGCGGGATCGGGGTTCACCCAGTTCCTTGCGAACAGCCACCGTTTCCTGGCGCGCACTGCCTACTATCCGCCCAAGAGGCCGGACACCAAGCTGGTCCGGGCGGCATCGGCCTGGAACGTCGCGATTGGGGATACGTTCCACATCTACTTCGGCGCTAACGAGAAACGTCACCTCGGCTCCTACACGGTCATGGATCCGGCCAAGTCGGGGCCCGGTTTTGCGAAGGCGGGAACGAAAGGGGCTTTCGCCGAAGTGAGGGACACCAAGCTGACGGACGCGCTCACTTCCATGCCGGGTTACAAAATGGATCCCTTCTTCGAGTGTTACGTCGGCTACGTCCTTGAGCCGCGCCGTGGAGTCCTGGTTCGGCAGTTCAAAGACGTTCGATGGCCGGGGCAGCACACGCTCATCCAGCTGCCGTAGGGTTGCGTCGAGAACCCGCGAGGCAGGACTGGCGCCTGCGCGCTCGCGGAAAAAACAAAGGCCCTGGAGTCACCGGCTTGCACCGGGGACTCCAGGGCCTCTATTTGGTCGGGGCGACAGGATTTGAACCTGCGACCACTTGCACCCCAAGCAAGTGCGCTACCAGGCTGCGCTACGCCCCGAAAACGGCCGTCGTGAAACGGTGCGCCCTTATGCCCCTGCCCTCGTTTCAGGTCAAGCAGGAGGTGAGGGGCGCCGGTGAAAAAAACCTACTCGTCGCCCTCTTCCATTCCCTCGTCGAAGTCCTCGCCCCGGGCCTCCGCCGCGTCCGCCGCCGCCTCTTCCTGCGCGTCGATCTCCGCGTGGTTCTCCGGGGGTGCCTCGCCGTTCAGGGCACTCTTCAACACCTGGCTCGGCCGGAAGGTCAGCACCCGGCGGGCGCTGATCTCGATCTCCTTGCCCGTCTGCGGGTTGCGCCCCACGCGCGCCTTCTTCTGGCGCACCTGGAAGTTTCCGAACCCGGAGATCTTGATCTTGTCCCCGCGCTCCAACGTCTCCTTCACGGTGTCGAAGACGAGCTCGACGATCTCCGCCGACTCCTTCTTGGAGAAGCCGACCTTCTCGTAGACCCCCTCGATGATGTCCGCTTTCGTCATGCGAGTCCTCTGGCACCCGTGATTGGCCGGTGAACGCGGGGCATGGTGTCAGCCTTCCCCGAACCGTGTCAACGTCCTGACTTCATTCAGGAATTCAGGCGCGCAGTGCCGCCCCCAGCCGCTGGTTCACCTCCGTGATGATGCGCTGGTGGGCCGCCGTGACCTCCGCGTCGGTCAGCGTCCGCTCGGGCGAGCGGTACCTCAAGGCGTACGCCAGGTTCTTCTTCCCCTCGGGGATGGGCTTGCCCGTGTAGACGTCGAACACCAGCGCGTCCTCCACCAGCGGCGCCCCCACCTCCAGGATCACCCGGCGCACCTCCTCGTTGCGCAGCTCCAGCGGCACCACCACCGCCAGGTCGCGCAACACCGCCGGATACTTCGGCAGCGCCGCCGCCTGCGGCACCAGCCGCGCCGCCGCGTACAGCGGATCCGTGTCCAGCTCGAACACGAACACGCCCTCCGGCAGCCCCAGCGCCTTCGTCACGCGCGGGTGCACCTCGCCCACCAGGCCCAGCACCGTCCCGTCGCTCAACGCCACCTGCGCGCAGCTCCGCGGGTGGTACGCAGGCGCCTCCGCCGGAGTGAAGGTCGCACCCTCCACGTGCAGCGCGTGCAGCAGCGCCTCCACCGCCCCCTTCGCGTCGTAGAAGTCCACGCGCGAGTCCTTCTGCGTCCAGCTGCGGCCACCGCCGCGCAGGCCCCACACCAGGCCCGCCACGCGCGGCACCTCGCGAGCCGCCGGGCGCATGCCCTGCCCGCCCTGCGCGTCCCGGAAGTACGCCCGGCCCGTCTCGTAGAGGCCCACCGACTCCACCTGGTGGCGCACGCTGCGCGACAGGTTCTCCAGCAGGCCCGGCAGCAGGCTCGTGCGCATCACCGACTGCTCGACGCTCAGCGGGTTCATCAGCGCGATGGGCGCTTCCTTCCCACCCAGCACCTCCAGCGACTTCGGCGCCACGAACGAGTAGTTCACCACCTCGGACAGCCCCACGCCGCCCAGCGCGTGGCGCAGCCGGCGCTCGGCCTCCATGGACAGCGGCTCCGGCGCCAGCGTCTCCAGCCCTCGCGGCAGCCGCGCCGGGATGTTGTCGTAGCCGTACACGCGAGCGACCTCCTCCATCAGGTCCTCCTCGCGCTCCACGTCCACGCGCGCCCGCGGCACCTCGTACGTCGTCTGCCCCTGCGACTCCTCCACGGACTTGAAGCCCAGCGCCGTCAGGATGCGCCGGACCTCCGCCTCCGGCACCGCCACGCCCAGCACCTTCTCCACCCGCGCGTAGCGCAGCGTCGCCCGGCGCGGCGCCAGGGGCTCGGGCTGCACGTCCACCCTCCCCGGCACCACCGTGCCACCCGACAGCTCCGCGATGAGCTGCGCGGCCCGGTCCAACGCCGGCAGCACCGCGTCCAGGTCCGCCCCGCGCTCGAAGCGGTGCGACGCCTCCGTGTGCAGCGCGTAGCGCTTCGCGGACCGGCGCACGCCGGAGCCGTGGAAGTGCGCGGACTCGATGACGATGCGCTTCGTTCCCTGCGTCACCTCGCTGTCGCCGCCACCCATCACGCCCGCCAGCGCCTGCGCGCGGTCGCGGTCCGCGATGACCAGGTCGTCCGCGTCCAGCGTGCGCTCTTTGTCATCCAGCGTGCGCAGCTTCTCGCCCGCCTTCGCCGTGCGGACGATGATCTCCTGGCCCGCCACCTTCTCCAGGTCGAACGCGTGCAGCGGCTGGCCGTACTCCAGGAGCACGAAGTTGGTGACGTCCACCACGTTGTTGATGGCGCGCACGCCGCACGCCTTCAACCGGTCCTGCATCCACTGCGGCGACGGCTGGATGGTGACGCCCTCCACCACCCGCGCCGCGTAGCGCGAGCAGCGCTCCTTCGCGTCGATGCGCACCTTCACCAACTCCGCCACGGGCTTGCCGGACTCGGCGGGCTTCGGCTGCGGCAGCTTCAACGCTGCGCCCGTCACCACGCCCACCTCGCGCGCGATGCCCAGGTGGCTGAGCGCGTCCGGCCGGTTCGGGGTGACGTTCACCTCCAGCACGGAGTCATCCAGCCCCAGGGCCTCCGCGATGGGGATGCCCAGCTTCGTGTCCGCGGGGAGGATGAGCAGCCCGGACGAATCCTCCGTGATGCCCAGCTCCTTCGAGGAGCAGAGCATGCCGAAGCTGTCCACACCCCGGAGCGCGGCCTGCTTGATCTCCATGCCGTTGGGCAGCTTCGCGCCCACCGTGGCCAGCGGCACCTTGTCGCCGACCTTGAAGTTCTTCGCGCCGCACACCACCTGGAACAGCGCGGAGCCGCCGATGTCCACCTGCGTGACGGACAGCTTGTCCGCGTTGGGGTGCTGCACCGACTCGCGGATCTGCGCCACCACCACGCCGCGCAGGCCCTCGCCGGGGCGCTCCACGCCCTCAATCTCCAGGCCCGCTGCGGTCAGCTTGCGCGCCAGCTCGTCCACGGACGGCGGCAGCGCGACGTAATCACCCAGCCACTTCACTGAAATCTTCACAGGGTTGTCCTCTTTCCTTGTGGGCCGGAATCAGAACTGCGCGAGGAAGCGCGCGTCGTTCTCGAACATCATCCGCAGGTCGTCGATGCCGTAGCGCAGCATGGCCAGTCGCTCCACGCCCATGCCGAACGCGTAGCCCGTCACCTCCTTCGGGTCGTAACCCGCGGCGGTGAAGACGTTCGGGTGCACCATGCCGCTGCCGAGCACCTCCAGCCAGCCGGTCTGCTTGCACACGCGGCAGCCCTTGCCGCCGCACGACGCACAGGTGACGTCCACCTCCGCGGAGGGCTCCGTGAAGGGGAAGAACGACGGGCGGAAGCGCGTGCGCGTCTCCGAGCCGAAGAACGCCTTCACGAACGCGTCCAGCGTGCCCTTCAGCTCCGCGAAGCTCACGTCCTTGTCCACGAGCAGGCCTTCCACCTGGTGGAACATGGGCGTGTGCGTGATGTCCGAGTCCCGCCGGTACACCCGGCCCGGCATCACCGCGCGGATGGGCGGCTTGCGCGACAGCATGTGCCGCACCTGCACCGGCGACGTGTGCGTGCGCAGCAGCGACGGGCTGTCCGCCTTCTTCGCGTGGCCCAGGCTGGGCTCGTCCACGTAGAACGTGTCCTGCATGTCCCGCGCGGGGTGATCCTTGGGCAGGTTCAGCGCCTCGAAGTTGAAGTAGTCGAGCTCGATCTCCGGGCCCACGGCCACCTCGAACCCGAGCCGCGCGAACGTGCGGACGATGTCCTCCATCGTGCGCGACACCGGGTGCCGTCCGCCGGGCAGCACCGCGCGCCCGGGCAGCGTCACGTCCAGCTTGGGGCCCTTCAGCTGGGCCTCCAGCGCGGCGTCCTCCGCGCGCTTCGTGGCGTCCGCCAGCAGCTGCTCCAGCTCCGCCTTGACGGTGTTGGCGATTTCTCCCAACGCGCGCCGCTCGTCGGGGGGCAGCTTGCCCATGCCGCCCAGCACCGCGGACAGCTCACCCTTCTTGCCCAGGTAGCGGATGCGCAACGCCTCCACCTGCGAGGGCTCCGACACGCCGGAGATCTCCTGGCGCGCCGCGTCCGCCAACGCCTGCAACCGGTCTCGCATGGTCCTCTTCCCGCCTTCCATTCACGCCCCGGTCGCCTCTGGCGCCGGGCAAAAAAAAGGGCCGCCCCCTGGTGGAGGCAGCCCGTTTCAGCTTCGGAAGCCGGCGTCACCGCCGGCCGTGTCTCAGGCTGCCTTCGCGATGTTGGCGATGGCGGCAAAGCCCGCGGGGTCCGCGATGGCCAGATCCGACAGGACCTTGCGGTCCAGGGAGATCTTCGCCTTCGCCAGGCCGGCGATCAGCTTCGAGTAGGACAGGCCCACGGTGCGAGCGGCCGCGTTGATGCGGACGATCCACAGCGAGCGGAAGTTGCGCTTGCGCACCGCGCGGTCGCGGGTGGCGTAGTCCAGGGCGCGCTCGACGGCCTGGTTCGCACGGCGGTAGCAGTTCTTGCGACGGCCGCGGAAGCCCTTCGCAAGCTTGAGAATGCGATTACGACGACGACGAGCCTTGAAACCCTTTTTGACGCGCATGACACACTCCTGACTTCTGGAAGGGAGCCCCGGGGCGCTGGCTTCACGCCGCTCCGCCTGGACTCACGGTTGGTTCAAACCCGAGGACGACTCAGGCGCCGTAGGGGAACAGCTCCTTGATGACCTTCTTGGCGTCCATGTCGCGCAGGTGGCCCGTGCCACGGTTGCCGCGCTTCTGCTTGGCCGTCTTGGAGAAGGTGAACAGGTGCTTGCTGAACGCCTTGCCGAACTTCACCTGGCCGCTCTTCTTCACGTGGAAGCGCTTCTTCGCGGCGCTGCGGGTCTTCAACTTGGGCATGATCCCAAACCTTCCTTCTGCTTCCTGTCGGCCGGCAATCTTCGTGACTGACGGCGGACCGGGACACACGGTTCCCGGACGCTTTGGGCGGAAGCCTCTATCACTCTTTTGATGCGATGGGGGTAGCGTTTCCTACAGCCATCGCAGAAACCACAGCCGCGACCCACACGAAAAGTCAAATCCCCTGCACTTCCGTTCAGGGTAGCGTGGCTTCCTTGACGAGGAGCGCCTCGAAGTCGGCGTACTTCATGGTCTTCAGGTCCTCGCCGCCGTAGCGACGGGGGGCCACTGCGCCGGCCTCCACCTCGTTGTCGCCCACCACCAGGGTGAAGGGGATCTTCTGCAGCTGGGCTTCGCGGATCTTCGCGTTGAGCGTGATGCCGCGCTCGTCCAGCTCCACGCGGAAGCCCTTGGCGCGCAGGTCGTCGCGCACCTTGCGGGCGTAGTCCATCTGACGGTCCGCCACGGTGACGAGGATGGCCTGCACCGGGGCCAGCCACGCCGGGAAGGCGCCGGCGAAGTGCTCGATGAGGATGGCGGTGAAGCGCTCGAAGGAGCCGAAGATGGCACGGTGGAGGACCACCGGGCGGTGCGGGGCGTTGTCCTCGCCCACGTAGGTGAGGTCGAAGCGCTCCGGGGCCAGGTAGTCCAGCTGCATGGTGCCCAGCTGCCACTTGCGGCCGATGCTGTCGGACACGGCGAAGTCGATCTTCGGGCCGTAGAAGGCGCCGTCACCGGGGGCCAGCTCGTACTCCAGGCCCAGCGACTCCAGAGCCGCCTTGAGGCCGCCTTCCGCGCGATCCCAAAGGGATTCGTCACCCAGGCGCTGCTCGGGGCGCGTGGACAGCTTCACCGCGTAGGTGAGACCCACCGCCTTGTAGACGCGGTCCAGCAGCTTCACGAAGCGCCGCACCTCGTCGGTGATCTGGCTCTCCATGCAGTAGATGTGCGCGTCGTCCTGCGCGAACTGGCGCACGCGGGTGAGGCCGCCCAGGGAGCCCGCGGCCTCGTTGCGGTGGAGCACGTCCTGGGTGTGCAGGCGCAGGGGCAGGTCGCGGTAGCTGTGCTTCTTGAAGCCGTAGAACAGGTGGTGCGACGGGCAGTTCATCGGCTTGAGGGAGAAGTCGTGCTCGCCGGACTCGCTGTCGAGCACCAGGAACATGTTCTCCTTGTACTTGCCCCAGTGGCCGCTCGTCTCCCAGAGGCCCTTGTTGAACATCAGGGGCGTCTTGATCTCCAAGTAGCCGTCACCGGCCGTGAGCGAGCGCATCCAGTCCGACAGCGTCTGGTAGAGCGCGGTGCCCTTGGGCGTCCAGAAGGCCGCGCCCGGCGAGTACGGGTGGAAGTGGAAGAGATCCAACTCCTTGCCCAGCTTGCGGTGGTCGCGCTTGCGCGCCTCTTCAATGCGCGTGACGTAGGCCTCGAGCGCCTTCTTGTCGAAGAAGGCGGTGCCGTACACGCGCTGGAGCATGGGGTTGCGGTGGTCGCCGCGCCAGTACGCGCCGCTGGAGGAGAGAATCTTGATGACGCCGATCTTCCCCGTGCTGGGCGCGTGGGGCCCCAGGCAGAAGTCCACCCAGTCGCCGTGGGTGTAGAGCGTGAGCGTCTTGGCGCCCTTGGCGGCGATGTCCTTGACGATCTCCACCTTGAACTTCTCGCCCTTCTCCTCGAAGAGCTTGATGGCGTCCTCCATGGAGATCTCGGTGCGGACGAAGGGCGCGTCCTGCTTGAGCTCCGCGTTGGCGGCCGCTTCAATCTTCTCCAGCTCCTCCGGCGTGAAGGGCTTCTCGCGGAAGAAGTCGTAGTAGAAGCCCTCCTCCGTCGACGGACCGATGGTCACCTGCGTGCCGGGGAACAGCTTCTGCACGGCGCTGGCCACCACGTGCGCGGCGTCGTGGCGGATGAGGTCCAGGCCTTCCGGGCTCTTGGACGTGAAGATCTGCAGCTTCGCGTCCTCGTCGAGCGTCCGGGCCAGGTCCATGTCCTGACCGTTGACCCGGGCGAACAGGGCCGCCTTCGCGAGCCCCACGCCGATGCTGCCCTTCACGAAGTCCGCGATGGTCGTGCCCCGGGCGGTCTGCTTCTGGCTGCCGTCGGGGAGCGTCACCGTGATGGATTCGGACATGGCGGATAAACCTCTGCGCTGGAAAAAACCGCGGGCGGCAGGCTTTTGAGAAAGCCTGCCGCCCGCGAGATGGAACTCTTACTGATGATGGGTCGTAGTGGGATCGAACCACTGACCCCTACCGTGTCAAGGTAGTGCTCTACCGCTGAGCTAACGACCCGTCGTGCGGATGGGCGCGGGGAATAACAGCGGGCTCCCACACCTGTCAAGGAACATGAGCGCGAGCCATGATCTTCCCCGCGTTCACGTCTCCAACAACGCTCGGACGCGTTTCATCACCGCGTCGAACATGGCGGGGGTGAGCCTCCCCGTCTGAGTGTTCTGCTGGCTGACGTGGTAGCTGCCCACGAGCCACCGGCCGTCCGGCAGCCGGTACTCGGCGCCATGGCCGAAGGCGGGACGGGGCGTGGGAAGCGGACTGCCCGTGCGAGCGGCCGACGCCAGGGCGGCGTTCCACCCGATGGCCCCCAGGGCGAGCAGCACCCGTCCAGGCAACAGCGCCATCTCCCGGTCCAGGAACGGCGCGCAGCGGGCCAGCTCCTCCGGCAGCGGCTTGTTGTCCGGCGGCGCGCACCGGCCGGCGGCGACGATGAAGGCGTCTGTCAGCTTCAGTCCGTCGTCCCGGTGCTCGCTGTGGCCCTGGTTCGCGAAGCCCGCGCGCTGCAGGCCCGCGTAGAGGAAGTCTCCGGAACGGTCCCCGGTGAACATCCGCCCCGTGCGGTTGGCGCCGTGCGCGGCGGGCGCCAGACCCACGATGATCAGCCGGGCCTTCGGGTCGCCGAAGCCGGGGACAGGCTTCCCCCAGTAGTCCCAGTCGCGGTAGGCGCGCCGCTTCACCCGGGCCACCTCCTCGCGCCATTCCACCAGCCGGGGGCAGGCCCGGCACGCGATGATCTCCTGGTGCAGCTTCTCCAGCTTCGTCACGGCCCCTGCACGCTCCCCTTGTAGAGCTGCGTGCGGCGGTAGCGCTGGAGGACGACGCTCAGGACGACCTTGAGGATGGCGCTCGCCGGGACGGCCAGGAGGATGCCCACGAAGCCGAACAGCTCACCGAAGGCGAGCACGGCGATGATGACGGCCACGGGGGCCAGGCCCACCTTCTCCCCCACCACGCGCGGGGTGATGACGAAGCCCTCGGCCAGCTGCCCGATGATGAAGGTCGCCGCCACCACCGCCAGCTGCCACGGCCCCTGCCAGGACAGGAGGACGCCCAGCACGGCCAGCACCACGCCGATGCCCGTGCCCAGGTAGGGCACCATGTTGCCGAAGCCGGCGATGAGGCCAATGGCGATGGCCAGGTCGATGCGCGCCACGGACAGACCCACCGCGTAGAGCACCGACAGGATGGCGCCCACCGTGAGCTGGCCCTGCACGAAGGCGGACAGCACCTCGTCCACCTCGCGGAAGCGCTGGGTCGCCAGCGCCACGGAGCGGCGCGGCAACAGGTCCTGGATGCGCCCCATGAGGCGCGGGTAGTCCTGGAGGAAGAAGAACGCCAGCACCGGCACCACCGACAGGCCCAGCAGCGTGGCCGCGAAGCGCGCGGTGTTGCCGGCGAAGCTCGCCACCAGCCGCGCCGCCGTGGGGCCCGCGCTCTGGAGCAGCTCGGAGGCCTTTGCCCCCAGCTCCTCGGTGCGCTGGCTCACCAGGTCCGGCAGCGACACGCCCAGGAGCGACTCCACCTGCGGCACCACCTGCGTGCTGGCGCGCTGGAAGAAGCCGGGCAACTTCGCCGCCTCGTCGCGGAACACCGGGACCAGGTACAGGCCCGCGCCCACCATCAGGAGCGTGCCCGCGAAGAAGAGGATGGACGTGCCCCAGGTGCGGTCCACGCCGCGCTTCTCCAGGAGCGTCACCAGGGGGTTGAACGCGTACGCGCCCGTCAGCGCCAGCAGCACTGGCACCGCCACCCCGCCGAACACGGACAGGAGCGCGAACACCAGCGCCAACGAGCCCACCATCACGCCGGACCAGATGAAGTCGACCCTGCGGGCCTCCGCCTCATCCAGCGCCGAGGGGTCACCGGGCGGAGGCACGGGCTCCGGGTGCACGACATGCAGCACCGGGGACACCTCTGGGGTCGCGCTGGGCTGGGGGACCCCCTTCACCGCGCGCTCACTGCCTCTCTTGCGACGTCCGATGACCGCCTCCTGTCCCCGCCCATCCTACGGCGTCTTGGGCCCTTGATTGCGGTCCTTGAGCACGCCCGGGGCGTCGCCTGCCACCTCGCGGTGCAGGGCACCAGCCATGGCACGGCCTCCTCAGGGCGAAACGCCGCCGCTTTCGGGCGCCAGGGGCCGGAGCTTCACCTTCAACGTCACCCGCGCTCCACTGGGCTGGTAGTAGGTCGTGTAGGGATAGAACCCGCGCTTCTTCACCTCCACCTGGTGGAAGCCCGAGTCCCCCAACCGCAGGCTCCGCGAGACCCCGGCGAAGTCGCTGCACGTCCCCTGCTCCACTCCGTCCATCAGGACCTGCGCGTCCGAGGGCTCGCACCGGAGCACCAGGTCGCCGCGCTTGGCGGCGTTGGACGCCATCAACTGCTCCGCGCGGGCCACCGTCGCGGGCTGCTCCTGCTTCGCCGCGCAGCCGCCCAGCAGCATCGCGATCACGGCCGTCGTCCGGAAGGAGTTCACGGACATCACTGCGTGACGATGACAACCCGGCCCTCGGCCAGGAAGTGGGTGTTCGCGTCGGTGAGCGCGCGGATGCCCTCGGCGCTCAGGACCAGGTCGGAGCCCTGGAGCTGCGCGGCCTTCACCACCAGGGGCTTGTCGCCCACGCGCGAGGCCTTCCGGGCCGCATCCAGGTTGTTGAACCAGGCCGCGACACCCGCGGTGCCGCGCGCCTCATCCGTGAGCACCGTCGCGCCGTAGAGCGCCTTGCCCGTCGCGTCCACCAACCGGGGCGCGAGCACTGGCTTCGCGCCCAGCCCTCGCGCGTCCACCACGAGCCCCGTGTACTTCGCCGCGCCGTCGGCGTTGAGCACGATGGCCGGATCCCGAGCGGGCGTCAGCGCCGCGCTGAGCACCGCGAGCGGCACCTCCACGTCCATCTCCACGCCACTGTCGGAGAAGTAGCGCGTGGCCACGACCTTGTAGCCGCGGATGGCACCCTCGACGCGGCCCTTCACTTCGTCGCGCGCCAGCTCGTCGCCCACGGTGCGGCCCGCGCTCACCTGGATGCTCCGGGCCTGCTCCAGCAGGTTGCGGAACGCGTCCTGCTTCGCGGCGCGCTCGGCCCCCAGGCGCGCCTGCCCGGGGTTGGCGGCCTTGAGGTCCGGGGCTCCGGCGCCCGTGGCGCGCAGGACCTGGCCCTCCCAGTTGATGCCCGGAGTGCCCACGCCGCGCGCGGACTCAGCGGCGGGTGCGGCGACCTTCGCGTCCTTGCCCTGGCCCAGCGCCGTCAGCGGCACGACCAGCAACAATCCCCACAGCGAACGCCTCACGGAGCACTCCTCCCGCTGTCGCCGCCGCGAAAAATCGGCGAGCGCACAGGGAACCTCTCCGGTCATTCAAGGGGGGCGCTTCGCGCGAAGTCAAGGCGACCCGGAGACAGTCGGATCCGCCTGATGAACCTGGCGCGGGGTACCGCGAACCGCCGGTGGCACCGCGCAATCGCGGTGACGCACGCGGAGGGTAACGCCTTGTGTCAGTTGCCTTCGGTGTGACGGTCGACGTAGGCGTCGATCATCTTGCGGTGCCGCTCGGTGAGCAGCGTGAAGCGCACGCCGGACTGCTCCTTGCGGCCCAGTTCCTTCCACTCGCGTACGACTTCACCCTCGGCGTAGATGATCTCCTCGGAGCCGGGGAGCTGGAACTGGAGGCCCACGCGGCGCGCGTCGTGCTGGGGCTCGATGAGGCGCGAGAGGCTGACGCCTTCCTGGCTGATGTCCGCGGCCCGGGTCATGTACGGCACGCCGCCCATGTACTTGTTGAGGTAGATGTCCAGGGGCGCCCGATTGGCCTTCCGCTTCTCGCTCATTGGCTCATGACCTCCAGCTGGTGCAACAGGCTGCTGCGGGGGTGCAGCGACCTGAAGGCACAGTACGGTCAGACGTCATGCGCGCAAGAAAACGGCGGCCTTCCCGAGCGCCAGGCAGGCCTGCGTGCACCGTGGTTTTCCGCTCGCTGGATTCTTCGCGTTGGCCTGTGCGCGAGGATGACCGACCCGCGGCGCATGAGCGGCGCTATGGTCCCCACCATTCTCCCGAAAGGCGGAAGCATGCGTATGCAGTGGAAGGCAGCCCTGGTCCTGATGCTCGGTGCTCCGGGCCTCGCCCTGGCCCAGGCCCCGACGAAGAGCTCCAAGCCGGCCGCCGCGCCCGAGGCCGCCGCGAAGGCCGCCCCTGCCCAGGCGCCCCTGGAGCTCAAGACGGATGATCAGAAGACCATCTATTCGCTCGGCCTCTCGCTGGGCCAGAGCGTGACGGCGCTCGCCCTCACCCCCGAGGAGCTGGAGTTGCTCCAGCGCGGCATCCAGGACGCGGTCGCCGGCACTCCGCCCGCGGTGGATCCGAAGGAGTACGCGCCGAAGCTCCAGACGCTCGCCAAGGCGCGCATGGCCCAGGTCAACGTCACCACGTTGGATCGCGCGTCCAAGGAGCCCGGCGCCAACCGGCTGCCCTCCGGCGTCATCTACCGCGAGCTCAAGGCCGGCACCGGCAAGTCGCCTCGCGCCACCGACACCGTGAAGGTGCACTACCAGGGCACGCTGGTGGACGGCTCGGAGTTCGACAGCTCCTTCAAGCGCGGCCTGCCGGTGGAGTTCCCGCTCAACGGCGTCATCCCCTGCTGGACCCAGGGCGTGCAGAAGATGAAGGTCGGCGGCAAGGCGAAGCTCACCTGCCCCGGGAGCACCGCATACGGAGAGCGCCCGCCCACGGGCTCGCGCATCCCGCCCAACGCCGTGCTCACCTTCGAGGTCGAGCTGATTGAAATCCCCGGCAACACCGCCGCCACGCCGTAGTGGCCTTGCGACGGGGACCCGCACGCGGCGGGTCCCCGCGAAGGCGTCACTGCGCGGGCACTTTCACGGACCGGCCGCCGAAGGGCGGGTTGGCCATGATGGCCTGGGCCATCCGGTCCGCGAAGGCGCGTCCCTCCTTCTGGAAGGACTCCGTCTCCTCCGCGTTCAGGTGCACGCGCACCTCGAACTGCATGATGCCGCCCACCACGACCTCGATGGACAGCGCCCCGTCCCGCCCGCGCAGCACGCGGTACAGGAGGGGGCTCTGGAGGAGAACCTCCTCGTCGCTCACGGAATCTCCGCCACCTGCGTGTCGGCCACCGGCGCGTTGATGACCATCACCTCCGGCGCTCCGCCGGACGTGTAGCCGCCGAACTTGAAGCAGTCGGTGTCCTCCGGCGTCTGGCACTTCCACACGCCCGGATCCGCGTCCACCGGCAGGCGCGTGCAGACCTTCTGCGCGCCCAGGTCCAGCGTCATCATCCGCAGCGGGCCTTCGAAGTTCTTCGCCGGCAGGCCCAGCGCCTGGCCCAGCACCGCCGGGTCATGCTTGCCGTCCGCCGTCTTCGCCTTCTCCACCGCGCCGTGGATGGACGCCGACGGCGCCGCGAACAGGTAGCAGGCCGTGTCGTTGCAGCGGCCGAAGTTCTTCGCGCCCGTCTGCACCACGAACTTCTGGTACGCGCTGTCCGTCATCAGCCACGACACCTTGCGGTCCGGGAAGTTCTTGGCGATGTGCTGATCAATCCCGTAGGGGCTGGCCATCGTGTCCGCCTCCTTGGAGATGGCCTTCTGCGCGTCGTCACAGAAGTCCACCAGCGACGTGGTCGCGGGGGTCGGCTCGTTCGTGTCCGGCGTCTTCGTGCCGCCCTTCGTCGTTACACAGCCCACCATCGCCGACAGGGAGCCCAGCACCAGCGCACGAGAGATGAAATTCAAGGTCAATCCTCCAGAAGAGAGAAATGGGGAATGGCCGAACTATCACAGTGCGGCTTCAGTGGCGCGCAACAAAGCGTCCGCGCTGACGGGCGCACCGGTGGCGTGGCGCATCCATTCGTCCGGGGTGACGGAGCCGAAGGTGGCCATGCGCTCGAACTCCGCGCCCAGCGGGCCATGCTGCTTCAGGTGCTCCTCAATCTGGAAGGCGATGAGGTGCCCGAGCGGGTAGTCCGGCAGATACAGCGGGTAGCTGATCATGTGGCTGTAGATGCCCAGCACCGGGCTGTCCTTCCGCCCCAGCACCGGCGCGTAGTAGCGGTTCCACACGTCGCGCGACAGGCCGGCCACCGCGTCGCGCAGTTGCGCGGGCGTGGCGTCCGGATGTTCGTACATCCAGTGCCACGTGGCCATGTCCACCAGCGCCACGCCGGCGATCTCCCACGCCTGCCAGAAGTCGTTGAGCACCCGCTCGCGCTCGCTGGCCGCGTCCGGCTGGCCCAGCCCAAGCAACTCCAGGTCGCGCGCCTGGAAGACGAAGGCCAGCGCCTCCGTGAAGGCGTTGTTGGGGACGCCAGACAGGAGCGTGTGGTCCACCTGGTACAGGCTGAAGACCTGCTCCACGTTGTGCCCCAGCTCGTGCACCGCGATGTTGTAGCCCTTGTAGTCCATGCCCCCCTTCTCCACGCGCGTGCGCAGTCGGGGGAAGTCGCCCCGGCGCAGCGCCTGCTGGGCATGGCCCGCGCCTCGGGACGCGTCCACGCGGATGTATGACGCGAGCACGTCCGCCTTCTCTCGCGTGAAGCCCAGCCCCTGGAGGATGCGCGGGATGTCGCGCGCGAAGGCGTCCGCCGTGGGGTAGCGCTTGCGCGTCAGTGCGTCCAGCTGCGCCTCCGGCACCTTCGAGCCCGGACGGAAGCCGGGGTACCACAGGTCCTGCGGCTCCAGCGGGCGGCCCAGGCGCGTCTCAATCAGCTTCGCCACTCGCGGCACCAGCGGTGACTCCAGCAGCTGGGTGAGCAGCGCGTGCACGCGCTCCTCCGGCAGGCCCCGGTCCAGTTCGAAGGCGCGGGCGATGCGCGTGGGCGCCACCGGCGAGTACGGATCCACCTTCCGCGATGCATTGAACGTGGCGAGCAGCCGCGCGTAGCGCACGTCCGGTTCCGGCGCGGCATCCGCCTTCACTGCGCGCTGGGGCGCGTTCTCCTCCACCGACTCCGGCGGAGCCACCGTGACCTTGTTGGTGAACGGATCCCAGTCCACGCGCGGGTTGTCGATGACGGCGGCGGGGATGGTCTGCGTGACGATGCGCTCCATCACCTGGACGATCATCCGCTGCTTCGCCAGACCCTGCGGATCCGTGTAGTCCGCCTTCAGCTCGTCGCGCAGGTTCCAGTGGCTGATGAGGCGCAGCCCCTGGGGGAAGAGCCGCTGGCCCTTCGCGTCCACCAGGTGGTGCATCCAGACGTTGTACTCGGCGATGTAGAGGTTCGCGTCCGCGATGGCCTGCGACACCTTCTGCTCCACCGCCGCGGGCACTCGCCGGTTGAAGCGCGAGGCGAGCTTCGCCTCCGCCCACTGGCGCCGCGTCCACGACGGGCCCTCCTTCACGCGCTCGGCCAGCGTGGTGAGCGGGAAGTTGAGCAGCGCGACGAAGCCCGGCTTCGCCTGGAACAGGTCCGACGTGACGTTGGAGGAAGGGTCATACGCCGCGAGCAGCGGCTCCACCGGCAACAGCGGCCCCAGGTCCAGGTCCGTGAACCACTGGAGCTCGCGGCCCAGCTCGTTCATGTGGCCGTCGAACTGTTCGAACAACCCTTCGAAGCGCGTGAACGTCGCGTCCAGCTGGGGGCCCGTGGGCAGTAACTGCTCGCGCGCGAAGGCCGCCAGGTCCCCATCCTCCGGGCGCCACAGCGCGGCCACCTGATCCACGCCCCGCTCGATGCGGGCGCGCTGCGCCTCGCCGTGCTGCTTCACCAGCTCCTGCTTGAGCGCGGCCAGCGACGCCTTCGACACCGGCGCCGACGCGGTGGTGGTGGCCGGCGGCGTGGGGGCCGTGGAGGTGGAGGACGTGGCGCACCCGAGGGCGGCGACGAGGGGGAGGATGCGCAGGCGGAACGTGGGGGCGGACATGCGGGCTCCGGAAAATACAGAAGGCCCGACCCGGTGAGAGTCGGACCTTCTTGGGTGAATCAGGAAACGGTCAGGCTCAGGCGGCGGCGCGGACGTTCTGCGCCTGCAGGCCCTTGGGGCCCTTGGTGACTTCGAACTCCACCTTCTGGCCCTCGGCCAGGGTGCGGAAGCCGTCCATGTTGATGGCGGTGTGGTGGCAGAACACGTCTTCGCCCCCGCCGTCCTGCGTGATGAAGCCGAAGCCCTTCGCGTCGTTGAACCACTTCACGGTACCAGTCGCCATTTGCTGTTCTTCTTTCATCGCGGACAGGAAGAGTCGCCGTCCGGTCCTACAGAGTTCGACCCTACAAGACGGGCGCTAGCCTAAGCGCCCGTCCCAGGCGAAGTCCACTCCCTGGAAACATCACCAGGCAAACGTCACCACCCGCACTTCTGGCCCTTGTTCTGCTCCTGGAGCCAACGACGCAGCGGGGCGAAGTACTCCAGCATCGGCGTGGCATCCATCTGGCGGGTGCCCGTCATGGCGGACAACGCATCCGGCCACGGCTTGCTCGCGCCCAGCTCCAGCATGGCCTGCAGGCGCGCGCCCGCGGCCTTGTTGCCGTAGATGGAGCACTCGTTGAGGGGGCCCTTGATGCCGGCCGCCTCGCACAGCGCCTTGTGGAACTGGAACTGGAGGATCCGCGCGAGGAAGTAGCGCGTGTACGGCACGTTGGCGGGCACGTGGTACTTGGCGCCCGCGTCGAAGTCCTGCTCCGTGCGGGCCACCGGCGCGGCGATGCCCTGGTACTTCGTGCGCATCGCCCACCAGCTCTTGTTGTAGTCCGCCGGCTTCACCTTCCCGCTGAACACGTCCCAGCGCCACTGATCCACCAGCAGGCCGAAGGGCAGGAAGGCCACCTTCTCCAGCGCGTCCTTCAGCTGGAGGTTGATGACGTTCTTGTCGTTCTTCTCCACCGCGTTGAGCAGACCCGCCTGCTGGAGGTAGGCCGGGGTGATGGAGAGCGTGAGCGCGTCGCCAATGGCCTCGTGGAAGCCGTCATTGGCGCCGGCCTGAAAGAGGACGGGGAGCTTGTAGTAGTACGTGTAGTAGTAGTCGTGGCCCAGCTCGTGGTGGATGGTGACCAGGTCCTCCTCGGTGGGCTTGATGCACATCTTGATGCGCAGGTCGTTGTCGTACGTCACGTCCCAGGCGGACGCGTGGCAGACGACGTCGCGGTCCTTCGGCTTGGTGAACTGCGAGCGCTCCCAGAAGGTCTGCGGCAGCGGCTTGAGGCCCAGCGAGGTGAAGAACTTCTCACCCAGCTTGACCATCTTCTCCGCGTCGTAGCCCTGCTTCACCAGGGCGCTGTCCACGTCCAGGCTGGCCTGACCGGGGAACGGCTCCACCAGCGGGTAGATGTTGTTCCACTCCTGCGCCCACATGTTGCCCAGCAGGTGCGCGGGGATGGGCTTGCCGGCGGGCACCGCGGCCTCGCCGTACTGCTTCGCGAGCCGGCCGCGCACGTAGCAGTGCAGCTCGTCGTACATGGGCTTGACCTGGCCCCAGAGCCGCTGCGCCTCCTTCTCGAACTCCGCGGGGGTCATGTCGTAGGACGACCGCCACAGCGTGCCCAGGTCGTTGAACCCGATGTCCTTCGCGCCCGCGTTGGAGAGGTTCACCATCTGCGTGTAGAGCGGGCGCATGGGGCGGCTGATGGCGTGCCAGCCGGTCCACGCATCCAGCAGCGCGTCCGCGTTGCGGCTCTCCGCCATGACGTCGGACAGCTCCTCCAGGTCACGGCACTTCCCCTTGCCGTCCTTGCCGCAGTACTTGCCCTTGCCGTAGAGGCCCTCCAGCTTCGCGGCGGTGGAGGCCAGCTCCGAGCGCTGCGTGGCGTTGGCCGGGGCGGGCAGCGTCTGGGACACGCGCAGCAGGTGCAGCATGCGCGCGGTGTCCGCGTCCAGCTTCAGCCCGTCGAAGCGGCGCGAGTCCTTGATGGCGTTGTTGACGTAGGCCATCACCTCTTCGTTGACGGAGGCGGCGTTCCGCTCCGTGTCGTCAGTGATGTACGTGCTCTTGATCCACTCGGCGGTGGCCTGCCGGGTCCAGAGCTGCTTCAGGTCCGCGTTGAGCTTTTCGGCGAACTGCTTCGCCTCCGCGGGCGTGGCCTTCGCGGCCGGAGCGGGCGTGGCCTTCGCGGCCGGAGCAGGCGTCGTCTGCGCGCTGGCGGCGGGCGCCGCGAGCGACAGGGCGGCCAGGGCCGCGCGCATCAAGGACTGGGGAGTGCGGGTCATGGGCGCGGACACTATGGGAAGTGCCCTGCCCTCGCACCCGCGAAGTCAGGCCGTCCGCGAGCGCTGACATCGCGGGTGGATGCCGCGCCCGGTCATCACGTACGCGCCGCATGACTGGACCCGGGGGGCCGTCCGGAGGGCAACCAGCCACGACGGGCGCGCCCTGCCGTGCCGCTACAGGCAGTGACAGCTTTGATTCATGCTTCTGGGACACACGAAAGACGCGCACTGGCCGGCGCCAGAGGCGGCGATGGACCAGGCGCGCGAGTTCCTGGAAGCGTGCCGGGACAAGCATGTGCTCGTGGCCCCGCACACGGATGTAGATGGGCTTACCTCCGGAGTGCTGATGCTCCGCGCGCTTCAGTCCCTGGGCGCCCGGCCGACAGCGCGCCTGCCTGGCAAGGGAGAGGACGTCCACCATCCGGGATTCCTGGAGCGGCTGGGAGCCTCCTCCACGGAGGCGCTGGTGGTGCTGGACATGGGCAGCCGCGCGGAGCCGCTGCTTCCCGGGGTGCCCACACTGGTGGTGGACCATCACGCGTCGGAGGCGTTTCCACCCGGCGCGCAGGTGCTCACCGCCTACGGCCATGCGCCCGTGGCGAACACGAGCCTGCTCACGTACGTGCTCACGTCGTCGTTCGTCGTGCCCGGCCCGCTGGAGTGGCTGGCGGTGCTGGGGACGGTGGCGGACCTGGGCGTGGACGCGCCGATGCCATTCCTCAAGGACGCGCTGCGGCGGGCGAAGCGTTCGTCCATCACGGAGGCGGTGGCGCTGCTCAACGCGGCCCGGCGATCCAGCCGGATCGCGGCGCCGCTGGCGATGCAGGTGCTCTTGCGCGCGGGCAACGCGACGGACATCTCGGAGGGGCGCGTCCCCGGCGTGGATGCGCTGCGCGACTGCCGCCTGGAGGTGCAACGCGAGGTGGCCCGGTGCGCGAAGACGCCGCCGCGCTTCGCGGGCAACCTGGCGCTCCTGCTCTTCAGCTCCGAGGCGCAGGTGCACCCGCTGGTGGCCATGCGCTGGGTACATCTGTTGCCGGACCACATCGTCGTCGCCGCGAACACGGGCTACCTGCCCGGCCGCGTGAACTTCGTGCTGCGAAGCCGCGCGCCGGTGGACCTGCTCGCGCTGCTGCGAGGCCTGGACCTGCCGCCGATGGGAGGCTCGTTCGCGCACGGCCATTCGCGGGCCACCGGAGGCAGCCTGCCACCGGCGGACTTCCTGCGCCTGATGGATGCCTTGGGCTTCCGCGGGCTGAGCGACCGGGACGTGGAGCGGCGTGGTGTGGCACCGGGCTGAGGCGCTTCGTGCCGTTGCGATATGACGGCGTGAATGCCTCGCGCCCTCTCCGCCCTCCTCTTCTCGCTGTGCCTCGCCTGCGGTTCAACGAACGATGATCCGCCCAACCCCGGTGGCGAAGCCTGCGAACGATATTCGTTCCCGCTGTCCGACACGTCGCCGGCCAATCACGTGAGTTCGTGCAGCAGCACGGGGTGCGGCAACGGTGAGAACCCGCCCAACTCCGGCCTGCACTGCCCCACGTGGCTGTCGTGCCGCAGCTTCGACACAGAACAGCCGCGCTGTTCGTGGATCCACAACCTGGAGCACGGCCACGCGGTGTTCCTCTACAACTGCCCGGAGGGCTGCCCTGACGAGGTCGCGAAGCTGGAGGCCGCGCAGGCACAGGCCGCAGTGGGCAGCAACGGCGTGCGCCGCGCGCTCGTCGCGCCGGACTCACAACTGCCCAAGCGTTTCGCCGCGCTGCTGTGGCGCCGCACGTACCTGATGGACTCCGTGGATCCAGACGCGCTCACGTGTCTGCTCGCGCTTCAGGATGTGGACGCCAATGAACCCGGATTGGTCTGCCCTCCGTGAAATGACAGTGATCACGGAATAAATGGCAGACACAAGTGAGAGCACCGCGTCAGGGTGTCACGTGTCGCCAATTTTTTGCGTGCACTGCCTCAGGGTCTCTTAATCCGAGACACGCGCCGCCCCTGTTTGACCCGCCTGCGTTCCCCCGGGCGGTCCTGAGTTCACCACCCCCTTTGTCGGGGGTGGCGCGTCGACATGACCGACACCGTCGACGCCCCCGTCTCCCCCCGGGGTCTGGCTCTTCGGAACATCGCTGAGGCCTTCGAGGCCCAGGCCGTGCTCCGTCCCCAGGCCATCGCCGTCCGCTGTGATGGACAGCAGCTCACCTACGCGGAGCTGGATGCGCGGGCAAACCGGCTCGCGGGCTGGTTGAAGTCACAAGGCGTGGGCCGCGAACGGCCGCAGGTGGGCGTGTGCTTGCCACGTTCAGCGGACCTCGTCGTCACGCTGGTCGGCATCCTCAAGGCGGGCGGTGCCTACGTCCCGCTGGATCCGGAGTACCCCTCGGAGCGGCTGGCCTTCATGGCCACGGACTCGCGCGTGCGGATCATCGTCACGCATTCCGGGATGGAGTCGCACCTGCCTTCGGGCGACTGGCACACGCTCCGCCTAGACACGGACGCGGATGCGTTGGCGGACTTCAGCGACGGGCCCATCGCGCGCGACATCGTGGAGGACGACCTGGCCTACGTCGTCTTCACGTCCGGATCCACGGGCCGTCCCAAGGGCGTGTGCGTGCCCCACCGGGGCGTGCTGCGGATGGTGATCAACCCGGACTACGTGCACCTGGGCCCGGATGAGGTGCTGTTGCAGTTGTCGCCAGTGGCCTTCGACGCGTCCACCTTCGAGCTCTGGGGCGCGCTGCTCAACGGAGGACGCCTGGCGGTGTTCTCGCCCGGGGCCTCCGCGCTGGACGAGCTGGGGGACTTCCTGCGCGCGGAGCGCGTGACGACGGCGTTCCTCACCACCGGCCTGTTCAACACGCTGGTGGACCGGGGCCTGCCGGGCACGGAGACGCTGCGTCAGCTCTACACGGGGGGTGAGGTGATGTCGCTGCCCCATGCGCGCCGGGCGCTGGAGGCCCTGCCGCGCACGCGCATCTTCAACTGCTACGGCCCCACGGAGAACACGACGTTCACGAGCTGCCAGCTTCTGTGCGCGCCGCTCGGCTCCGAGCCCGCGCCCATTGGCCATGCCATCTCCGGCACACGGATGTACGTGCTGGACCCGGAGGGCCGTGAGCTGCCCACGGGCGCCGTGGGTGAGCTGTACACGGGAGGCAGCGGCGTCGCGTGGGGCTACTGGGAGCGACCGGACCTCACCGCCGAACGATTCCTGCCGGATCCCTTCAGCACTGAACCCGGCGCGCGCATGTACCGCACGGGGGACCTCGTGCGGCGGCTCGAGGACGGCGCGGTGGACTTCGTCGGACGCGGCGACCAACAGGTCAAGGTGCGGGGCTTCCGCATCGAGCCCGGAGAAATCGAAGCGGCGCTGCGCCTGCACGCCTCCGTGCAGGAGGCCGTGGTGATGGTGCGCGAGGACGCGCCGGGAGACCGGCGGCTCGTGGCGTACGTGACGGCTTCCGAGCCGCTGACGGCGCAGGTGCTGCGGTCCCACCTGAAGGGCCACCTGCCCGCGCACATGGTGCCTTCGGCCATCGTCGTCCTGGACGCGATGCCGCTCGCGACCAACGGAAAGGTGGAGCGCAAGGCCCTGCCGGATCCACGCGATTGCCCCGGGGCCGGAGAGGACTTCGTCGCGCCGGAGACCGCGCTGGAACAGACCGTCGCCCGCGTCTGGGCGGACGTGCTGCGCGTGGACACGGTCAGCGCCACGGCGAACTTCTTCGAATTGGGTGGGCAATCCCTCCTCGCCACGCAGGCCATTGGCCGGCTGTGCGACGTACTCCAGCGTCCCGTCACGCTCCGCTCGCTGTTCGCCCATCCCGTCCTCCGGGACTTCGCCGCCACGCTGGAGGCGGCAGCGCCGGTGCCGGAGCACGCCGAAGCCGCCATCACGCCATGCACGGGTGCCGCGCGGGAACAGCTGTCGTTCGCGCAGCAGCGGCTGTGGTTCCTCGACCAGTGGATGCCGGGCTCCGCGCTGTATTCGCTGCCGTTCGCGTTCCGATTGGACGGACCGCTGGACACGGTCGCGTTGGAGCAGGCGATCCAGGCCGTGGTGGACCGGCATGAATCCCTGCGCACCACCTTCCCGGGTGAAGGCGCCGCCCTCCAGCACGTCACCGCGCACCTGCCCGTGACGCTGGAGCGCGCGGAGACCGGTTCGGAGGAAGCGACGCTCGCGTGCATGCAGCGAGAAGCGGAACGACCGTTCGATCTGGCCCGAGGCCCGTTGTTCCGTGCGTTGCTCATCCGTGAAGCGGAGCGGCGGCACGTGCTGGTGCTCAACCTGCACCACATCGTCTCCGACGGCTGGTCCTTCGGCATGCTGTATCAGGAACTGTCCGCGGCGTACCGAGCTCGGGACCTGGAGCCCCTGCCCCTCCAGTATCCCGACTACGCGGCGTGGCAGCGCCAATGGCTCCAGGGCGATGTGCTCCAGCGGGAGCTGGGCTTCTGGGAGCGTCAGCTCGCGGACGTGCCCCATGTGCTGGAGCTGCCGACCGACCGGCCGCGCCCCGCGGTGCAGGGGTTCGCGGGCGACATCCATCGCTTCACGGTGCCTGTCCGGCTCCACCGTGCACTGGAGACGCTGGCCCGCCGTGAGGGAGCCACGTTGTTCATGGCCCTGCTCACCGGGTTCCAGGTGTTGCTGTCGCGCTACAGCGGGCAGCGGGACTTCGTGGTGGGCACGCCCATCGCGAACCGCACGCGGAAGGAGCTGGAGGGGCTCATCGGCTTCTTCGTCAACACGCTGCCCATCCGTGCCCGCTTCGAGGGTGAGCCTTCGTTCCTCCAGGTCCTCGCGCAGGTGCGTGACCGCGCGTTGGGGGCGTATGCCCATCAACAGCTGCCCTTCGAGAAGCTGGTCGAAGCGCTCCAGGTCGAACGCGAGGCGAGTCGGACGCCCCTCATCCAGGTGCTGTTCGCGCTCCAGAACGCGCCCACGTCGCGGCTCGAATTCCCGGACGTCACCGTCACCCCGCTGACGCTGGACACGCGCACGTCGAAGTTCGATCTGTTCCTCGCGCTGGAGGAGTCCGGCGACGGGCTCGTCGGCACGCTCGAGTACGCCACTGCGCTGTTCGATGCGGCCACCATCGAGCGGCTGACGGAGCACTACCTCCAGGTGCTGCATTGCTTCGTCGAAGCGCCGGACCGTGCAACCGGGGATGCCGTCTTCATGACGGAGCTGGAGCAGCGGCGGGTTCTCCACGACTGGAACGCGTCGGCACGCCCCTACCCTTCGGAGCTGTCCATCGTGGACGCCTTCGCGCTCCAGGTCGCGCGGCGGCCCGACGCTGTCGCCGTGAGCCACGGGGCCGTGACGCTCACGTACGCGGAGCTGGACGCGCGCGCGGAGCAACTGGCCCGGCGGCTGCGGACGCTCGGGGTGGGACGGCGCACGCCACAGGTGGGCGTGTGCCTGCTACGCTCCATCGACCTCATCGTATCGCTCCTGGCCATCCTCAAGGCAGGCGGCGCCTACGTCCCGCTGGATCCGGAGCATCCTTCCGAACGGCTCGCCTTCATGGCCACCGATGCTCGGCTGGTCGCCATCGTCACACACGAGGCGCTGGCGTCCGGACTGCCTCCCGGTTCGTGGGCGCCCGTGTGCCTGGATGTTCCCTGGGATGCCGCGGAAGCACCGGCGGCCGAGGCCGTGATGCCGGTGGATCTGGCGCACATCATCTACACGTCCGGCTCCACGGGCCGGCCCAAGGGCGTGTGCATCCCGCATCAGGGCGTGGTGCGGCTGGTGCTCAATCCGGACTACGTGCGGGTGGGGCCCGGCGACCGGATGGCGCAGTCCACGACCATCGCGTTCGACTTGTCCACGCTGGAAGTCTGGGGCGCGCTGCTCAACGGGGCCACGCTGGTCCTGTTCACCCGGGACGAGATCATCGACCCGGACGTCCTGGCACGCAGGCTCCAGGAGGAACGCGTCACGCACATGGTGCTGGCCACGGCGTTGTTCAACCACGTGGCCCGCTCGCGGCCCGAGGCCTTCCGCCACCTGTCCTGGATGATCTTCGGCGGCGAGGCGGCGGACGTCGCCAGCGTCAACGCGGTGCTCTCACACGGCGGACCCACGGCGTTGATCAACGGGTACGGCCCCACGGAGAACACGTCCTTCAGCACCTGGCACCGCGTGCCGCACGCGGGCGTCGAATCCGTGCCCATCGGGGGGCCGCTCGCCAACAGCACGGCGTATGTGCTCGATGCCCGGCTCCAGCTGGTTCCTCCCGGTGTCGTGGGCGAGCTGTTCGTGGGCGGCGACGGACTGGCGCTCGGGTACTGGGCGCGGTCCGACCTCACCGCGGAGAAGTTCATCCCCCATCCGTTCAGCGACACGCCCGGCGCGCGGCTCTACCGCACCGGAGACCTGGTCCGTCAGCGGGTGGATGGCGTCCTGGAGTACGTGGGCCGCCGCGACCATCAGGTGAAGCTGCGCGGCTTCCGCATCGAATTGGGCGAAGTGGAAGCGGCCCTGCGACAGCACCCCGCCGCGCGGGAGGCGCTCGTGCTGCTGCGCGAGGACACGCCGGGCGACCGCCGGCTCGTGGCCTACGTCGCGGCCACGGACGTCACGGACGCGGTGTTCCGTGAGTTCCTCCAGGCACGGCTCCCGGGCCACATGGTGCCTGGCGCGTTCGTGGTGATGGAGTCGTTGCCCCTCACGCCCAACGGGAAGATCGACCGGCGCGCACTGCCTGTCCCCGGAGCGTCAGCGACCGAGGACTTCATCGCGCCTCGGACCCCGCTCGAAGCACGGATCGCCAGCATCTGGTCCGCCGTGCTGGGCGGGCGCGAAGTGGGCGTGAACTCGCACTTCTTCGACCTGGGCGGGCACTCGCTGCTGGCCACGCAGGTGGTGTCCCGTGTGCGGGAGGCGCTGGGCGTGCCGCTCTCCGTGCGCGCGCTCTTTGAATCCCCGCGTCTGGAGGCGTTCGTCCGGATCGTGGAAGGCCTGCTCGCGCAAGGACACCGGGAGGACTCGCACATCCCCGTGGCGCCTCGCGGTTCCGAACCGCTTCCACTGTCCTTCGCGCAGGAGCGGCTTTGGTTCCTGGGGCAACTGCACGATGTGCCCGGCGTCTACAACATGCCCATGGCCCTGCGCCTGGACGGCCCATTGGACGTCGAGGTGCTGCGCGCCAGCCTGGAAGCGCTCGTGCTGCGACACGAGTCCCTTCGCACCACGTTCCCGGAGGGCGACCGCCCCACGCAACACATCGCCGAGGTGCCGGTCCTGACGCTGGAGGTCCAGCGGCTCGACGCGCCGGGACCGGAGGACTCGCGGGTCCAGGCTCGTCTGCGGCAGGAGGCGGACCAGACCTTCGACCTCGCGCGGGGACCTCTGTTCCGGGTGCTCCTGCTCCAGTTCGAAGGCACGTGCTCGGTGCTGGTGCTCAACCTGCATCACATCGTGTCCGATGGCTGGTCGTTGGGCGTGCTCTACCGCGAGCTGTCCGACGAGTACCGCGCGCGTCTCCAGGGCCAGTCGCCACGACGGTCACCGCTGCCCGTGCAGTACGCGGACTACGCGGCATGGCAGCGCCAGTGGCTCCAGGGTGACGTGCTCCAGGGACAGCTCGATTTCTGGAAGCAGCAGCTCGCGGACGCGCCGCATGTCCTGGATCTGCCCGTGGACCGTCCGCGCCCCGCGGTGCAGCGCTTCGACGGCGCCTCATTCCGTTTCACGCTGCCCTCCACGCTTCGTCAGTCGCTGGAGGCCCTGGCCCGCGAGGAAGGGGCCACGCTGTACATGACGCTGCTGGCGGGCTTCCAGTTGCTGCTGTCGCGCTACAGCGGACAGCGGGACTTCATCATCGGCACCCCCATCGCCAACCGCACGCGAGAGGAACTGGAGGGCCTCATCGGCTTCTTCGTCAACACGCTGCCGTTGCGGGCCCATCTGCGCGACGGCGCGTCGTTCCGTGAAGTGCTGGGTCAGGTGCGGGCTCGGGCCCTGGGGGCGTATGCGCATCAGGAATTGCCGTTCGAAAAGCTCGTCGAGGACCTGCACGTCGAACGCTCCTTGAGCCACGGGCCGCTGGTGCAGGTGATGTTCGCGCTGCAGAACGCCCCTGGCACGTTGCCCCAGCTCCCGGGCCTCCAGGTCCAGGCGTTGGAGCTGTCGCTTCAGACGTCCAAGTTCGACCTCAGCCTGATGCTGGAGGAGACCGGCGACGGACTCTCGGGCGTCCTCGAATACGCGAGCGCGCTGTTCGAGCCCCGCACCATCGAGCGGATGGCGGGGCACTTCCACCGCCTGCTCGAAGGGGTGCTGCATCAGCCCGACGAGGCCATCCATGCCCTGCCCTGGCTGTCCGAAGCCGAGCGGCAGCAGGTTCTTGTCGCCTGGAACGACACCGCACGGCCCTACCCGCGCGACGCCTCGCTCGTGCGTGCATTCCACGCGCAGGTGGCCGCGCGCCCGGATGCCATCGCCGTGCGTCACGGTTCGGCTGCGCTCACCTACTCGGAGCTGGACGCTCGCGCCAATCAGATCGCGTGGGCGCTCAAGGCCCAGGGCGTCGGACGGGATGCGCCGCGTGTCGGCGTGTGCCTGCCGCGCTCCATCGACCTCGTCGTGTCGCTGGTCGCCATCCTCAAGGCGGGGGGCGCCTACGTACCGTTGGATCCGGACTACCCGGCGGACCGCCTGGCCTTCATGGCCACGGATGCGCGGCTCGTCGCGGTCGTCACCGAATCAGCGCTCGCGGGTCAGGTCCCCGAAGGGCCGTGGACAGTCCTGCGGCTGGATGCGCTCCCGGTGGGGCTGGCACGCCATGCGCCTCCCGATGCGTGCACGGGGGATGACCTGGCCCACATCATCTACACGTCCGGCTCCACGGGCCGGCCCAAGGGCGTGTGCATTCCGCACCGGGGCGTTGCCCGTCTGGTCCTCGATCCGGACTTCATCCAGCTGCGTCCCGAGGATCGCGTGGCCCAGACGTCCACGGTCGCCTTCGATGCCTCGACGTTCGAGCTGTGGAGCGCACTGCTCAACGGCGCGACGCTGGTCCTCCTGTCGAAGGAAGAGGTCATCGAGCCCACGGTGCTCGCAAGGCGGGTCCACGAAGAAGGCATCACGGTCCTGTTCCTGACCACGGCGCTCCTCCATCACGTCGCGCGCACGGACCCGTCGCTGCTGAAGGGCCTGCGATGGCTCCTCTTCGGTGGCGAAGCCGCGGACCCGGCCTGCATCCGCGCCATCCTCTCCCACAGCGCCCCAGAGCACATCGTTCACGCCTACGGGCCCACGGAGAACTCCGCGTACAGCACGTGGTTCGCTCCCACGCACGTCGAACCCGATGCGGTGACGGTGCCCATCGGGCGCCCGGTCTCCAACAGCACGGCCTACGTGCTGGACGCGCACCTGCACCCGGTAGCGCCGGGCATCGTGGGCGAACTGTTCGTCGGTGGTGACGGCCTCGCGTGGGGCTATTGGGAGCGGGCTGATCTCACCGCCACCGCCTTCATCCCCCACCCCTTCGCCTCCGTGCCCGGTGCCCGGCTCTACAGCACCGGAGACCTCGTGCGGCAACGCCATGACGGCGCGTTCGACTTCGTGGGACGCCGAGACCACCAGGTCAAGGTGCGCGGCTTCCGCATCGAGCCCGGTGAAATCGAAGCCGTCCTGCGCCAGCACCCTGCCGCGCGCGAAGCGCTGGTGCTCGTGCGTGAGGACTCGCCCGGTGACAAGCGATTGGTCGCCTACGTCACCTTCCGCGACGCGGTGACGGCCAGCGACCTGCGCGCGCATGTCCAGGCTTCGCTCCCCAGTCACATGGTCCCCTCCGCGTTCGTGCTGCTGGACGCGCTGCCCATGACGCCCAATGGGAAGGTGGACCGCCGCGCACTTCCAGTGCCAGACAGCGAGGCGCCGGCGACGGCAGTCACACGGGCCCTGACTGCCCTGGAACAGACGTTGAGCACCATCTGGTGCGCGGTGCTCCAACGCACGCACGTTCCCATCAATGCGAACTTCTTCGACCTGGGTGGGCACTCGCTGCTGGCCACGCAGATCGTCTCCCGGACTTCACAGGCGCTGGGCATTCCCGTCCCCGTGCGGACCCTCTTCGAGTTCCCGACCATCGAAGGCATGGCACGCGCGCTGGAAGGCCGCACGCAGGACCCGTCCCAGTCCGGCCCCGCGCTCCGGACCTGGCAGCGCGAGGGACCGCCGCCCCTGTCGTTCGCGCAGGAGCGGCTCTGGTTCCTCAACCAGTTCCACTCGGACCGGGCCGCGTACAACATGCCCATGGTGCTGCGGCTGGAAGGCACGCTGCACGTGGACGCGATGGTGCATGCGCTCCAGATGCTGGTGGACCGGCACGAATCCCTGCGCACGGTGTTCCCGGGTGAAGGTGTCCCCGTGCAGCAAATCCTGCCCCGGATGCCCATGTCCCTTCGCCGGGTCGAAGCATCCTCCAGCGCTGAGACGGAAGATCTGCTGCGCGAGGACGCAGAGACACCCTTCGACCTTGCGGAGGGTCCGCTGTTCCGCGCCCTCCTGGTGCGCGAGGACGCTGAACACCATGTGCTGCTGCTCAACCTGCATCACATCGTGTCCGATGGTTGGTCGATGGGTGTTCTCTACCGCGAGCTGTCCGCCGAATACGAAGCACAGCACGCGGGCCGGGCCTCGGACCTGACGGCCCTGCCCGTGCAGTACGCGGACTACGCGGCGTGGCAGCGCCAGTGGCTCCAGGGTGAGGTGCTCCAGCGGCAGCTCGACTTCTGGAAGCAGCAGTTGGCGGACGCGCCGCACGTCCTGGAGCTGCCCACCGACCATCCCCGTCCGGCCGTGCAGCAGTTCGCGGGCTCCACTCACGAGTTCACCCTCCCGCGAACCGTGCTCGACGCACTGACGGGCCTGGGCCGCCAGGAAGGAGCCACTCTGTTCATGACGTTGATGGCGGGCTTCCAGTTGCTGCTGTCGCGCTACAGCGGGCAGAGGGATTTCATCGTCGGCACCCCCATCGCCAACCGCACCCGCGAGGAGGTGGAAGGCCTCATCGGGTTCTTCGTCAACACGCTGCCGCTGCGCGCCCACCTGCGCGACGGTGATTCCTTCCGCGAAGTGGTGCGGCAGGTGCGGGACCGGGCGCTGGGCGCGTACGCGCATCAGGAATTGCCGTTCGAAAAGCTCGTGGAGGAACTGCACGTCGAACGCGCCCTGAGTCACGGACCGCTGGTACAGGTGATGTTCACCTTGCAGAACGCGCCCGGGACGCCGCCCCAGCTCCCGGGCCTCCAGGTCCAGGCGCTGGAGTTCCAGACCCCGACCTCCAAGTTCGACCTCACCCTGGCCCTGACCGAAACCCCGGAAGGCCTCAGCGGCACGTTCGAGTACGCGACCTCGCTGTTCGAGCCCCGCACCCTCGAACGGATGGCGGACCACTTCCGTCGCATCCTTGAGGGCGCGCTGCACCAGCCCGATGCGGCCATCCATGACCTGCCGTGGCTCTCCGCGGCGGAGCGCCAGCAGGTCCTCACGGCGTGGAACGACACGGGCCGGCCCTATCCGAGGGACAGCTCCCTGGTGCAGGCCTTCGAAGCCCAGGTGGCCACGCGCCCGGAGGCCATCGCTGTGCGCCACGGGGCCCAGGCGCTCACCTACGCGGAACTTGACGCCCGAGCCAATCAGCTCGCGTGGACACTCAAGGCGCAGGGCATCGGGCCGGATGCGCCCCGCGTGGGCGTGTGCCTGCCGCGATCCATCGACCTCATCGTGGCGCTGGTCGCAGTGCTCAAGGCGGGTGGCGCCTACGTGCCGTTGGATCCGGACTACCCGGTGGATCGACTGGCCCTCATGATCTCCGATGCGAAGGTGCATCGGATCATCACGGGCACGGCATCCTCGATCCGGTTCACTTCAGACAGCGTGGGACCCATCCGCATCGATGCGTTGGAGGCCCCCGCACAGTCCGGTTCGCCCTACGACGCGACGCGCTTCCATCCCCTTGAGCCCGCGTACGTCATCTACACATCCGGTTCCACGGGCCGGCCCAAGGGCGTCTGCGTTCCGCATCAGGCCGTGATGCGGCTGGTGATGGATCCGGACTACATCCCCTTCGGTCCGGACGACCGCGTGGCCCAGGCCGCGACGGTGTCCTTCGACGCCTCGACCTTCGAGGTGTGGGGCGCGCTGCTCAACGGCGCGACGCTCGTCCTGTTCTCCAAGGAAGACATCATCGATCCCGCCACGCTGGCCCGGGGCCTGCGGGACGAGCGCATCACCGCACTGTTCCTCACCACGGCCCTCTTCAACCACGTTGCCCGGATGGAGCCCACGGCCTTCAACGGCCTGTCCACGCTCCTCTTCGGTGGCGAGGCCTCGGACCCAGCTTGCGTGAACCGGCTGCGCGAACACGGTGGGCCTCGCAGGCTGGTGCACGTCTACGGCCCCACGGAGAACACCACGTTCAGCACGTGGCATCTCGTCACGGAGTCCGTCACGGGCACGGTGCCCATTGGAAAGCCCCTCTCCAACAGCACGGCCTACGTGCTGGACGCGCACCTGCATCCGGTGGCACCGGGCATCATCGGTGAGCTGTTCGTCGGCGGTGACGGCCTCGCCTGGGGCTACTGGGAGCGGCCCGACCTCACCGCCACTGCCTTCGTGCCCCACCCCTTCGCCTCTACTCCAGGAGCCCGGCTCTACCGCACCGGAGACCTCGTCCGTCAGAGCCACGACGGTGCGCTCGACTTCGTGGGACGCCGCGACCACCAGGTCAAGGTGCGTGGCTTCCGCATTGAACCCGGTGAGATCGAAGCCGTCCTGCGCCAGCACCCGGCCGTGCGCGAAGTGTTGGTGCTCGTGCGCGAGGATTCGCCCGGTGACAAGCGGCTGGTCGCCTACGTCACGTTCCGCGACACGGTGACGGCCAGCGACCTGCGTTCTCACGTCCAGGCTTCGCTCCCCAGCCACATGGTCCCTTCTGCGTTCGTGCTGATGGACGCTCTGCCGCTCAACGCGAACGGCAAGGTGGACCGCCGCGCCCTGCCCCGTCCTTCCGACACCACGGACACGGAGGAGGCCGGCGTGATGCCTCGCACGCCGCTGGAACAACAGATCGCGGACATCTGGGCGGAGGTCCTGGGTCGCACGGTCATCAGCGTCACCGCGAGCTTCTTCGACCTGGGCGGTCACTCGCTGCTCGCGGCGCAGCTCGTGTCCAAGCTGTCGGAGCACTTCCCGTTCAAGGTCCCGCTCCAGGTCCTCTTCCAGAGTCCGACGGTCGCGGCGATGGCCCAGTGGATCCAGGCGAAGCTCACGCCGGATGCACCAGTGGCCGAAGCAGGCCCCGCGCTCCCGGAAGGCATCGTGCAGCTCCAGCAGGGACGCTCGGACCTTCCGCCGCTGTGGTGCATGCATCCGGTGGGCGGCACGGTGTTCTGCTACCAGGACCTCGTGCGGGCGCTCGGCCCCGACCGCACGGTGTACGGCTTCCAGGCCCCCGGCGTGAATGGCGAGTGCCCGCCACTGAGCAGCATCGAGGCGCTCGCGTCACATCACTTGAACTTGATGCTCCAGTGGCAGCCCCAGGGGCCCTACTACCTCGTGGGCCTCTCCATGGGCGGCACCATCGTCTACGAGATGGCCCAGCGCATGCTCCAACTGGGCGTTCCTCCGGAGTTGCTCGTCTTCCTCGACACGCCCGGCCCGGGTCAGATGCCGACGCAGTTCGAGGACGACGCCGCGCTGCTCGCGGCCATGTTCGGCGATGACACACCGACGCTTGCCCAGCGTCTGCGCGCGATGCCTCCGCACGAGCAGATGAAGGAGGTGCTGCGCCAGGCACGCGAAGGCGCGACCGTGCCGGACTCGTATTCGCTGCGCGACCTGGAGATCTTCCTGGACGTGTGGAAGGCCCACATGCGCGCGCTCTTCAGCTACGCGCCCGTGCCGTACGAGGGTGCGGCCACATACCTGAAGGCCCAGGTCCACGTGCCGCCCCACCCGCTGCACCCGGAACAGCCGTGGCAGGTGCTCGTGCGGCACGGGCTGGAGGTGCTGCCCGTGCCCGGTAATCACCAGACGATGATCGAGCCGCCGCACGTCGAGACCCTGGCGCGGCATCTGACCGCGTGCCTGCGACGCATCGAGGACGCCGTGGTCCGGAGCTCGGTCGCGTAGCGGCGCGGGTAGCAAAGGCACACTGGGGGCACATGACGGCCCAGCCTTCCGCTATCTCGTGGTGATGTCGTCCACACGAACCGACGAAGGACGGCGGCTCCGGAGTCCCAGCTCCACCAGGACCTGCCCCGCTTCCGTCACGGTCTTCTCCAGCTCCGCCGCGGCTTCCTCGAAGCCGGGCGGGGGCTCATCCACGCCCCGTCCAGATGGGGCGCGGCGAGCTGTTACCCATGGGCTTCCCTGGTGGTCTCCGCATTCCCTGTAGTTGAGTCAGTCCATGCGAAAACTCCTCCTCCTCTGCTTGCCGCTGTTTGCCTGTGTGACGACGAAGTCCGTCCCGGTCCCGGCTTCTGCCGACTCCAGCGCGTTGCATCAGGTGAAGCGGGTGAAGGTGGCCGAGGGGGTCGAGCTCGAGCTGCTCGACTTCGGAGGCCAGGGACCCGCGCTCGTCTTCCTGTCGGGCCTGGGCAACACGGGCCACGTGTTCGACACCTTCGCGCCGGAGTTCACCGCGGCCCATCACGTCTACGCCGTCACCCGCCGGGGGTTTGGCTCGTCGAGCTGGCCCGAGCAGGGCTACGACACCGCCACCCTGGGCGAGGACGTCGTCCGGGTGCTGGAGGGGCTGGGAATCGCGAAGGCGTCATTCGTGGGCCACTCCGCCGCCGGGCCAGAGCTCACCTGGGTGGCAACCCATCACCCGGAGCGCGTGGAGAAGGTGGTCTACCTGGACGTGAGGACCAACGGTGACCTGCTGGCGGAGCTCCTTTCGGTCCTGCCCATGCCTCCTCCGAGCGAGCCCGCTCCCGAGGACGTGGCCTCACGCGCCGCGCTCGCCGCCGCGCTCGCGCGTGACGTCGGAGGAGCGTTCCCCGCGCACGAGATCGACGAGGCGAACGAGTTCGATCCGAAGACCGGGCACTACCTGCGCGCCCGCAGGTGGCCGCACGCGGAGGAGCGGGTGATGAAGGGTTTCTCGCAGGTGGACTTCGCGGCCGTGACGGCGGCCGTGCTCTTCCTCTACGTGGATCAGCCTCGGTCCGGGCGGGCGGAGGACCTCCCAGGCTTCTCCCAAATGGACCGTCCCGTGCAGGAGAAGTTGAGGACCCTGAGCGCCAGGGCGCTCCAGCGGGACGCCGAAATGCTGAGCGTGATGAGCATGCCGAACTGGAAGGGCATCAAGCTCGAGCACGCGCGGCACTACGTCTGGCTCACCAACCATGACGAGGTGCTGCGCGAGATGAAGACCTTCCTCGAGACATTTTGAAAGGGCGGCGAAGGCGCGCTGGATGAGCGCATCTCCTGTTTCCACACTTCGAGCAAGCGAACACGTCCAGCGCTTTCCGTCCTGCGTAGCAGCCTGGCGAGAGTCCAATCGTGGTGTGCGCTCCTTCTTCGGCTCCTCCCTCGTCGCGGCAAAGGACGGGCTCTCTTCCTCCGGCTCCGGCCTCGCCCCTGCTTGGGGGAAACGGCTCGCCTGCGCGGTGAAGACCCGGGATGCTACCTGCTGCGCGCCGCCCTTGCCGCCATCGAGAATCCCGGAACCGTCACGCTCCCGGCCAGCTCCGAGTGACGCCACCGCGCCGTGCTTCAATGCCCGGCGGGCTCATCCTCGCCCCGTCCAGACGGGGCGCGGCGAGCTGTTACCTTCCGCCTTCTGCATTCCCTCGACGCGGAAGATGCCCGGGTGATCCAGGAAGGAGGCAAGGCGCACCTGCTCTTCCAGCTTCGCTCGCGCCCGCTTCACGCGCGTCATGAAAGGTTGGAGCAAGGACGCGTGACATCCTACATGGGCCCGCTAGCACCGCAGGCGCACGTGCAGGGGGACTCTCCCTCCTCCGGAGTCCATGTCCGATGTCGAAGGGCGCCCGCCCGGTGGCATGGAGGGTGAGCGGCCGTCCAGGGGGTGATGCGGGCCGGCACCGGAAGGACTGGGGGCGCCTGGGCGTACTAGCGCCTCCATGACCAACACCATTCGACGCGCCTTCGCGGCGCTGCTGACGCTGACGTGTCTCGGGGCGCTGTCCGCCCAGGCCGCCATGGGTGTGCAGGGCCCCGTGCCCCCAGCCTTCCAGAATCGCTTGATGGTGGGCCTCTTCGAGGAGGCCGGCCAGAACTGGATGCGCGACAGCAACGTGCCGTGGGACGCGCGCTACCGCTACTTCACCAAGGGCTGGGCGGACAACTGGGGCTACGGCGCCCGTGACGGCAGCTGGGCGGCCAGCTTCTTCACCGAGTCCAAGGCCCAGGGCTACGTCCCCGTCGTCACCTACTACCAGCTCTTCGGTGAGCCGGGCGGCGGCGAGCAGGAGACGCTCGCGAAGCTGAAGAACGCCTCCACCATGCGCAGCTACTTCGAGGACGTGAAGCTGCTCCTCCAGCGCGCGAAGACGTTCGGCAGCCCCGTCATCCTCCATGTGGAGCCGGACGCGGTCGGCTTCCTCCAGTTCCAGACGGCCTCCAACCCCAACGCTCCCGCGGCCATCGCCTCCTCGGGGATGCCGGAGCTCGCGGGCCTGCCCAACACCGTCGCCGGATGGAGCCTGGCGTTCCTCCAGCTGCGCAAGGCCGTGGGCGCGAACAACGTCGTGCTGGGCCTGCACATCTCCGCGTGGGCCAGCGGCAAGGACATCGCGTTCAACTCGCTCACGGATCCGCTCCAGCCGGAGGTGGACAAGGTCGTCAACTTCCTCAAGCCGATGGGCCTGGGCACCAACGTCACCGGCGCCACCTACGACGTGGTCGTGGGCGATCCGTTGGACCGTGACGCGGACTTCTACCGCCTCACGCAGGGCGCGGATCACACGTGGGACATGAGCGATGCGGCGTCGCTCACGTCGCGCTCGTACAACCGCTACGCGGAGTGGCTGCGCCTCTGGAACCAGACCTCCGGCAAGCGCTGGATGCTGTGGCAGATCCCGGTGGGCAACTCCAACCACCTCAACATCAACAACAGCGGCGGGGCGCGCCAGGGCTACAAGGACAACCGCACCGAGTACTTCTTCGGCACGAGCGGTGACGCGCACCGGCGCAAGTTCGCCAACGTGGGCGTTGTCGCCCTGATGTACGGCGCCGGCGCGGGCGGCCAGAGCTCCTACCAGAACGACCAGGGCACCGACGGCCAGCCGTACCTGAAGCAGCGCGCGGGCACGTTCCTCAACGCGGGCGGACTGAGCCTGCCCGCGGCCGGCACCACGCTTCCGCCCCCGGGCGGCGGCGGATCCTCCGATGGAGGCACCGTGGACGCCGGCACTCCGCCGGTCGACGCGGGCACTCCCGACGGCGGCACGCGTCCGGATGCCGGCACCGACGGCGGCGTGGACGGCGGCACGCGTCCGGATGCCGGCACGGATGGAGGCACCGGCACCTCCGACGCGGGCACCCCGGCCGACCCGTCGAAGTACGGCTTCGAGTCCAACGCGCAGGGCTGGAGCGCCAGCGGCGCCGCGCTGTCCGCCGTGAGCACCACCACGGCCAAGGCCTCCGCGGGCACCCGTTCGCTGGCCGTGCCCTTCAACGGCACCTCCGGCAAGGGCACCGTGGCCGTGGCCAACGCGGCCGTGCCGTCCGGCAAGACAGTGACGTTCCAGCTGTGGCTGCCCACCGGCAGCAAGATCACCGGCGTCCAGCCCTACACCCTGGAAGGCGCCTCCGCGAACTGGCGCTGGACGGGCAACTGGATCGCCGTCAGCAGCCTCAAGGCCGGCGCGTGGAATGCCATCACCGTGAAGCTGCCCTCCGGATCCACCACCCCGCTGTACCAACTGGGCGTGGAGTTCCAGACGACGGGCACGTGGAAGGGCACGGTCTACCTCGACGCCGTCAGCTGGTAGTCCAACGAGTTTCCGGTCCCGCGGGCGCGTGCAACCGCTCGCGGGACCGACGTAGGGTAGCGCCCCCCGTGAGCACCCTGCCCTCCGCCGCCCCCGTTTCCCGCGAGCGCGTGCGCGCCATCGACTGGCTGCGCGGCCTCTCCGTCCTCTTGATGGTCCAGACCCATGCGCTCGTGCTGCTCACCCCCGAGCTGCGCAAGAGCGTGTGGACCGGACGGCTGCTCAAGGTGGACGGACTGGTGGCCCCCGCGTTCATCTTCTCCGCCGGGTTCGCGCTGGCGCTGCTCATGGTGCGCAGCGCCGCCTCGGGCGTGCTGAACGAGCGCGTGCGCCGCAACCTGCGCCGCATCACGGAGGTGTTCGCCGTCGCCGCGCTCGTCAACTGGGTGTGGTTCCCCATCCGCTCCGAGCCCGTGTGGCTGCTGCGCCTGGACATCCTCCATTGCGTGGGGCTGTGCCTGCTGCTCACCCTGCCCATGGCCGCGCTGCTAGCCTCACGTCCGCGAGTGCTCGCGGGCACCGCGTTCGTCCTGGCGATGGTGGCGTTCGCCCTGGCACCCTTCAGCGACTCCGCCGGCGAGCCCTGGGCGTCGTTCCTGCGCAAGTCCAACTGGGCCCCCTTCCCGCTGGTGCCATGGGTGGGCTTCGCGTGGCTGGGCGCCTTCTCAGGCTGCATCGCGGGGGCGTGGGGCCGCAAGGGATTGGCGCGGGCCCTGGGCTTCCTCATCGCGCTGGGGCTGCTGGGGACGCTGATGCCGCGCGTGCTCAACGACCTCTATCCGCCGCACCGCTTCTTCGTCACCAACCCGTCCAACTCCGCCACCCGCTTCATGTGGGTCTGCGCGGTGCTGCTCGTGATGCTGTGGGTGGAGGGACGGATGGCGCCGGACGCGAAGCCGTCACGCGCGCGCCGCTTCCTGGAAGTCTTCGGCACCTCGTCGCTGTCCGCGTACTTCTTCCACGAGATGCTGCTGTACTACCGCGTCTTCGGCGTCTTCTCGTTCCAGAAGCTGTGGGGCGACTCCAGCGGGTGGCTGAAGTTCTCCGGCCTGCTCGCGCTGCTCATCGCGTGCACGTACGTGTTGTGCATCGCGTGGGATCCGGTGGAGCGCGCGGTGAAGAAGGCCTTCGCGCGCGCCGGACAGTGGCTGCTCAGTGCGCCGCGCTGGCTGCGGCCTGTTCGAAGGCGCGGATGATCTCCGGCGGGGCCTGCACCAGCTCGATGAGGACGCCCTCGCCGCTCAGCGGGAACTGATCGCTGGCCTTCGGGTGGATGAAGCACACGTCGAAGCCCGCCGCGCCCTTGCGGATGCCGCCGGGCGTGAAGCGCATGCCCTGCCCTTCCAGCCACTTGACGGCCACCGCCAGGTCGTCCACCCACAGACCCACGTGGTTGAGCGCCGGGTCGTGCACCTTGGGACGGCCGTCGGGATTGACGGGCTGCATCAAGTCCACCTCCACCTTGAAGGGGCCCGCGCCCGCCACGACGATGTCCTCGTCCACGTTCTCCTTCTCGCTGCGGTAGGTGCCGTGGGCCGTCAGGCCCAGCGTGTCCACCCACAGCTTGCGCAGGGCGCCCTTGTCCAGCCCCCCGATGGCGATCTGCTGGATGCCCAGAATCCGGAACGGTCGTGTCGTCTCCATGGCCGGGGACCGTCGCAAAAGGGGTCCCCCCACGCAAGCGCGGCCCACGAATGGACCCGGGAAAAATTCACCGGATAAACCCATTCCGGAGGTCGGCCGTTTCCAGGGGCACGCTGACTTCCTCCCGTCGTCCCGGAGCCGCCCATGTCCCCTTTCTTCTCGAAGCGCCGCGTGTCCTTCGTCAGTGGTGCCCTCCTCTGCGCCAGCCTCGTGAGCGCGTGCTCCTCCCTGGAGCCGGCGCAGGGCGTGTCGGCGCGCAACGAGCTCAAGCCCCAGGCCACGGCGACCACCCGGAGCGCCCCCAAGGACGAGTCCACGGCCCTTGTCGCGCCCCCGTCCCCGCCCCCCTCCACCCCGGCCGCCAAGAAGCGCGGTGACGTCGCCGCCGCGCCCGCGCCGATGATGGCCGAGGAGCGTGAGGCTTCCGATGCCCTGGCCGCGGCGGAGCCGGCCATGCGGCGCGCGGCGCCGGCGAAGGACGCCAAGGCCGCCACCGTGGCCATGGGCGCGCCGGCAGGCGTCATGATGCCTGCCCCGCCGCCGGTCCAGCAGCCCATGGAGAAGGGCAAGATGCAGGCGGTGGATGGCGACAAGGGCGTCGCCGAGGGCGGCAACGTCTTCGAGACCTACAAGGCCAACGCCTTCACCGAGACGGCGAAGGACAACCTGTCCACCTTCGCGGCGGACGTGGACACGGCCTCCTACTCCATGGCGCGGCGCTACCTGCAGCAGGGCCAGCTGCCGCCCACCCACGCGGTGCGCGTGGAGGAGTTCGTCAACTACTTCAAGTACCGCTACACGCCGCCGGACGAAGGCGCCTTCACGGTGCACCTGGAGGGCGCGCCCTCGCCCTTCAACGCGCGCCGCCAGTTCCTGCGCGTGGGTGTGCAGGGCAAGGTCGTCTCCCGCTCGCAGCGCAAGCCCGCGCACCTGGTGTTCCTGGTGGACACCAGCGGCTCCATGGCGTCGTCGGACAAGCTCCCGCTGGCCATCGAGTCCATCAAGGTCGCGGTGAAGAACCTCAATGAGAACGACACCGTGGCGCTCGTCACCTACGCGGGCTCCACGCGGGACGTGCTGGCCCCCACGCCCGCCACGGACGTGAAGAAGATCCACGCGGCGCTGGACACGCTGGTCGCGGGCGGCGGCACGGCCATGGGCTCCGGCATGGAGACGGCCTACAAGCACGCGGTGAAGAAGGCCGCGGGTGGCGTGGTGTCCCGCGTGGTGGTGCTCACGGACGGCGACGCCAACATCGGCCCCAACCTCACCCCCAAGGCCATGCTGTCCAGCATCGAGAAGTACGTGGCCGAGGGCGTCACGCTCACCACGGTGGGCTTCGGCATGGGCAACTACCACGACTCGCTGATGGAGCAGCTGGCCGACAAGGGCAACGGCAACAGCTTCTACGTGGACAGCATGAAGGAGGCGCGCAAGGTCTTCGAGACGCAGCTGACCGGCACGCTGGAGGTCATCGCGAAGGACGTGAAGTTCCAGGTGGAGTTCAACCCCAAGGCCGTCAGCCGCTACCGCCTGATGGGCTACGAGAACCGCGACATCGCGGACAAGGACTTCCGCGACGACAAGGTGGACGCGGGCGAGATTGGCGCGGGCCACACCGTGACGGCGCTCTACGAAGTGGAGCTCACGGGCGAGGCGCAGGACGTGGCCACCGTGCGCATCCGCGCCAAGGCGCCCAACGGCACGGAGGCCAAGGAGCAGGCCTTCCCGCTCACCCGCGCCAACCTGAAGCCGTCCATGGAGGCCGCGTCCAATGACTTCCGCTTCGCCGTCGCCGTGGCCGCCACCGCGGACATCCTCCGCGCCGCGCCCGCCGCCGAGGGCTGGAGCCTGGCCACCACGCAGAAGCTGGCGGAGGGCGCCGTGGCCGGTGACGCCGACCGCACCGAGTTCGTTCGTCTCATCGGCCAGGCCCGCGCGCTGACGACCGCGTCGGCCAGCGGCCACTGAGGGCAGTACCCAGCACGACACACCGGGGAACGCGCAGCAAGGGGGGCTCTGCCCGCCACCGGGGATGCACCGGTGGCGGGCAGGGCTTTTTCAGGGGTGCTTCAGATGGTGCTGATGACTGGCGCCGTGGTGCTGGTGAAGAAGTCGGTGAAGGTCCCGTACCAGTAGGTCCCCGACCGGCCGTTGATCTTGCATGCCTTGGTGCCGGAGACGCTCAGGTTGGTCCCGGTGCTGTTCAGGCCGGCGCTGCCGGTCAGGATGCTGCCCGTCATGTAATCGCAGTAGATGTCCCCGTTGCGCGTGGTGGCGAGCGTCGTGGGGTCCACCGCGCGCACGGCCATGACGGTGGCGGCCGAGCCGCTCCAGCCGTTCTTCATCGTGAAGCCCACCGCGAGCCCCAGGCTGGAGCCGGAGAGGGACACGGTGCCCGGCGCGTTCAGCGGGACGGTCTGGAGCACCACCGACGCGCCCGTCGTCAGGGTGCAGCTGGCGCCACCCGTGCGGGTGAGGACGACATTGTACTGCGGCGGCGAGGTGGTGATCTGCACCGTGGTCGCTTCGTAGTCACAGCCCTGCGAGGACGCCGTGGTCAGCGCCGCACTCTGCTGCGCGAGCTCCGCGCCGTCCTCCTGCTCCGGACCGCCACACGCGGAGAGGGCAAGAGCGGACCCAAGGCACACCACGGACGTCAGTTTGTTCATCATGGGAATTCCTTTCCTTTTTTGGGGAGGGGGAAGGCCCGGACGCTAACAAGCTCGTCTGACAGAACCAAGACACAGAGTCCTGTCTGCCCTTGACGCGGAGCGACGCGTGTATAGTGCGCGGTATGAACCGACCCGCTTCGTTGCAAAATGCGTTGGTGTTGGCCCTGACCTCGCTTGCCTGTGGAGCATGCGGCGACTCTGCCTCGGGCGGAGGCGTGGCCCTGGGATCCGAGCAGAAAGGGATTGCGACCTTCTACGACGCCAACGGGGGCGGCAACTGCAGCTACGACCCGGGCGGCGACCTGATGGTGGCCGCGATGAACCGCGAGCAGTACGACAACAGCGCCGCCTGCGGCCAGTGCGTGGACATCGTGGGGCCCAAGGGCAACGTGCGCGTGCGCATCGTGGACCAGTGCCCGGATTGCGATAAGGGCCACCTGGACCTGTCCCGCGAGGCCTTCGACAAGGTAGCCGAGGCGAAGGACGGTCGGGTGAACATCACCTGGACGCCGGTGTCCTGCGACGTGGCGGGTCCGGTGAAGTACCACTTCAAGGACGGCAGCAACCCCTGGTGGACGGCCATCCAGGTGCGCAACCACCGGCTGCCCATCCAGAAGCTGGAGTGGAAGCGCGACGGTGATTGGAAGGCGCTGAAGCGCGAGAGCTACAACTACTTCGTCACCGACTCAGGCGTGGGCGAGGGCCGCTTCCAGTTGCGCGTCACCGCCACGGGCGGCCAGCAGCTCGTCGACACCGTGGAGAAGGTGCTGGACGACGGCAGCGTGGACGGGGCGGAGCAGTTCGCGCCCCAGAAGTAGGCGCACGCGCCCCGCCGCCCCGTCCGTCACTGCGTCAGCGCATCAGAACGTGAAGACGGACGGGGACGTGGTGCTGGTGAAGAAGTTCACGTAGCTGGCCACGTAGTTGTTCCCCGAGCCCGTCTGGCCGGAGATGGTGCCGCTCTTCGTGCCGGACACGGTGAGCGTCGTCCCGTTGGACGCGATGGACAGGCTGCCCGAGTAGATGGAGCCCGAGCCCAGGAAGATGGACAGGCCCGTGGAGCGGACGATGGCCATCGTGTCCGGAGCCACGTGCCGGAGGCCCAGGGACTGGGGCGAGCTGCCACTGACGCTGGTCTTGTACGTGAAGCTCACGGCCACGCCCAGGTCGTTGGCCGCCAGCGACAGCGTGGGCGAGGTGCCGGTGGAAGAGCCCACCACCACGCTGTCCGCGCCGAAGGCACAGGTGGCATCCGCCGCGCGCGTGACGGTGACGTCATAGATGGGAGGAACGGTTCCCGTCCGCGCCGCGGACGACACCGTGAACGTGCAGCCCTGGGAGGTGCCCGTCACCAGCGCGGACTCCTGGGTGGCGAGGCCGTCCTCCCCCTCCACGCCAGCGCCACACGCAGTGAGGCCCGCGACGGCGCAAAGTGAAACAACAGACTTGATGTTCAGCATGGGAGTGCACTCCAGGGTTGGGGTGGTTGAAGCGCCTCCCGTATAAAATCAAACGTCAGACACTGAAAACATTTCACCCTCAATGCCTGCCACCCAAACCCAGGGGTGCGAAGTCACCCATCAGAACGCGACGATGGACGGCATTGCCCTCCAGGGGTTGGAACCGCTCCAACCCCTTTAAAGGCAAATGCCAGACATGCAAACCTGATTAGCGCCGCAGCATGCCGCGCAGCAGCTCCAGGGCTTCAGTGACGCCCTGCCAGACCTGGAGCGCCTTGATGCCCTCGCCTTCGCCCTGCACGTTGCGGCGGGCGGCGCGCTCCAGGGGCAGCAGCGCGCCCTCCACCAGTTCAATCTGCCGGCTCAGCTCCGCCGGAGACGGACCATTCGCGGCGCGCTGGAGCGACTCCGCCTGGGAAGGCAGGGACACCGACACCGGCCGGTCCGCCAGGGCCGTGATGGCCTTGGAGAGCTGCGCCATGTACGGGCCGAAGTCCGGCGCGGCCGCCTGGGGCATGGGCGCGTTGCGCAGCGTGGGCGCCTCCTCCGCCTGGGTGGCCACGCGCTCCGTGAGGGCCTTGAGCAGCTGCGCCAGGTGCTTGAGGTACGGGGCCAGGTCCGTGGCCGGAGCCTGGGCCACCGGGGCAGCCTGGGGCATGGCCGGGAGCGACACCTGCACCGGGGCGGGCGGCTTCTGGGCGGCCTCGCGGCTGACGCGGGCCACCTCCAGCACGGCCTCGCGCAGGGCCTCCAGGTGCGGGGCCACGGGCGTGTCCTCGCTGGGGACGTTCGCCTGCGCGGCGGCCTGCACCACCGCGTCGCGCACGGCGCCCAGCTGTTCCTCGATGGCGCCCAGCTGTCCGGTGACGCGCGCCACGGGGTCGTCCTCCTTGCCCCCCATGCGCTTCACGCGGGCGAAGCCCTGCTTGATCTCCTCCCAGCGCTTCGCCTTCTCCGGCGTCAGGCGCCCGCGCATCTCCTGGAGCTTGAGCAGGTTCTGCTCCGCCGCGGTGGTGAGCGTCTGGGATTCGCCCTGGTAGTGGTCGTCGATGCGGCGCTCCAGCTCATCGTCCGTCATCGCGGAGACGACCTTCTCCGCCATCTTGCCCATGTTGCGGTAGCTGCCCTGCAGCTTGAACGGAGGCTCCGTGCGGAAGCGCTCGTCCTGCGCGGCGGACGCGATGTACTGGAGGTTCACCTTGAGCAGCACCTGCTGCACGCGGAACAGCCGCTGGAAGACAGCGACAATCTCCTGCAGCTCCGCCGCCGCGTAGCCGTGCTTCAGCTCGCCGGAGGGGACGTCCTCGCCCTTGGCCATCCGGATGAGTCGGTGCACGTCCTGCGGGTCGCGCGTGGCCAGCGGCGCGAGCACCGGGTTGGAGGTGAGCGCGTTCTCCAGGTAGCTGAGCGCGAACAGGTCCTCCTTGCCGTCGAGGATGTCACCCAGGTTGTAGGTGTCCGCGCGGTTCGCGAGCATGTCCGGGATGCGGAAGCGCTCGCCCGTCTCCGTGTACGGGTTGCCGGCCATCACCACGCAGAACTTCTTGCCGCGCAGATCATACGTGCGCGTCTGGCCATTCCAGACACCCTCCACGCGGCGCTGGCCGTCGCACAGGGAGATGAACTTCTGGAGCAGCTCCGGATCCGTGTGCTGGATGTCGTCGAGGTAGAGCATCACGTTGTTGCCCATCTCGAAGGACAGGTTGATGCGCTCCACCTCCTGCCGCGCGGTGGCGTTGGGCGCCTCCGACGGATCCAGCGACTTCACGGAGTGACCCAGCGCCGGCCCGTTCACCTTCACGAAGGTGAGGCCCAGGCGGCTGGCCACGTACTCCATCAGCGTCGTCTTGCCGTAGCCCGGCGGCGACATGAGCAGCAGCATGCCCATGCGGTCCGTGCGCTTGCCCTCGCCCGCCGCGCCCAGCTGCTTGGCCAGGTTCGCGCCGATGAGCGGCAGGTACACCTCGTCGATGAGCCGGTTGCGCACGAAGCTCGTGAGCACCTTGGGCGTCAGCTCCTCCAGCCGCAGCTTGCGCCGCTCGCGGTCCAGCAGGTCGCGCAGGTACGAGCGGTAGGCCACGTAGGCGGGCACGCGCACCTGGCGGAACTCGCCCAGCCGCGCCAGGAACTCATCCAGGCGCAGGGACAGCTTGCGGTCCTGGACACGCGAATGGCTGCCCAGGAGGCCCGTGGCCTCCGTGGCGGTGATGGCGCCCGCCGTCTCGCGGTCCAGCTTGCGCTCGGTGAGGAGCACCACCGCCGTCTCCAGCGCGACGTGGGCCGCGTCACCCGGGCCGCCCTCGCGCTTCGCGAGGAACGCGTCCACCCAGGCGCGAGCGATGCGCAGGCGCTCCGGCAGGTTCTTCTCCAGGCCGCGCAGGTCGTCGTCGAACGCGGTGCGCGAACCGTGGCGGTCCAGGTGCGCGAGGAAGGCATCTTTCAGCGCCAGGGCCTCGCGGCTGGTGGTGAAGCGCGGGCGGTCCACCGCCAGCTCCTCCACGAGGTAGCGACCCGCCTGCCGGCCCTCCGCGGGCGACGCCGCGAGGCCGTGGCCCTGGAGGAACGAGAGCACGCGCTCGCCCAGCTCGTCACCCAGCGCCACCAGGTCCGAGCCGATGTCGAACGCCTGCCGCAGCCGCGCGAGGCTGCGCGCGCGCCGGTGGAACACGCCCCGGAGCGTGTCGTCCGGGTCGAACGCCCAGTACAGCGCGGCCCAGGCGCGAGGCACCGGGGCGAAGCGCAGCAGGCCCGCGCCCTGGTGCAGCGCGAGCAGCTTCTCCAGGAGCGCCGTCGCGTCCGAGTCGTGCACTCCGCGCTCGTAGCCCTCGTCGAAGCGGTCCGCCGCGTACGCGCGCACGCGCTCCATCAACTGCCCCTGCGCGCCGGCCTCGTACAACGCCGTGAGCGTGAGGCCGCCCTTCCCCTCCTCCGCGTCCATCAGCAGGCCCGCGGCCAGGTACTCCGCGCGGTACACGTCGCGCGTCTCGGAGACCAGGTGCTGATCCCAGAGCTCGCGGTACTTCAGCAGCTCCGGGTCCTCCAGCTTCTGGGTGTAGTCGGAGCCGGTGAGCTGGAGGTACAGCGCGCCGTCGCGAGGGACGAGCGTCAGCTCCAGCGGCTGCGTGTTGACGTGGAAGCGATAGGGCCCCAGCTTGATGAGGCCTTCGCCGCCCTCGAACAGGTCCTGCTTGTCGCGCAGGGCGCGCAGGGCGTCCTGCTTCGCGGACTTCACGCGCGACAGCACTTCGTCCGCGCGCACGCTGTCCTGGAGCGCCAGCAGCTGTTCCGCCAGCTGCCGCAGCTTGAGGATCATCGCGTCGGACGCGAAGTAGGCGTTGAGCTCGTCGTCCGCCTTGAACGACTTCGCCCGGCGCTGCACGCCCTGGAGGATGCGCTCCGCCGCGCCAAAGAGGCCCGAGGCCCGGCGCTGACGCTCGTCCACCAGCGCCTGCTTGCGCGCGCCGAAGGCCTCCAGCAGCTCCTCGCGCTTCTGGGTGATCTGCCCCAGGAACTCGTCGAACTCGCCGAAGCGGCCCTCCAGCTCCTCCAGGAGCACGGTGAGCTTGGAGAGCGCCTCGTCGCACTTCTCCGGCGAGTCCGCCTGCGACAGCGCGTTCTCGATGCTCTGCCCCAGCAGCTTGAACTGCGCGCCGAACTCCGCGCGCTTCTCCTTGCCGGACAGCTCCTTGCGCTTCGCCTGGAGCCCCGCGCGCACGCGATTCAACCGGCTGAACAGCTCGGAGATGCCCTCGAGGATCTTGGCCCGGGCCAGCGGGTCGCCCACCTGAAGCCCGCCCACCACCTCACCCAGCACCTCCAGGCCCTGGCTGGTGCGATCCACGTCCTCGGCCAGCGGGGCCAGCTCGGCCGTCGTCGTCAGCGGCTCCAGCCGCTCCAGCAGCCCGTCCAGCCGCGAGGCCAGGGGCTGGAGCGCTTCACCCTTCTGGAGGAAGTCCACGCACGCGGTGCTCACCGCGTCGGACGCGGCCACCACCGCCTGCTCCAGGGCGTCCACGCGCCCCAGGTCCATGTAGCGGACGTCCTTCAAGGTGATGAGGTGCCCGCGGTGCCGGCGCAGGTCCGCCAGCGCGCGCATGAAGCCCTCGGCATCCGTGAGCCCCTCCGGCTGCGCGTTGAGCAGCAGCGTCTCCTGCGCCTGAAGCGCCTGCGCGAGCGACTCCTCCGCGCGCTTGCGCATCGCGAGGACCTTCTCGAACTCATCGATGATGAGCTCGGAGGTGCGGCGCAGCAGCTCGATGGGCGCCTGGAGCCCCACTTCCGCGTGGGAGAGCCAGTAGTACGCGTCCAGGGCACGCGTGGCCGCGGAGACCAGGTCCTCGTAGGTGCGGCGCGTGGGCTTGTCCGTCTTCGCCACGCGCGGCAGCGTCAGGGCGTCACTGATGCCGCGCACCAGCTCCGCGTTGCCCACCTTGCCCAGGTAGCCCGGCGCGGGGGGCACCTTCGCCGCGTGCTCGTCCGAGACGAACGGCGTCTGCCACACCTGCATGGGGTGCACGCGCGTGGGCTCCTGCGACGTGGCGCGGAACACCACCAGCCCACCGTCCGCGAAGAGGCTCATTCCGTTCGCCTGCAGCGGCGTCTGCACCTCCTTGCGCACCAGGTTGTACGGGAAGAGCACATACGCGCCCTCGTCCCGGCGGTGGAAGACGTAGAGCACGTCCTCACCGTTGGGCGAGCGCACCGCCTGGTGGAACTCCATCCCCTCCGACGCGCCGTCGAAGACCTTGTAGTCGCCCGTCTGGAGGTAGTAGCCGCCCGGGAAGACGATGCCCTGGTCCTCCGGCAGCCGCACACAGGACTGGCCAATGGCGTCGATGCGCACCACGTGCTGGGTGCGCGAGTTGAAGACGAGGTAGCGGTACGCCTTCTCCCGGAACGGCAGGATGCGCAGGAGGATGAGCCCGCCCACCTGCGTCCAGGCGAACTCCGCGTCGTCCAGCGACTGGTCCGGGTCGTCCACCGGCTCGCTGTAGATGCCCAGGCCGGTGGCGGTGTTGTCCTCCACCTTCACGGTGAGGTCGCCCTTCACCGTCTCCACGAAGACCTGATCCAACACGTTGACGTGCGGGTGCTGGCCCAGCACGTACTGCTCGCGCGTGGCCACCGTCCACTCGAAGTCGTGTGACGGCGGGTAGACGTGGTCGCGCTCACCCTGGTTGTCCACGTAGGTGGCGTGACCCTCCACGTCCACGTTGAAGCGGAAGACCTTGAGGTCGCGCGCGGACAGGCCCGTCTGGAACACCGCGAGCAGGCGCGAGTCCCGCCGCCGCAGCTGCAGCAGCTTCGCGTCCTTGTAGTACTTGTACAGCTCGCCGAAGTCCTTCACGAACCGGGGGTCCGCGAGGAAGCCGCCGGCCTCCGTAGGAGGCACGGCGGACAAGTCGAAGCCCTCGGCCGTCTTCTCGAAGCGGTGCAGCGAGAAGACGTCCGAGATGTTCGTCTCCTTCTTCAGGCCGATGAAGACGTTGTAGCCGAAGAGGAGGTACTTCCCGACGCTGACGATGTCGCGGGGGACGCAGTTGTTCTCCGTGCGTACCCGCTCGTTGCCAATGACGGTGAGCTCCGTGCCACCGAACAGCGCCTTGCGCCGCCCGTTGAGGTCGTTCGCCTGGGTCGCCAGCGCGTCCGCCTGGGAGACGAGGCGCGCACGGATGACCTCGTAGCTGCCGCCCTCCAGCGTCGCCTCGCCCCCGGGCACCTGGGTGCCCGGGGTCTTGGTGCTGTCAGTTGCCATGGATGTTCACCGAAGAAGGGATTGCGATTGGCGGGAGGCTTCAGCCCTGCTGCTTCTGCGCGAGGGCCGCGGCTTCCGACTGCACCAGCGCCTTGATGCCAGCGGCGGTGGACTCCGTGGGGCTCACCGACATGCGGTTGAGCAGCGCCGCGACGGCCAGGTTCTGCGCGTCGTTGCTGAGGCCCGGCTTGGAGAGGATCTCCTTCAGGTCCGCCGGCAGGTCCTTCTCACCGTTGAGGTAGCCACCGAGCGTCTTCTTCAGGGCCTCGCCGTGGTCCAGCGCGCCGTCCACCGAGCTGCCGAAGGACACGGCCTTGATGAAGTTCTCGAAGAACTTCCCGTCGCCACCGACGATCTGGAACTTCGCGTTGCTGAACGCCTGGCCGAGCACGCTGGCCTGGGCCTGCGCGATGTCCTTGCGCACGTTGATGGCGGCCAGCTCCACGTCGCGCTCCTTGTTGAGGCGCAGGCGGTACTCCTCGTGCTCGCGGCCCACACCGTCCAGGGCCTTCATCGCAGTGGCCTTCTCCGACAGGCCCCGGGCCTCGGCCATCAGCTTCTCCTGGATTGCGGCGGCCTCGGCGAGCAGCTTCTCGCGCGTGGCGAACGCCTCGGCCTCGCCGCGCTTGTGGATGGCGCTCGCTTCCGCCTCCTGCACGCGGGCATTCGCCAGGCCCTTCTGCTCCGCGCCAGCGGCCTCGGCGAGCAGCTTCTCGCGCACCGCGGACGCCTGCGCCTGGCCCTGCTTCTCGATGACGGAGGCCTCGGCCTCCTTCACGCGCACCTGCGCCATGCCCAGCTTCTCCGTGGCGACCGCGTCCGCCTCACGCACGCGCACGCTGGCCAGGCCCGCCGCGGCGGACTCGGCCTGGATGCCCTCGGCCATCCGCATCTTCGCCTTGGCCTGCTTGTCCGCGGCCTCCAGGTCGGCCTCGGCCAGGGTCAGCTTCTCCTTGGCGAGGAACACGGCGATCTTCGCGCTCGCGTCCGCGGCCTGGATGTCCTTCACGGACGCCTCTTCGGCGTGCGCCTGGGCGGTGATGATGATCGCGTCCTTGGTGCGCTTGGCATCAGACGTCACGCGCAGGTCCTTGATGTTCTCCTCTTCCTGGGCGACGGTCTTCTCCACCGCGATGCGGGCGCGGACGACGTCGGCGATGGCCTTCTTCTCCGTCTCCAGCGCCTTCTCCTTCGCGATGCGCTGCAGCTCCGTCTCACGCTCGCGGTTGATGGCCTCCAGGGCGCGGTCCTTCTCCACGCGCTCGGTCTCCACACCCACCACGCGCTCGCGGTTCTTCTGGGCCACCTGCACCTGGCGCTGCTTGTTCTCCTCGTTGATGGCGATCTCTTCTTCCGCCTTGATGCGCGCCAGCTGCGCCTTGGCGAACTCCTCGCTCTTCACGCGGTCGGCCTCGGCCGTCTCACGCGCCTGGATGATGTCGATCTCGCGGCGCTGCTTGGCGGCCGCCTCCTCGCGCTGACGCTCAAGGGCGAAGATGGCCTCGTCGGCTTCCACGTTGCGCTTGGTCACCGCCATGCGCTCGGACTGGCGCAGCTCGTTGGTGAAGACGTTCTGCTCGGTGGTGAGCTGGGTGATCTTCCGGATGCCCTGGGCGTCCAGGATGTTGTCCTTGTCGAGCATCTCCACCGGGGTCTGCTCGAGGAAGTCGATGGCGCAGTCCTCCAGCATGTAGCCGTTGAGGTCGCGGCCGATGGTCTCGACGACCTTGTCCTTGATCTCGTCGCGCTTGGTGTAGAGCTGCTCGAAGTTGAAGGACTTGCCCACCGTCTTGAGGGCCTCGGAGAACTTGGCCTCGAAGAGGTTCTCCAGCGTCTCCTGATCCGACGCGCGCGCGCAGCCGATGGACTGGGCCACCTTGAGCACGTCTTCACGCGTCTTGTTCACGCGCACGAAGAAGGTGACCTTGATGTCCGCGCGGATGTTGTCCTGGCAGATGAGGCCTTCCTTGCCGCGGCGGTCGATTTCAACCGTCTTCAGCGAGATGTCCATCACCTCCGCGCGGTGCACGATGGGCAGCACCACGGAGCCGGTGAAGGTGACCGTGGGCTCGGTCTTCAGCGTGTTGACGATGAGCACCTTGCCCTGATCCACCTGGCGGTAGAACTTGGCCACGCTCGCGAAGATGCCGAAGAAGATGACGATTGCGACGCCGCTGATTGCCGCGATGCTGATGAGGTCCATGGCCTATCCTGAGAAGTCCGTTGGGCGGGCCTTGTTCCAAGCACTCGGGGTCCCCCGCGAAAGCCACCCGGTACCGATTGTCGCGCCCGTCCGGAGGAGCCCGGAGGACGCCAATATTCATCGCTGGGCGCGGGCTCGCGCGATGGCCGCTGCCTTCAGCGGATCCCGCAGCTGCTCCATTTCCTGGGGCATGAGCCAGTCCACCGGCTCCACCTCGTACACGCCTCGCTCCGCGTCGTAGCCGAGGATCAACGCCGGCTGCCCGCGCTTGAGCTCATTGGGCTTGTCACAGAAGACGTTGAGGATGAGGCCCGCGGCCCCATCCTCGAAGGTGGCGTGGCCATCCTTCGCGGTCACGCTGCCGCTGGAGATGGTGCACACGCGGCCCATCAGCGCATCGCGGCCCGGAGCGCGCTTGGCGATGAAGATGGGGCGCAGCGGCCGCACCGCGATCCCGCTCGCCACCGTGGCCACCACCGTGCAGACGAGGCCCAGGCCCGTGCTCACCAGCCACGAGGGCAGCATGGAGAGCGCCGAGTGCGTGGCCTGGACGCCGAGCAGCGACAGCGACCAGGAGAGGAACACCACCAGGCTCACCGACACGGTGACGGGGATGCCCCCGAAGCCCAGCGCCGCGAGCAGGCCGGTGGCGGCCTCCGCGTCGTGCAGGTGCGAGTGCCCCGCGTGGCCGACGTCATGGCCCCCGAGGGCCTTCGCGCCCCCTTCGAGGATCCCGGAGGTGGCCTTGGCGCCGCCCTCGAACGCGCCGCCCATCGCCTTGGCGCCGCCCTCCAGGGCCGAGTCGCCATCCAGCATGTCGATGCCGGCCGCGCCGATGATCACGCACAGCCAGTACGCCAGCACCACTCCCAGGAGGATGGTGAAGATCGCGGTCGGGAACGCCAGGAGGGCGTCGAGGAAGGTTGTCATGCCTCGGGAATAAAATGAGAGGTGGGAGTCGCAACGAACTCTAAACGACTGCATCCCCATCCGAAAATGCCGCCCGGGGCTTTTCTGCCCGCCTGCTCCCCCTCCCGACAGGGGGCAACCGGATTGCCGCCCCGGCGTGGGCTGCGCACTACAGGGAGGCGATGCCCTCCCAAGCCACCGTCTCAGAATCCGAGCGCGTCCCACGAGCGAGCCACCAGGGAATGACCCAGCTGGAGCGGCTGCGGCAGGACGGCCACCGTCGGCTGGGGTCGATGAAGCGAGGCTTCCGCTACGTGGACGCGCGGGGCCGGGCCGTCTCACACTCAGAGCGCGAGCGCATTGACACACTGAGGCTGCCGCCCGCCTGGACGGACGTGGCCATCTCGCCCAAGGCCTCCGCGCGGCTTCAAGCGGTAGGCAGGGACGGCGCGGGCCGCTGGCAGTACCGCTACAGCGAGGCGCACACGCAGAAGCAACGGGATGCGAAGTACCAGCGCATCGTGGGCTTCGCGCAGGCGCTGCCGAAGATGCGTCGCCAGGTGAGCAAGGATTTGCGCAAGCGGGGCCTGGGCCGGGATCGGGTGCTCGCGGGGATGCTGCGCATCCTGGGCACCTGCTTCATCCGTCCGGGCAGCGAGCGCTACGCGGAGGAGCACGGCAGCTTCGGGCTGGCCACGCTGCGAGCGCGGCACGTGAAGGTGCATGGCGACACGGTGGTGTTCGACTACCCGGGCAAGTCCGGCGTGCGGCAGCACCGCGAGCTGAAGGACCGGCGCGTGGCGACGCTCGTGCGGCAGTTGTTGAAGGTGCCCGGGCGAGACGTCTTCAAGTTCGTGCTCGACGACGGCGCGGTGCTGGACGTGAGGCGCCGGCACATCAACGAATACATCCAGCAGGTGATGGGCCCGGGCTACAGCGCGAAGGACTTCCGCACCTGGGCGGGCACGCTCATCTGCGCCTGCGCGCTGGCGAGGGCTCGCGATCGCGTGAAGGAGGAAGGCGACAGCGGCCCGGTGAAGAAGACCGTGCTCAAGAAGAGCATGGTGGCCGCGGTGCGCGAGGCCTCCGAGCAGTTGGGCAACACGCCCGCGGTGGCGAAGGCGTCGTACATCTACCCGTCCGTGCTCGTCCTGTTCGAGCGAGGCCAGGTGGTTGACCGCTACTTCCGGTCCGTGGACGAGCTGGCGGCGAACTCGGGCGAAGGCATGCACTGCTCGGAGAAGGCGCTGTTGCACATGCTGGGCAAGACGAAGCTCAGCGCGAAGCAGGCGTCCCTGTAGCGCAGGGCTCGGCCGGGAAGGAGGCGGGCGGTGGCGGTTCCCCTCTCGCGCGCATTGGGAAGGCGCTAGCGTCCGGTCCGTGCCCGAGTACGTCACCCACCGCGACGCCCTGCCCCGCGCCGAGCTGGAGTCCCTGGGGGATGCCCTGCTCGGCTCCCGCTTCGTCGCGCGCAGTCCGTTGATGGGCACATTCCGCGCGAGCCGCGGCTTCGCGTTCATCTTCACGCGCGAGGGCCGCGCGACGCTGGAGGCCCGCTTCCCGTTCCTGTCCGTCTACCTGCGCCGCATCCTCGACGACGACAGCGCGCGCGGGCTGCTGCCGTGGACGCAGCGTTGGTTCGGAGGCCGCGACACACGTCCGCGCCCCAATGCGTTCTATCTGAACCTGCTGCTGCTGGACGCGGGCACACCGGTGGGACGGCACATCGACGCGACGTTGCAGGAACCGAGCGGAGTCCCGGACGCGACGCCCGAACACGTGAGCGTCCTGTACCTGCGGGTTCCGAAAGGCGCGCAGGGAGGCGCGCTGCGGCTGCTGCGAGACAATCAGCTCCAGGGCGAAGTGCGGCCCCGGCCGGGTCTGCTGGTCCACTTCCGGGGCAACCTCCAGCACGAGGTCGAGCCCTTCACCAGAGGTCCGGAAGGCGCCCTGCGCGCGAGCCTCGTCTGCGAGCAATATGCCTTCGCGGACGACGTGCTGCCCCGGCTCCCGGTGTTCCGCATCCAGTCCAAGGCGGGCTTCTCCGCCTACCTGGAGGCCCAGCGCGAGCGCGACGGCGCGGCCCCTTCCGTGGGAACGCTGGAGGAGTGAGCGCCCGCTGGTGCCCCGCTCCTGGAGCATGCAGCCGCACGGGCAGACCACCGCTTGCGCCCACGGGGCAGCATCCCAAGCCTTGAGGTTCACCTTTCGCGGGAGTGGACGACCATGGCGGGCAAGAAGCTGGAGGGCTACGGCGAGACCAGTGAGCGGCGCCAGCGGCACCTGGAGAACGACGAGTTCTCTGAACGGGCGCCCCAGACGCCAGAGGAACTGGAGAAGGCACGCACCGAGCCGGAGGATGGGCATCAGGTGGTGACTCTCCATCCGCTGGATTCAGAGCGTCCGGACGACGAGGGCTGAGCACTCGCCCACGTCGGGCTGATAGGGTCCGCGCCCGCGATGAGCCAGAGTCTGACCTTGCTTGCGGGCCCCGACGCCCTGCGCATCCTCCGGGAGCGCGGACTGCGCGCGGAGGACGTGGACATCCTGCCAGGCGCTTCCGGTGGCCCGAAGTGGCTGGGGCTGGAGGGAATCGACCGCGTGCTGTTCGGCGAACTCCTCCAGCAGCCGCGCACCCGGCCGTTGCATCTCATCGGCAGTTCCATCGGGAGCTGGCGGCTGGCGTGCCTGGCGCAGAAGGACCCGGTGGCCGCGCTGAAGCGCTTCGCGGACGCGTACCTGGAGCAGCGCTATCCGCCCAAGCCTTCGCCCTCGCTGGTCAGCGAGAGGAGCGCGACGATATTGGATTCCCTCCTGGGGCCAGACGGCATGGAGGAGATCCTCACGCACCCGTGGGCGCGGCTGCATGTCGTGACGACCCGGTGCAAGGGACTGTTGGCGATGGAGCAGTCCAGCGTGCAGCTCGCGGGCTTCGTGCTGGGCGCGCTGGCGAACGCGGTGAGTCGGCGGACGCTCGGGCTCCACATGGAGCGCGTGGTGTTCCACACCGCAGGGGACACCAGCCCCTTCGCTGGACTCAAGGACCTGCCGTCAGTTCATCGTCCCCTCACCCGCGACAACCTGCGCCCGGCGCTCATCGCGTCGGGCTCCATTCCGATGGTGCTCGCGGGCGTCCACGACATCCCCGGCGCGCCGCCCGGCACGTACCGGGACGGCGGCGTCGTCGACTACCACCTGGACGTCGACTACGGCACGGGTGACGGGTTGGTGCTCTATCCGCACTTCTATCCGTACGTGGTGCCCGGCTGGTTCGACAAGTCGCTCAAGTGGCGGCGCGCGGGTCCGCTCAACTTCCGCCGCGCGTTGATCATCACGCCGTCGCCCGCGCACCTGGCGCGGCTGCCCGGTGGACGCATCCCGGACCGTTCGGACTTCACGGACATGGAAGCCGACGACCGGATCCGCGCGTGGAGGCAGGTGCTGATCGAAGGCGATCGCATGGCCGGCGAACTGCGTGAGCTACTGGCATCGGGGCGCATCGCGGATCACGTCCAGCCGCTGTAGCCCGCGAGCCCACGCGGTTACTTCGCGCGTCTCCACTTCACCTCGCCGACGGTCCCCGTCCCACCGGTCGTCGGCGCGGGGACGATGTATTTCAGCTCGTCGCCCGTCAGCGTGAAGGTGCGCCGCTGCTCCGTTCCCTCCCAGTTCGGGAACGAGGCGTGGTCGATGTGGAAGGTGAGCGTGCGCTCCTTCTCGTTCACCGAGTACCGGCCGAAGTGCGAGTTGGTCCCCCGCACGGTGGACTGGTTCTCCTCCGGCGTTCCCTGGTTCTTGTCGCTGGACGCGAACCGGGCCCGCCCCGCGCGCAGGATGTGGAGGGAGTAGCGCCCCTGGCCATCGAATATGAGGCGGCCCTGGGGCTCCGCACCGTAGAGCTGCACCCTCTTTCCATCCGGAAGCACGTTGTCGACCAGGACCAGCGTCCAGGTCCCCACGAGCTGATCCGCGAGGGACTTCTCTCGCGCGTCCGCCTCGCGCGACATGAGGACCGCCAGGAGCAGCAGGGACCCGGCAGTGAGTGCGCGCCAATGGTTTCGCTTCATCGCGTCGTGCTCGCTCACATCAGCACCCCACCGCCATCCACGGAGAGGACGGTGCCGGTGAGGAAGGGGTTGGTCATGGCGAAGAGAGTGGCGGCGGCCAGGTCCTCCGTCTTCCCGACGCGGCGGGCAGGGGCCTTGTTGGCGTAGTCCGCGAAGAGCCGCTCGCGGGCCTCGGCGCCGAGCCGGTCCCAGAAGGATCCAGAGTCCACCACGCCTGGAGAGATGGCGTTGAGCCGCACCGGCGCGAGCTCTACGGCCATGGCCTTGGTGAAGGCTTCGAGCCCTCCATTGACCAGGCTGGTGATGGAAGTGCCGACGGCGGGCTTCCAGGCACGGAAGCCGGAGAAGAAGGTGAAGGAGCCCTCCGGGGAGATGCGCGGCGAAGCGTGCTTCACCAGGAAGATGGGCGCCCAGAGCTTGGCGGCGAAGGCCCGCTCGATGGACGCGGAGCCCAGCCCGGTGAGGGGCCCGGCGGCGCCCTGACTCACGGTGCTCACCAGGTGGTCGAAGGGGCCCACCGCTTCGCAGAAGGCCGCCACCTCTGCTTCCACGGAAGCGTCCAGGACGCGCACCTCGCGGGGGCCCTTCATCAACTCCGAGGTGGCCTCCAGCGCCTCCCGCGTGCGGCCCGCCAGCACCACATGGGCGCCCGCCTCCGATGCGGCGATGGCCACGCCCCTGCCGATGCCCGAGCCAGCCCCAACGACAATCACCTTCCTGCCTTCCAGCTGCATGGGTGTGCCTCCGCGACGGATGGAATCTCGTAACCCCATGAACAGGTTACGAACGGAGGTATGTTTGAGTTTTCGTAACCTGTCAATCCGGTTTCATGCTTTCCTGTGGGATGTCATGGCACCCAGAAAAACCCAGGCACCGGAGCAGCCCGTGGCACCAGCCGGCGAGCTGCGGGACGGTTTCAAGTTCCGCTCGGGCAGGCTCTGCCTGGACCTGCCTGCGTCGTTGTCCGCGCGGCTGAAGGCCGAGCCGAAGGACCTGCTGGAGACGCCGCACGACCTGGGCCGATGGCTGGTCGCCGCCGGGCTGGCGACGAAGGATCCGAAGCCCACCGACGAGGAGCTGCGGCACGCGCGCGAGCTTCGCGAGGCCCTCTACCAGTTGGCGGTGGCCCGCTTGCGAAACGAGGGCCTGGACTCCAAGGCCAGGGCGCTGGTGAACCGGTGGGCGGCGGAGCCTCCTCCAGCGCCGCAGCTGGGCCCCGAGGGACTGACGTGGACGCGCGGTGGCGTGCACTCACTGTTGGCGGCCGTGGCGCGGGACGGTGTGGAGCTACTGGGGGGCCCGCTGGCGGAGCGCATCCGCAACTGCGCGGGAGAGGGCTGCGCGCTCCTCTTCGTGGACACCTCGCGTTCCGGACAGCGGCGCTGGTGCTCCATGTCGGGCTGCGGCAACAAGGCGAAGGTGGAGGAGTTCCGCCGACGTCAGCGGGGAGAGGGCGGATAGTGCGGCTCTGGTCCACTCAACCTCGCGGCCCCAGTCTGGTACGACGCGGCCACTGAAAGGACCCCATGCTTCGAATCCTCAGCAACACGCTGCTTGTCCTCACGCTGGGCGGCTGCGCGGCGTCGCCTCCGCGTCCCTCGCCCACTGCCCCACCCAAAGGCACCGCCCGCATGCGCCTCGGCAACTTTTCCGTCAGCCTCGCCGTCAAGGACCTCGCCATCTCTCGCGCGTTCTACGAGAAGCTCGGCTTCCAGGTCATTGGCGGCAACGCGGCCCAGAACTGGCTCATCCTGCAGAACGAGACCAGCACCATCGGCCTCTTCCAGGGCATGTTCGACAAGAACATCCTGACGTTCAATCCCGGCTGGGACCGCAACGCCCAGACACTCGCTGACTTCGATGACGTCCGCGAGATCCAGCGGACCCTCCAGGCCCGCGGTCTGCCCCTCACGACCGCCGCCGACGCGTCCTCCACCGGGCCCGCGAGCCTCATGGTCACCGACCCCGATGGCAACACCATCCTGATTGATCAGCACGTCCCGAAGCCGGGACAGTGAAACGGTCATTGCGTCCACTCAGGATGCGAGCCACGTGCGAAGCGTGGCGTAGACCTCCGGGTGGTCGAGCAGGTCCAGGTGGTTCGCGCCCGGGATGATGCACTGGTTTGCTTCCGGGAATCGCAGCGTCAGCTCGGGCAGGGCATGCCGCCCGAGCGCGCTGTCCACCGGGACCAGCCCGTCACCAGGCAGCCGCTCCGCCAACGCCTTCGCGGTGGTCGCAGCGATCGCGTAGCAGGCCACGCCCTCCGGCAGCGTGACGCCGCGACGGGCATCCCCACCCCACCCGAAGCGCTCCCGCCCTTCCCAGTGCTCATCGAGCACATTGCCGAAGCGCAGGTCGGTGACTCCGGCACCGCGGATCCGACCCAGGCGAGCGAACGGCGCGCTGTACGAACTGATCTCCAGCAGCACGTCCACCCAGCTTCCACCGCGCTCCAGTGGTGAGCCGTGATGGGGCGACCCCAGGCAGACGAGCCCGCGCAACAAGGGACGCCAGGCCTGGTCCTCGGCCTCCGCCGCGAGGCACGCGCTCCTCGCCACCAGCCCCCCCATGCTGTGGCCCATGAGCGTCAGCGATTCGAGCGGCACGGGCCAGCAGGCCACGAGCTGGTCCAGCAGCGAGGAGAGTGCACGCCCGTTCCGGGAGATGTGCAGCCCGCTGTTGTAGTGGAGGTAGACCGGCGTGTAGCCGAGGTCGCGCGCCAGTGCCGCGCCATGGTCATGCCCCCTGCGGCTCCACTGAAGGTCGTTCATCGACGAGCCATGGACCAGCACAAGCAGCCGGCTCCCTGCCTCTGGGAGGGCGGCGCGCAGGGCCTCGGGATCCAGGCACAACGGCTGCCCGTGGACCCGGAACGCCATTGGAATCGCGAGCGGGTTGCCCTGTGCCTCCAGCGCATCCCCCAGCACACCGTTCAGCGCGGAGACCACTGCTTCCCGCTGAGGCCCCGGAGCACTGTCACCCAGCCACGGCGAGAGCCGCGCGAGCACAGCATCGAGCCCCGCCCCCACGTGCCGCGTGGCCTCCTGGAGTGTCGAGTAGATCCACCCCGTCACGGCCCGCGCCGGACGCTCCAACGGCCTGCCCAGGACGGACGGCCCGCTGGCGATGGTGCAGTGCACCTCCTCGACGAGCCCCATCACGCCCCGGGTGGCCTGCACCGCGAGGCGGCTGGCACCCCGCAGGGCCTCCGCGTTCTTCGTTACGGCTGGCGACTGGCTGTTCATGGCTCACGCCTCCACGACCAAACCTACCGAACCGTAACCTACCCAACCGTAGGTCCAGGGTCAAACCGGGGACCGCTTCAGGCGAGCAAGCTCCTCGCGCAGGGAGCGGTTCTCCGTGCGGAGCGTCTGGAGCTCGGTCGACACCGGACGCAGCATTTCGTCCAACTCCGCCTCGGTGAACCGGGGCGTGATGTGCTGGGGACAATTCCAGTCGAAGCCCTCCACCCGGAGCACGAAGCCGCGTTCGGCCTTCGCGCTCTGACCGGGGACCTCCAGGCGCTCCATCGTCGCGGGGTCCGTTTCGCGGGTGATGACGGACGCGTGCGCCAGGACCTTCAGGCGCGCACGGTTCGGGTAGTCCACGAAGATGAGCGCGACCCGGTCGTTCTCGCTGACGTTGCCCGCGGAGATGTACTGCTTGTTCCCCCGGTAGTCCGCGAAGCCCAGCGTGTGCGGGTCCAGCACCCGGACAAAGCCCGGCGGACCGCCCCGGTGCTGGACGTACGGCCAACCGTTCGCGCTCATGCTGGCCATGTAGAAGCTGTCACGCTGGGCCAGGAACTCCGCCTCGTCGGGCGTGAGCACGTCCGGTGCGTCCCCTGCCCTCTCGATACGTGCGTAGGCCGCACGGCTCCCGAACTGCTGCTGCAGCGCCTTCACCGCGGGCGTGAAGGCGAGTCTTGCGAAACGGCCCATGGCTTTTCTCCCTCGATGCACCACGTATATCCATGGGACGTGGTGAAATAATCAGCCGGACCCGCAAGACTTCATTGCCAACTCAGCAAGAATCATGGACCAGCTCTTCACGCTCCGGACGTTCGTCGCCGTCGCCAGGCAGGGAAGCTTCACGGGCGCATCCCGCCACCTCCGCATCTCTCCATCGGTGGCGACCCGGGCTGTCGCCCAGCTCGAGGAGCGGCTCGGGCTCGCGCTCCTCACGCGCACGACGCGCTCCGTGCGCCTCACCGAACGTGGGCAGATCTATCTGGAGAGCTGCCAGCGGCTGCTGGAAGACCTGGATGAAGCCGACCGCCGCGTCCGGGGTGAGAACGCCGAGCCGCGAGGCGAGCTCCACCTCTCCGCTCCCATCGTCTTCGGGCGGCTTCACGTCCTACCGGTGGTCCAGAAGCTGCTCGCGGCGCATCCGGCCCTGTCCGTGCGCATGCACCTGTCGGACAGGACCCAGCACCTCGTGGACGAAGGCATCGACGCGGCCGTCCGCCTGGGGGAGCTCAAGGACAGCAGCCTCATTGCCCTCAAGGTCGGCACCGTCCGCCGCGTGCTGGTGGCCAGCCCCCACTACGTGAAGCAGCACGGGACACCCCGCTCGCCCGCGGAGCTGAGCCGCCATGAGCTCATCGCCTTCGAGAGCCTCGACGCGACGAACGAGTGGCGGTTCGGCGAAAAGGAGAAGCCGGTGCGCATCCAGCCCCGCCTCATCCTCAACAGCGCGGACGCGCTCATCGCGGCGGCGGAGCAAGGGGTTGGTATCGCGCGCACGCTCTCGTACCAGGTGGCGGACGCCGTGCTCGCAGGGCGACTGGTGCTGCTCCTGGGAGCATTCGCGCCGCCACCGGTCCCGGTGAGCGTCATCTACCCCGGCCGCCGCAGCGCCTCCGCGAACGTGGGCGCGTTCGTCCGCACGGCGCGCAGCCACTTCGAGGAGCACCCGCTCCTGCCCGTCGAAGCGTGGCGGACTTCCAGGCCCGCGAGCGGCAAAGGCAGACGCTGAAAAGCGAAAGGGCCCCGGTGTTTCCACCGGGGCCCTCTCAGAGTTGCGGGGGCAGGATTTGAACCTGCGACCTTCGGGTTATGAGCCCGACGAGCTACCAGGCTGCTCCACCCCGCGTCACCGTGACGCGGTACTGCTGTTATCACCTTGAACACCCGGGGTCGAAACTTTAATTTCGACCCCGGGCTTTTCAAGTTGCGGGGGCAGGATTTGAACCTGCGACCTTCGGGTTATGAGCCCGACGAGCTACCAGGCTGCTCCACCCCGCGGCGAGAACGAGAGGGTAAGTACCGAAGCCTCTCGCTACCGTCAACACCTATCTCGGCGCCCGCTCGCATTGTCTCGCGCGAGCGCCGAGATGGCGTGACGTCACTACTTGCCCAGCTTGCTGAGCAGATCCGCGAAGGTGCCGAAGCCCTTCTTGCCAGCGCCCTGCGGCTGCTGCGTCTTCTGCCAGGCCTCCACCTCGGCGCGCTCCTCCGCGCGGATGGCGCCGGGGATGGACAGGCGGATCTTCCCGGAGGCGTCGATGTCGATGATCGCCACCTTCAGCTCCTGGCCGATGGAGAAGTGCTTGCGCATGTCCGTGCCGCGATCCGTGCCGGTCTCGCTGGCCGGGATGAGGCCCTTGCCGCCCGGGAACGCGAGGAACACACCGTACGGCTCCAGCCGATCCACCTTGCCGACGACGACCGCGCCCACCTTGGGACGGGCCGCCGCGGGCTCCTTGGGAGCCGACGCCTGGGCCTCCTTCGCGGGACGCTCCTCGGGAGGACGCTGGGCCTCCTCCTCGGAGATGCGGCGCAGGCCGATGCGCTTGTCATTGGGGTCGATCTTCTCGACGGAGACCCAGATGACCTCGCCTTCCTTCACCGCGTCGCGCGGGTGCGCGATGCGCCGGTCGCTCAGCGCGGAGATGTGCACCAGGCCGTCCACGCCCGGGCGCAGCTCCACGAACGCGCCGAAGGGCTGGAGCCGGACGACCTTGCCCTGCATGCGGTCGCCCTCCTTGATCTCCTCCAGCGCCTTCTTGAACGGATCCTCCTGACGCGAACGCAGCGACAGGGTGATGCGCTCCTTCTGCTTGGACTTGTCGGGGGAGTTGGGCTGGCCCTCCTCCATGCGGAGGATCTCCACCTCCACGTCGTCGCCCTGCTTCACCACGTCGCTGGGGTGAGCGACGCGCGTGTAGGAGAGCTCGGAGACGGGGACCATGCCCTCCACGCCGCCCAGGTCCACGAACACGCCGAAGTCGCGCACACCGGAGACCTTGCCCTTGACCGTCTTGCCCACGGCCAGGGTCTTGCGCGTCTCCGTCGCCAGCCGGCGCTGCTCGTCCTCCAGCAGCGAACGGCGCGACAGCACGACGTTGCGGTCGCGCACTTCCGTCACGCGGAACTGGAGCTTCTCGCCGATGAACTGATCCGGCTTCTCCACGAAGCGGATGTCCAGCTGGCTGATGGGGCAGAAGGCGCGCGTCTCACCGATGGCGACTTCCACGCCACCCTTGTTCACGCTGAGGACCAAGCCTTCCACCGGCATGCCGGAGGCGCGGGCCTCCGCGAGCATCGCGAAGGACGCGTTGCCCTTGGCCAGCGCGCGGCTGAGCTGGATGCCCCGGGCACCCATCTCCACGACGTGCGCCTCCAGGCGGTCACCCACGCCGAAGCGCAGGATGCCCTCGTCGTCCTTGAGCTCGCGCAGCTCGATCATCGCCTCGGACTTCGCCGAGCCGTCCAGCGACACGAACGCGGTGTCCGCGCCCAGCTGGAAGATGGTGCCACCGACCTTCTCGCCAATGCGCACGCCACGGCGGCCAGGAGCGCCACCGTCCTTGACCTGCGCCTCGAACATGTCCGCGAAGGACTCGGTCTCAGCGACCTCTTCGTACAGCGGGCTGGACGGCGCGGGGGCCGGCGTCACCGGACGCGGGGCCGGAGCCGGCGTCGAGGCCGCGGAGGCCTGCGCGTCGGCGCCCGTCTGCTCCGCGGTCGCGGTCGCCTCGGCGGGCTTCTCACCCTCCAGCGCGCGCGTCTCGATGGAGCCCGAGGCCCGCTTCACGACCACCATGGGGCCGGACGGACGGCGCTCGCCGCCTCCGCCTCCGCCGCCACCCCGGCGCTCGCCGCCACGGCCACCGCCGCGCTCGCCGCCGCCACGGGGCGCGTCGCCCTGGGGACGGGGCTGCGACTGGGCGTCGCGAGGACCGCGATCACCGCGGCCCGGCCCACCCTTCTCATCGCGGCCACCACGGCCACCGCCGCGCTCGTTGCCCTGGCCCCCCGAAGGGATGCCCAGCATCACGTCGCCAAACGTGGCCTTCGGCTTCTTGGGACCGAAACCGCCAGGACCGCCCGAATTTCCGCCGCTCTTCTCGTCGCTCACTGCCGAGACCTTCCGTTGACGATTCCAGCCCGGGACTTCCTTGAAGTCGGGGCCTTTGGAAAAAGGCGGCGCACTCTACACGTGCGCCATGCCCGGAGGAAGCCGCATGCGGCCATCCCCTTCACAATCGGCCTCCTATCCCAACGGAAAGGGGCCTGTCCTGCATTCCGTTTGAGCCCCCAGACACTGCCTGGAGGGCAGCCGTCCCGCCGGGCGCCGCGCCGCGTCTACCGGGCGAGGCCGAGCTTCCGACCCACCTTGCGGAAGACGGCGCCCGCCTCTGGGACGCCCAGCGCGGCGGACACCGCGAAGTAGACGACGCCGAAGGGCACCGCCGTCGCCATCAGGCCCAGCACTGGGTGCAGTCGGGGCGGCACCAGCAGGGTCCCGCCCCACTCCGCCCCCACCCCGGGCATGGGGCCCAGAAGGCTGGTGAGGCCCTGCTTGACGGCCAGGGCCACGAGCCCGCCCACCACCGCCGCGACGTACAGCCGGGGCAGCAGGCCCGAAGGCGGGCCCACGGGCCCTACGATGGAGCGCAGCTTGCGGCGCAGGAGCGTGGTCTCCACCCAGGCGACGATGCCGCTGGACAGGGTGAGGAACGCCGCCCCCAGCTCCCGGGGCAGGCCCAGGCGCTCCGGCAGCCACAGCGCCAGGAACCAGGCCTTCACGGTCCCCAGGGCCACGCGCACGATGGCGTAGCGCAGGGGCGTCTTGGGGTCCTTCAGCGCGTAGAAGGCGGAGGCGTAGAGCCGGCCCACGGTGGACGCCACCAGGCCCACCGCCGCGCCCATCAGCAGGTACCAGAGGTAGCGCGAGTCCGAGGCACCGAAGCGGCCCGTCTGGAGGAGCGCACCGCTCACCAGGTCCCCGAGGAAGAAGAGCGCGACGGCGGACGGCACCACCCAGAAGGCGATGCGGCGCGAGCCCGCGTCGATGCGGCTTCGCAGCTTCGAGTGCGCCTGGGCATCCCCTTCCGCCGTGGCGCGCGCCATCTCCGGCAGCTCCGCGGCGGACACCGCCATGCCGAAGAGACTCACCGGGATGAGGTAGATGGTCTGCGCGTAGAGGAGCGAGGACAGCGCGCGGTTGGAGATGAGCGACGCGAAGGCGGTGTCCACCCACGCGCTGAACTGCACCACGCCGCGCCCCAGCACCACCGGGCCGAAGTTCTTCAGCACCTGGCGCACGGAGGCGCTCGCCAGCGACACCACCGGGCGGAAGTGGCCCAGCAGGCGCATCACCGTGGGCACCTGCACCGCGAACTGGAGGAAGCTGCCCAGCACCACGCCGTAGGCCAGCCACTCCGTCACGGCCTCTTCCGCGGCGCGCCCCCCGGACGTGCCGTGCAGGCTGCCCACCACCAGCAGTGTGGCGATGATGACGACGTTCCACACCACGGGCGCCAGGTAGGACAGGAGGAAGCGCCGGTGGCTGTTGAGGATGCCCAGGCACCACGCGCTCAGCACCAGGAAGCCCGTGCCCGGGAAGAGGATGCGCACCAGCCGCACGGCCAGGTCGCGCTCGCCGCCTTCGAACCCCGGCGCGATGAGGTCCACGAACAGCGGCGTGGCCAGCATGCCCAGCGCCACCATCACAGCGGTGGCCATGGCCAGCAGGCCGAACACCGCGCCCGCGACCCGGTCCGCCTCGTCCGCGTCCTTCTTGCCCAGCAGCTGGGCGTAGACGGGGATGAAGGAGCCCGACAGCACGCCTTCGCCGAAGAGGTTCTGGAGGAAGTTGGGGATGCGCAGCGCGGCCTTGAAGACGGCGGCGGCCTCCGCGTTGCCCAGGTAGTGCGCGAAGACCCGCTCGCGCACCAGGCCCATCAACCGCGACGCCAGGATGCCAATGGCCACCAGCGTCGCGCCCCGGCCTCCCGCGCTGCGTTCAGGGCTGGACGGAAGAGGGGCGGCCGGAGAGCCGGTCTGGGACTGCGGGACAGGTGCGGGGGCGGTCACGAAGAGGCGAACTCTATGTCCGCCGTTCTTCGGCATGCAGCAGGAAACCCTTCGACCGCTGTTTCACTTGACGCTCACCTCACAGGTTGCGAGGGTCCGCCCCCAATGGCCGGAAAGTCCGACACCGAGCGGTCCGACGTCGCGCGCATCCGCGCCGTCCTGGCACGCGAACTCGAGACCATCAACGAGTACGAGGCGTTCGCCGAGGACTCCTCCCTCCCGGAGGTCAAGGCGTTCTTCCTCCATCTGGCGGCGGAGGAGAAGGAGCACGTGTCCGAGGCGACCCACATGCTCCGCATGCTCGACAAGGGTCAGGACGCGCACTTCGCCAAGCCCTTCGTCCCCGGCCACTTCCAGGCCGCCGTGGGGGGTGTCCCCGCGGAGCCCGCCGTGCCCGCCGCCGAACCCGCGCCCCTGGTGACGCGCGCGCCGCCCGCGGTGGGCCGCCTGGCGAACGAGCCCCTGACGTCCCTGCCGCCCCAGCGCCTCATCTACGGCGTCCCCGCGCCGCCGCCTTCGGCCAACGGCCATCCGCTCACCATCGGCAGCCTGCGCCGCGGCGGTGGAAGCGGTGGCTCCGGTGGCGGTCGTTAGAACCCTTTTGTTTCCTGCCTTCTCCTCTCCCCTCCTCTGCCGCCGCTCGTGACGGAGACACCGATGCCTGACTTCCTTGGACATGCCGAGAACCCGCTGCGCGAAGAGGAGTGGGCGCGCCTCAACGAGACGGTGATCCAGGTGGCTCGCCGTTCGCTGGTGGGCCGCCGCATCCTGGACATCTACGGGCCGCTGGGCGCGGGCGTGCAGACCGTGGCCTACGACGAGTTCCAGGGCGTGTCCCCGGGCGCGGTGGACATCGTCGGGGAGCAGGAGACCGCGATGGTCTTCACCGACGTCCGCAAGTTCAAGACCATCCCCATCATCTACAAGGACTTCCTGCTGCACTGGCGGGACATCGAGGCGGCGCGCACGCACAACATGCCGCTGGACGTGTCCGCCGCCGCTGGCGCCGCCGCGCTGTGCGCGCAGCAGGAAGACGAGCTCATCTTCTATGGCGACCAGCGCCTGGGCTACGAAGGCCTGATGACGGCCAACGGCCGCCTCACCGCCACGCTGGGGGACTGGACGGCGCCGGGCGGCGGGTTCCAGACCATCGTGGAGGCCACGCGCAAGCTCAACGAGGCCGGCCACTTCGGGCCCTACGCCGTGGTGCTGTCGCCGCGCCTGTACTCGCAGCTGCACCGCATCTACGAGAAGACGGGCGTGCTGGAGATTGAAACCATCCGCCAGCTCGCGTCCGACGGCGTCTACCAGTCCAACCGCCTGCGCGGTGAGTCCGGCGTGGTGGTGTCCACGGGCCGGGAGAACATGGACCTGGCGGTGGCCATGGACATGGTCGCGGCCTACCTGGGCGCCAGCAAGATGAACCACCCGTTCCGCGTGCTGGAGTCGCTGCTCCTGCGCATCAAGCACCCGGACGCCATCTGCACGCTGGAAGGCGCCATCCCGGCCGCTCCCCCGGCGCGCCGTTAAGTCGCGGTCCCCGCGCGGAGACTCATGGCCAAGGTCCTGGTCATCGATGACGAAACGAACCTGCGCAAGGTGCTGGCCGCCCTGCTGCGCCGCGACGGGTTCGACGTCACCGTGGCGGAGAACGGCGAGCAGGGCCTGGCCGAGTTCCACAAGAACGGCGCGGACATCGTCGTCACCGACCTGGTGATGCCCAAGCTGGGCGGCATGGAAGTGCTTGCCGCCGTGCGCACCGCCAACCCGGACGTGCCGGTGATCATCATCACCGCGCACGGCACCGTGGACTCCGCGGTGGAGGCCATCAAGGCGGGCGCGTTCGACTACATCACCAAGCCCTTTGATCAGGCGGAGCTGTCCTCCGTCGTGGCCAAGGCCGCCAAGACGAACGAGAGCGCCAAGCGCTCCGTGCGCGCGGACCACAAGGCCCGGTCCGCCATCATCGGCGAGTCGCCGCAGATCCAAGACGTCTACAAGGTCATCGACAAGGTCGCGGACACGCCCTCCACGGTGCTGATCACCGGAGAGAGCGGCACGGGCAAGGAGCTCATCGCCACCGCGCTGCACGGCGCGTCCAGCCGCCGCGACAAGCCGTTCATCAAGATCAACTGCGCAGCCATCCCCGCCACGCTGCTGGAGAGCGAGCTGTTCGGCTACGAGAAGGGCGCCTTCACCGGCGCCGTCACGTCCAAGCCCGGCCGCTTCGAGCTGGCCGACGAGGGCACCCTCTTCCTGGACGAGATCGGCGAGATCCCCGTCGAGATGCAGGTGAAGCTGCTGCGCGCGCTCCAGGAGGGCGAGTTCGAGCGCGTGGGCGGCATCAAGACGACGCGCGTGAACGTGCGCCTGGTGGCCGCCACCAACCGCGACCTCCAGGCGGAGATCGAAGCGGGCCGCTTCCGCAAGGACCTGTATTACCGGCTGGCCGTGGTGCCCATCGGCCTGCCCGCGCTGCGCGAGCGCCGCGGCGACATCCCGATGCTCGCCGCGCACTTCGTGGACAAGTACAACCGGCGCCTCCACAAGAAGATCGAAGGCATCGCCGACGACGCGCTTGCGCTGCTCCAGGCCTATGCGTGGCCGGGCAACATCCGCGAGCTGGAGAACCTCATCGAGCGCGTGCTGCTCTTCGCGGACGGTCCCCTCATCACCGCGAAGGACCTGCCGGAGCCGGTGCGCGGGGGAGCGGGCGTGCAGTCAGGGGCACAGGTCGCCGCCTCGCTGGGCACGCTGGACGTCCCTGTGGGCGAAGTGGGCCTCAAGGACATCGTGCGCATGAAGGCCGCGGAGCTGGAGCGGGACCTCATCGTCAAGAAGCTGGACGAGACGGGCGGCAACGTCACGCGCGCCGCGCGCCTCCTGCAGATCAGCCGCAAGTCGCTCCAGACGAAGATGAAGGAGTTCGGCCTGCGCGACACCACCCCGGACGGCCAGGACGACGGCCCGGACGAGTAGCCTGGGGGGCCGAAATATCGCCTTCTCGCCAGCGGTTTCGGCCCCCGCGTACCTTCTTACCCTCAGGGAGCCTGAATGCGGCCGAATCTTCCCACCCTCGGTGGACCACCGAAGCGCAATCCCTTCGGACCGGTGGTTGCCGTCTCCGTCATCCTCGGCGCGGCCGCGGGTGGCGTGTGGTGGTGGAAACAGCGCATGGCGGATGTCCCCATGGACGTCGCCTCGCAGACCGCGTCCGCGCTGGACGCCGGCACCGTGGCCCAGGCCCCCGTGGCCCCGCCCGCGCCCACCGACCCCGTGAAGGCCGCGGGCCTGGAGCGCGTGTCCATCCGCATCGAGGGCCCGCTGGAGACGGCGCTCGTCCAGGCCTCCGACTCCACCGTGGGCCCCGCCCTGGCGCAGGTGGTGACCCGCACGCTGGTGTGGTGGGTGCGCGTCCCCGGCGAAATCCTCCGGGGGGACACGCTGGACGTGCTCTACCAGCGCCGTCCCAACGAGGAGCCGCTGGTGTACGCGGTGCGCTTCGTGAGCGGCAAGACGGGCCAGACGCACCGCGCCTACCGCTTCACGCCTGCGGGTGAGCCGAACTCCCGCTACTACCTGCCGGGCGGCGACGAGTTGGAGCTGCGGATGGAGAAGTCGCCCATCGACAGCTACGAGCAGATCACCTCGCTCCTGCGGGACGGCCGTGGCCACAAGGGCGTGGACTTCCGCGCGCCGGTGGGCACGACGGTCCGGGCCCCCTTCGCGGGCGTCATCAAGCGCAAGAACTGGAACTTCGGCAGCAACGGCAACTGCATCGAGCTGGTGGAAACCGGGGGCAAGGGCCGCCGCGCCCTCTTCCTGCACCTGGCGGAGCTGCCCCGCACGGTCCAGGCCGGGATGCGCGTGAACGCGGGACAGGTCCTGGCCCAGAGCGGCAACACGGGCCACTCCTTCGCCCCCCACCTGCACTACCAGCTCATGCTGGGCGAAAACCGCGTCCTGGACCCCTTCGACCAGCACAAGACCTTCCGCGCGTCCCTGGCGGCCGCACAGAAGGGCGCCTTCGACACCGAGGTCCAGCGGCTGGATGGACTGCTGGGAACGTCGGTCGCGGGGAAGTAAAGCCCCACCCATTTCTTGACACTCCTCCGACGGCACGGCTAGCTGGCAGGCCTGGGCCGTGGTCGTCGGAGGTAGTGGATGCACAGGTTTGGTGCCGTCATCGCCGCGCTGACGCTGGGCGTGCCTTTCGCCGCCAGCGCGGCGGAGATCACTCGGATTGCTTCCTCGTTCGAGGATGATGATCCGTTCGACCTCTTCCTCGACGTGGGCTTCGAGCGCACGCAGACGCGCGCGAAGATCGTCCGCGAGCAGCTTCGCGACGGCGACGCCACCAACGTCCCCGAGGTCAACGAGCTCTGGTACAAGGGCGTGGACGCGCGGCTGAATCTCGCCGTCGCCTTCGGTCTGTGGAAGGACCTGGAGTTCAGCTTCAAGCTGCCCATCGTCTTCCAGCAGAACGAGACGTGGAACTTCGTCTCGGGAACGACCCAGGGCAACTCCACCATCACGAACAGCTGCTTCAACGCGGACGGCTCGCTCTATCTGGACGGGGTCGAGGGCTGCGTGGGCCGGCTGTTCCAGGTGCCCCAGGAGAGCTACCGCGGCGGCCTGGGCAACGTGCACTTCGGACTGGCGTACGCCTTCTTCAACCAGGAGAAGGACGACACCAAGCCCACGTGGATCGTCGGCATCGACTACGAGGCGCCCACCGCCAAGCAGCGCGACCCGAGCCTGGACAACACCGATCCGGACGGCGATCGCGGCAACGTGGGCGACCGCGTCCACAAGTACCAGCTCTACACGACCTTCTCGCGGAAGATGGGCGTGGCGGAGCCGTACTTCAAGGCGTCCCACACCATCCCGGTGCGCGGCCCCGGCGCCTATTCCAACTGCGACCAGTCCAGCGCCCCTGCCCCGGGTAACCTGGGTGCCCCGTACAACTGCTACAAGGAGCCGTGGACCCGCCAGGAGACGGGCATCAAGGCCCCCTCGCAGACGGCGCTCACCTTCGGCATGGAGCTGGTGCCGTTCGAGAACGCGGCGAAGTCCCAGAAGTTCACCCTGGACCTGCGGCTGCTGGGTAACTACGTGGGCCGCAGCCGGTACTACAACGAGCTGAGCTCCGCACTGCGCAAGCTGCTCACCTCCGACGACTACCTCCAGGTGGGTGGTCAGGTGGGCGTCACCGCGCGTGCAGCGGAGGCCTTCACCATCCGAGCCTCCGGCAACTTCCTCTACAACACGGACCACCTGCTCACGACCGAGTCCATTGGCCAGGATCTGAACGGCGACGGCACCGTGGACACCGCCGTGGGCTCGCCGGAGCTGAACCCCACGTTCGACTGGCGCTACGACCTGGTGTCCCGCCGCTTCCGGGCCATCCAGAGCACCACGTTCCGCTTCGACCTGGGCGCGACCTTCAGCTTCTGAAGTCCCGCCCGGAGCAGCGGTGGGCCTCCCCTACCGCTGCTTCAGCCCCAGGCCCAGCCGGTACACCTCCTGGCCGGGCCACCCCGCGCGGCGGGCCAGCTCCGTGCTCAGCGGCTTGAGCTTCTCGCCGCGAGCCAGTCCCGCCTCCAGCGCCCGGCGCAGCTCGTCCTCGCTCCAGCGCTGCTCGCCGGTGCGGCCCTCCACCAGCACCACCACCTCGCCCCGGGTCTCCTCGCCCGCGTAGCGCGCCACGAGCTCGGACAGCGGCCCCCGGACGAACTCCTCGTGCAGCTTGGTCAGCTCGCGCGCCACGCACGCGCGCCGGTCGCCCCAGGCCTCGTGCAGGTCCACCAGCGTCTCCGCCAGGCGGCGAGGGGACTCGTAGAGGACACAGGTGGCGGACAAGGGGGCCACCTCGTCCAGCATGGCCCGGCGCTCCGGCCCCTTGCGCGGCAGGAAGCCCAGGAAGTGGAAGCGCCCGGTGGGCAGGCCCGAAGCGCTCAGGGCGGCCACCAGCGCCGTGGGGCCGGGCACCGGCTCCACCTTCAGGCCCCGCTCCAGTGCCTCCGCCACCAGCTTCTCGCCCGGGTCACTGATGCCGGGGCTTCCCGCGTCGGTGACGAGCGCGCAGTCCTCCCCCGCTTCGATGCGGTCCAGGATGCGGCCGGCGCGCTGCCCCTCCGCGAAGGCGGGCAGGCTCACCAGGTCCTTCGCGGTGATGCCAAAGTGGTCCAACAGGATGCGCGAGTGCCGGGTGTCCTCGCACGCGAGGAGGCCGACGGTGCGCAGCGTCTCCAGGGCCCGGGCGGTGACGTCCCCCAGGTTCCCGATGGGCGTGGCCACGAGGTAGAGCGTTCCAGCCAAGGGACGGATTCCTTTACATGCCAGCGTCGAAGGCGGCGGGCAGGTGCTCCACCCGGGCGTGCTCGCCCTGGCCCACGACGGAGATGACGTCGAAGCGCACCATGCGCCCGTCGATGCCGTTCTGGAAGAGGTAGTGCAACGCGGCCTTCACCACCCGGCGCTGCTTGGCGAAGGACACGGTGTGCGACGGGTCTCCCCACGCCGCGGAGGAGCGCATGCGCACCTCCACGAAGCACACGAGTTCCCCCTGCTCCGCCACGATGTCCAGCTCGCCGTAGCGGCACGTCCAGTTGCGCGCCACCACCCGGAAGCCCTGCGACTCCAGCAGGCGCACGCCCTCCGCCTCCGCCACGTCGCCCACATCCCGCCGCGTCCCCATGCCGCCCCCGCCGCCCCTCGTGCTTCCGGCGGCGGCTAGACGTTAACGGTGCCGTCCGACATCTGGCCGAAGCCGGGGTGGGCGGTGACGTGCAGGACCTGCGTGAGCGTGCCCAGGTGCTTGAGCATGCGGGCGACGAGGGGCAGCTTCGCCTCGTCCACGCCCGTCAGCACGTCGTCCAGGAGGAAGGGGCGCTTCACCCGGGCGCACGTCTTCTCCACCACCGTCAGGCGCAGCGCCAGGTAGTAGAGGTCGATGTCCTTCGGGGACAGCTCTCCCACCGGGACGCGGCTGTTCTGGGTGAGCAGGAAGGCGTTGCCCTCGCGGTCCCACTCCACGCCCTGATAGCGCCGGTCCGTGAGCGCGGTGAGGTACTGCACGCAGCGGTCCTTCAGGAGCGCCTGCACCGACAGGATGTCGGTCGTGAGCACGTCCGCGGCCTGCGACAGCACCAGGGGGGACGGGTCCTCCAGCGGATCCACCGGCACCGGCGTCTGGCCAGGGGCCGCGGCCACCTGCACCGGGGGCGCCTTCGCCAGCGCGATGGACTCCTTCAGCCGCGACAGCTCCCGCTCCACCTCGCGCAGGTCGCGCACGTAGGTGCCCTTGGCGGTCAGCTCCGCGTTGAGCGTCTCCTGCTGCGCGCGCAGCTCCTGTCCGTCGCGTATGGCGGCCTGAAACTCGGGGGAGGACTCGTACTCCTCCAGCTGCGTCTGCAGCTCTCCCAGCCGGATGCCGAGCAGATCCTTCTGCTCCAGCGTGGCGGGGATCTCCGTGTGGGACTCCAGGTTCAGGGCCTTGATGGCCATGCGCACCGGAGCATCCTCGAGCTCGAACTCGTCGAGGATCTTCTTCTGCCGTGCGTCCTTGCGGTTGTCCTTGGAGCCCTTGCGCGTGGCGTGCTGCAGGTCGTCCACGTAGCGCAGCGCCATCCACGCGGCCGTGCCGAAGGCGGGGATGTTGATCAACGCCAGGTAGCGCCACATGGGCTGCGCCGCGAAGATGCCCAGGCCCACGCTCAGGCCCATGAAGAGCACGCCCGCGCCCAGGCCGCCCCAGAAGAAGCGGTTCTCGGTGAGCGGCGGCACCTTCAGCGACACATCCTCCTGCTCCGGCTCGCGGTCCGTTTCCAGCCGCGCCAGCGCCTCGTCCCGCCGCGCCACCGCCTTCGGGTAGCGCTTCACGCGCGAGAGGATGTCCAGCGGCAGACCCATCGACTCCGGCGAAGGCGCCGCGCGCCAGGCGGCGTCCGCGCGCGAGATGGCCTCCTTGAGGCCCTCGCCGCCCTTGAGCTTCGAGTCCGCCTCGAAGATGAGCGATGCCAGCTCATCCACCTTGAACTGGAGCTGATCCACCTCCTTCGCGGTGACGAGCTCCTTCTGCAGCACCTTCACCTTCGCCTCGGCGGCCGGGACGTCCTCCGCCGGCGCCACCTGGGAGGCGGCCGCCAGCGACGGCGTGGCCCCGGAGGCCTTCGCACCCGCGGCCGCGGCGGCCTTGGCCACGCTCTTGCGAGGCCGACGCGACGGCAGCATCACCAGCTGGAGGCAGTACACCTGCTCGAAGGTGGTGCGCGGAGGCAGCCCCGCCTGGCCGCGCAGGTACTGGTTGATCTCCGACACGTCCGTGGACACGAGCTCCGGCTGGCTGGTGGCGGGGTTGAGCCGGTGCAGCGATCCGGAACCTCCCAGCTCGCGCAATATCCGGTACGTCATCCCGTCCTGGCCCACGAACGTCAGCGCGGCCTTGCCGGAGCGTCCCGCCGAGCCCACCAGGCTTGAGTCCCCGCCGCGGCCATCCGCGAACAGCAGCGACAACGCCACGTTCGCCAGCGGCAACACGTCCGCCGTGGGCGGCTTGAGGATCAGATACCCGCTCTTCAGCGGGAAGCGCCCGGCGGGAGAGAACCCGCGGACGTTCTGGATGGCGACCTCGACGAAGTGCATGGCGCGCGCAGTCTAGCCCGAACGAAAAAAGGAGCGTCCAGTGAAGGACGCTCCTTGTCTCACGCGGCCGCGAAGGCCGCGAGAGGGTTTCTGCGGACCTACTAGCCCGGAGCGACGGCGGACTTGGCAGCCTTGGCGGCGAGCTTCTCCGGGTCCACCAGCACGTCCACGCGCGAGGCCTTGCCCTTCAGGTCGCGGAGGTAGAACAGGCGCTTGCGGTTCACGTCGCCGCGGGTGAGGACTTCGATCTTCTCGTAGCGCGGGCTGTGGATGGGGAAGATGCGCTCCACGCCGACGCCGAAGGACATCTTGCGCACGGTGAAGGTCGCGCGGTTCGTGCCCTTGGTCTTGCGGATGACCACGCCCTCGAAGGCCTGCACGCGCTCCTTCTCGCCTTCCTTGACCTTCCAGTGGACGCGAACGGAATCACCCGTGCGGAACGCGGTGATGTCCTTGCGCAGGAACTTGTTTTCGACGTGCTCGATGAGGCTGCGGCGCATAACGGACTCCAGAAAGCGGAACTTGACGCGTAGGACGCGTGGAAAAGAGCGGGCCGTCCTAGCAGAGACCGCCGGGACGAACAAGCCTGCAACGAAGGGTTCCGCGAGAACACGGAGGGTTACAACGCTTCTTCTTCCCTGGCGAGCAGTTTCTGATCCGCTTTGCTGAACACCAGCCGCGCGAACAGGTCAGGCCGCCGCTCCTGCGTGAGCTTGATGGCCTTCCACCGGCGCCAGCGGGCAATGCGTGCGTGATCGCCGGACTGGAGGGCGGCAGGCACCTCGGCCCCCCGGAAGACAGGCGGCCGGGTGTAGTGCGGGTGCTCCAGGAGGTTCTCCTCGAAGCTCTCCGCCACGGAGGATGCTTCGTTGCCCAGGACGCCCGGCACCAGCCGCGCCACCGCGTCCACCACCGCCATGGCCGCGACCTCCCCGCCCGTGAGCACGAAGTCGCCCAGGGACAGTTCGCCGTCCAGGAAGGGCATCACCCGCTCGTCCACGCCTTCGTAGCGGCCGCAGACGAGGATCAGCCCGGCCTCGTGCCGCGCCAGCTCCCGCGCCGTGGCCTGCGTGAACGTGGGCCCCCGAGGGCTCATCAAGAGCGCCTTCGCCCCGGGATGACGCGCCCGAGCAGCTTCGATGGCGGCCACCAGCGGCTCGGGCTTCATCACCATGCCGGCGCCGCCGCCATAGGGGGCGTCGTCGGTGACGCGGTGCTTGCCCTCGGCGTAGTCGCGCACGTCGGTGAGCGTGACGGAGATCAGCCCCTTCTCCTGGGCCTTCCCGAGGATGCTCGCGCCCAGGTAGCCGGACACCATCCCGGGGAACAGCGTGAGCAGCTCCACGCGGTAGCTCACCCGCCGTCTCCAGACTCCTCCGGCGGCTCGTCCGCCTCCAGATACTCCGGAGGCCGGATCACGATGCGCCCCGCCGGCACGTCCACCGTCGGCACGAACTCATCCGCGAAAGGCACCACCAGCTCCGGCCGACCCTTCGCGCGGATCACCAGGTTGGGGACTTCACCGGTGGCCCAGACCTCCTCCACCGTGCCCAGGGAGGCGCCCTGCTCGTCCACGGCGTTCAACCCCACGAGGTCGCCCTGGAAGAACTCGCCCTCCTCGGGCGGCTCCAGGTCCTCGCGATAGACGAACACCTTCGCGCCCACCAATGCCTCGGCGGCCGTGCGGGACGCCACGCCCTCGAAGAACACCAGATCCTCCTTGTTGGCGGGACGGAAGGTCTCCAGGGCGTACTCGCGCTCCTCGCCGGAGCGCAGGCGCAACCAGACGCGCTCGACGGTGCCGAGCGTCTCCGAGGCGGGGTCGAAGCTTCTGACCGCCACCTCGCCGCGCAGCCCGTGCGCACGGGCCACGTAGCCCAACTCCAGACAGTCCTGCGCGCTCACTGCGCGGCGTCCGGAGCGGGCGGCGCCGGGGGAGAACCCGGAGCGCGGCGATCGTCGAGTATCTCCAGGCGGACCTTCTGGCCCTGCTTCTGGGCGGCGGCGTTGATCAGCGTCCGGAGGGCGTTCACGGTGCGCCCATCACGACCGATGACCTTGCCGACGTCCTCGGGGGCGACCTTCAGCTCATAGAGCCGGCCGCCATCCGCCTCGGAGATGCGTAAGGTGACCTGGTCAGGTTGATCAACCAGGGCCTTCGCCAGATACGTGAGCAGCGGCTCCACGTCTTGTCCAGACGGGGGCGTGCTCAGGCGGTGGTCGCCGGAGCCTGCTTCTTCGCCGTCTTGATCAGGTCCGCGACCGTCTCGGAGGGCAGCGCGCCGCTCTTCAGCCAGTAGTTCAGCCGCTCCTCGTTGAACTGCACCTTCGCGGGGCTGTGGTTGGGGTCGTAGGAACCGACCTGCTCCAGGAACTTTCCGTCACGCGGGCTGCGCGAGTCGGTGGCAACCACGTGGTAGTACGGCATCTTCTTGGCGCCCGCGCGGGCAAGACGGAGGACAACGGCCATGGAACGCTCCAGCGAAATCGTGTGACTTCTACGGTAACAGTGCGGAGGGCGCGCTCTTAGCGCCCTGCTGACTGGATTGTCAAGGAAGCTCGGGTGCTTATGTCACGTCGGGGCTTCCGCGGCCGTCTCGTCGCGATTGGCGAGCTGACCACAGGCCCCGGCGATGTCCCGGCCCCGGTTCTTCCGGATGTATGCCGCGACGTGAGCCTCGGCAAGGATGGCCCGGAATTCCTCGGCCCGCTGCTCGCCCGTCGTCTGGAACCCCAGGCCGGGGTTCTCGTTGTACGGGATCAGGTTCACCTTCGCCGGGATGTCGCGCAGAAGCTCCTTCAGCCGGTGCGCGTCGTCGTCGGTGTCGTTGAATCCTTTGAGCAGCACGTACTCGAAGGTGATGCGGCGGCCCTGGCGCAAGGGGAACTTGCGGCAGGCATCCAGGAGCGCCTGGATGTTCCACTTGCGGTTCACCGGCATCGTCTGGCTGCGCTGCTCGTCCGTGCTGGCGTTGAGCGAGATGGCCAGCTTGACGTCCGTCTCCTGGCCGAAGCGCTCAATCATGGGCACCAGGCCCACGGTGGAGACGGTGATGTGCCGGTGGCTGAAGTTGGGCCCCTCCTCCGACTGGAGGATGGCGAGCGCCGTCTTGAGGTTCTCGAAGTTGTGGAGCGGCTCGCCCATGCCCATGAACACCAGGTTCGTGAGCGGACGGAGCGTCTCCAGGCCCTCGTTGCGGCGCACCTCGCGGTTCACCGCGTGCACCTGGGCGACAATCTCCCCCGCCGTAAGGTTGCGCTTGAGGCCCAGCGTGCCCGTCATGCAGAACGTGCAGGCCATGGCGCAGCCCACCTGCGTGGACACGCAGAGCGTCTTGCGGTCCTCCGCCGGCATGTAGACGGACTCGATGAAGCGCCCGTCGCGCGTCTTGAAGCGGTACTTGATGGTGCCGTCGACGCTGCGCTGCTCCAGGTCCTTCACCAGCGGGACGATCTCCGCCTTGACCTTGAGCTTCTCGCGCAGGACCTTGGACAGGTCCGTCATCTCCTCGAACGAGGTGGCGCCGCGCTGATGCAGCCAGCGGTAGAGCTGCGCCGCGCGGAACGGGCGCTCGCCCAGCTGCTCGCTCAGGAACAGCGCGAGCTTCTCGCGCGACAGGCTGGCCACGTCGACCAGCTTCGCGGGGGCCGACATCGGCAGGGGCTCGGTGACAGGGAGGGCTGTAGCGGTAGGCTCGGACATCGTTCAGTCGGGGCTAACGGAGGGCAATGGGGCGTGCTTCCCACAAGAAGGCACGGCAAGTCAAAGGAGTGCCCGCCCCCTTCCCTGCCTACCCCTTCGAGTCGTGGTGCTCGGCGACGCCGCGCTTCCAGTAGCCCGTCACCCGCATCCAGCTCTTGTTCAGACCGCGCTCGTTCACCAGGTGTTCCCGGATGGGCTTGAGCGACGTGGACTCGCCCGCCACGAACACGAACCCGTCCCCCGAGGGCTGCGTCCAGGCGCGCAGCGCGTCCTCCAGGTGCTTCGTCGTACCGGCCTCCGCGTTGCCCCGGTGCAGCCAGGTGACCTTCACGTCCGCCTTGCTGGCGAGGGGCTGCTCCTCCGCGGCGTCCGCGACCTCGATGAAGGCGAACGCGCGCTTGCCCGCAGGCAGCTCTTCCAGGCGCCGCGCGATGGCCGGCAGCGCGCTCTGGTCCCCCGCGAGCAGGTACCAGTCGAAGTCGTCCGCCACGTCATGCGTGCTGCGCGGACCGCCAATGCCCATGTAGTCGCCGGGCTTCGTCTGCTGCGCCCACAGCGACGCGGGGCCCTCGCCGTGCAGCACGAAGTCGATGTCCAGCTCCCCGGCCTTCGGGTCGAAGCGGCGCGGCGTGTAGTCGCGCGAGGCGGGCTTCTCGAGCCCCTCCGGCATGGACAGGCCGTGGGGCCCCACCACCGGCATGTTCGGCTTCTTCACGCCGGGCTTCGCGAAGAAGCACTTCACGTGGTCATCCGCGCCAGGGGACGTGAAGCCCTCCAGCTCCGGGCCGCCCAGCGTCACGCGCACCATGTGCGGCGACAGCCGCGTCACGCGAAGGACTTCCAGCAACCGCAACTTCACCGGGAACGGCCCACGACGGGCCACGCGCTCTGAATCGCCGCTCATGCGTGCTTCCTTGCCGATTGTGATTTTCATTATCGGTAGCAAGGACCGCCCGGCAGGGCAACCGGATACGGCGCCCGGAAAAGACGACGGCCCGGGTCCGCGCCTCGTGGGGCGTGGACACCGGGCCGCTGTCACCAGGCTGGACGCTGCTCAGTACTTCTGGAGCTCGGTCTCGCGGAAGAAGTACGCGATCTCGTTCTTCGCGTTCTCCAGGCTGTCCGAACCGTGCACCGTGTTCGCGTCGATGCTCTGGGCGAAGTCCGCGCGGATGGTGCCCTTGTCGGCCTTCTTCGGATCCGTGGCGCCCATGAGGTCGCGGTTCTTCAGGACGGCGTTCTCACCCTCCAGCGCCATCACGACCACCGGTCCGGAGGTCATGAACGAGACCAGGTCCTTGAAGAAACCCCGGGCGCTGTGGACGGCGTAGAAGCCTTCCGCTTCCTTCTGCGACAGCTGCTGCAGACGGATGCCGACGGGCGTCAGGCCCGCCTTCTCGAACCGGGCGATGATCTCCCCGATGTGGTGGTTCTTCAGCCCGTCCGGCTTGATGATGGACAGCGTGCGCTCGATGGCCATGGTCGTTGGCTCCTCGTGTGTGTGTCGTGTGAAAGGTTCGGCTTAGCGCTTCGGGGGGCCGCGCTTGACGGCCTCCTGCAGCGTGGTGCCCAGCTCGGCGGGGCTGGCGGCCATCAGGATGCCCGCGGCCTCCATCGCCTTGATCTTCTCCCCGGCCGTGCCCTTGCCGCCGGAGATGATGGCGCCCGCGTGGCCCATGCGCTTGCCCGGGGGCGCGGACTGACCGGCGATGAAGCCGGCGATGGGCTTGGTGAACTCGCGCTTGACGTACTCGGCGCCCTCTTCCTCGGCGCTGCCGCCGATCTCACCGATCATGATGACGGCGTCCGTCTCAGGGTCGGCCTGGAAGAGCTTCAGCACGTCCACGAAGTTGGTGCCGTTGACGGGGTCGCCGCCAATGCCCACCGCGGTGGACTGGCCCAGGCCCAGCTGCGTCAGCTGGTGCACGGCCTCGTAGGTCAGCGTGCCGGAGCGGGACACCACGCCGATGCGGCCCGGCTTGTGGATGTGGCCCGGCATGATGCCGATCTTGCACTTGGCGCCGGGGGTGATGACGCCCGGGCAGTTCGGCCCGATGAGGCGCACGCCCGGCTTGCCCTGCAGGTAGCGCTTGGCGCGCACCATGTCGTTGACCGGGATGCCCTCGGTGATGGTGATGATGAGGGAGATGCCGGCGTCCGCGGCCTCCATGATGGAGTCAGCGGCGAAGGGCGGCGGCACGAAGATGACGGACGTGTTCGCGCCCGCCTGCTTCACCGCGTCGGCCACCGTGTTGAACACGGGGACCTTGCCCTCGAAGGAGGTGCCGCCCTTGCCCGGCGTGACACCGCCCACAATCTTCGTCCCGTACTCCAGCATCTGCTTGGCGTGGAACGAGCCCGCCGAGCCGGTGATGCCCTGGACGAGGACCTTCGTGTTCTCGTTGACGAGGATGCTCATGGCGTTCTTTCAGGAAAGAGGGGGCGAAGGCCCTACTTGATGGCCGCCACGGCCTTCTCGGCCGCCTGGCGCAGGTTGTCCGCGGGGGTGATGGCGAGGCCCGAGTTGCGGAGCAGTTCCTTGCCCTGCTCCACGTTGGTGCCTTCCAGGCGCACGACGAGCGGGATCTTCAGCTGCACTTCCTTCGCCGCCGCGATGATGCCGTCCGCGATGACGTCACACTTCATGATGCCGCCGAAGATGTTGACGAGCACCGCCTTGACCTGCGGATCCGCGAGGATGAGCTTGAAGGCCGCCGTCACCTTCTCCTTGCTCGCGCCGCCGCCCACGTCCAGGAAGTTGGCCGGAGCGCCGCCCACCAGCTTGATGGTGTCCATGGTGGCCATGGCCAGACCCGCGCCGTTCACCATGCAGCCGATGTTGCCGTCCAGCGCGATGTAGGCCAGGTCGTGCTCCTTGGCCTGCGTCTCGCGGGGCTCCTCCTCCGCCAGGTCGCGGTACTCCAGCAGCTCCTTGTGCCGGTAGAGCGCGTTCTCGTCGAAGGTCACCTTCGCGTCGAGCGCCACCACGCCGCCGCTCTTGCGGATGACCAGCGGGTTGATCTCCACGAGGGACGCGTCCGTCTCCACGTACATCTTGTAGAGCGCGGTGCAGAACTGGACGAACTTGTTCACCGTGGGGCCCGACAGGCCCAGCCCGAAGGCCAGCTCGCGGCCCTGGAAGTCGGCGAAGCCCACCGTGGGGTCCACGACAGCGCGGAGGATCTTCTCCGGGTGCTTCTCCGCCACTTCTTCAATCTCCACGCCGCCCTCGGTGGACGCCATGAAGGTGACGCGGCTGGTGGCGCGGTCGAGCGTCACGCCCAGGTACAGCTCCTGCCCGATGTCGAGACCTTCCTCGATGTAGACCTTGTGGACCTTCTGCCCTTCCGGGCCGGTCTGGATGGTCTTGAGCATCATGCCCAGGATCTGCTGGGTGAGCGCCTTGGCCTCCGCGGGGCTCTTGGCCAGCTTCACGCCGCCGCCCTTGCCGCGGCCGCCCGCGTGGATCTGCGCCTTCACGACGACGACGGGCGTGGCGAGTTCCTTCGCCGCGGCCTCGGCCTCATCGGGAGAGAGCGCGAGGATGCCGCGCGGCGTGGGCACGCCATACTTCCGGAAGAGTTCCTTGCCCTGGTACTCGTGGATCTTCATCGAATCTCCGGGTGGGACGAGGGGAGACGAGGACAACCCCTACACGGGGCGTCAACGCGGGCCCTCATTGCGCAGAAAACGACGGATGGCAAGGCCGTTTGGCCTCCAGCGTCGCGACGGGACACAGGCGTGTGCCTCCAGGGATAACACCCGGTGTCCGGGCGAATGAGGCGGCCTTCACGCAAACGGCCCCGCCCGGCGCCCCCGTGACAGGAGGCGCAGGCACGGGGCCGAGAGGAAGCCAGGTCAGCGTCCGGGAGGGTTAGCCCGGACCGGCGGAGGCCTTCTGCTCCTCTTCCTTGAAGAAGATGTCCTTGATGATCAGCTTGCTCACCTCGCGGTTCATCACCGCGATGGAGGTGGTGAGGGGGATCTCCTTCGGGCAGACCTTCACGCAGTTCTGCGCCTTGCCGCAGTCCTGGATGCCGCCGGGGCCCATGAGGGCGCGCGTGCGCTCCTCCGCGTTCAGCTTGCCCGTGGGGTGCATGTTGAACAGGCGGGCCTGGCTGATGGGCGCGGCGCCGATGAAGTCGTTGTCCAGCGTCACCTGGGGGCACGCCTCCAGGCAGCTGCCGCAGGTGATGCACGTGGACAGCACGTACATCACGGAGTGGTCCTTCTGCGACTGGCGCGGGCCGGGGCCCAGGTTGTACGTGCCGTCGACGGGGATCCACCCCTTCACGCGCTTGAGCGACTCGAACATGCGGTCGCGGTCCACGGTGAGGTCGCGCACCACCGGGAACTTCTTCATCGGCTCCAGGGTGATGGGCTGCTGGAGCTTGTCCACCAGGGCGGAGCACGCCATGCGCACCCGGCCGTTGATGTTCATGGCGCAGCTGCCGCACACCTCTTCGAGGCACGCGGAGTCCCACACCACGGGGGCCACCTTCTTGCCCTCCGCGGTGACGGGGTTGCGCTGGATCTCCATCAGGCAGGAGATGACGTTGGCGCCCTTCGCATAGGGAACCTTGAACTCTTCGAAGTGCCCGGGCTTGTTCGGGTCATCCTGCCGCCAGATGCGGAAGGCGATGGTCTTCGAGCTGACGGCGCTGGCCTGTGCGGTGTCCATGGTGCGGCTGCCCTTCCCTTCACTGCCAAATCAGGTGGCGGTGCCCGCGTGCGCCGGATGACGACGCGCGCGGGCCCGGAAAGAAAACGAACGCCTTACGCGTACCAGCGGGGCTCGGGGTCCAGCACGGGCGTGGGCAGGTCCTGGTAGGAGATCTGCGGGCCCTGGGCGGCGTAGGTGGCGATGGTCGTCTTCGCCCACTTCTCGTGGCGCTTGCGCCACAGGTCCATCCACTCCGGATCCTTGGTCGGGTCCTTCACCTTGGGCTCCGGCAGGGAGAAGTCCGGCTTGTAGTGGGCGCCGCGGCTCTCGTCGCGCAGGAGCGCGCTGGTGGCGATGACCTCGCCCAGCTCCAGCATGTTCCACACCTGGTTGGTGTACGACAGCGCGCGGTTGGCGACGACGCCCGTGTCCAGCACGTTGACGTTGTTCCAGCGCTGCTTGAGCTCGCGGACGCGCTCGATGGTCTTCTTCAGGCGGTCGTTGTAGCGGACGACGGTGCAGTTCTCCGTCATCACCTCGCCCAGTTCCTTGGCGATCTGGTACGGGTTCTCCTGCCCGTTCATCGCCTTGATGGTGGCGAAGCGGTCCTGCCAGTACTTCTTCGCGTCCGCGAAGTACTTCTCCGGCATCGCCGCGGCGCTGGTCTCCTGGTTCTTGGCGAAGGACACCATCGCCGGGCCGCCGATCATGCCTGAGTAGATGCAGGACAGCAGCGAGTTGGCGCCCAGGCGGTTCGCGCCGTGGAAGGCGGAGTCCGCCTCTCCGGCCGCGTACAGGCCGGGGATGCGCGTGCTCTGGTTCACCGGGCTGCCATCCAGCGGCGTCTGGGTGCGCGAGTCGGCCTCGAAGGAGACGTGCAGGCCGCCCATCGAGTAGTGCATGCCCGGGAAGATGACCATGGGCGTGTGGCGCGGATCATCTCCGACGAACTTCTCGTAGATCTCCATCACGCCCTTGATCTTCGCATCGAGCGTCTTGGCCGGGATGTGCGTCACGTCCAGGTACACGCCGTCGCGCCCGCCCAGGCCCAGGCCCAGGTCGCGGCAGACCATGAAGATCTCGCGCGTCGCCACGTCGCGCGGCACCAGGTTCTTGTACTTGGGGTACTTCTCTTCCAGGAAGTACCAGCGCTCGCTCTCCGCGATGTCCCGGGGGTTGCGAGTGTCGCCCTTCTTCCGGGGCACCCAGACGCGGCCGCCCTCGCCGCGCACGGACTCGCTCATCAGGCGCAGCTTGTCCTCGCCCGGGATGGAGGTGGGGTGCACCTGGATGAACTCGCCGTTGGCGTACAGCGCGCCTTCCATGTACGCGCGGCCCGCGGCGGTGCCGGTGTTGATGATGGAGTTGGTGGAGCGCCCGAAGACGATGCCAGGGCCACCCGTGGCCAGGCACACCGCCTCCGCCGGGAAGGTGCGGATCTCCATGGTGCGCAGGTCCATGGCCACGCTGCCGATGCAGCGGCCGGACTCGTCCTTCACCGTGCCCAGCCACTCCCAGTACTCGTACTTGGTGACCTTGCCCTCCGCCTCGTAGCGGCGGACCTGCTCGTCCAGCGCGTAGAGCAGCTGCTGGCCGGTGGTGGCGCCCGCGAACGCGGTGCGGTTGTGCAGGGTGCCGCCGAAGCGGCGGAAGTCCAGCAGGCCTTCCGGCGTGCGGTTGAACGTCACGCCCATGCGATCCAGCAGGTAGATGATGCCGGGCGCCGCGTAGCACATGCCCTTCACGGACACCTGCTCCGCGAGGAAGTCGCCGCCGCGCAGCGTGTCCTTCACGTGGATGTCCGGGTGGTCGCCCTCACCCTTGGTATTCACCGCGCCGTTGATGCCGCCCTGGGCGCAGACGGAGTGGGAACGCTTGACGGGGACGAGCGAGAGCACGTCCACCTGGTGACCCGCCTCCGCCAGCTTGATCGTCGTCATCAGCCCGGCGAGACCGCCGCCCACCACCGTGAATCGCGCTGCTGCCGCCATCATCGTCTCCTTGACCACCGGCAGCCGGGGGGGTGCCTTCACGGGGGGCCGCTGAAGTCCTGCTTCGCGACGCTGCCCCGCTCCCGTGCCAGGTGCGAGTCCAACACGCTAGTTAACTTGGAAAAATACCGCCGCAAGGACGGTGGGCCCGGGGATAAGCCCGGATCATTCACGGCATCAGGCGGGGCCCGCCAGCAGCATTCCGGCGGGCCCGACCGACGACCGGGGACTACAGCTTCACGAGGTCGACGGTGCCCTTGACGGAGGTGAAGGACTTGCTCAGCTCGGCCTTCTCCGCCTCGTTCAGCTCCACCTCGATGATCTTCTCCACGCCGTTCGCGCCGATCTGCGCGGGGACGCCGAAGAAGAAGTCGCTGATGCCGTACTGGCCCTTGAGCAGGGCGGCGGCCGGCAGCACGCGCTTGCGGTCGAAGAGGAAGCTCTCCGCCATGGCGATGGAGGAGGACGCAGGGGCGAAGTAGGCGCTGCCCGTCTTGTACAGGCCCACCAGCTCCGCGCCGCCCTTGCGGGTGCGGTCGATGATGGCGTCCAGCTTGTCCTTGGCGATGAGCTGGGTCAGGGGCACGCCGCCCACGGTGCTGTGACGCACGAGCGGAACCATGTCGTCGCCGTGGCCGCCGAGGACGAGCGCCTCCACGTCACGGATGGAGCAGCCCAGGGCCTCGGCCACGAAGCACTTGAAGCGGCTGGTATCCAGCACGCCCGCCATGCCCACGACCATGTTGTCCTTCAGGCCGGCGATCTTGTGGAGCGCGAACACCATCGCGTCCAGCGGGTTGGCCACGTTGATGACGAAGGCGTCCGGGGCGTGCTGCTTGATGTTGCCCGCCACGTCCTTCATGATCTTCAGGTTGACCTCGAGCAGGTCCTCACGGGACATGCCGGGCTTCCGGGGCACGCCGGCCGTGATGATGATCACGTCCGAGCCCGCGACGTCCTTCCAGTCGGTGGAGCCGGTGACGCGGCTGTCGTAGCCGTCCACCGCGGAGAGCTGGTTGATGTCCAGCGCCTTGCCCTTGACCAGACCCTCGGCCGCCGGGATGTCGTAGAGCACCACGTCGCCAAGGTTCTTCTGGACCGCCAGCAGCGCCAGGTTGCCGCCGATCTGACCGCCACCGATGAGGCCGATCTTCTTCTTCTTGTGAGCCATGGTTTCGCCCTCCTGCTTTGGGGGTGGGGACTACATGTGCTTGATGATGGCCTGACCGAACTCCGAGCACTTCACCTCGGACACGGTCTCCTTCGTCTCCAGCTTCATCAGGCGCGCGAAGTCGTACGTCACGGTGCGCGCGGCGATGGACTTGTCCATGCCCTTGATGATCAGGTCCGCGGCCTCGTGCCAGCCCATGTGGCGGAGCATCATCTCGCCAGAGAGGATGACGGAGCCCGGGTTCACCTTGTCCAGGTCCGCGTACTTCGGCGCGGTGCCGTGGGTGGCCTCGAAGACGGCGTGGCCGGAGACGTAGTTGATGTTGCCGCCCGGCGCGATGCCGATGCCGCCCACCTGCGCCGCGAGCGCGTCCGACAGGTAGTCGCCGTTGAGGTTCAGCGTGGCGATGACGTCGAACTCGTCCGGACGGGTCAGCACCTGCTGCAGGGTGATGTCCGCGATGGAGTCCTTGATGATGATCTTCCCGGCGGACACCGCGGCCTTCTGCTCGGCGTTGGCGGCCTCCTCGCCCTTGGCGGCCTTGGTGGCCTCCCACTGGTCCCAGGTGTAGACCTTGTCACCGAACTCACGCGCCGCGAGGTCGTAGCCCCACTTGCGGAACGCGCCCTCGGTGAACTTCATGATGTTGCCCTTGTGGACCAGCGTGACGCTCTTGCGCTTGAGGTCCACCGCGTACTGGATGGCCGCGCGCACCAGGCGCTCCGTGCCTTCCTGCGACACGGGCTTGATGCCGATGCCCACGTTCGCCGGGAAGCGGATCTTGCCCGCCTCCTTGGGGAACTCCTGCTTCAGCCAGCCCAGGAACTTCTCCGCCTGCGCGGTGCCGGCCTCGAACTCGATGCCCGCGTAGATGTCTTCCGTGTTCTCACGGAAGATGACCATGTCCACCTTGTCCGGCTGCTTCACCGGGCTGGGCACGCCCTTGAAGTAGCGCACGGGACGCAGGCAGACGTACAGGTCCAGCATCTGGCGCAGCGCCACGTTCAGGGAGCGGATGCCACCGCCCACCGGCGTCGTCAGCGGGCCCTTGATGCCCACCAGGTACTCGCGGAACGCGGCGACCGTCTCGTCCGGCAGCCAGTTGTTCACCTGCTTGAAGGACTTCTCGCCGGCCAGCACCTCGTACCAGGAGATCTTCTTCTTGCCGCCGTACGCCTTCTCCACCGCCGCGTCGAACACGGCCTGCGAGGCCTTCCAGATGTCGCGGCCGGTGCCGTCGCCCTCGATGAAGGGGATGATCGGGTTGTTCGGAACGGTCAGCTTGCCGTTCTGCAGGGTGATCTTCTCGCCAGAGGGAGGCGCCATGAACGCAAACTCCTGATTGAGACCGGGGTATTGAGAGGCGGCGGATAGTCGGGAACCCGCCCCCGGTCGTCAAGGAGTTTGGCCGCACGTCCCCCCGGGTTGGACGCACCCGGGGCGTGCCGCGCTTATCGCAGCCAATGGTCCGGAAAGCAGGATCGTTATTCCGGAATTCGGGCGCGCCCTAGAAGCTTGCGAGCCCGGGAGCCGGCAGGACGACGCTCACGGCCGTCCCCTCCTCCAGGCGCTCCACCGCGAGCTCGCCGCCCATGGCGTCCACCAGCTCCCGCGCGCGGGCGAGCCGCCGCTGGGTGCTGCCCACGCGCAGCGGCGACAGCACCACCGAGCGCGTCTCCCGCTCAGAGAGGCTCACGCCCGGCATCACCACCTGGAAGCGGGGCCCCACGTCCCCGAAGTCGTCCGGCGGATCCACCACCACCCGCACGGAGGGCGCCTCCTGAGGGGCCACATCCGCCGCGTGGGCGACGAGCAACAGGAGCACCTGCTCCAGGCGGCGCCGGCTGACCCGGACGATCACCGGATCCTCGGGGAGCTCCAGCGCCACCTCCATGCCGCGCAGTCGCCGCGTCGCGCCGAGCAGCCCCAGCGCGTCACGCACGCACACCGCCACGTCCACCTGGAACACGTCTGGAAGGTCCACGGACTCGAGCCCCTGGCCACCGAAGGAGGCTCCCGCGTCCCCCGGCGATCCCTTCACATCCAGCGCTGCGCTCATTCGCGGCTCCCATCCCCAGCCAGTCCCAGAAGTACCGACCATAACGGCCCCCCCTGACAGGGTCCATTGCCCGTCAGCCCCGGCCTGCCACCGCTTATTCACGTGAAGGAGGGTTACAGCCCTGCGCCATCTTGCTGATATGGATGCGCACGCTGGGTCCTGATTGCTCCTCGGAAAACCCGTATATAGACGGTCAACTGTGACCCAGGGTGAGTCAGTGGCGGGGACGAAAAAACAGCCCAGGCATATAAATTCGATTTGACTGTTACGGCCGAGACCTTCAATATGTCTTCCCAGAATCCAGAGCCGTCAGCGTCTCCAGTGAATCAGGGAGGAAGTGTTGTGCTCGCAACATCGCCGACCACGAACGGTAGCGCTGCCCGCAAGAGGGGAGTCCTGACGATGGATGGAGGGATCCCGGCATCCTCGAAGTTCCGGCATGCGATCGAATTCGGCAGTGGCGACGCGCTGCGCAACGTGATTCCCCTGCCCCCCGCTGAAGCCGCCCTGGATGACTCGGGCTACTCGCTGCACGGCAGCGGCCCCACGGCCATCACCTGCGCGGTGGGCCGGCCGGACGCGGTGCTGGGTGAGGTGACGCGGCTGTCTCCGACGGTGGTGTGGGTGGCCCCGCGGCAGCCGCTGGCGGAAGCGACCGAGTCGCGCACCTTCCCGGTGTACCTGGCGTGCAACGGCGCCACGATTGGTCCGCTCAACGGCGCCTTCATCCGGACGGACATGGACGCCCCGAACGCGCCGGTGGGGCTGCAGCTGGTGGGCGTGACGCTGGAGCAGGGGCGTCAGATCCTGGGCTTCCTGTCGGACGCGCTTCGCCAGGGCGTGGCGGTGCCGGCGGCCTCCGCGCTGCCCGTGCAGGACATCATCACGGACGGGGAGCGGATCCGCTCCATCTTCACCGCCATCTGCGCGTCCGGGAACAAGGGCGTGCTGCGCCGCCAGGGCCGGGTGGTGCGCATGGTGCTGGAGCGCTTCCACTCTTCTTCCGGTCAGCTGGAGTGGCGCACGGAGGAGTCCACCCCGGACTTCGGCGAGCCGGCGTACGACATCGACGTCATCGGCTACAACTCCGCGTACCGCCTGCGCGTGGAGACGGGCCGCACCGAGGGTGACCGCCTCTTCACCCCCCTGCCCGAGCAGCTGTTCCGCATCCGCCACCGCTGGCACCGCCGCGTCGCCGCCCCCGAGGGCGTGCACGCCCGGTTCCACCACCCGCTCTGGCGGGAGCAGGGGCTGATGCGCCGCGAGGTGCTAGACCTGTCCTTCTCCGGCCTGTGCATGCGCTGCCAGCCGCAGGACCTGCTCTTCCCCGGCCTGCTGCCGCCCCTCATCGAGCTGGAGCTGGGCGACGGTCAGCGGGTGAGCGTGCGCGGGGAGATCCGCTACGTCAGCGGCATGCGCGCGGACGGCACCGTGCTGTGCGGCCTGAGCGTGCTGCCCTACTCTTCCGACGAGGCGCGCTGGGTGCGCTTCGTGTCCCAGACGATGTCCCCGGCCACGCGCACCAGCGAGGGCCTGGTGGATGAGCTGTGGGACCTGTTCAACCGCTCCGGCTTCTTCAGCCTGGGTGGCAGCACCCCCGCGGAGTTCGAGGAGCTGAAGCAGAACTTCGCGTCGCTGGCGAAGCGCGCCGCGGAAGTGCCGCAGCTGTTCTGCAACGCGGTGTGGCCGTCCGAGCGCGGCATTGAAGCGACGCTGTCCTTCACCAAGCCGTACCGCAACGCGTGGCTGGGCCACCAGGTGGCGAAGCGGCCCGGCAAGCCGCCGGAGGGGCTGAAGGAGGCGGGCGCCATCATGCGCGACCTCTACCTGCGCACCTTCGAGCACCCGCAGAGCGACCCGGACTTCCACTGGGTGGTGGCCTACGTGGAGGCCCTCAACCCGTGGATCAACAAGGCGCACGTGAAGTACGCGCAGCGCCAGATGGAGGCCGGTTCGCCCCTGGCCTTCACCCGGAAGATCCAGAAGATGAAGGCCTTCAGCAACGAGCTGACCGGCCGCGTGCACCCGTACACGGTGGGCCCCGCCACCGCGAGCGAGCTGAGCCTGCTGGCGGCGACCATCGCGCAGCAGTTCCCCGAGTGCTACGTGCAGTCGTTGGACCTCACCCGCGACCGGCTGGACATGGGTCCCGTCACGGCGAAGTGGAAGAGCTTCGGCATGGAGCGCGAGCGCACCGTCCTGGTCGCCCGCCGCGACGGCGTCCCTCACGCCGCCGCCGTGGTGGAGCTGGGCCAGCTGGGCGCGAACCTCTTCCGCCTGCTGGACAACACCCGCCTGTTCTCCCTGCTGGGAGATGGACCGCGCGCGTACTCGGCGCTCCTGGACGCGGCGCGCCGCTGGTACGCCGCGCGCAACCGCCCCTCCTTCCTCTATCTGCGCGAGGACGAGGGCGGTGACTACGTGCAGGAGTGCGGCCTGCACGACGGGCCGGATCCCTACCTGTGGATCATCTCCGCCAAGCTCGTTCCGGACTTCCTGGAGCACATCAGCGAACTCACCATCGGGCGCCGTGGTGCCCACTCCCGTTGAGGATTCCCCCCATGACCAAGCCCCTCGTCGAAGAGCAGTACCTCCCCCACGTCACCGACGTCCGTCACATGCTGGCGACCGGTCCCCACGTGACGACGCTGCTGGACCCCAACGTGGAGCCCGCCCTGCTGGAGGCCTTCCTCATCCAGCTGTGTGCCCTGGGCGTCTACATGACGGAGCCCGTGGACGGGTGGATCCGCCGCGCCGGTGAGGCGTGTGTGAAGGCGGGAATGGTGGACGTGGGCGAGAAGCTCATCACCCACGCCAAGCACGAGGCCGGTCACCACCTGATGATGGTGGAGGACACGAAGAACCTGGTGGCCAGCTGGAACGCGCGCCGCTTTCCCAAGCTGGACGCGGAGGCCCTGATGGCGCAGGCCCCCACCCCGGCCATGCAGGAGTACCGGCAGATCCACGAGGAGACCATCGCGGGCCCCATGCCGGGCGGCCAGGTCGCCATCGAGTACGAGATCGAAAACCTGTCGGTGGTGTTCGCGCCCCGCCTCATCGAGCAGTGCAAGGCCGTGCTGGGCCCGGACGTGATGAACTCGCTGTCGTTCATCAAGGAGCACGTGGAGCTGGACGTGGGCCACACGGCGCTCAACGAGGTCATGCTCAACAAGCTGCTGGGCCAGAAGCCCGAGCACGCGGCGACCATCGCGAAGACGGGCGCCCGTGCCCTGGACATCTACCTGCGCTTCTACGGCGACTGCATGGCGAAGGCCCGGCAGATCCTCCAGGCCGCCACCGCCTGAGAAGCCTCAGGCCCCGAGCTGCGCCGCCCGCCGGGAACCCCGGTTGCCCCAGCGGGTGAGCGCGCGGACGGCCTGCTTCAGCGAAGCATGGACCTGCGCGACGCCCGCGCTGTTCGTGGCCGCGTAGACGTAGCGGTCCGGGCGCAGGACGACCAGGTCCGCGCCGTGCTGGGCGAACCACTCGCCCAGCTTGCCCTCCAGGTCCACCACCTCGCCGGAGCGGCCCGCGCCGGAGCGCGCCGCCGGCGCCACGGACAGCCACACACCGCCGATGTCCTCCGCCAGCGCCTTGGCCGCCTGCTGGACGTCCGCGGGCGCACCCGGCCGCGTCAGCACCGCGAAGCGCTGGCCGATGACGTCATCCAACGGGCGCTCCCCTTCCTCGCCGTGCTCCACGCGCGGCTGCGGGAAGTAGGCGCCTTCCGCCGCCTGCTTGGACTTGCCGCGCTTGCCGCCGAAGACGAACCCCTCCGCGTGGAAGAGGTTCGGCTTCATCTTGTACTCGCGGATGAACGGGCCGGTGACGGGCATGTGGTACAGCAGCTTGATGAAGGCGTTGCGCGCGCGGGCCATGAACGGGCCGCCCGACGCCAGCATCGAGCCCAGCGCGTCCGACATCCGCATCATCTCCGCGGCGTGCGGCCGACGCTCCACCTCGTAGGTGTCCAGGAGCGACGCGTCCGCGGCGCCGCCCAGCACGTGCGCCAGCTTCCAGGTGAGGTTCGCCGCGTCGCGCAGACCGGAGCACAGGCCCTGCCCCAGGAACGGAGGCATGAGGTGCGCCGCGTCGCCGAGCAGGAACACGCGGCCCACGCGCCACTTCTCCGCCATGCGGCTGTGGTAGGCGTAGAGGTTGACGCTCTTCACCTTCACGGTGTCCGGGTCGATGAAGGGCGCGATGATGCCGCGCACGTATTCGGGCGTCTTCACGTACTCCAGGTCCTGCCCCGGCTTCACCAGCGTGTCGAAGCGGATCTCGTCGTGCGCGGTGCGCGTCACGATGCCCACGCGCTCCGGGCCGCAGGGGTAGTAGGTGAAGTCCGGCGCGGACGACTGCGTCTCCACGGAGACGGCCAGCGCGTGCTCCAGCGCCGTGGTGCCCTCCAGCTTCAGGCCCAGCCGGCGGCGGATGCCGCTCTTGGCGCCGTCGCACGCGAGCAGGTAGCGCGCGCGCACCGTCATGGTGCGGCCATTGACGTTGTCCTTCACGCGCACGGACACGCCTTCGTCGTCCTGCATGAAGGATTCGACTTCATGGCCGCGCCACATGCTGACGTGCGCGAAGCGCTCCATGCCCCGGTGCAGCGAGGCCTCCAGGCGGGGCTGGTTGAAGAGCGAGCCGATGGGGTGACCGTTGGGGCGCTCCACCTTGGTGAAGTCCACCTCGGCGAGCATCCGCATCTCGTCATCCACGTAGGTCATCTTCAGGCACGGGTGGAAACCCGGCCCCAGTTCCCCCGTGAGACCGGCGGACTGGAAGATGCGCTGCGCTTCGTCGTCCGCGTTGATGGCGCGGGACTGGGTGTGCGCGGTGGTCTCCTTCTCGATGACCACGGTGCGCAAGCCGTACTGGCCGAGCAGGTTCGCCGCCATGGCCCCTACCGGGCCGCTTCCGACGACGATCACATCAACAGATTCCGGAGCCATTACTCCCTCCCGTTGTGTGCGAGCTGATCCGTTTTGAACCGAGCGACCGGACGACCGAAGCCCCCCTCGGTCGCAAGTGTCGTAAGTAATAATACCTATAAACTCCGGCAACCCCACTCTGGATACGCTGTTTCGACGCGATCCTGGCTGCCTGCCCCCCCGAGTCAGAAACACCCGGTCTGCGTCATTCTGACCGCCTGTTAATCAAACGCACCCCTCCAGAAACCTTGCAGGGCTGATCAGCACGCGCGGTCCGCTGTCTGCCTTTCGCGCAGTGATTTCCTGAAAGGCTTCAAAGTTTCACGGAGGCGGCAGGGATTCTGGGTTTTGTCCGTGTTTCACGGCCCCCAGATGTGTGCGGATGCCCCTGGAAGGCGCCCCTTGTACGTCGCTCGGGACTGCGGGACAGTGCGGGAGTTGTCTCCCCCACTGAGCCCCTTGGAGCGCCCAGCGATTATGCCCAGACTGCAACTTTTTGAATTAGAGGATCAGCCCTGGTTCCCGAAGGTGCTGCGCCGGGGCGTGACGGACTTCCTCGCGTACGTGTGGAGCCTGTCGGATGACCGCTATTCGGAGTTCGTGAAGCGGCTCAAGGGCGCGATGGCGGAGATGGGCGAGACGCAGCTGTTGGACATGGCGTCCGGCAGCGCGGGGCCGGTGCCGAAGCTGCTGGAGATGCTGGAGTCGCAGGAGGGCTACCAGGCGACGGCGCTCCTGACGGACCTGTACCCGGAGATCTCCGCGTTCGAGAAGGCGAAGGCGGCGAACCCCGGCCGCATCGACTACGTGACGACGCCGGTGGACGCGACCGCGGTGCCCGCGACGTACAAGGGCTTCCGCATCATGTGCAATTCGTTCCACCACCTGCCGCCGGACATGGCGCGCAAGGTGCTGGCGGACGCCGTGGCCCAGCGCCGGGGCATCGCCATCATGGAGCTGGTGGAGCGGCGCGGGCCGGCCATCGCGATGACGGCGGCGGCGCTGATCAACGTGCCGCTGACGACGCCGTTCATCCGCCCCATTCGCGCGGACAGGCTCGCCCTCACCTACCTCATGCCGCTCATCCCCATCGCGGCGGCGTTCGACGGCGTGGTGTCCTGTCTGCGCACGTACTCCGTGGAGGAGATGCGCGAGCTCACCCACGGCCTGAGCGACGACTACATCTGGGAAATCGACCGGCTCACCAACCCCGGGAACCCCTTCGGCCTGATGATGCTCATTGGCCGACCCGCCACCCCCTCGAAGGCCTGAGTGGCCTGTCAGCAGGAGGTCACTGACGCCCCGGGCCGACGCGGGGCGTCGTGATTTCCAGGTTTGAAGGGGGTTCAATGACCGCTCCTTCAACGAGGAGCAGGCTCATGGAATGGCTCGAATTCAAGCGTTGGTCACCCGAAGTCCAGCACGCGCTGGCACTGCAGGCGGCCCGGTTGGGCCAGACGGCGATGCACGCCGAGCCGCCGCGGCCGTCCGCGACGATGCTCGCCGCGCACCGCCTGTGCACGCTGCTGCGCCAGTACCCGCGCACCAACCCCTGGGGTCACCCCGCGTCGGAGTGCTGAGACGCGGATGAAGCACCCGGCCCGTCCGTGGGGGCACCACGGGCGGGACGGGAGCCTCCAGGGTGGCTTTCAGGTCCCGGTGGGGGTCCAGTTCACGCGCAGGTGCTGGATGGTGCGGATGGTCAGCGACTGCGTGTGACCGAAGTCCGGGTTCTCCTCCAGCTTCAGGTCCGGGAGCTTATCCAGCAGCAGGTTGGTGGCGATGAGCGCCTCCAGCCGCGCGAGCGGCGCCCCGATGCAGAAGTGGATGCCCCGGCCGAAGCCCAGGTGCGTCGGGTGGTGCCGGGAGACGTCGAAGTGCTCCCCGTCCGCAAGCAGCGCGGAGTCACGGCTTCCGGACGCGTAGAGCAGGAGCAGCCGCGAGCCCTTGGGCAGCGCGACGCCCGCGAGCTCCACGTCCTCCGTGGTGGTGCGGATCATCCCGTGCGCCACCGAGTCGAAGCGCAGCGTCTCCTCGATGAGGTGTGGCACCAGCGAGCGGTCCTCGCGCAGCCGCTGCCAGAGGCCGGGCTGGAGCAGGGCCTGCTTCCAGCACTGGGCGAGCAGCGCGGTGGTGGTTTCGTGGCCTGCCGCCAGCATGCTTCCGGCGATGGCGATGATCAGCTCCGGCAGCGTGAGCGCTTCGCCGTCCGCGTCGGTGGTGACCAGGTAGCTGATCAGGTCGTCGCGGGGGTCGTCCGTGCGGTCGCGGATGAGTCGGGCCACGTAGTGCTGGTAGGTGACCCAGCTGCGCGCGAGCGGCGGCTGCTCTTCAGGCGGAACGCGGGTGAAGATCATCCGGAAGAAGTCGTCACACCAGCGCTTGATGTCCGCCATGTCCTCCTGGGGCACGCCCGCCATGCCCAGGATGACCCGCACGGGCAGCGGGTACGCGAACTCCGTCACCAGGTCCGCGTGCCCCTTGCTCGCGAAGGCCTGGATGAGCTCCTCGGAGACGGCGCGGATGGGGGCTTCCTGCGCGGCGATGCGCTGGGCGGAGAAGCCGCGGCCCAGCAGCTTGCGCAGCCGGGTGTGCGCGGGCGGATCCGAGTTGATCAGGCTGTCCGCCAGGGGATAGCCCTCGGCGAGCACCGCGAGCGTCGCCGGAGACAGCACCGAACCCATGTTGCCCAGGTCCGCCGACGAGTAGCGCGTCGGATCCTTGAGCACGTGGCAGATGTCCTCGTAACGGCTCACCAGCCACATCCCCAACATGGGGTTGTAGCTGACGGGCGCGTCCCGTCTCAGCTCCGCATAGAACGGATGTGGATCCTCGACGTGCGGTCCCGCGAACGGGTTGTACTGGGCGCCCAGATGGGGGCACTTCATCGCGCCAGCGGCTTTGCTGGCGTGCGCATCGATGTGGATCGCTTCAGACTGCCCTTCCACCTTCACTGCTTCCACTGCGGTACTCACCTTGAGCTTCCTCTCAGGATCCCCCCACAGCGGAATATTATAACCCAACCTGACAGGTCTTCTCAGCGAGTCCTGCGAACCCCATCCATCAGGAATTCAGGGTTGCTAGGACCCAGGCTGATACGGGGGATGAGACAGAGCCTGTTTTCTCAGGACGGAGCGCTCCACCTTGCTCATGGCGTTCCGGGGCAATGTTTCAACTGCAACAAAGCGTGTGGGCACCTTGAAGCGCGCCAGGGACTGGCGGCACCAGGCGTCCAGGTCCTCCGGGAGGGTGTGGCCGGGGCGCATGACGACGAAGGCCACGGGAACCTCGCCCCAGTGCGGCTCCGGCACGCCGACGACGGCGGACTCCGCGATGGCTGGGTGGTTGGCGAGGACCGCTTCGATTTCGGCCGGATAGAGGTTCTCCCCTCCCCGAACGATGAGGTCCGTGCGGCGCGACAGGAGGGTGAGTCGCCCCTTCGCGTCCAGGACGCCCACGTCGCGGGTGCGCAGCCAGCCGTCATGGAAGGCATCGCGCGTGGCATCGCGCTGGCGCCAATAGCGGGCCATGAGCGTAGGGCCGCGGACCTCCACGTCCCCCTCGTGCCCTTCACCGAGCGTCTCACCCTCCGTCCCGACGATGCGGACCTCCAGTCCTGGCAGGGGCGGACCCGCGGTGCGGCCATCCGCTTCCGAGGGACGCTCGGTGGTGACCTGGGAGCAGGCCTCGGTGAGTCCGTAGGTCTGGAGGGCCAGGAGTCCCGCAGCGCGTGCCCTCGTGAGTAGGGCTGTGGGGACGGGGCCTCCGCCGATGAGGGCGCATTGGAAGGTCGCGGGCAGCGTGCGGTCCTGTCTCGCGTCCAGCACCCGCTCCAACGTGGTGGCGACGAAGCTGGCGTGGGACGCGCCCTCTGTGTCGATGGCGCGGTTGACGGCGTCCGCGTCGAAGCGCTCGTGCAGGAGGAGGCAGCCGCCCTCGTACGCAGTGCGCGTGAGCATGGCCAGGCCGCCGACGTGGAACAGGGGCAGCGTGCCCAGCCAGCGCGGCGCGGGGTGTGCGCCCAGGTTCGCGGCGGAAGCGCGGCATGAGGCACGGAAGGCACCTTCCGTGAGCACGGCGCCCTTGGGCCTTCCCGTCGTTCCGCTGGTGAAGAGGATGACCCGGGACGTGTCCGCGTCCCAGGCGCGGGCGGGCACTGCGTGGGTCGTCACTCCGTCAGAGATGGACTCCAGGACCTCTGCATCCGGGAGCCGGTCCCGCAGGGCTCCGAGCACCAGCGTGAGCCGGGGCTCGATGTCCTCCATCAGGGGTTGCAGCTCCGCGGGCGTGAGCCGGGCATTGAGCGGGGCGAAGATCGCGCCCAGACGACCCAGCGCCCAGAAGAGGAAGGTCACCGACGGGTGGCTCGTGGACAGCAACGCCACGCGGTCGCCCTGCCCTATTCCTCGCGCGGCCAGGGCTTGCGTCCAGCGCGTCACCTCTTCGTCCAGCGCGTGGAAGGTCCAGGTCTGTCCCGTGAAGCGCAGCGCTTCCGCATGGGGATGCAGTCGCGCGCCTTCGCGGATGGGGCAGTCGTAGGTCATGGCCTCGCTCCTCCCAGGAGTTGGATCCCGCGGGCCTTCGCGACGAAGGCCCAAGCGCATGGCTCAGTGTTCCCGGCTGAAGTCCGGGCTCAGTCCAAGCCCGGGCATGTCGCGCAGCCGCACGAGTCCCCGCCGGGGTTGATACGGATGATCCCGTGGCTCGTCCGCGAAGAGCCGCCCCACGGCGAGGCCGGATGCCATTTCGCCCGAAGGCAGCGCGGAGGCCAGATGCGCGGCGCCGGCTCGGGCCACCACGCCGTCGATGGAGCTGGTGACGTACGCGTGCATGCCCAGGTGGGCCGCTCGCAGCGCCACCACCATGGAGGGCAGCAGCCCCCCGAGCACCATCGGCTTGATCACCACCGCGCCCACCGCCGGCCCACCGCCCAGGTCCATCGTGAGGAGCGTGCGCACCGCAGCGGGCGTGGCGAGCGTCTCGTCCGCGGCGATGATGCACGGGGCTCGGCGCTGCACCCGCCACAGCGCCTGCAGATCCTCCGGCGGCGTGGGCTGCTCCACCAGTTCCAGGTCGTACCAACCCAGCCGATCCAGGGCGCGGTTGGCTTCGGGCTCCGTCCAGCCACCGTTCGCGTCCAGACGCAGGCGCACGCGGGCTCCCACGGCTTCGCGCACGGCCCGGACCCGCGCTTCGTCCGCGTCCAGCGAGCGACCCGAGACCTTCACCTTCAGCGTCTGATAGCCCTCCTCCACCGCCTCTCGCGCTTCCTGGGCCAGGGCTTCCGGTTCCTCCGCGCTCAGCAGCGCGTTCACCAGGACCTCCTGCCGCGCCTCCTCCGCGAGCAGCCAGCACAGGGGGATGCCCTTGCGCTGGGCCACCAGATCCAGCAGCGCCAGCTCCAGGCCATGCTGCGCGGCGGGGACGGGCTCCTCCGGATCGATGCCTCGGATCCGCGCGCCGCGCTGGCGCACCTCCTCACTGGCGGTCGGGACGAGCGTGGCTTCGATGCCCTCGATGCTGTCCTCCAGCGTCTGGCCCTTGAGGGAGCTCAGCCACCCGCGCAGCACCGTGTGCGTGGTGGCCAGGGACTCCGTGCCGAACTCCGGCAGCGGCATGGCTTCACCCTGCCCTATGCGACCTTCCTCGTCGCGCAGCCGCACGATGAATCCGTCGCGCGTGGCGTAGGTGCCCCTCGCCGTATTCAGGGGGTGGGCCAGCGTGAGGTGCAGCGGGGTGAGCGTCGCTTCGGTGATGCGCATGACGCTCCTTCAGCGCAGGTACAGGCCGACCGCGAACAGCAACCCGAACAGCATCTGCAGCTTCGCCGTCCCGCCTAGCGCGGGGTTGAGCGCCGCGCCCTCCGCCTTCAGCATCAGCTTCAGCGGCGGCACCACCAGCGGCAGGCTCAGGAGCGGCAGGAAGACCCAGGCGCTCGCGTAGCCCCTGGCGAACAGCACGAACGGCGTGACGTAGGAGGCCACCAGCAGCAGCACGTACTCCGCGCGGCCGAAGCCCTGGCCAAAGCGCACCACCATCGTGCGCTTGTGGGCCTTCACGTCCGTGCTCGCGTCGCGCTGGTTGTTCACCACGATGAGGCACGTGCCGATGGCGCCCACCGGCACCGACGCCCACCAGGCCGCTGGGCTCACGAAGCCGGCCTGCACGTAGTACGTGCCCGTCACCGCGACGATGCCGAAGAAGATGAGCACGAACAGGTCGCCCAGGCCGAGGTAGGCCAGCGGAAACGGGCCTCCCGTGTACGCGTAGCCGCACAGCAGCGAGGCCACACCAATGGCCACGATGGGCAAGCCGCCCACCGCCACCAGGTACAGGCCCACCAGCGTCGCCAGCGCGAAGCACCCGAGGCCGCCCAGCAGCACCGTGCCCGGCGCGATGAGCCCGCTCTGCGTCACGCGCTTGGGCCCCAGGCGCTCCTCGGTGTCCGCGCCCTTCTTGTAGTCATAGAAGTCGTTGATGAAGTTGGTGCCGATCTGGATCAGCACCGCGCCCACGAGCGCCGCCAGAGCGGGCAACAGGCGCCCCACGCCGTTGCCGTACGCGAGCGCCGTGCCCACCAGCACCGGTACCGCGCCCGCAGTCAGCGTCTTCGGACGCACGGCCATCAGCCACGTCTTCAGCGTGGGCCGGGGACGCGCCGCATCGGGAGGGGTGCTCACCAGGGTTGTCACGAGTGGGTCGCCTCTCGCGCCAGGATGGCGTGTTCGAACTGCGGCGCTTCGTACCAGGGCGTCTGGAGGAACGAGAGCACTTCGCGCACGTACTCCTCCGGCGCCTCCAGGTGCGGGGCGTGGGTGACACCGGCGAACGCGTGGCGCCACACCACCGGCAGCTCCGCCGCCATGCGCCTTGCCAGGGCCGTGAACTTCTCGTCCTGCGCACCGGTGAGCAGCAGCGTGGGCAGTCGCTGGCGGTGCAGCGCCGGCCAGTAGTCCGGCTGCACGCCCAGGCCCAGGGTCTCCAACGCTCCGGCCAGTCCCTGCGCCGTGCATGCCTTGCGTCGCTCGCGCAGCGAGGCCTGCTCCGGATCCGGCAGGCGGCGCAGTCCGTCGAAGAGGGGCAGCGCTTCCCACCGCTCCACGAAGGCGTCCACGCCCTTCGTGCGAATGAAGTCCACGAGCTTCGAGTCCGCCTCGCGCCGCTCGGAGCGCTCCTGGCGGCGGTGCAGCCCGGGCGAGCCGCTCTCCATGATCAGCCGGCCGAAGCACTCCGGCGCGCGCACCGCGGCGCCCAGCGCCACCCGCGCGCCCTGCGAATAGCCGAGCAGATCCACCTGGCCCCCCAGCTCACGCGCCAGTCCGACCACCGCCTCCACCGTCTCCAGGAAGCCGTCGCGGCCTGCCTTCTCCGGCAGCGGCGTGCGGCCGTGCCCGGGCAGGTCCACCGCGACCACGCGCACGGAGCGGCCGAGCAGCGGACGCAGGTGCTCGAACGTAGCGCCGCTGCCGGTGAAGCCGTGCAGCGCCAGGAGCGTATGAGGTCCTTCACCCCAGCTGTCGTAAGCGAGCGTCACGCCCATGGTCCTTCTCCCAGTGCGGCGGCCATCCGCGCGAAGAGGTGTCGGTGCGCATCCACGTTGGTGGCCCGGTCCACCTGGACCTCCACCAGATGGAGGCCTCCTTCCAGCCCGGCTCGCACCGCCGCGCGCAGGGCCGTGGGCGTCGTGGGCCGCTCGAAGCGGGCGCCCGCGAGCGCCGCCGCGTGCGACAGGTCCACGCCGTGCGGCGTGCCGAAGAGGGCCTCGAACTCGTCCGGCTTCGCCACCTGCGCCAGCGGCAGGAAGGAGAAGATGCCGCCGCCGTCGTTGTTCACCACCACGACCGTCAGGGGCACGCGCGCCCGCGCCGCGGACACGAGCCCGCCCACGTCGTGCAGCAGCGCCAGGTCGCCGGACAGGAGCACCGCCGGCCTGCCCGCCGCCGCGGCCATGCCCGCCGCGCTGGACACGATGCCGTCGATGCCATTGGCCCCGCGGTTCGCCAGCACGCGCAGCGGCACACCGCCACCGTGCGCGAACGCGTCCACCGCGCGGATGGGCATGCTGCTGGACACGAAGAAGAGCGCGTTCGCCGGCAGCGCCGCCACCACCTCGCGCGCCAGCCGGGGCTCGGTCAGCACGTCGGGCTGTTCTCCGATCGCCTGCTCCAGCGCGTTGCGCGCCACCCGCTCCGCGTTGACGAAGTCCTGCGCCCAGCGGCCAGCGCCTCGCGACAGTCCTTCCGTCAACGTGCGGCACGCGAGCACCGCGTTGCCTTCCACCACCCGCGTGGCCCGGTGCGCCGGGTCGTACAGCGCGCCCTCGTCGCTGAAGACGGTGATGTCCGCGCCGGAGGTGTCCAGCCACTGCTGCGGCGACTTGGGCGTCAGGCCGCCACCGAAGCGCAGCACCAACTCCGGCGTGTGGCTCCGCGCGAACGGCTCATGGCGCAGGAGCGCGTCGTAGAGCGACACGGTCAGCGGGCCGCCTCCGTAGCGCGCCTGCGACGTGGCCTCCGCAAGCACCGGGTAGCCCGTGGCCAGACTCAGCGCGGTGATGGCCTCCGCGAAGCCGTCGTCCTCATCGCGAGGGCCGCACACGATGACGCCGCGCTCGGTGGCTGCGATGCGCGCGCGCACGTCCTCCAGCACCGCCGCATCCGGAGCCCGCGACGACTGCGCGATGCGGGTGAGGGGCGCGTCCGTCCGCCCTTCCCTCGCGAGCGCTGTCAGCTTCTCCGCGCCGAAGTCCTGCGGGATGGGCGCCAGCGGTTCACGAAACGGCACGTTGATCTGCACGGCGCCTCGGGGCGCTCGGCACGCGGTGCTCACCGCGCGGGCGGCCGTGGCCCGCAGGTGCGCGATGGCGGGGCTGCTCGCCTCGGGCATGCCCACGTCCGCGAACAGCCGCGCGAAGTCACCGTAGAAGCGCGCCTGGGGCACTGTCTGCGGCGCGCCCCAGCCCTGCAGCTCCAGCGGCCGGTCCGCCGTGAGGATGACCAGCGGCACCTGGGCCATGGCCGCCTCGACGACCGCCGGGAAGAAGTGCGCGCCCGCCGAGCCGCTCGTCGCGACCAGCACCACCGGCTGACGCGACTGCTTCGCCATGCCCAGCGCGAAGAAGCCCGCGCTCCGCTCGTCGATGACGGACCAGACGCGCAGGCCCGGCGTGTGCGCGCATGCGAGCGCCAGCGCCGATGAGCGCGAGCCCGGACACACCACCGCGTGCCGCACGCCGCCCCGCACCAACTCCTCCAGGAGGGCTCGCGACCACAGCACGTTGAGGTTGGCGTCCAGGGACTTCACCGGCCCCCCAGCGCTCGCAACATCGCCAGACTCTTCATTTCCGTCTCCCGCCACTCGGACTCCGCGCTGGAGCCCGCGACGATGCCCGCGCCCACGAAGAGCCGGGCCTTCGCACCGCGCACCAGCGCCGAGCGCAACGCCACCACCAGATGCGCACGCCCGGGGCCTACCCAGCCCACCGGTCCCGCGTACCAGCCTCGGTCCAGGGACTCGTGTTCCACCAGGAATGACAACGCGCGCTCGCGCGGCGTGCCGCCCACCGCGGGCGTGGGGTGCAGCGCCGTGACGACCGTCGCGGTATCCACACCGTCCGCCAGCTCCGCGCGGATGCCCGTGCGCAGGTGCACCACGTTCTTCAGCGCGAGCACCGACGGCTGCGCGTCCGCGGACACACTCGCCGCCACCGGCGTCAACGCCTGGAGGATGTAGCGCACCACCGCATCATGCTCGCGCCGGTCCTTGTCGCTGGCGTCCAGCGCATCCGCGCCACCCGGCGCCGCGGACCCCGCGAGCGCTTCCGTCTCCAGCCTGCGCCCATCCACCCGGCACAGCGTCTCCGGCGTCGCGCCCAGAAAGCCCGTGCCGTCCGGCGCGCGGAAGAAGAACGTCGCGCATCTCGGGTTCTGCTCGCGCAGCCGCGCCAGCACGTCCACCACGTCGAAGGGCTCCGGTCCCTCCGCCTCCAGCGCCCGGGCCAGCACCACCTTGTGCAACTGGCCCGCGCCAATGGCCTCCACCGCGCGGTCCACCAGCGCCTCGAAGTCCGGCCGCGACGAAGCCGTGCGCAGCGCGACCGGGGCGCCCAACGGATGGCGGTAGGACTGGGGGAAGGACGCCCGCACGCGCTCCAGCCGCGAGCGCACCACGTCCTCCGCGCCCGGCCCCTCTGGAGCGAAGACCGCGACCGCCAGCGCGCTGCCCTCGCGCCACACCAGCACCTCCGGCAGCGTCCAGCGGGCCAGCCCGTGCGAGCGCCACGCGCCATCCACCGGCTGCGTGGGACTGAAACGCATCCCGCCGAACCAGGGGCCCGGCATTTGAGGGGACACCGCGTCCAGCCACCGCACGCTGTCGTACCCGAGCGCGCCCAGGACCGAGGGCAGCTCACCGGGCGCATGCGCCTCGAGCACGCCCGCCTCGCCCCACCCCGCCACCGCCTCGCGCGCCACCGGCCGCTCCCAGTACACGGAGGGGACGCCGAGGCTGCCCGCCCCAGCCAATGGATCCACTCCAGGCAGGGGCATCATCCCGGCGACCCATCGCGGATCCTCAGCGGGACTGAGCGGCGTCATCAGCCATTCTCCTGCACCTCGGGGGAGGCGAGTGACATCACCTTCGATTGTCTTCTAAGCGATCTCGGCTATACATGCACCAAGGAGTTCAAAACCGCTTGAACTCCATGGAATCCGAATTCCAGTAACTCCAGCGAGGGAGCCGCCGTGGGAGGCCAGCAACCAGACGACCCAGCCGGGCGGCGTGACCCGGGTGCACACCGCGTCCTTCGCGCAGCGCGTCCAGCAGGCACGCGCGTCCAGGTGGGGGCCGTGGAGGTGGGCGGGCCCGGCTTCGTGGTGATGGCGGGGCCGTGCGCGGTGGAGGGTACGGAGCAGCTGGAACTAGCGGCCCGCGCGGTGGCGCAGGCGGGGGCGCACCTGCTGCGCGGAGGCGTGTTCAAGCCGCGCACCAGTCCGTACGCGTTCCAGGGCATGGGGGAGCCGGGGCTGAAGCTGCTGGTGGACGCCGGACGGCGCCACGGACTGCCCATCATCAGCGAGGTGATGGAGACCGAGCAGCTGCCCCTCATGGCGCAGCACGCGGACATCCTCCAGGTGGGCGCGCGGAACATGCAGAACTTCGGGCTGCTGCGCGCGCTGGGGAAGCTGCGCAAGCCGGTGCTGCTCAAGCGCGGGTTGTCCGCCACGGTGCAGGAGTGGCTCAACGCCGCCGAGTACATCCTGGCGGGCGGCAACGAACAGGTGATGCTCTGCGAGCGCGGCATCCGTACCTTCGAGACCGCGATGCGCAACACGCTGGACCTGGCCGCGGTGGCGTGGGCGAAGGAGCGCACGCACCTGCCGGTCATCGTGGATCCTTCGCATGCGACGGGCATCCCGTCGCTTATCACTCCCATGTCGCTGGCTGCCGCGGCCTGCGGGGCGGATGGATTGTTGATTGAAGTCCACCCCCGGCCGGAGCAGGCATTGTGCGACGGGCAGCAGGCGATGTCGCCCGGGGATTTCGCTACGTTGATGCAACGGCTGCCGGGCGTGCTCGCCGCGGTGGACCGTCACCTTTGGACGCCGGCGGGGCCGGCACAGATCGCGGGGGCGCGATGAGCACCGAAGTCCGTCAGATGTTCTCCTCCATCGCCACGCGCTACGACGTGACGAACGAAGTCCTCTCCTTCGGCATCCACCGGCTGTGGCGGCGCACGGCGGTGAAGCTCAGCGGCGCGAAGGAAGGCAGCCAGGTGCTCGACTGCGCCACCGGCACGGGCGACCTGGCGCTGTCGTTCAAGCGCAAGGTGGGCTCCACGGGCCGCGTGGTGGGCACGGACTTCTGCCCGGAGATGCTGCAGAGCGCGCCGGCCAAGGCGGCCAAGGCGGGCCTGGACGTGGAGTTCCAGGTGCAGGACGCCATGGCGCTCACCCTCCCGGACAACAGCTTCGACGTGGCGTCCATCTCCTTCGGCATCCGCAACGTGGATGATCCGGTGAAGTGCCTCCAGGAGATGGCGCGCGTGGTGCGCCCCGGAGGCCGCGTGGTGGTGCTGGAGTTCGGCCAGCCCACGGGCCCCTACGGCGCGCTGTTCCGCTTCTACAGCAAGACGGTGATGCCGGCGATTGGCGGCCTGCTGACGGGCAACCGCGCGGCGTACCAGTACCTGCCCCGCACCGCCGCGGCCTTCCCCGCTGGCGACCGCTTCCTCTCCCTGATGGACCAGGCCGGCGCCTACGCTGAGCGCGCCGCCCACCCCCTGCTGTTTGGAACCGCCTACGTCTATGTCGGAACCGTCCGTTGAGGCCCGGCGCCTCCTTGTCTCGCAAGTCGTTGCGTCGGTAGATCCCAGACTCCAGCAGGTGCTCCAGGGGGCGCTTTCGTCCCCGGGGCCCTGCCCTCGCCCCGTGGGCGCGCAGACCGTCGTCATCGCGGGACACCGCGCGGCCGGCAAGACGCGCCTGTTGCCGCTCGTCTCGAAGTTGCTCGGGCGTTCTGGCCTGGACCTGGACGCGGAGCTGGAGCGCCGACATGGGCGCCCGCTCCGCTCCTGGGTCGCGGAGTCCCCCACCACCTTCCGCACCGCCGAGCGCGAGACGCTGGGCCTGTTGCCCTCGGGCAGCGTGGTGGCGGTGGGCGGCGGCTTCCTGTCGCACCATCCGGAAGCGCTCGCGGGACACTTCACGCTCGTCGTCCCCGTCACCTTCGACACGTACCGCGAGCGGCTGATGGCGGACACCACGCGCCCGCGGCTGCGCACGGATGTGTCGCTGGAGGAAGAGCTCCACTCGCTGTTCCACGAACGCGAGGCGATGCACGCCCGCGTCCCCACCATCTCCCTGGCGGACTTCCTCCGGGGCTGTCTTGCCCAGGAGCCCGCGTGATGGCCACCCGGCGCATCATCACCCTGCCCCCCACCCTCACCGGCGCGGACGCCGTTGCGTTCGCGCACGACGGCCTCAAGCGTGGCGCGGACGTCATCGAGGTGCGGACCGACCTGCACGCGCCCGCTGACATCGATCCGGGCGCCCTCGCCCGCGTGATGCCGCTGCTCGTCTCCGAGCGGGGCAAGCCGGTGCCCGCGCCGTGGGTCCAGGCCGCGTGGCGCGTGGACCGCGACGTGGAGCGCGCGCAGGACATGGACGCGCCGCCGGGGAAGCTGCTCGCGTCGCACCACGCGGAAGGGCCGCTGACGACGACTGAGGCGCTCAAGCGCTGGTCCCGTCCCATTCCGCCGGACGCGCTGGTGAAGCACGTGGAGCCCATGGATGGGCCCGCACACCTGGACGTGTTGCTGGAGACGCAGGCCGCGCTGTCCCAGCGCTTCGGCGCCGAGCGCGTCACCGTACTGGGCATGGGGCCTGTCGCCATTCCGGCGCGCGCGGTGCTCTCACGCAGGAACGGCCTGGAGTACGTGGCCATGGGCGGCCCGTGGACGGCGGCCCCGGGACAGCGCCTCCTGGACGACGTGGTGCGCGAGCACCGCAAGGCGAAGGATCCGCACGCGCTCCGCCTGGGCATCCTGGGCACGGCCATTCCGCACTCGCGCTCGCCGCGCATCCACCGTCAGCCGTTCGACCGCATCGACCTGGCCGAGGACGCGCCGGTGGAGTCCGTGGTGGACGCGTTGCTGCCGCACTACGCGGGCTTCGCCGTGACGAGCCCGTTCAAGATGCGGCTCGCGAAGCACACGGGCTCGAAGCTGGACGCCATCAACACGCTGGTGCGCCGGGGCTCCCGGTGGGAGTCCTTCAACACCGACACGGAAGGCGCGCGCGCAGTGCTGGAGCGACTGGGCGCGAAGGACGTGGCGGTGCTGGGCGACGGCGGTTCCACGCAGGCCCTGCGGCTGGTGGCCGCTGAACAAGGACTCGCCCTGCGGGTCGTCAAGCGCGCGGAGATTCAAGCACCGCTGACCGGGGATTGGGTCTGGACGTGGCCGGACCGCGTGGCCACCCCCGAAAACCTGAGATTCCAGGGGGCACGCGTGGCGGTGATCGCATACGGTGCGCCCGGCCGGCGCGTCGCCGCGGAGATCGTTCGCCGCGGGGGCACCCCTCTCCTGCTAGGTGCGGCGTGGTTCGTCGCCCAGGCCCGGCGGCAGCGACAACTCTGGGAAACGGCGACATGAATACTTTTGGCACCCTCTTCCGGTTGACCACGTTCGGCGAAAGCCACGGTCCCGCGCTGGGCTCCGTCATCGACGGCTGCCCCGCGGGCGTTCCTCTCACGCGCGAGATGATCCAGGCGGCCCTGGACCGCCGGCGTCCCGGGCAGTCCGCCCTGGTGACCCCGCGCAACGAGCCCGACACCGTCGAAATCCTCTCCGGCGTCTTCGAGGACAAGACGCTGGGCACGCCCATCGCGGCCATCGTGCGCAACGCGAACCAGCGCTCGCAGGACTACAACCAGTTGGCCAGCGTGGACCGGCCGGGCCACGCGGACGCCGTGTGGCGCGAGCGCTACAAGCACCGCGATCACCGGGGCGGCGGCCGTACCAGCGGACGTGAGACGCTCTGCCGCGTCATCGGTGGCGCCATCGCGGAGGCGTACCTCGCGCGCGACCTGCCCTCCATCAGCACCGTGGCCTACGTCTCCCAGGTGGGTGAGCTGGTCGCCCCCGTTCCGTCGCCGGGACTCACGCGCGCCATGGTGGACGCGCACCCCACCCGCTGCCCCGACGCCGCCGTGCGCGAAGAGATGGCCCGCCAGATCCTCGCCGCGAAGGAGGCCGGGGACAGCCTGGGCGGCTCCATCGACGTGCGCGTGGAGGGCCTGCCCGTCGGCCTGGGCGAGCCCATCTTCGGCAAGCTGAAGGCGCTCATCGCGCAGGCGCTGGGCAGCATTGGCGCCGTCACCGGTGTCGTGTGGGGCCCGCCGGATCTGATCCAGCGCCTCGGCCAGCCCGGCACGAAGTTCCACGCCGTGAAGGACGCGTACGGCGGCATCCAGGGGGGTCTCGCCAACGGTGAGCCCATGCAGGTGCGCGCCTTCTTCAAGCCGCCCGCGACGCTGGCGGATCACGCCAAGGGCGGCCGTCACGACCCGTGCATCATGCCCCGCGCCGTCCCGGTGCTGGAGGCCATGGTGTCGCTCGTCATCGCCGACCTCGTCCAGCAACTCAACGCCCGCCCCCACTCCGCATGAGCTCGCTTCCTCCCGGTTCCTACCGCCCCCCGAACGACCGTTGGGGCTCCTTCACCAAGCTCGCCGCGAAGCTGCCCGAAGGCAGCGTCGCCGTGGTGGACCGCACCGTCGCGCGCTTCCACCCCACGCTCATCCCCGCGCTGGAGGCCCGCAAGCCGCGCGCCATCATCCAGCTGCTCGGCGGTGAGCGCGCCAAGAGCCTCATCTCGCTCCAGAAGGTGCTCGCGGGCGGCATCACGCTGCCGCGCTCCGGCACGCTCGTCGCCGTGGGCGGTGGCACCGTGGGCGACGTGGCCACGGTGGCCGCGCACCTGCTCAAGCGCGGTGTGCGGCTGGTGCAGGTGCCCACCACGCTGCTCGCGGCGGTGGACAGCAGCCTGGGCGGCAAGGGCGCGGTGGACCTCGTCGTGCGCGGCCGCGTGGTGAAGAACCCCGCGGGCGTCTTCCACTACGCGGATGAGACGTGGCTGTGCCCGGAGCTGTACGCCACGCTGTCCGACGCGCAGGTGCGCGAGGGCTCCATGGAGGCGTGGAAGATGGTCGCGTCGCTGGATGCGTCCCTCTTCAAGCGCTACGTGCGCACGCCGCCGAAGCTGGAGAAGCTGGTGAAGGACGCGCGCGGCCTGAAGGAAGGCGTCTGCGCGAAGGACCCGTACGAGCACCAGGGCCTGCGCCGCGTGCTCAACTTCGGCCATACCTTCGGCCACGTGCTGGAGAGCCTGTCCCGCTTCAAGCTGTCGCACGGCGACGCGGTGGGCCTGGGCATCCTCTGGGCCCTGGACGTGGGCCGGCACCTGGGCATCACTCCGGAGCCGGTGGCGCACGAGGTGGAGCGCGCGCTGGCCCGAGGCCCGGGCGTGCTCGGCCGCGACCGCGCCGCGGAAATTGCCCAGCGCGCGTCGCTGAAGGACGTGGTCGCGCTCCTGGACGCAGACAAGAAGGCCGGTGCCAACGGCGAGCTGCGCATGGTGCTGCTCACCGCCGTGGGAACCACCGAAGTCGTGGATGTGATGCCGAAGACGTGGCGGGCCCTGTGGCCCGCCTGGACCCGTGGAGCCCGCCCTTGAGCCACGCCTCGCCGAGCCGTCTCACCGTCGACCCGAGCGCCTTGAGCGCCTCACCGCTCACCCCGCCCGTGTCGAAGTCGGACGCCCAGCGAGCCCTGGTGTTGGGACACCTCACGGGCGCCTGGCCGCTGCCGTCGGTGCAGGCGGAATCGGACGAGGACCTTCCCGCTGACGTGCGCGTGCTGCGCCGGGGCGTGGAGGCCCTGCGCCTTCCCCCAGGCCCCGTGCGCGACGTGGACTGCGCGGACGGCGGCGCCCCCTTTCGCATCCTCGCCACGCAGGCCGCGGTGACTCCCGGCGTTCGCGTGCGCTTCACCGGCACGCCCCGCCTGGGTGAGCGCCCGCACGGCCCGCTCTTCACGTCGCTGAAGCAGGCCCTGGGCCCCGCGGGCCTGACGCTCACCGAAGGCACCCCGTGGCCGGTGGAGCTGCACGCGCCCCAGGACACCACGAAGGTCGCGCCGGTGTTCCGCGTGCCGGGCGCGCAGAGCAGCCAGTACGCCTCCAGCCTGCTGCTGGGCTGCGCCGAGCGCTTCCTCCGAGAGAAGCGCGCGTGGAGCGTGGAGATTGAAGGCACGCTCACCAGCGCCGGGTACATGGACCTCACGGTGGCGTGGCTGCGCCGCTTCGGCTTCACCGTGGAACAGTCCGAAGGTCACTATTCCGTCACGGGTTATCAGGCGCCCGAATCCGTCCCATCACTGCCGGGCGACTGGTCTTCACTGGGTTACCTGGTGCTCATCGCCTGGCGCACGGGCGGCACGGTGGAGCGCGCGGAGCCCCAGAGCGCCCACCCGGACCAGGCGATCCTCCGGCTGGCCGCTGAAGTGGGTCTGAAGATGCTCCCGTCGGGCGCGCCCAACACCTGGCGCTTCGAGGGTGAAGCCACGGGCGAGCTGCGCGCGACGGGCAAGGAGTGCCCGGACCTGCTGCCCACGCTGGCGGCGCTCGCGTGCGTGCTGCCCCGGCCCACCACGCTCAGCGACGTGGGCATCCTGCGGGTCAAGGAGAGCGACCGGCTGGAGGGCATCCGCACGTTGGTGTCCGCCTACGGCGGCACCACGGAACTGTCGGCCGGAGCCGACAGTGAGACGCTGCGAATCCTCCCGCCCAAGGTGAAGCCCGCGCGCTTCGCCATGGACAGCCGGGGTGACCACCGCCTGGCGATGTCAGCGGCCACCCTGTGTGTGCTGTCCGGGGTGCCTCTGGATCTGACGGGGCCGGAGTGCGTGGAGAAGAGCTTCCCCGGATTCTGGCGGCAGCTCGCGCGGGTTGGCGTCCGCTATTCCTGAGCGGGCGCGCGGACCGGAAACTTCGCCTCTAAGACTTATCGATCTTTTTTGTTGAAAGCGTCTGCCGCCCTGTGAAATCTCCGCCCATGCCCAAGGACACGCTGACCGTCACCGACAATCGGACCGGGAAGACGTACGAGATCCCGATCGAGAACGGCTGTATCCGCACCCCCGACCTGCGCCAGATCAAGACCGGCAGCGACGACTTCGGTCTGATGGGTTACGACCCTGCGTTCCTGAACACGGCGAATTGTAAGAGCGCCATCACCTTCATCGACGGCGACAAGGGCATCCTCGAGTACCGCGGGTACCCCATCGAGCAGCTCGCGGAGAAGTCCTCCTTCCTGGAGGTGGCCTACCTGCTGCTGAAGGGCGAGCTGCCCACGCAGAAGGAGCTGGAGAACTTCACGTTCAACGTGACCCACCACACGCTGGTGCACGAGAACATCAAGTCCTTCATCGACGGGTTCCGCTACGACGCGCACCCCATGGCCATGCTGGGCTCCACGGTGGCGGCGCTGTCCGCGTTCTACCCGGACGCGAAGAACATCAAGGACGCGCGCAGCCGTGAGATCCAGATCACGCGCCTCATCGCGAAGATGCCCACCCTGGCCGCGTTCTCGTACCGCCACGCCATGGGCCTGCCGTTCGTCTACCCGGACAACGACCTGTCCTACGTCGCCAACTTCCTGGCGATGATCAAGCGCATCGGCACGAGCGCCTTCAAGGTGCACCCCACGCTGGAGAAGGCGCTGGACGTGCTCTTCATCCTGCACGCGGACCACGAGCAGAACTGCTCGACCACGTCCGTGCGCACGGTGGGCTCCTCGCAGGTGGACCCCTACTCCGCGGTCGCCGCGGGCGTGGGCGCGCTCTACGGCCCGCTGCACGGCGGCGCCAACGAGGCGGTGCTCCGCATGCTCCGCGAGATTGGCAGCAAGGCCAACATCCCGGAGTTCATCAAGCAGGTGAAGGGCGGCGAGGGCGAGAAGAAGCTGATGGGCTTCGGCCACCGCGTCTACAAGTCCTACGACCCGCGCGCGAAGGTCATCAAGCGCGTGGCGGACGAGGTCTTCGACGTGACGGGCAAGAACCCGCTGCTCGAGATTGCACTCGAACTGGAGCGCATCGCGCTCGAGGACGAGTACTTCGTGAAGCGCAAGCTGTACCCGAACGTCGACTTCTACTCGGGCCTCATCTACGAGGCGATGGGCTTCCAGGCGGAGATGTTCCCCGTCCTGTTCGCCATCCCCCGCACGGTGGGCTGGTGCGCGCAGTGGGAGGAGATGGTGACGGACAACGAGCAGAAGATCGCCCGTCCCCGTCAGGTCTTCACCGGCGCCGCGCGCCGCGACTACGTGGCCCAGGACAAGCGCACCCCCGGCGGCAAGTAGTCACCGCGGGCGGTAGCAGCCACTGAAGCACGAAGGGGCGCGGGACTCACATCGAGTCCCCCGCCCCTTTCGCTTTGCCGCCCTACCCGTGGGCGACGCCAGGCGCGGCCGGCTCGTTGTAGAGCGCTTCGATGGCGTCCGCGTACTTCTGCTCCACCACCTTGCGGCGCATCTTCATGCTGGGCGTGAGCTCCCCGCCGTCGATGGAGAACTCCCCCGGCAGCACGCGGAAGCGCTTGATGGTCTCGAAGCGCGACAGCTTCGGGTTCACGTCCCGCTCGAAGGCCTCGTACAGGTGCTGATGGAGGCGCGCGTCCTTCACCAGCGTGGCCACGTCCTCCGGCCAGCCCTTCTCCCGCGCCAGCTTCCGCACCCGGTCCGGGTCCAGCGTCACCAGTGCCACCAGGTAGTTGCGCCGGTCGCCCACCACCAGCGCGTGCCCCACGGGGGACACGCCCTTGAGCAGCTCTTCGATATTGGCGGGCGACGTCTTCTTGCCGCCGGAGGTGACGATGATCTCCTTCTTGCGCCCGGTGATGCGCAGGAAGCCCTCGGAATCCAGCTGCCCCACGTCGCCCGTGTGCAGCCACCCGTCCGCCAGCAGCTCCTGCGTGGCCTCCGGGTTGCGGTGGTAGCCCAGGCACACGTTGCCGCCCTGGACGAGGATCTCCCCGTCCTGCGCGATGCGCACCTCCACGCCCAGCATGGGGCGGCCCACCGTGCCCATCCGGGCGCACTCGGCGGTGCTCACCGTGGCGGGGCCGGACACCTCCGTCATGCCCCAGACCTCCAGCAGGACGACGTCGATGGAGGCGAAGAAGTCCAGCACGTCCCGGCCAATGGGCGCCGCGGAGGTGGAGAACAGCTTCGCCTTCTCCAGGCCGATGCGCGTCTTCAACGGCTCGAACACCAGCCGCCGGGCCAGCGCGAACTTGGCCTCCATGAACGACGGGACGCGCTCCTGGCTCAGGACTCGCGTGTTGCGCTCCAGCGCCGTGGCGCGGGCCCACTCCACCAGCCGGCGCTTCAGGGGCGGCTGCGCGGCCAGTCCCTCCTCCGCCTTCGTCTTGAACTTCTCCCAGACGCGCGGCACCGCGAAGAAGACGGTGGGGCGCACCTCCGTGAGGTTCTTGCCCAGGGCGTCCAGCGAGTCCGCGAAGTACACCTGCGTGCCCATGAGCAGCGGGCTGTGCAGGGAGACGATCTGCTCCGCGATGTGGGACAGCGGCAGGTACGACACCAGCCGCTCGTCCTCCATGTCCCGGAAGCCCATGGTGTCGCCCAGTTGCTTCGACGTCCAGGCGAGGTTGCGGTGGCTGAGCGCCACGCCTTTCGGCTGGCCGGTGGTACCCGACGTGTAGATGAGCGTGGCCAGCGCGTCCGGGTGGAGCGCGTGGACGCCGTCCCAGTAGGGGGCTTCATCCGCCTTCGCGCCGGAGGCCAGCACGTCCGCGTAGCGCAGCACGCCTTCAGGCAGCGGCGTGGGCGCGTCCATCACGATGAGGTGCTGGAGCGCGGGCAGCCGCTTCTGGACCTCCAGGGCGGTGGCCAGGTGCTTCGCGTTCTCCACCAGGAGGAAGCGCGCCTCGCAGTGGCCCAGGATGTAGACGAGCTGGTCCACACTGCTGGTGGTGTAGAGCCCCACCGGGATGCCGCCCAGGGACATGGCCCCCAGGTCCGCGACGTGCCACGCCTCGCGGTTGAAGCTCAGGATGCCCAGCGGGTCGCCTTCCTGGAACCCCAGCGCATGCAGCCCCAGGGCGAAGCGCTTGACGCGCTGGGCATAGTCGAACCACGAGGTGGGGACATAGGCGCCTCCATGTCGGGACCAGAGCGCCGGGCGGTGTTCCAGCCGCGCGGCCTGGTCATGGAGCGCATGCAGCATCGTCTTGGGCAGGTCCATCTGGCGAAACGTAGTGGAAGCTCCCCGCCCGTTCCACGTCCCCGCGTCTCAGGCGTTGACAGCATGTTCACCAGCTTTGTATGCCGCGCCCGACCATGAGCATCGACTTCACCTGCCAGAAGTGCGAGGCCAGCTTCGAGTTGGAAGCCCAGGACCTCATCGAGGGGACGGAGAAGATTGTCTGCCCCCACTGCGACGCGAAGGCGCCCGCCAACCTCTCCGAGGACTTCGTCGCCGCGCTCACGGAGATGCGCGCGCAGATCGCCACCCTGAGCAAGAAGTTCGCGGTGACGATGACCCTCGAAGCCGAGGAGCTCGAGGACGAACTCGACGACGAGGACGAAGACGAGGAAGAGTCCGACGACGACGAGGATGACGACGAGGACGAGGACGAGGACGACGAAGAGTCCGAGGACGACGAGGACTACGACGACGAGCCCGAGGACGGCGACCGCTAGTCGCCTGGCGCCCCTTGTTCCCGGCTGCCCGCCCGCCCTCCAACCGGGTGGGCCAGGGCCCGGGGGCTGCTCGCGACGGCGGAGGGGCGGTGCCCTCCCGGTGAAAGGGGAGGTGCGTAGCTTAGGGATGTGAAAACGTCCAACCGCGCCAATTTCTTCGTCGCTCCGTTCACGGCTGTGGTGCTGGCGCTGGGGGGAGCGTTGTTCCTCCCTGCGTTCGGGATCCCCGGCGCCAACGCCGCCGCAGACTCAGCGGCGGCAGGCAAAGAGAGGCCCTGCATCACGGAGAAGGGCAGCGACCCCAAGGCCTGCTCGGAGCTGGTGGAGCTGGAAGTGAAGGACGTGGTGCCCTTGATGGAGGCTCAGACGCACGCCGTCGTGCTGACCACCAAGGACGGAGAGACGGTGCTGCCCCTCTTCGTGGACGAGGGCGCGGCGGTCTCCATCGCCTTCCGCCTCGCGGAGCGTCCGCCCCCGCAGCCGCTGTCGCAGGACCTGCTGGACGACGTGGTGAACAAGCTGGGCGGCAAGGTGACCGAGGTCCGCATCGACGACCTGCGCGACAACGTCTACTCCGGCCGCGTCTTCCTCCAGCAGGGCAAGAAGGAGCTGGCGCTGGACGCGCGCCCTTCGGACTCCATCGCCATGGCCATGCACAGCCAGGCCCGCATCCGCGTGACGCGCAAGGTGCTGGCCATGGCGGGCATCACCCGCTCGGAGATTGAAGCCCTCCAGAAGCAGCAGGACCTGGGCGTGGGCGGCAGCGGCGGCCTGGGTGAGGAGGACATGGGTCCCCTGCCCCCGCCGCCTCCCATGGGCCCCAGCGCCGGCCAACCGAAGCCTCACTCGGAGGACATCGGCATGGACCACTCCACGCGTCCGCTGATGGAGCCCATGGGCAAGGGCCAGGAGATCAACCTCTAGCCATCCTGGAACTCGGAACGAAAAAAGCCCGGCCCCCCCTCCCAGGGTAGCCGGGCTTTCTTCGTCTCAAGCGTCTGAGAGCCACGAATGGCGTGCGCCGGCCTGCGGTAACTTTCCGTCCAGCGCGTGAAGCGAAGAGTTAGTCCTTCGGGCGCAAGCCTGTCAAGACGCCCACCCCGTGGCGCTAGGATGGGCCGCCTTATGCGCAAGGCGAAGATCATCTGCACGCTGGGTCCGGCTTCGGACTCCAAGGAAGTCATCGAGGGGCTGGTGAAGGCGGGCATGAACGTGGCCCGGCTCAACTTCTCCCACGGAACGCACGACGAGCACCGCCAGCGCGTCCAGCGCATCCGCGCGGTGTCGAAGAAGCTGGGCGTGCCGGTGGCCATCCTCCAGGACGTGCAGGGCCCCAAGGTGCGCCTGGGGCGCTTCGAGGGCGGCCAGCTGATGGTCACGGCCGGCGACACGGTGACGGTGACGACGCGCGCGGTGCTGGGCCAGGGGAAAGTCATCCCCACCCCGGTGCGCACGCTGCCCCGGGACGTGGAGAAGGGCCACGAGGTGCTCCTCGACGACGGCCGGGTGCGCCTGCGCGTGCTGAAGGTGAGCGGCCAGGATGTGTCCTGCCGTGTGGAGGTGGGCGGGCTGCTCAAGGACCACAAGGGGCTCAACCTGCCCGGCACGGCCATGTCGGTGCCCACGCTGACGGAGAAGGACAAGGTGGACCTGGCGTTCGGCCAGGAGGTGGGCGTGGACTACGTGGCGCTGTCCTTCGTGCGCTCCGCCCAGGACGTGCGCCAGGCGCGGACGCTGGTGGCGAAGGGCAAGACGCCCATCATCTCCAAGATTGAAAAGCCCCAGGCGGTGGAGAACCTGGAGTCCATCGCCGCGGAGTCGGACGGGGTGATGGTGGCCCGAGGCGACCTGGGCGTGGAGATGCCGCTGGAGCAGCTGCCAGCCATCCAGAAGCGCACCGTGCGGGAGGTCAACCGCATGGGCGGCATCGTCATCGTCGCCACGGAGATGCTGGAGAGCATGGTGCTCAACGCCCGGCCCACGCGCGCGGAGGTGTCGGACGTGGCCAACGCCATCCTCGACGGCGCGGACGCGGTGATGCTCTCCGGGGAGACGGCCGCGGGCCGCTACCCCGTGGACGCGGTGGCCACCATGGCGCGCATCGTGGAGGAGACGGAGCGCACCGGCCTCATCACCCTGCCCCACTCCCCCTTCGAGCGCTCCGAGGACCTGGGCACCGGCGTCGCCGCGGCGGCGGTGGCCGCGTCCCGGCAGCTGAACATCGGGACCATCATCGCGTACACGGAGAGCGGCCACTCCGCGCGGCTCATCTCCGAGTTCCGCCCCGGCGCGCGCATCCTCGGCCTGACGCCCAACGCGGAGACGGTGAACCGGATGGCGCTGTACTGGGGCGTGACGGGCCACCTGGTGAAGCGCGTCAGCACCACGGAGGCCATGCTCAAGCAGGTGCGCCGGCTCTGCCAGGAGCTGCGCTTCTGCGAACCGGGCGCGCCCTTCATCCTGGTGGCCGGCGTGCCGCTCAACGTGCCGGGCAACACCAACATGATGAGCATCCACCGCATCTGAAAGAGCCCGCGGTGGAGGCTTCCGGGCAGAAGGCCTACAGGACCTTCTGCTCGAAGTCGTAGAGCTTCTCCACCGACAGCTGGCGGTAGCGCTCCACGTTGAGGGCCCTGCGGGCGCACTCCCACACCAGGTCCTTGGCGGGGCGCTCCGGCTCCTTCTTCTTGCGGCGCTTCACCTCGGCCTTGATGGACTTGAGGGCCAGCGCCGGGTGGTAGCAGAAGGCGGAGGAGAACAGCAGGTGGCCGCCGAAGGGCACCAGGCGCGCCTCCAGCACGTCCCCCGTCTCCAGGCCCGCGATGTGGCGGCGCTCCGTCACGTCGAAGTCCTTGCCGGAGAAGAGCTCGCGCAGGCGCACCATGCCCTTGGCCAGCTTGCGCACCTCGAAGAGGCCGTGGACCGTCTCCGTGAAGCTGCGGAAGGCGTTGGCCTCCTCCGGCGGCGCGGACTGCAGGCGCTGCTCGTACAGCTCCGCGGCCGGCGTCTTGCCCGTGAGCGGCGAGACGCGGTCGTAGAGGTAGTAGTCCAGGAACGACGCCATCCGCAGTTCGAAGAGCTTGTCGTCCTCGAAGACTTCGCCGGTGAGACGGAAGTACTCCGCCTTGGCCTCCAGGAGGTCCGGCTTGCGCGCCTCCGAGCTGCCGAAGGCGATGAGCTGGTCCAGGTAGGGCTGGTACGACATCGGGGTCAGCGCGGTGTCCATGGCCGGTGCGTGCCTCTTCCTACGAACCCGCCATCAGCGTCGCGAAGCGGCTGAACAGGTAGCGCGCGTCGTGAGGGCCGGGCGAAGCCTCGGGGTGGTACTGCACGCTGAAGGCCCGCGCGTCCGGAACGGCCAGGCCCTCCACCGTGCCGTCATTCAGGTTGATGTGCGTGACGACGGCCTTGCCCTTGAGGCTGGCGTCGTCCACCGCGAAGCCGTGGTTCTGCGCGGTGATCTCCACCTTGCCCGTCGTGAGGTCCTTCACGGGCTGGTTGCCGCCACGGTGGCCGAACTTCATCTTGTACGTCCGGCCGCCCAGCGCCAGCGCCATGATCTGGTGCCCCAGGCAGATGCCGAACACCGGCACCTTGCCCAGCAGCGCCGCCACCGTGCGGTCCGCGCCCTTCACCGCGGCCGGGTCGCCCGGGCCGTTGGCCAGGAAGACGCCGTGCGGCTTCTTCGCCAGCACCTGCTCCGCCGTGAAGTGGGAGGGCACCACCGTCACGCGGCAGCCCACGTCCACCAGGTACTGGAGCATGGAGCGCTTGAGGCCGTAGTCGTACGCGACGACGTCGAACTTGAGCTCCGGCTCCGGGCGCTTGTCACCGGGGGCCAGGAACACGTCCGGCGACGGCGTGGTGAAGAGGTAGGGCTCCTTGCAGGACACGCCCGTGGCCAGGTCCAGGCCCTCCATGCCCACGGCGGTGCGAGCGCGCTCGGACAGGGCGGCGGCGGTCACGTTCTCCGTGGAGATGATGCCCGTCTGCGCGCCGTGCGTGCGCAGGTGGCGCACCAGCCGGCGGGTGTCCACGCCTTCAATGCCCACGCGGCCGTGGCGCGCGAGGTACGCGTCCAGCGTCTCCTGCGAGCGCCAGTTGGAGGGCGTCTTCGTCAGCGAGCGCACCACCATACCCACCGCGTGCGGCAGTCCCGCCTCCTCGTCCGTCGCGTTCGCCCCGATGTTGCCCATCTCCGGGTACGCCATGGTGACGATCTGCCCCACGTACGAGGGATCCGTGAGGATCTCCTGATAGCCGTACATGGACGTGTTGAAGACCACTTCGCCCACCGTCTCGCCGGAAGCGCCAAAGGCGCGTCCCTCGAACGTGGTGCCATCCGCCAGTGCGAGCACCGCCCGCTTCGTCATCACCGCGACTCCTTGAGCTGACCGTCCTCGAACACACACCGGCCGCCCACCCACGTCTGCGTCACGCGACCCTTCAGCGTGCGCCCGTGGAAGGGCGTGTTGCGACTGCGGGAATAGAACCGGTGGGCATCCACCGTCCACTCCGCCAAAGGGGACAAAAGAGTGATGTCCGCCGGGGCACCAGGCGCCAGGTGACCGCCCGGCAGGCCGAATACCCTCGCCGGCCCGTCCGACAGCAGCTCCACCGCCCGGCGCGGGGTGAGCACGCCCTCGTGCACCAGCGCCAGCGTGAGCCCCAGGGCCGTCTCCAGCCCGACGATGCCGTTGATGCCCTTCTCGAACTCCACCAGCTTGTCGGACACGCCGTGCGGCGCATGGTCCGTGGCGATGGCGTCCACCGTGCCATCCACCAGCGCCTCGCGCAGCGCCTTCACGTCCACGTCACTCCGGAGGGGCGGCGCCATCTTCGCGTGGGTGTCGTAGTCCCCCACCGCCCGGTCATCCAGGGTGAAGTGGTGCGGCGCCACCTCGCAGGTGACGCGCAGGCCGCGCTGCTTGGCCTCGCGGATGAGCCGCACGCTGCCCTCGCAGGACACGTGCGCCACGTGCAGCCGCCCCTTCGTCTCCTCCAGGAGCACCAGGTCGCGCGCCACCATGGCCACCTCCGCGGAGGACGGAATGCCGCGCAGGCCCAGCCGCGTGGACGTGGCGCCCTCGTGCATGGCGCCGCCGGCGGACAGGGTGAGGTCCTCCTCGTGCACCATCACCGGCACGTCGAACTGGGTGGCGTACTGGAGCACCCGGCGCATCAGGCCCGCGTTCATCACCGGGCGGCCGTCGTCCGTGAGGGCCACGCAGCCGGCGCCAATCAGCTCGCCTGCTTCCGACAGCTCCTCGCCCTTGAGCCCCTTGGTGATGGCGCCGGCCGGGTACACGTGGCACAGGGCCGCGTCCCGGGCGCGCGACAGCACCAGCTCCGTGACGAGCGCGCTGTCGTTCACCACCTTGGTGTTGGGCATGGCGACCACGCCGGTGAAGCCGCCCGCCACCGCCGCGCGGCAGCCCGTGAGGACCGTCTCCTTGCCCTCTTCTCCCGGCTCGCGCAGGTGCACGTGCAGGTCGATGAAGCCCGGCACCAGCCACTTGTCGGTGGCGTCCACCACCCGCGCGTCCCTGGGCGCGGGCAGCGGGCCTTCTGACACCTGGGCCACCCGGCCGTCCGTCACGAGGACGTCACGAACGCCGTCCACGCCATTGCGCGGGTCGATGACGCGCGCCCGCTGGAAGAGCACCGTGGTCATGATGCGCACGCCTCCAGGACGGCCCGGCGCACCGCGACGCCGTTGGCCACCTGCTCCAGGATGACGCTGCGAGGCCCGTCCGCCACCACCGGCGACAACTCCACGCCGCGGTTGATGGGGCCCGGGTGCAGCACGAGGGCTTCCGGCTTCATCCGCTCCGCGCGGGCGGGCGTGATACCGAACAGCCGCGAGTACTCCCGCTGGGACGGCAGGAAGGCTTCCGACATGCGCTCCGTCTGCAGCCTCAGGCACATCACCGCGTCCGCCTGGGGCAGCACGGCGTCCAGCTGATGCGTCACCTCTCCGCCCATCTCCTCCAGCCCTGGCGGCAGGAGGGTGGGCGGTCCGCAGAGCACGACCCGGGCCCCCAGCGCCTTCAGGCACAAGAGGTTGGAGCGCGCCACGCGGCTGTGCTGCACGTCGCCCACAATCAGCACCGTGCGCCCGTCCAGGCGGCCCCAGCGCTGGCGCAGGGTGAAGGCGTCCAGCAGGGCCTGGGACGGGTGCTCATGCGCGCCGTCGCCCGCGTTGACCACCGCGCACTTCACGTGGCGGGCCACGAGCCCCGGCGCGCCAGAGGAGCGGTGGCGGATGACGATGACCGCCGGCCCCATGGCTTCGATGTTGCGCGCGGTGTCCAGGAGCGTCTCCCCCTTGGACACGGAGGAGCCTGCGTAGCTCCAGTTGAGGACGTCCGCGCCCAGCTTCCGCGCGGCCACCTCGAAGGAGGAGCGCGTCCGGGTGGAGTCCTCGAAGAAGAGGTTCGCCACGACGCGGCCCCGCAGAACGTGCGAGGCATCCGGTCCGCCGGGCAGGTGCGCCTGGGCGCGGTCGAGCAGCACTTCCAGCTCGTCCCGCCGCCAGCCTGCGATTCCGAGAAGATGTCTCATGGGCCGGGGCCGCCGCGTACCGCGCGCCGCACGTTGCGTCAAGCACGGCGCGTGGCGGCAATCCGTCCAGCGTCCGTCAGCGCACCGGTTCGAAGAAGCGGTCGACCCTCAGGCCCGTGCCGCCGAACAGATTGCCCAGCAGGCCACCCCAACCGAGCGACAGCCAGACGACCATGGCCTTGCCCTTGATGTGGCCGTACGGCACGTAGGCGACCTCGGCGCCGCCCGGGCCGCCCAGGTTGTAGCGGCTGTCCGCGCTGTTGTCCCGGTTGTCGCCCATCACGAAGACGCTGTTGGCGGGCACCGTGTAGGGCCCCTCGTGCTCGCGGCCCGGCAGGCGCATGGGGTGCTGGAGCGACGAGTGCACCACGTCGCCCAGGGTCTCCCGGTAGAGCACCTCTTCCTGGTCGAACCAGCGGCCCGTCAGGTCGTCCTGGTTGTGCACCACGTAGTCCGGCGTCACCAGCGTGCGCGGCTGCGGCTCGCCGTTGATGCGCACCACCCCGTCGACGATCTCCACCGTGTCGCCGGGGATGCCGATGACGCGCTTGATGAAGTCCTTGGACTCGTCCACCGGGTTGTTGAAGACGATGACGTCCCCGCGCATGGGCTCGCGCACGATGCGGAACGGGACGAAGTTCGTGTACGGGATGCGCACCCCGTAGATGAACTTGTTCACGAAGACCTGATCGCCAATCTGCAGCGTGGGCAGCATGGAGCCGGACGGGATGCGGTACGGCTCGATCAGCACCGTGCGGATGATCACCGCGATGAGCAGCGCCTTGCCGAAGCCGCCCAGGAAGTCCCACACGGACTGCTTGCGGTACGCGCCAAGGTGCTCCTGGGTGAGCTTCTCCAGCGCCTGGGTCTCCGTGCGCAGCAGCTCCGCGTTGGCCGCCACGGACGCGGACTCCACGCGCAGGGCCTGCTCGGTGATGCGATCCGCCACGGCCGGGGACACCTTCGTCCCCAGGCGCGCGAGGATGCGCTCGTCCTCGGAGATGAGCTCGTGCGCCTCGTGGCGCAGCGTGCGCAGCAGCGATTCCTTCCGGGAGGCGTTGCGCCACACCAGCAGGCCCACGAAGGCCAGCACCATCAGCAGGCCGAAGCCCTTGATCAGCGGCTGGGCCCAGGACGCGGTCCCGGGCGCCATTTCAATCAGCGTGACGTAGGGGATGAACGCCAGGCCCACTCCGCACAGCGGAGCCCAGAGGCTGGTGAGCAGCTCGCGCCACATCAGCTGGCGGCGGGCCTTGAGCTGCTCCGGAGTGCGGCGCGCGGCCATGGCCGCTCCCAGTTTCATGGAAGGACTGGCCGTGCTCATAGGGCTTACTGCTCCGTCTTGAGGACCGCGAGGAAGGCTTCCTGCGGAATCTCCACCGTGCCCACCTGCTTCATGCGCTTCTTGCCCTCCTTCTGCTTCTCCAGGAGCTTGCGCTTGCGGCTGATGTCGCCGCCGTAGCACTTGGCAAGGACGTTCTTGCGCATGGCGGAGATCGTCTCGCGGGAGATGATCTTCGCGCCGATGGCGGCCTGGATGGCCACCTCGTACATCTGCTTGGGAATCACTTCCTTGAGCTTCTCGCAGACCTCGCGGCCGCGCAGGTACGCGCGCTCGCGGTGCACGATGACGGAGAGCGCGTCCACCGGCTCCCCGTTGATGAGGATGTCCAGCTTCGCGAGGTCCGCCTCCGCGTAGGAGGACAGCTCGTAGTCCAGGCTCGCGTAGCCGCGCGACACGCTCTTCAGGCGGTCGAAGAAGTCGAACACGACTTCCGCCATGGGCATCTCGTACGTCACCTGCACGCGGGTGCCGCTGGAGCCCAGGTACTTCATGTCCTTCTGCACGCCACGCCGGTCCTGGCACAGCTTCAGGATGGCGCCCAGGTGCTCGTTGGGCACGTGGATGTGACAGGTGAGGATGGGCTCCTCGAACTTGGTGATGTTCTGCGTCGGCGGCAGCTTCGCCGGGTTGTCCACCAGGAGCACTTCATCCTTGGTGGTGGTGATGCGGTAGACCACCGACGGGGCCGTGGTGATCAGGTTGAGGTTGTACTCGCGCTCCAGGCGCTCCTGGACGATCTCCATGTGGAGCAGGCCCAGGTAGCCGCAGCGGAAGCCGAACCCCAGCGCCGTGGACGACTCCGGCTCGTAGGTGAAGGCGGAGTCGTTGAGCGTGAGCTTCGCCAGCGCGTCGCGCAGGTTCTCGTAGTCGGACGAGTCCACCGGGAAGATGCCGGAGAACACCATCGGCTTGACTTCCTTGAAGCCCGGGAAGGGCTGCTCGGTGGGCCGCGCCTCCTCCGTCACGGTGTCGCCGACCTTCGCGTCCTGCAGCTCCTTCACGTTGGCGACGAGGACACCCACCTCGCCCGCCATGAGCTGCGTCACCGGGCGCGAGAACGGGCTGAACACGCCCAGCTCCTGCACCTCGAAGACCTTGTTGTTGCTGAACATCTTGATCTTCTGCTTCAGCTTCAGCGTGCCTTCCAGCACGCGCACCAGCGTCACCACGCCCCGGTAGTTGTCGTACCAGGAGTCGAAGATGAGCGCCTTGAGCGGCGCGGACGGCGAACCCGTGGGCGGCGGTACGCGCTTGACCACCGACTCCAGGATGTCGTGGATGCCGATGCCCTCCTTCGCGGAGGCCGGCACCGCGATGGACGCGTCGATGCCGATGACGTCTTCAATCTCCCCGCGCGTGCGCTCCACGTCCGCGGAGGGCAGGTCGATCTTGTTGATGACCGGGATGATCTCCAGGTCGTGTTCCAACGCCATGTAGACGTTGGCGAGCGTCTGCGCCTCCACGCCCTGCGTCGCGTCCACGACGAGCAGCGCGCCCTCGCACGCGGCGAGGCTGCGGCTCACCTCGTAGGCGAAGTCCACGTGTCCCGGCGTGTCGATGAGGTTGAGGACGTAGTTCTGGCCGTCCTTGGCGGTGTACGTCATCCGCACGGACTGGGCCTTGATGGTGATGCCCCGCTCTCGCTCGATGTCCATGTTGTCGAGGAACTGGGCCTGCGCCTCACGCTTGGTCAGCGTGCCTGTCTTCTCCAGGAGGCGGTCGGCCAGCGTCGACTTTCCATGGTCGATGTGGGCGATGATGCAGAAGTTGCGGATGTGCGCGTTTTCAGCCGGCATGGTCAGGGCGCTCGTCGGTCGCGAAGCGGGCGTAGGTAACACCGAACCGCCTGAAAATCCACGACCGGCGCACACCTGCCCGCCGGGCACTCCACCCGCCTGACGCCCCGCATTCCCCCCGGCATCCAGGCCAGGGGGACACGGCGGCGTGACGCCCGGACTTCAGCCCCGGGCGCGGACGGGGCCCGCGGCCTGCTCGCGGAAGAACTGGATCGTGTGGCGCAGGCCCTCCGCCAACTGCACGGACGGCTCCCAGCCCAGCACCTTCTTCGCGTGCGCCGCGTCGATGCAGGAGCGCAGCTGCTCGCCCGGCTTGCCCGGCGCGTGCGCGGCCTTCAGCGAGCTGCCGCCGGCCTGGGCGATGAGCTCGTAGAGCCGGTTGATGTCCGTCTCCACGCCGGTGCCGATGTTCGCGGCGCCCACGTAGTCGCTCTGGAAGGCCAGGTAGTTGGCGCGGGCCACGTCCGGACCGAAGACGAAGTCACGCGTCTGCTTGCCCTCTCCGTAGATGGTGCAGCCCTGCCCCGCGATGACGCGCTGGCTGAAGATGGCCACCACGCCGGCCTCGCCGTGCGGGTTCTGCCGGGGGCCGTACACGTTGGCGTACCGCAGGGCGACGTACGGCATGCCGTACTGCGCGCGGTAGTAGCCCAGGTACAGCTCGCCCGCCGCCTTGGAGACGCCGTAGGGCGACACCGGCCGCTGGGGGTGGTCTTCCCGGGCGGGGAAGTAATCCTGCTCGCCGTAGATGGCGCCGCCGGTGGAGCTGAAGATGACCTTCTTCACGCCGGACTGGCGCGCGGCCTCCAGCAGGTTCGTCATGCCGCGGATGTTCACGTCCGCGTCGAAGCCGGGGTCCTCCACGCTGCGGCGCACGTCCATCTGGGCGGCCAGGTGACAGAGCACCTGGGGCTTCTCCGTGCGGATGAGCTCCGCGGCTTCCGGGCTCCGGATGTCGTGCACGGCCAGCCGCACGCGCGAATCCAGGTTCTCCTTCTTGCCGCTCGACAGGTTGTCCAGCGCGATGACCTCATGGCCATTGCGCAGGAACTCATCGCACACGTGCGAGCCGATGAAGCCCGCGCCGCCCGTTACCAGGACTTTCACGCCGTTCTCCCCAGGCCCGGCCGCCACGAGGGCCGGGCCGACTACCTCGCGTTCACTCGCGCGCGGCCAACCTAAGTCCCAGAGGGGCGACCGGCAACCTCACGGAAGTAGGCGATGGTGTCCCGCAAACCATCCTCCAGCTTCACCTGGGGCTCCCACCCCAGCAGCGTGCGCGCGCGGGTGATGTCCGGCTGACGCTGCTTCGGATCATCCTTGGGCAGCGGGTGGTAGACGATCTGCCTACCCCCACCGGCCGCTTCGCGCACGGCCTCCGCGAACTGCTTGATGGTCATCTCGCGCGGGTTGCCGATGTTCACCGGGCCCCGGACGTCCGACAGCACCAGCCGCACCAGGCCGTCCACCAGGTCCTTCACGTAGCAGAAGGAACGCGTCTGGCTGCCGTCCCCGAAGACGCTGAAGTCCTCGCCCTTGAGCGCCTGGCCCACGAAGGCGGGCACCACGCGGCCGTCGTTGAGGCGCATGCGCGGGCCGTAGGTGTTGAAGATGCGCACGATGCGGACGTTCACGCCGCGGCTGCGCTCGTACGCGGCGCTGATGGCCTCCGAGTAGCGCTTGGCCTCGTCGTACACCGAGCGCGGGCCAATGGGATTCACGTTGCCCCAGTAATCCTCCTTCTGGGGGTGCACCAGCGGGTCGCCGTACACTTCCGACGTGGAGGCCATGAGGAACACGGCCTTCTTCTTCTCCGCCAGCTTCAGCGCGTTCTCCGTGCCGATGGAGCCCACGCGCAGCGTTTCGATGGGGAGGTTCGCGTAGTCGATGGGCGACGCGGGCGAGGCCAGGTTGAGGACGAAGTCCACCGGCCCATCCACCTCCAGGCCCTCGGTGATGTCCTGGTTCACGAACTGGAAGCCCGCGCGCGGCTTGAGCGTGCGGACGTTCGCCTCATTGCCCGTGATGAGGTTGTCCACCGCGAGGACGGACTCCGCGCCGTCGTCCAGCAGCCGCTCACACAGATGCGAGCCCACGAATCCGGCCCCACCCAACACCACCGCCCGCTTGCCACGCATGCTCGTCACGTCACGCCTCGTTCGTCAGGAGAGTTCGTCGAAGGTTGCCTGGCCCGGCAGCTGCGCCTTGTACTTCTCCAGCACCAGGTCGATGCCCTGCCGGATGTATTCGGCCACGGGCACCTTCGACTTCTGGTTCAGCGCCTTGAGCAGTTCGTTCTGCTCCGGAGTGATGTAGATGGTGGTGCTGACTTTCTTTCGGGCCATGGCGATACGTGAAAATATATGGAATGACGTGGCCTGCGAAAGCACGGAAGTGAAGCGGCGCGAACATGGCGCCCCACCTGCTCCGGAGGCACCTTGGCTTCTAGCAACCGCTTGATTTTCCTGGGCTTCCTGGCTGTAGGCGCGCTCGCGGGCTGCGCCTCCCAGAAGGCCTCGGAGCCCATTGACGCATCGCGCAAGCGTCCCGAGGCGGAGGGCGTCCGGGGGAAACAGGACCCGGGGGAGACCGTCACGGAGCTGGACGCCAACGGCGACGGCCGCACGGACGTCTGGGAGTACCGGCTCAAGGACATGCTGGTGCGCAAGGAGCTGGACCTGAACTGGGACGGCCGCGTGGACGTCACCCAGTACCTGGATCCGCAGGGCGCGAAGGTCCGTGAGGTGATGGACCTGGACTACGACGGCAAGGTGGACGCCACGTACCACTACGCCGAGGGCAAGCGCACCAAGGGCGAGCGCGACCTGGACGGCGATGGACGACCGGACTCGTGGCTGTACTACGAGAAGGACACGCTCGTGCGGAAGGAGCGCGACGCGAACCACGACGGCCGGGTGGACTACTGGGAGTACTGGGAGAACGGCCAGGTGGATCGCATTGGCGAGGACCTGGACGGCGACGGCACCGTGGACCAGTGGACCCGCAATCCGAACGCGGCGGCGAAGTCCAAGGAGTGACGTCGGAGGCCCGGCCGGCGCACCATGAAGGCGCGCCAGCGGGCTTCACGGCGGGGACTACGGGGCGCTGGTGCCCGTGCGCCCGTAGGAGTCCTCCAGGCGCACTACGTCATTCAGCTCGGGGGTGCTGACCTCGAGGATGTCGCAGTCGGTGATGGCGACCATGCGGTGCTTGGTCAGCGGCTTGATGTGGTAGCTCTCACCGGGGTTCATCTCCTTCTCGATGAGGCCCTGGCCCTCGTCCACGACGAAGAGGAGCTTGCCGCTCTGGACGTGGATGGTCTCGTCCTTCACGTTGTGGAACTGGAGGCTCAGCTTGTGGCCGGCCTTCACGTGCAGGAGCTTGCCCACGTAGCGCTCCGTGTGGGCCCAGATGAGCTCGTGGCCCCAGGGCTTCTCCACCCGCTTCGTCGTCGTCATTTGCTTCGTCTCTTCCTTGCCCAGCAGCGCTAGTTCGTGCCGGCCACGTACGCGTCGAGCTGGGTCTCGCGCTTGAAGTCCGTCAGGTACCGACCCGCGGCTTCCTTGCTGGCGAAGCTGCCCATCCGGACGCGGTACCAGGTGCCCTTTCCGGGCACCTCCGCCGTCAGGATATAGGGGGCATAGCCCTTGTCGCGCAACCGCGCGGCGAAACGGTCGGCGTCCTGGCGGCTCTGGAAGGCGGAGAGCTGGAGCGTGAACGCCCCACCCTTCACGGCCTCCGACGGACGCGGCGGCTCCGCGGGCAGCGCCTGGGCCCGGGCGATGGCCTCCTTCATGCCTCCGTCACGCGCGGCGGTGCGGGTGGCGACCGGCGTCTCCTCCACCTTTCCCTTCACCGGCTCCACCACCTTGGGCTCCGGCTTCGCTACGGCGACCTTGGCGGGCTCTTCGACCTTGGGCTCGGGCTTGGGCTCCGGCTTCGCGAGCGGCTTGCCGTTGGCGATGGCGTCCTCCTCGGCGGCATCCATCGCGGGCAGCTCGCCCGTGTCGGGGTCCGGCGTGGGGGCCAGGGCGGCGGGCTTCGCCGCAGGCTTGGTCTCCGGCTTCACTTCGGGCTTCGCGGCGGCGGCGACCTTGGGGGCCTCCGGCTTCGCGGCGGGCTTGGGCATCGGCGGCAGGGGCTCGGAGCCCGTCTTTCGGGTGAGCTCGTCCGGGAAGGTGAGCGGCGGATCCTGGCGCGCGTCGTTGAGGACCTGCGCGTTGGCGTCCAGCGCGGAGAGCAGGTCCGGGGCCTCGGCCGTCTGCGCGTCGCTGGAGAGCTTCTTGCCCACCACCACGCCCAGCACGAACACGGCGCCCATCACGACGATGCCGGCGATCAACAGGCTGACGATCTGCCGGTTGTCCAGCGAGACGTCGAACTTCTCCTTCATCCGATGGGCGTCACGCATGGCGGGGCAGACCTCGATCGCGCGCTCACGGCCCGTGTAACGGCCTGTAGCGACAGCGTGCGCGCAAGCTACGCCCCACCCCCAGGCGGGTCAAATTCGCGGAGGCAGTGGAACACGCGGCGCGCGCGAGGCCGGAAGTCCGGCCCCGGCGGCATCAGTGGATGACGGAGGACGCGTCAGGTCGGCTCAGACGATCCACCCGCCGCCGAGCACGCGGTCCCGGTCGTAGACCACCGCGGCCTGCCCTGGCGTGACAGCGCGCGCGGGCTCGTCGAGCTTCACGGACACCAGCCCGTGCTGTGAGATGTGGATCCGTCCCTGTGCTCCCGCGTGGCGGTGACGGATCCGGACCTCCACGGCCTGTTCGGGCGGAGGCGGACCGTCCACCCAGTGCGGCTGCAGCAGGCCGAACTGCGCGCGGCCGGTGCCCTCCGCGGGGCCCACGACGACGCGGTTCGTCTCCGGCTCCAGGCGCTGCACGTAGCGCACTTCGCCGCCGCCCAGGTTGAGGCCCTTGCGCTGCCCCACCGTGAAGCGGTGGATGCCGTTGTGCGTGCCCAGCACCTTGCCCTCCGGATCCACGACCTCGCCGGACGGCTGGGGACCGGCGACCTTCTCCACGAACCCGGCGTAGTCGCCGTCCGGCACGAAGCAGATCTCCATGCTCTCCGGCTTGTGGGTGGTGGGCAGGTTGTGGCGCTCGGCGACGGCGCGCACCTCCGGCTTGGTGAGGTGGCCCACGGGGAAGAGGACGTCCTTCAGCTCCTCCTGGCCCAGGGTGAAGAGGAAGTAGCTCTGGTCCTTGGCGGCGTCCACGGCGCGGCGCAGGTGGAAGCGGCCGTCCACCTCCTCCACCTGGGCGTAGTGGCCGGTGGCGAGCCGGGCGCCCAGGGCGCGCGCGCGCTTGAGGAGGAAGTTGAACTTCACGTCGCGGTTGCAGCTCACGCATGGGATGGGCGTCTTGCCGCCCAGGTACGACTGGACGAACGGGTTGACGACCCGGTCCTGGAAGATCTCCTCGGCGTTGGCCACGTAGAACGGGATGCCCAGCGTCTGGGCCACCGCACGGGCATCGTCGATGTCGTCCGGACTGCAGCAGCTGCCACACTTCGCGGCGCCCTCGTAGGACCAGACGCGCAGGGTGATGCCGATGACCTCGTGGCCCTGCTCCTTGAGCAGGGCGGCGGCGGCCGAGGAATCCACTCCGCCACTCATTGCAACGACGACTCGCATGGGACTCCTTCCTACACGCCCCCAGGCCGCGACGCACGGCCAGAGGCGCTCCAGGCCCCCTCCCCTGCCCTCCGGCCGGGAAGAGGCCCCCGTGTCATGAACCGCGCGCCGCCCAGGCCGTGAGCAGGGAGCGGAGCGCGTCCGCGGTGTTCAGCGACGGGTCATCGAGTACGGATTCGACAAGGTACCGGGTCGCCTCGCCCACCTTCGGCGAGGGGCCGATGCCCAGCGTCTTCATGATGTCGCCCCCGGTGAGCGCCAGCTCCTTCGCGGACAGCGGGGGCTTCGCTGCGGCCAGCGCCTCCAGCCGTGAGGCCAGCGCCTCCACCGCGGGCAGCCTCTCCGGGGCCCGGACCTGGACGCGGGCCTTCGCCACGGAGAGGAGCGCGGGCAGGTTCACCAGGCCCACGCGGGCGAGCAGCCGGCGCAGCGCGGGGTCCGCGTCGTCCACGCGCGTCTCCAGCTTCACGTGCTCCACGAGCATGCCGATGAGGTCCGCGGACTTGTTGGGGAACTTCAAACGCAGACACAGCTCACGGGCCTGCGTCGCGGTGTCGATGTCCGCGAGCAGCGTGGCCACGCGCAGGTCCGCGTCCAGTGGCGCGGCCTGCACGGCGGCACGGGCGAGCCGGGCGGCCTCCGCGTCCGCGTGGGCCACCTCCGGAAGGAAGACCTCCAACAGCCCCGTGTCCGCCAGCAGGTGCAGCCCCATCTCCGCGCGGGGGGACAGCAGCAGCTTGAGCAACTCCTCGCGCACGCGCTCCAGCGCGACCTTGCGGAACACGGCCAGGGTCGCGGGGATGGCGTCGCGGGTGTCGGGGTCCAGCGTGAAGCCCAGCACGGCGGCGAAGCGCACGGCGCGCAGGGGGCGCAGGCCGTCCTCGGAGAAGCGCTCCTGCGCGGAGCCCACGCAGCGGATCAACTTCGCGGGCAGGTCCACCTGTCCGCCGAATGGATCCACCAGCTCGCGGTCCAGCGGGTTGTACGCCATGGCGTTGATGGTGAAGTCGCGCCGCGACAGGTCCTTCACGATGTCCCGCTCGAAGGACACGGAGCTGGGGCGCCGGCCATCCAGATAGTCCCCTTCCGAACGGAACGTCGTCACCTCCACGTGGTTGCCGCCGGTGACGACCGTGACGGTGCCGTGCTGGATGCCGGTGGGGATGACCTTGCGGAAGGCGCGCTGGACCTCTTCCGGCAGCGCACTGGTGGCGACGTCGAAGTCCTTCGGATGGACCTTGCGGACCATGTCCCGCACGCAGCCGCCCACCAGGTACGTGGGGTGGCCCAGCTCGCGCAGGCGGGTGATGACTTCGAGCACGGGCTTCGGAATGTCGGCGTCGTGGAGGTTGGCGATCATGTCCGCGAGGGTGGGAGGAGACGGGCCCGTACGTTGCCGTCTTCCGGCGGGCCTTGCCACTGCGATGGCCCTCGCGAAGGCCGGCATACGACAAATGACGTATACGTGTGCAAATGAAAGTCTTCAGGAAACTCCAGCCCACATGCCCCGACAATCATTTCAACGCATCACCTACCGCGGGCAGGGGCCAACGGGCCGCCGCCCCCAGCGAGGCAAACCATGTTCAAGGTCACCAGCAACCACACGTTCAAGAACCCCTCCCGCCTGCAGATTGATCAGACGACGCAGGGCAAGACGAGCGACTACAGCCACGCGGTCAGCGGCGTGAATCAGATCCTCGACAAGGGCAACTTCGGCATCTCCAACCGTTCCAAGAACAGCGTCATCGACAACGTCAAGAAGGTGGAGACGGGCGCGCGCAGCGAGGTCAACGCGCACCAGCGCGAGGCGCTGAACTTCGGCCGCGACGCCTTCGTGAGCTTCAGCAAGGGCCAGTTCAAGCAGGGCGCGGTGGAGGCCCTCGGCTCGGGGCTCAACGCCGCGGCCTCGGGGTTCAAGTCCACGTACACGCCGACGCCGCACGAGAAGCAGGGCATCGACCCCTGGTGACCCCTGCCTGCTGACGGGCCAGGCATCACGCACGGCGTCTGGCGGGTGCATCTGTTAACGATGCGCCCGCCATGTCCGAATCCCGAACCACCGCGGTGCACGTTCACGACGCATGTGAAGTGTACGTGGGCCGTGCCTTCCGCGCCTGGGCGAAGCCCGGGCCGCTCAACCCCGTGCCGGGCCGCTTCGGCAACCCGTTCAAGCCCGGGGGTGTGAAGACCTGGAAGGCGATGATCCGCACGTACTTCGAACCGTGGCTGGCGAAGCTGCCCGCGGACGAAGCCGAGCGGATCCGCGACGAAGCCCAGCGGCGCATGGCGCCCGGCCCGGACGCATTCGAATCCTTCCGCTGGTACCTGGAGCTGCGCACGAAGCACGACCCGGACTTCCTGCGCGACGTGCGGGCGTTGCGCGGCAAGCGGCTGGGCTGCTGGTGCAAGCCGGGACCGTGCCACGCGGACGTGCTGGCCGCGTGGCTGGACTCAGGGGATTGATCAGTGACGCGCGCTCTCCCGCTCGCGGACCTGCGCGGGCTGGGACGTGAGCGTCGCTTCCACCTGTCTCCGCGTGCCCAGGGCTTCCGACAGCGTCACGCAGGCCTGGGCGATGGCGTTGCGCGCGGCGAGTGAGTCCGCCAGCGGATCCAGCATCACGAAGTCGTGGATCATCCCCTCGTACTGAAGGGCCAGCGCGGGGACGCCCGCGTCCACGAGCCTCTTCGCGTAGGACTGGCCTTCGTCGCGGAGCACGTCGCATTCACCGTTGAGAATCAGCGCGGGGGGCAGGCCTCGCAGCTGCACGTCGGTCGCGCGAAGGGGGCTGACCGTGGGCTCCGTGCGGACGGTGGAATCCGGTGCGTAGTTGTCCCAGAACCACTGCATGCCGCTGCGGGTGAGGAAGTAGCCGTCCGCGTAGCGCGCGTAGGACCCCGTGTCGAAGCGGGCATCCGTGACGGGATAGAACAGCACCTGCTGCAGGATGCGCGGACCGCCGCGTTCCTTCGCCACCAGCGTGAGCGCCGCCGCCAGGGTCCCGCCAGCGCTGTCTCCCACCACGGCGATCCGCTGTCCATCCAGGTCCGCTTCGCCGCCGTTCTTCGCGACCCATTGCAGCGCGGCGTAGGCCTGTTCGAGCTGCGTGGGGTACTGCCCTTCCGGAGCAGGCGTGTAGTTGACGAACACGACCGCGCACCGCGCGCCCACGGCCAGCTCACGGATCAACCTGTCGTGCGTGTCCTTGTCGCCCAGCACCCAGCCACCGCCGTGGAGGTAGAGCACCACCGGGAGCGTCTCCGACGCGTCCGCGGGCCGCACGATGCGGACGGAGACCTGGCCGTCAGGGCCCACCGGCAGGGAGCGGTCCTCGATGCGGGCCGGCTTCCGCGCGCTCTTTCCCGCCTGCACGCTCCGGAGCACGCCGCGCGCCTCCGCGGGAGACAGGGTTTCGAGCGCGGGCCCGCCCGCCTTCTTCAGCTGCTCCAGAAAGGTTCGGGCGTGGGGATCCAATCCGGAGTCGGAAGGCTGCTTCGTGTCGGTGGGCATGGCGTCTCTCCTCCTCGGCCGAGGATGTCCATGGCCGACAGGAGTGGGAGACGCAGGCACACGGTGGGCTTGTTCGATGCGCCGCATCTGGTATTTATGATTAGGCAGTTATTTCAAGATTTTCACGGAGAGTGCCATGAGTGAGTCCGCTGTGTTTCGCAGGCCGCGATTCCGCACCGCCCTGGCGCTGTTGCTGGCCCTCCCCCTGGCGTCCGCATGCAACCCGGAGCCTGGAGCCGACGCGCCGGTCCAGGCCACGTCGAACCTGGCGTCCGTCATCACCAACATGTCCTTCGAGACGAACACCAGCGGCTGGTCCGGCTGGCAGGGAACGCTGACGCGAGAGGCGCGCACGGGAGCACCGGACGGGCAGTACGTCGCGCGCGTCACGGTCAGCGGTGCGGCGACGATGTACTCGTTGGACGGCGCGCAGAGCGGCATCCCGAACGCGCCGCAAGGGCAACTGGGTCATCCAGACGGAGACCGACCTGAGCGGCACGCCGCCGAGCAACAGCGCCGCGGGCAACGTGCAGATCGACTGGGTCGCGGTCTGGGTGCCGAAGTAGCACGGGCCTGATGCCGCCGGGCATTCCTCTCATGGGGGATGCCCGGGCGCTTCGCGCAATGGGATGGAGCCGCGCGGGCCTGATCCACGGGCCCTTCATCCCCAGACCGCGGAGCCACCATGGCAGTGCATTACGATCCCAGCATCATCACGAAACATGCCCAGGCGCTGTACGACCGGGCCGCCGGCATCATCTTCGCGTGGGGCTTCATGGCCTTCATCGTGGGTGTGGTGGTGACGAAGGCGATGAACGCGCAAGGCCTCTTCGTCCTGATCGGCGGTCTGGTTGCGGCGTTGATCGGCGTCATGTTCGGCCGGGGCCGGGCCTTCACGCTCCAGCTTCAAGCGCAGGTGGCGTTGTGTCAGGTCGCCACGGAAGCCAATACGCGGAGGGCCGCGGAGGCAGCGCTCGCAGTGGTGCCGCCTGTCTCCACCGAACAGGTGAACCGCGCGAGCTAGCTGCTGCGCTTGCGTCGGAGCTGCTAGGACGGGGCCCATGGGACTCGATGCGAGCTACCAGGCCCTTCCCAGCGGTTCCCCGCTTCTGGAACTGGCGCGGCAAAACATCGGCGTGGGCGAATGGCTGGGGTCCGTCACCCGGTTGCTCCAGGATCCCCGAGAGGAGCGGCTGGCACCGGGCGGCCCGGATCCCGGCGAACTCCAGCTCCTGGGGGCCGTGAAAGAGCTGTTGCGCATCCGCCCCGACCTGGCGACGCAACACGTGGAACTCGACCGGAGGTGGGATCATCTGCACTTCGTCCTCTCCGACCGCCGCCGGAACGAGCCGGGAGCCGAGGACGACTCCCTGGCCGGAATCGCAATCCATGGCGAGGCGAAGATCGCTCCGCACGTGGTGGCGGGTCAGGGCGTGCCCCTGCGCTACACGCGGCCGGAGACGGTGGAGCGGATCGCCCGGATGCTGGAGGCCGTGCGGTTCGACACCCTTCGTGAGCACTTCACCTACGAAAGCATGAGCGACGCGAGCGTCTACAAGTGCCCGCACGAGAATTCCATCGACGAGGACTGGCAGTGGCTCACCGAGCGCTTCGACCGCTTCCGAGCCTTCTATGTCACGGCCGCGAAACACCGGGACGGCGTCCTCGTCTGCGTGGACTGACTCCAGCTCAGGACCGGCTTTTCCCGCCTCCTGAGACAAGTCCGGGTGTCTTGAGACACCTGATTTGTGTTCATGTTTCATGAAAGGAATCCAGACACCGCGTGCCATGGTCGCGGGCCCATTTCCCGGGAGCCCACATGCGCACTTCTTCTTGGATGTCCTTGGCCGTCGTCCCCCTGCTGTTGTGTCTCGCGTGCAGTCCCGAGAGTGAGTTACCCGGGGACGACGTCGTGTCCTCCCAGTCGTCCGCGCTCGTCGTATCCGGCGGTTCGATGCTGTCCGCTCGCTACCAGCACACCGCCACGCTGCTCGCCAACGGCAAGGTGCTGGTCGCGGGCGGAGGGACGCCTTCTGGCTCGTACGCCACCACGGAGCTGTATGACCCGGCGACGGCCACTTCCGTCAGCGGTCCGTCGATGCTCACCGCACGCCGCGCTCACACCGCCACGCTGTTGCAGGACGGCACCGTGCTGATCGTGGGCGGCATCAACTCGAGCGTGCTCTCGTCCGCCGAGCGCTACGACCCCGCGACGAACACCTGGAGCGCCGCCGCCCCCCTGCCCCGCATCAGCTATGGCCACACCGCCACGCTGCTCACGGACGGCCGCGTGCTCGTGGCGGGCGGCGTGAGCATCGTCACCTCGACCTATGTCTACACGCCGTCCACGAACACCTGGGCGGCCACGGGCTCGCTCAACGCCGGGATGATGAGCCAGGCCGCGGTGCGGCTCGCGGACGGCCGCGTGCTCGTGGCGGGTGGAAGCAATGGCTCCACGTCTTCCAGCAACCACGCGGAGATCTGGAGCCCCACCACGGGGACGTGGACGACCGTCGCGTCGATGAACACGGGCCGCAATGGCCACACCCTGCAGCTGCTCTCCAGCGGCAAGGTGCTGCTGACGGGCTATGTCACCGCGGCGGAGCTGTATGACCCGTCCGCCAACACCTGGACGAACACTGGCGCCACGGCCGTCCAGCACTTCTCCGCGCCGTCGGTGACGCGGCCGGATGGCACCATCCTGATGGCCGGTGGCTCCTACAACACGATGCAGGTGGAGCTGTTCTCCCCCACGACCAGCACCTGGAGCACGGTGGGAACGCTGACCCAGTCCCGCGTGGACCACCCCACGGTCGCGCTGCCGAATGGCCGCGTCCTGTTCCTCGGAGGGACGACCTACAACGCCCAGGGCAACATGCAGGCGGTGGCGAGCATCGAGGTCTTCGACGCCTCCGCCACCTGCACCCCGACGACGTGCTCGGCCCAGGGCAAGACCTGCGGAACCATCTCTGACGGCTGTGGTGGCACCCTCGCCTGCGGCACCTGTGGCACCGGGCAGGTCTGCTCCACCAGCAACGTCTGTACCGCCGCCTGCACCCCGACGACGTGTGCAGCCCAGGGCAAGACCTGCGGAACCATCTCCGACGGCTGTGGTGGCACCCTCGCCTGCGGCACCTGCGGCGCCGGACAGGCCTGCTCCAGCAGCAACGTCTGTACCGCCGCGACCTGCACCCACAACGTCTGTACGACGGGCTCGTCGCTGAACAAGGACTGCAACTCCTGCACGTTTTCGGTGTGCAACCGCGACCCGTACTGCTGCACCACGGCCTGGGACAGCATCTGCGTCAGCGAGGCCTCCTCCTGGTGTGCCATCGCGCAGCCGGGCTGTGTCGTGAGTCAGTAGCAGTCACTTCCGGGTCGGCCTCCGCCGCATGGAGGCCACCCGGGTTTCGGCTACGCTGCGCCGCGCATGAAGTACACGTTCGTCTTCACCACCGCGGCGGCACTCCTCACCTTCCTGGCGCAGCGGCTCCAGGGCTTCGGCTGGCTGCTGCTGTGGCCCGCGCTGAGCTTCGCGGTCGTGGCGCTCGCCTACGCCGGACCAGGCGCGAGGGCCTTCGGGAAGCAGCCGGATGGACGCATGCGGCCGTGGGCCGTGTTCGCGCTCCTGCCCTATCTGCTGCTCACGTGGGGCACCTGGCATCTGGCGCGGCGCTCCTCGCGAGAGCGTGCCTTTGACGAAGTGGTGCCTGGGGTGCTGGTGGGACGGCGGTTGCTCCCCGGCGAGTTGCCCTCGGGCGTCACGGCCGTGCTGGACCTGACCTCCGAGTTCATCGAACCGGAAGCCATCCGCGCCTCCTGCCGGTACGTGTCGCTGCCCATCCTGGACGCATCGACGTTGCCCGTGGAGCACGTGGTCCCGATTCTTCGCGAGCTGGCCGCCCTCCCGGGGTCTCTCTACGTCCATTGCGCGCAGGGACATGGGCGCACCGGGATGATCGCCGCCGCGCTCCTCGTGGCGAGGGGGGATGCTCCGGATGCGAAGGCGGCACTCGCGCGGGTGCGGCAGGCTCGGCCCGGGGTGCGGCTCTCCGCCTTGCAGGAGCGTGCGCTCGACGCGTTGTCCGCGGCGCTCCGCCCCGGAGGCGTCTGAACCGCGAGGCCTGGACACGGCAGGCCCCGCGGGTGCTCAGGACGGCTCAGCTCTCCGCGGACGGAGTCTGCTCCACGCCCGGATGGGCGGGGTCGCAGACCGGCGCGGTGTCCTCGGACTGCTGGCTCTGCTCCGAGGAGACGGACGCGGTCTCCTTGGAAGGCGCGGACCCGGAGCACCATCCCGACTCCTCACAGCTGGTACGGTAGGTCCCCTCGTAACAGGGCCCGGCGCAGTGGACCAGGCAGACCTCATCGCACTGCGGCGGATAGGCAAACGCGGCGGTGGGGGCCACGGCGAGGACGGCGGACACGGCCATCAGGGACTTCCTCAGCGCGTTCATCGGCATTCCTGTTGTGAGGGAAATGTGCCCGCGCGAAAGGCAGGCACGCCCGTCAGCAGACGCCACGGCTGCCACCAACAACAGACATCCACGCCCACGACCGTCGGCAACCAAACGCTTACACCCACCAGGGGTGCATGCCTGACGCGAGTCAATCGTGGCAATCCACGATGCCCATGCCCACCCTTCACTTTCAACGTGGGTTTAACAGGCCGTTGCCTCCAGGGCGTCTAGTCCCATCCGGGTCCGGGCCGTATCTCCTTCGTGCGACGAACCTCACGGAGAGAACACGATGCAGAAGCGCAGACTCGGAAACAGCAACCTGGAGGTCTCAGCCATCGGGCTCGGCTGCATGGGCATGAGCCATGGCTACGGCCCGCCCGCGGACAAGACGGAGATGATTGCCCTCATCCGGTCGGCCGTGGACCAGGGCGTCACCTTCTTCGACACCGCCGAGGTCTACGGCCCCTGGACGAACGAGGCGCTTGTCGGTGAGGCCCTCGCCCCGGTTCGCGCTCAGGTGGTCATCGCCACGAAGTTCGGCTTCAAGCTGAGCAGCGACGGCAAGCAGGAGGGCCTGGACAGCCGGCCCGAGCACATCAAGCAGGTCGCCGAGGCCTCACTCAAGCGGCTCAAGACCGACGTCATCGACCTGTTCTACCAGCACCGCGTGGACCCGGACGTGCCCATCGAGGACGTCGCGGGCGCCGTGAAGGAACTCATCCAGGCAGGCAAGGTCCGGCACTTCGGCCTGTCCGAAGCGGGCGCGAAGACGATCCGCCGCGCGCATGCGGTCCAGCCCGTGACGGCCCTCCAGAGCGAATACTCCCTGTGGTGGCGTGAACCGGAGAAGGAGATCCTCCCGACGCTCGAAGAGCTGGGCATCGGGTTCGTTCCGTTCAGCCCGCTGGGCAAGGGCTTCCTGACAGGCAAGCTGCCCGACACCTCCCAGCTCGACAAGAACGACTTCCGCAACATCCTTCCGCGCTTCACGCCGGAGGCACGCACGGCGAACCAGGTCTTCGTCGATCTGCTGGGCAGTGTCGCGGCCCGGAAGAAGGTGACGCCGGCGCAGCTCGCGCTTGCATGGGTCCTGGCGCGCAAGCCGTGGATGGTCCCCATCCCGGGAACCACGAAGCCGCACCGGCTGGAGGAGAACCTGGGCGCGGCCCGGGTAGAGCTGACGGTGGACGAGGTCCGCGAGCTCACGGATGCCGCCGCGAAGCTCACGGCGCAGGGAGCCCGTTATCCCGAGGCCCTGGAGAAGATGACCGGCCGCTGATCCGCATTCACACGGCCTTGAGTGCCAGCTCGCGCGCCGCCTCGACGAAGAGTCGCAGCGGCGCGGAGCGCTGCGCACGGCTGGGGTAGTAGAGGAAGAAGCCGGGCACGGTGGGCGCGTAGGCCTCCAACACTCGCACGAGCCGCCGCGTGCGGAGCCGCTCCGCCACCAGGGGCTCCATGGCATACGCCAGCCCCAGGCCCTGCTCCGCCAGGTCCAACGTCAGGTGACTGTCATTGCTGACCACGCCCCCTCGCACGGGAACACGCCAGTTCCTGCGCCCCCGCTCCAGCTCCCATGCGTAGAGCGCCCCGGTGGAGCGCATGCGGAACGTGATGCACTCATGTTTCAGCAGGTCCTCCGGGCGCTGGGGCGTCCCGTGGCGCTCCAGGTAGCTGGGGGCGCCCACCACCACGAAGCGGAACTCTCCCGTGAGGCGCACCTGGACCATGTCGCGCTCGATGGCTTCGCTCAGCCGCACACCCGCGTCGTAGCCCTCCGCCACGATGTCCACGAAGCGCTCCTCGATGACGACCTCCACCTCGATGCGCGGGTGACGCGCGCGGAAGGTGGGGACCACCGGGGTGATGAGGTAAGGCACCGCCGCCCGCGGCACGGACAGCCGGACCCGACCCACCGTCTCTCCCGGCTGCGCGGCCACCTCCCCGAGCGCGGCGATCGCCTGACCCATCGCGGGTCCCGCGGTCTCCACGAGCCGCCGGCCCGCGTCCGTCAGCGCCACGCTGCGAGTCGTGCGGGTGAGCAGCACCACGCGCAACTGCTCCTCCAGCTGCCGCACCGAATGGCTCACAGCCGCAGTGGAGACGCCCAGCTCGCGCGCGGCGCCGCTGAAGCTGCTCAGGCGGGCCACGACGAGGAACACCTGGAGCTGGGTGAAGGGTGCTGTGTTCATTCGCGACGACCCTCTGGGGCTTCACTGTTCAGCACGCGCCGCGAAGCTAGGGCCTTCTCCGCGCGGAGTCACCCTGCCCGCTCACACGGCCTTGGCCGCCAGCTCCCGGGCCGCCTCGGCGAAGAGTCGCAACGGCACCGACCGCTGCGCACGGCTGGGGTAGTAGAGGAAGAAACCGGGCACGGTGGGCGCGTAGGCCTCCAGCACCCGCACGAGCTTCCCGGTGCGCAGCCGCTCCTCCACGGCCGGCTCGAAGGCATAGGCCAGCCCCACGCCTTGCTCCGCCAGGCTGGAGGGCAGATGGATGTCATTGGTGACGACGCCCCCGCGCACCGGCACGCGCCAGCTCTTGCGCCCGCGCTCCAGCTCCCACGGATAGAGCGTTCCGGTCGTCTGCGAACGGAAGGTGATGCACTCGTGTTTCAGCAGGTCCTCTGGGCGCTGGGGCGTGCCGTGGCGGGCGAGGTAGCCGGGCGACCCCACCACCACGAAGCGGAACGCCTCCGTGAGCCGCACCTGCACCATGTCGCGCTGGATGGACTCGCTCAGCCGCACACCCGCGTCGTAGCCCTCCTCGACGATGTCCACGAAGCGATCCTCGATGACGACCTCCACCTCCACGCGCGGGTGTCGCTCACGGAAGATGGGGACCACCGGAGTGATCACGTAGGGCACCGCCGCCGTCAGCACCGTCAGCCGGACCCGGCCCACGGCCTCTCCGGGTTGCGCGGACACCTCGCGGAGCGTGGCCAGCGTCTGCCCCACCGCCGGGCCTGCTCCCTCCACGAGCCGCCGGCCCACGTCCGTCAGCGCCACACTGCGCGTGGTACGCGTGAGCAACACCACCCGCAGCTGCTCCTCCAGCTGCCGCACCGCCTGGCTCACCGCGGCCGTGGAGACTCCCATCTCGCGCGCCGCGCCGCTGAAGCTGCGCAGCCGGGCCACGGCGAGGAACACCTGCAGCTGCGTGAAGGGGGCCGTATTCATTCGCGAGGACCGTATCCGAGGCCACTGTTAAGCACGCGTTAATAGCCTATTGGCTCCTCGCGCGTAGTCATCCACGGGGCTGGCGCGTATCTCTCTCCGCACGTGAACGGGGCTCACCGGCCCACTGCTCCTGGAAAGAAGACACATGCCCACCGCCAACGCCTACGCCGCCACCTCCGCGAAGTCACCGCTCGGTCCCCTGGCCGTCCAGCGCCGGGAGCTCGGCCCTCGCGACGTGCTCATCGAGATCAAGTTCTGCGGCATCTGCCACTCCGACATCCACACCGTCCGCGACGAGTGGGGCGCGGCGACCTACCCCCTGGTCCCCGGCCATGAGATCGCCGGCATCGTCGCCAGCGTCGGCGCCGAGGTGAAGAAGCACGCCGTCGGCGACCGCGTCGGCGTGGGCTGCATGGTGGACTCGTGCGGCGACTGCTCGTCCTGCCGCAAGGGGGAGGAGCAGCACTGCCTCAAGGGGATGGTCGGCACCTACGGCGCCACCGGGCGGGACGGCCAGCTCACGCAGGGCGGCTACTCCACCCACATCGTCGTGACCGAGGACTTCGTCCTCAAAATTCCGGAAGGCATCTCGCTCGAAGCCGCCGCGCCGCTGCTGTGCGCGGGCATCACGACGTACTCGCCGCTGCGCCGCTGGGGCGCGGGCCCGGGCAAGAAGGTGGCCATCGTGGGCCTGGGCGGCCTGGGGCACATGGGCGTGAAGCTCGCTCGCGCGATGGGCGCGGAGGTGACCGTCCTGTCGCAGTCGCTGAGCAAGAAGGAAGACGGCCTGCGACTGGGCGCGCACCACTACTACGCCACCAAGGACCCGGAGACGTTCCAGAAGCTCGCGGGCACGTTCGACCTCATCGTGAACACGGTGAGCGCGAAGATCGACGTGGACGCCTACCTGTCCCTGCTGGCCCTGGACGGCGCCCTGGTCAGCGTGGGCGCGCCTCCGGAGCCGCTCTCCCTCAACGCGTTCTCGCTCTTCATGCCCCGCCGCGTGTTCACCGGGTCGCTCATCGGCGGCATCCCCCAGACGCAGGAGATGTTGGACTTCTGCGCCCAGCACCACATCGGCGCGGACATCGAGGTCATCCCCGCCAGCAAGATCAACGACGCCTACGAGCGCGTGCTTGCCTCCGACGTCCGGTACCGGTTCGTCATCGACACGTCGACGCTGAAGTAGCTCAGGACCTCACGACGCCGTCGAAGACGCCGTAGCCACCGGGGATGAAGAAGTCCTTCCCCGGCTCCAGACCGAAGGCGTTCATCACCGTCGCCGCGATGTCCTGCGAGCGCGGCGCACGGGAGCCGCGGCTCCCGTCCTCCTCCACCAGCGACACCGGCGCCCCCATCGGCGAGCCGTTCATCGTCTCGTCGTAGCCGCCGAGCATCTGGTTGCCCTGGATGCCGCCGCCCACGAGCAGCGCGCACGTCGCCGGGTGGTGATCGCTCCCCTGCTTCGGGAACGTCCGCCCGAAGTCGCTGTAGACATACACGAGCGTCTCATCCAGCAGCGACCGGGACGGGTCGGACTTGCTGGGGGTGAGGCTCATCTCGAGGCACAGCCGCCCCACCATCTCCAGCGCGATGCGCAGGTGGTTGGTGTGCATCTGGACGCCGTTCGCGGTGTGGGTGTCGAAGGAGTTGTTGTTGAAGCTCGTGGCCCGCAGATTTACCGACGTCACCAGGTCCGACTTCAACAACTGCAACGCGAAGTCATACGAACCCATCGACGAGCCCTGGCCGCACGAGTCCGCGAAGCCGATGCACGCGGACCAGTCCACCGGGTAGCGCGGGTCCGCCTTGAGCTTCTCCCACGACGGCGTGGCGGCCAGCACCGACAGGATGTCGCGGCGGATGGTCCGGCTCGCGCCCTTGTAGGTGTCGTAAAGCTGTTCGAGCATCGCGTCGGTGCCGCTCGTGGAGATGCCCCGCTCCTCACGGAGGGCCTTCAGGATCGCCGCGTCCACCGCCGTCGCGGGCACCGTCCCCGGAAGCGCCGAGCCGTCAAAGGCCAGGTCGGGCACGTCGTCGCGGGTGCGCAGTCCGTTCCAGGCACCGCCGCGCCGGTCGGACAGCGTCGGCTCCACCGTCGACGCGGAGCGCAGCACCGTCGGGTTCGCGCGCGCGGGCAACCCGAACGCGGTCGGCAGCGCACCGCCCAGGCTGACGTTGGGGATGGACCGGTCCGGGAAGCGCTGGGCCATGGCGTTGGCGATGACCGCCTGCACCGCCGGAGCCCGGAAGCTCGAACCCGCCACGCCGCACATGCTGGCGACGATGCCGCTCGCGTGCGCGGCCGTGTTCTGGTCCGCGCCCACCAGCAGCGCGGCCTTCTCATAGAGCTTGTACGTGGGATCCGCCCACGAATAGCCCCACGGCCGGTACCGCTGGTTGTTGTTCGCCGCGGGGTTCGTGCCCTGCGAGTCGGAGGGGTTCGCCCAGTTCCAGTAGATGGGCCCGCGCAGCTTCCGCACGGGCCCCGGCGCGTCCAGGTCCGCCGGCGAGCGGTCGAAGTTCTCCACCTGTCCGGGCGCGTAGCCCACGGGGATGAGGCCGCCCAGCGGCGCCGGGATGAACTTCGTGATGCCCGCGCTCGACAGCGGGGAGAAGAAGCTCTCCCAGTGCAGGCCTCCATCCAGCCAGATGCCCAGGAGCTTGGTGGGACGTCCCGGCGTGGGCGCGGCCGAGGCCGTGGACAACCCGTAGCGCGCCATGAGTCCCATTTGCGTGGCCCCCAGGGCCAGCTCGAACAGCTTGCGACGCGAGAGCTTCATGGTTGCCCCTTCAGTAGAAGATCCAATGCGGGTGGCGGATGAAGTACGAGCACACGCCCACGTAAGCGGGCTCGGTGTCCGTCGGGGTCGAAAGCGGCACGAAGACATCCGCGTAGAGCGCGTCCACCTGCGCATCCGTGAAGCGCTCCCCCAGGAAGCGCAGCGACCAGCGGCGCAGCGTGGCCTTCACGTCCACTGCATCGGCGGTGCGCTTGGAGCCCGCGGGGAAGAGCGCCGTGTTGCCCGTCTTCGCCAGGGCCAGGCGGCACCAGCGCTGCGACACCTGCGTCAGCGTGAGCGCGAACGTGGGGGACGCGGTCCGGTCCGGCGTCGACTGGTTGAACACCGAGCCTCCGCCCAGTCCGTAGAAGCGCTCGCCCGTGGTGTGCTGCCGGGGAGCAGGCACCGCGTCCGGCGGCTGCATCGGGTAGCGCTCATCCTCGTAGGACTCGGCCATCGGGATGCCGAACTCCGTCGCGGAGGAGAAGAAGTCGTCATGCGTGAGGCCCAGCTGCTGGTACAGCGCCCGCTGCACCTGCGTCGCGCTCATGCGCGTGATGCGCGGCGCCTCGGGGTCCGGGCGCGCGTCGCGCTGCTGGGTGGAGAGCGATTGGATCCACGCGCGGACGTCCGCGACAGACAGCTTCGCCGTGCCGTCGGAGACGAGCTGCGCGTAGGACTTCTCCCCAATCGGCATCTGCTTGAACGCGGCGCTGCCCCGGCCCTCCAGCAAGCGGATCAGCTCGCTTTCTTCCGGGCTGCCCGCCTTCACCAGCCGCGGGTCGGACACCATCAAGCTCTGGAACGCGTCCACCGACGCGAAGTACCCGCGCGCGCCCTGCGCATGGCAGCCCTCACAGTGCGGCTGGAGGCCCTGCATGATGCGCACGGTTTCGGAGCTGGCCGGGGTGCCACAGGCCTTCTGGGACTGCGAGGACGGGACGGCCGTGGTGCCATCCCTGCCGCACGCGAGCGACACGGGGAGCACGAGCAGGAGGAGTGCGAAGCGGTTCATGTCAGCGCCCCCGCTGGAAGAGGTGGGACTGCGTGAGGGATTTGACGAACGGGCGGACCTTGCGGCCCCCCGCGACGAAGCGCTCCACCTGCGCGTCCAGGTAGCCCGCCTCGCGCGCCGGGTCGATGTCCCGTCCCAGCACCTGCGCATGGAGGTGTCTCACCACGCAGCGGTCGAAGGCCCCCGCCGCGACGATGAGCTTCGCGAAGCCGAGCGGCCCCACCGTCCCGTCCCCCACCTGCCCCAGCAGCGTCTGCTCCGGCGGGAGGAAGTCGATGAAGAGCGCCTCGGGGTTCGCCTGCGCCTGGGCCTCGGTGATGGGCGTGAGCATCGTGTCGGCCACGTACCACCGGTTCCAGTGGCTGAACGGATCCCCACCGTAGGGGTACTCGCCCCGGCGCCACGAGACGGGCCAATGCCAGGCGGTGCCCACGCCGGGCATCAGGTACTTCGCGCCATGGCCCTCGGTCGCCGAGCCCTCCTTCGCGAAGCGCTTGAAGTGGATGGCCGCGGGGTCGAGCCGGCGGTGGCAGTGCTGGCAAGGGCCCTCGGTGCCCGGATCGCGGCGGTACTCGTTGAACTTCTGACCCAGGGGCGGCGCGAGGACCTCGCACGCCAGCGTCTCCAGGGCCCGCGCACCGCGCACGCGCTCGCGGGGATAGCCCGCGAGGAACCCCATGCTGGTGAGCATGCCCGCGGCGGGAATCCCCCGTGCCGGAATGACCGTCGTGCGAGGGTCATAGCGATAGTCGCGCTCCGCCAGGAGGAAGGGGTCGCGCGCGGGGACCTGATACTCGCGCCAGGCGAGCGGGTCCCCCGGTGCGTGCTCCGGATCCACCGGCGCGGCGGAGAAGCGCGACGGCCGCCACCAGGAGTCATCATCGAGCAGTCCTGTCGCGCCGCCCTCGATGCCCTGCATCACGTACGCGGCCTGGAGCCGGGTGGGCGCGACGGAGTAGCTCCCGAGGATGAGGTCCGTCACCGGCCGGTCGTGCCACGCGAGGTGGGCGAAGAGGCGGGCGGGCTCCTCCGCGACGAGCCGCCGCTGACCCTGCTCGTGGTAGTGCAGGTAGTCCTCCCAACCGGCGTACTGCTGGAAGTCGGCGTGGCAGCGCACGGCGTTGGGCCCGCAGCCGCAGGTGCCAACCGGACCCGCGCTGGCGCAGGTGATGGGCACGGGATTGCCATTGACGGATCCGGTGCCCGTGGCTGAGGCGTTGGCCGCGTACCCCACCAGCGTCACCGTGGTCCCCGGGGCCCACCACGGCTCCACTGCGCGCTCATCCACGGGCGAGCCATCCGACTTCACCCCGCTGCAGGCGGCGTCGTCGCCCCGGAAGTACTTCCACGCGCCGGCCTTCGCGGTGCCCGCGGCGCAGCGCTGGATGGACCGCTGCTGCTGCAGGCCGTACTCGGGCGCGTCGGCGGTGAGAGGGACAGGCGGGATGTTGAACCAGTCGCGCGCCTGCTCGAACATCGTCCGGTAGAACACGGGCTGCCCGAGCGTCTCGTCGACGAAGTGCTCCACGAAGGCCCGCTGCGCGGCGTCGTCTCCCGAGGCTTCGAGCGCGGTGAACTCCTCGTCCGTCGGCGGCGTCCCGCGCAGCGCGAGCGAGGCCCGCCGCAGCAGCCGACTGGGAGCGAGCATGTCGTTCTTCTCGCCCGCGTCGGGGTCACCGGAAGGCGTGGGGTCCTCACAGCCGGCGTCCGGCGAGCCCGAGGGATCCACGTCATTGTCGGACGGCCCGCCCACCACACCGGTGCAGGCCGTCCAGAGGACGAGGATCAAGGCCCATCCCGTGGAGCGTCGCCAGGTGCCAGGTGCCGTCGCGTCGCGCGAAGTCATGCGCCGCCGCAAGGCAATGCGTGTGCCAGATACCCGACACAGCGCGGAGTCCCTCTCTCACTCTGCGAGAGCGCGCGCCGCCGAGGGAACCTCGATGACTGGCGATGGATCTTCCCCACACAGTGAGGCCCGCGCCCCCCATCCCATCGTGGTGATCCACGTCACCCCGCCGCGCCTTCATGCTGTCGCTCTGCCAGCGGCGCGCTGCCACCCCTGGGCGGGATGATGCGGGGGGTACTTTCTCTAGGCTCTCCGCCGGTGGCCGGACGTCTCCGGCCCCGGGGGAGGCAGCATGAAGCAGACACGCGGATTCGCCGTTGTCATGGCCGTGACCACCCTGCTCACGGGAGCGCCCGACGTCCTGGCCCGTGACACGGTTCCATCCAACGTGGAACCCAAGGTGATCTTGAAGTCCGGTCACGCCGTCCAGTGCGGTGACACCCTCACCGAAAGCACGATCCTCACGCATGACCTCAACTGTCCGGGTTCAGCGCCCTACGCACTCGAGCTCGATGGCGCGGACCTCCTCCTGGACCTGGGCGGATACACCATCCGCCGTACCGGCCCGGAGGTCCCGGGCTCATTCGGCATCGTGGTCAGCCACGCCAGGATGATCCGCAATGGCACGGTGCAGGGCTTTGGGTACGGGATCGACATCAGCTTCAGCTCAACCACGGCGAACCTGCGACTGCACGAACTCGCGCTCCTCGACAATGGTTACGGCGTCTACAGCGAGTCCCAAACGAACTTCCTCATCACCCACTGTCGTCTGAGCGGGAATGGCCGGGGACTGAGCAGCGAGTTCGATGCGTCCACGGGAATGTTCGACGTGCGCTCATCGATCTTCACTGACAACGGGACCGCGATGGTGGCGGACTTCCATCACATCGACGTGCTCGACTCCACCTTCACGTCCAATGGGTTGGTCAGCAACTGCTTCGGTGGTTCCTTCCGCTTCAGGACAAGCACGATCGCGTGGAACGACGCCGTGGGCAGGATGCAGGTCGACCAGGGCGGCCCCTACACCTGCGGCGAGATGCGGTTCGAGAACTCGCTCATCGCGAACAACGCCGCGTTCGCGCCCGCCGACCGGCCGGTCTGGGAAACGAACAGGCTCGCGATGATCAACACCCTGGCCGTCAGCAATGGTCTGGGTCTCCAGGTCACGGCCCTGACGGTGTACGTGGATGGCAACACGTTCTATGACAACGGAGGCGGACTGACGCTGTCCGACCTCCCGGCGCCCGTCCCCGTCCCGCTCACGGGCATCGTCCGCGGCAACCAGTTCCTGAGCAATGACGGGGATGGACTCCGGGTGCAGCCGCCCAGCACACCCACGGTGCTCAACAACGTCGCCCTGGGCAACGCGGGCTTCGGCATCTACGCGCCGACGGCTTTCGATGGCGGTGGCAACGTCGCGCGAGACAACGCCGCGGGCGACTGCGTGGGCATCGTCTGTTCGCCCTTCTGATTGCCCCCGTGTCGCCGTCCAGGCGGAGCGCTGCCTCTCTGGTGGGGAAGCCGTCTGGAGCATCGTGACTAGCCTCTCCGCCGGAGGCCGGACATCTCCGGCCGGGGAGGCTGCATGAAACACACACGCGGATTCGTCGTCGCCATGGCCGTGACCACCCTGCTCACGGGAGTGCCCGAGGCGCAGGCCCGTGACACGGTCCCTACGGACGCGGAGGCCCCGGTCGTGTACACCGGCGGCACCACCGTCCGGTGCGGTGACACCATCACCGAGCACACGAAACTCACGCGCGACCTCTACTGCCCCAGTTCGGCGCCCTTCGCGCTCCAGCTCGACGGCCCGGGCATCGTCCTGGACCTGGGCGGATACACCGTGCGCCGCACGGGTCCGGTGAATTTCACCTCGCAAGGCATCGTGGTCGCCAACGGCAGGATGGTGCGCAATGGCACGGTCCAGGGATTCGCCAGTGGCATCACCACCACCAGCGGCGAGACCTCGCTGAACCTGCGGCTGCATGCGCTCGCGATCCTCGACAACGGCATCGGCGTCTACAACCGGGCGTCCAATGCGAACTTCCTCATCACGGACTCGCGCCTGAGCGGGAGCGCAGTAGGGCTGAGAGGCGAGTTCGATGCGTCCACGGGAAACTTCGACGTGCGGTCATCCATCTTCACCCACAACGAGCTCGCGATGATCGCGGACTACCATGACATCGACGTGCTCGACTCCACGTTCACGTCCAATGAGAGCGTCTTCTTCTGCTGGGAAGGCCTCATCCGTATCAGGTCGAGCACCATCGCGTGGAACGACGCCGTAGGCACGGCCCACAATGACGGCGAAGGCCCCCGCCGCTGCTACGAAACGCGCTTCGAAAACACGCTCATCGCGAACAACGCCGCGTTCGCGCCTCCTGGCGAACCGGTCTGGTCGCCGCTCGATCTGTCGATGCTCGACACGCTGGTCGTCAGCAACGGCACGGGACTCCAGGCCGCTGCCGTGAACGTCTACATCGACGGCAACACCTTCCATGACAACGCGAGCGGCCTGACCCTGTCCGACCGAGCAGGGCCCTCCGGTGGCACACTCACGGGCATCGTCCGCGGCAACCAGTTCCTGAGCAATGACGGGGATGGACTCCGGGTCGTGCCGCCCAGCACCCCCACGGTGCTCGACAACGTGGCCCTGGGCAATGCGGGCTTTGGCATCTACGCGCCCACCGCCTTTGACGGCGGCGGGAACGTCGCGCGCGACAACACTGCGGGCGACTGCGTGGGCATCATCTGCTCGCCCTTCTAAGCACCACCGTGTCTGGCTCCAGGCGGCGTGCTGCTCCCACTGGGAGGGAAGCCGTCTGGAGCGCAGTGCCTAGCCTCTTTCGCCGGTGGCCGGACGTCTCCGGCCGGGGAGGCTGCATGAAACAGACACGCGGATTCGTCGTCGCCATGGCCGTGACCAGCTTGCTCACGGGAGTGTCCAACGCCCAGGCCCGTGACACGGAGCCTTCCGACGCGGAAGCCCAGGTCGTGTTCACCGGAGGCGCCACCGTCCGGTGCGGCGACACGATCACTCAGCACACGCGACTCACGCGCGATCTCTACTGCCCGAGTTCGGCGCCCTTCGCGCTCCGAGTCGACGGCCCGGGCATCGTCCTGGACCTGGGCGGATACACCGTGCGCCGCACGGGTCCTGCGAACTTCACATCCCATGGCATCGTGGTCGCCAACGGCAGGATGGTGCGCAATGGCACGGTCCAGGGATTCGCCAGCGGCATCTCTACCACCAACGGCTCACCCGTGCTGAACCTGCGGCTGCATGCGCTCGCGATCCTCGACAACAATGTCGGCGTCTTCAACCGGGCGTCCTATGCGAACTTCCTCATCACGAACTCGCGCCTGAGCGGGAATGGCACAGGGATGGCCGGCGAGTTCGATGCGTCCACGGGAACCTTCGACATCCGGTCATCCATCTTCACCCACAACGAGATCGCGATGTTCGCGGACTTCCATGGCTTCGACGTGCTCGACTCCACGTTCACGTCCAATGGGAGCGCCGCCTACTGCTGGCACGGAGTGTTCCGCTTCAGGTCGAGCACGCTCGCGTGGAATGACGCCGTGAGCACGATCCCCAACGACGGCTTTGACGCCCGCGTCTGCAGCGAGATGCGGTTCGAGAACACGCTCATCGCCAACAACGCCGCGTTCGCGCCCGCCACGACTCCGGTCTGGGAGCCGATCCAGCTGTCGATGCTCGACTCGCTGCTCGTCCACAACGGCGCGGGGCTCCAGGTCGCGGCCCAGACCGTCTACATCGACGGCAACACCCTCCATGGCAACGCGAGCGGCCTGACCCTGTCGGACCGCACCGGCTTCGTCACCGTCCCGCTCACGGGCATCGTCCGCGGCAACCAGTTCCTGAGCAATGCCGGGGACGGCCTCCGGGTGGTGCCGCCCAGCACGCCCACGGTGATCAACAATGTCGCCCTGGGCAACGCGGGCTTCGGCATCTACGCGCCCACCGCCTTTGACGGCGGCGGGAACGTCGCGCGAAACAACACCGCGGGCGACTGCGTGGGCATCGTCTGTTCGCCCTTCTAAGCACCGCCGTGTCCGGCTCCAGGCGGCGTGCTGCTCCCTCTGGGGGGGAAGCCGTCTGGAGCACCGTGCCTAGCCTCTTCCGCCGGTGGCCGGACGTCTCCGGCTCGGGGAGGCTGCATGAAGCAGACACGCGGATTCGTCGTCGCCATGGCCGTGACCAGCTTGCTCACGGGAGCGCCAGACGCCCAGGCCCGTGACACGGTCCCCTTCGACGCGGATGCGGAGGTGACGTTCAAAGGCGGCTCCCACGTCCGGTGCGGTGACACCATCACCGAGCACACGCGACTCACGCGCGATCTCTACTGCCCCAGCTCGGCGCCCTTCGCGCTCCAGGTCGTGGGCGAAGGCATCGTCCTGGACCTGGGTGGCCACACCGTGCGCCGCACGGGGCCGGCGAATTCCGCATCACAGGGCATTGCGCTCTGGTCCAACAGCATGGTGCGCAATGGCACGGTTCAGGGATTCGGCCGGGCCATCAGCACACCTGAAGACTCGAACACGACGTACGTGCGCCTCCACAAGCTCGCGCTCCTCGACAACGGCGTCGGCGTCTACCACTGGGGATCATTTGCGACCTTCCTCATCACGGAGTGCCGCCTGAGCGGGAATGTCAGAGGCCTGAGTGGTGAGTTCGATGCGTCCAACGGAAACTTCGATGTGAGGTCGTCCGTGTTCACCCACAACGAGATCGCGATGTTCGCGGACTACCATGGCATCGACGTGCTCGACTCCACGTTCACGGCCAACGGGAGCGCAGTCTACTGCTGGCACGGAACGGTCCGCTTCAGGTCGAGCACGCTCGCGTGGAATGACGCCGTGAGCACGATCCCCAACGACGGCGCCGACGCCCGCGTCTGCAGCGAGATGCGGTTCGAGAACACGCTCATCGCCAACAACACCGCGTTCGCGCCCGCCACGACTCCGGTCTGGGAGCCGCTCAAGCTGTCGATGCTCGACTCGCTGGCCGTCCACAACGGCACGGAGCTCCAGGTCGCGGCCCAGACCGTCTACATCGACGGCAACACCTTCCATGACAACGCGGGCGGCCTGACCCTGTCCACCCGCGAAGGGCCCACCACCCCTGGCCCGCTCACGGGCATCGTCCGCGGCAACCAGTTCCTGTCCAACGACGGGGACGGACTCCGGGTGGAGCCGCCCAGCACCCCCACGGTGATCAACAACCTGGCCCTGAACAACACGGGCTTCGGCATCTACGCGCCCACCGCCTTTGACGGCGGCGGAAACGTCGCGCGAAACAACACCGCGGGCGACTGCGTGGGCATCGTCTGCGCCATGTACTGACGTCCCAGCCCGTGGCGGCGCACTTCGGCTGTCCTGGCTGGAACAATTCACCTCCAGATACCTGCACACACCCGGGGCGCCTTGAGGCGCACCTGGGGCGTTTCACTAGCGTGGCCTCCGTCCATTCCACCCTGGAGGTCGCGACATGGAAGAGGAACGCGGAAGGGCCTGGGGGCCCTGGCTGGTGACGGCGCTGGTGGCGGTGCTCGCGGGCCTGGTGCTCTATCTGTCGCATCGCAGCACGACCCGCGCGGACGCGGAGGCGGCGGCTGCCACGGCTAAAGCGAACGAAGCAGAGACCGCGAAGCAGCAGCTAGAGGCGAAGCTGGCCGCGCTGGAGGCGGAACACACGAAGCTGACCACGGAGAAGGATCAGCTCAACACGGAGAAGGAACAGCTCAGCCAGACGGTGCAGGAGCAGGAAGCGGAGCTCAGCCGGCTCAAGGCCACCTACGAGGACCTCCAGGACAAGCTGAAGAAGGAGATCGCCGAGGGCGCCATCCGCCTGTCCCAGGACGGAGGCCGCCTCCAGGTGGACCTGGTCGACAAGGTCCTCTTCGATTCAGGCGACGCCAGCATCAGCACGCGCGGACAGGAGGTCCTCACCCGTCTGGGCGGCGTGCTGTCCAAGGTGGATGACAAGCTCATCCAGGTGTCAGGCCACACCGACGACTCGCCGCCCACGCAGAAGCTCCAGGCCACCTTCCCCACCAACTGGGAGCTGTCCGTCGCGCGCGCCGTCAACGTGGTCCGCTTCCTCCAGGAGAAGGGCGGCGTGCCCGCGAAGCGCATGCTCGCGGCCGGCTACGGCGACACGCGGCCCCTGGGGGCCAATGCCTCGCCGCAGGGCCGTGCGCGCAACCGCCGCATCGAGTTGCTGTTGATTCCGGAGCTGGCCGCGAAGAGAAACACCGCCATCGCGAAAGCAGCGGCCCCCTCGAAGGCGACGCCCGTGAAGGGTGCTCCCGCGAAGGCTGCGGCCACGAAGCCCGCCGTCGGGAAGAAATCCTCGTCCGGCCGGTAGAGGCGCGCGGGCGTTATTCGGAGAGGGGGCGGGCCCTGCCTGCCCCTGTCCTGTCTTCTACCCATGAATCCGCCAGCTGATGCCCCGGAGGACCGCGTCCTGCTGAGGGGGAACAGGGCTTGTTAGAACAGCCGCGAGCACCTGGCCGTGGTGCTGTCGCTGTTCCCTCGTCGTCGGGTTTCGCCCTCGACATGGCACATCTGGAACTGCTGCGCAGCGTGAAGTGGAAGGACCTGCGGACGCTCTCGACGCGGGAGTTGCTGATTGAGAACAACCTGACCATTCCCTGGTTCGTGTTCTCGATGGTGCTGGCGTACTTCGAGCACTACGCGCTCGCCCTGCCCTTCTCCGCCTTCTACTTCCTCACGGGCCTGAGACAGGTGCACAACGGCTTCCACCGCGCCCTGGGTACGAACAAGTTCCTGACGTGGCTCACGCTGTATCTCAACAGCGTGCTGATGGTGGCCTCACTCCACGCGGTGAAGTTCAACCACCTGAGACATCACCGGTACACCCTGGCGGAGGGTGACTACGAAGGAAAGTCAGCGGGCATGTCGTGGTACGGCGCCATCCTGTACGGCCCCGTCCACATGTTCCTGATCCACAAGGTGACCCTCCAGAAGGGAGACACGAAGTACCGCTGGAACGTCCTCTTCGAGCTGGCCTCCATCGCCATCTTCGTCACCGGAGTCTTCCACCTGCGGCTTCACTTCCTCATCTACCACGTCGGGGTGATGGTCCTTGGCGAGTGCCTGATGGCCTTCTTCGCCGTGTGGACCGTGCATCACGACACGCAGGACGACCCCACGATTGCGAGAACCCAGCGCACCGGCTGGAAGAACCTGCTCACGTTCAGCATGTTCTATCACCTGGAGCACCACCTCTTCCCGGCGGTCCCCACCATCAAGCTGCCGGAACTGGCGAAGCGCCTGGACGCGGCGCTTCCCGAAATGCAGAAGCGTGAAACCTTCTAGGGAACCGCCTTCAGCGTGCGGAACACGGCGGGCAATTCCTGCTCACCCAGCCCCGCGCCCAGGGCCCGCCGGTAGTTCTCCAGCAGCTCCCTGGGGAAGCGGTCGCTGATGCGGGCGTCCGTGCTCAGCCGGACGATGTGCTCGATGGCCGCGACGTGGGTATTGAGGCTGCACTGCTGGCCGGTGAAGTCATTGCGCTCGATCATGTCCTGCGCGGCGTCCGCGGTGACGGAGATCAAGCCGAGGAAGGAGTTCTTCTGGGCGAAGAAGGCCTTCGGATCCAAACCCTCGGCCTGGCACATCGCCGCGGCGTGGAGGACCGCCAGGGAGCCTCCGTAGTAGGCCTCCAGGATCGCGCAGTCGAGCGTCGCCGCGGAGCCGATCTTCTCGTCGACATAGACGGAGTTCTTGGCGATGGCCTGGAGGGTCTCCTGGTGCCGGTCGAACACCGCGCGGGACCCGGCGTAGTAGACCGTCGCGTAGTCGGTGGCCACGAACGCGGGATAGGCGAGGATCGCCGCATCCAGGTAGTCCACGCCGTGGGCCCTCGCCCACTCCAGGCCTCCACGAGCGTCCGCCGGTGAGCCGCTGGTGAGCTGGACCAGCGTCGTTCCGGCGAGTGCCGACGCGACGGCCGGCAAAGAAACCCACTCCGTCCACGCCGCGTAGTTGGACAGCGAGACGACCACGAGCGCCCGCCCGGTGACGGCCTCCACCAGGTTCTCGAACGCGACAGTGCCCCCGCCCACGGCCTTGGCCTTGCCCGGCGTCCGGTTCCACACCGCGACGTCGTGCCCCGCCGAGGCGAAGGCCCGCGCCAGCGCGCTGCCCATGAGACCACTGCCAATCACCGCGAGCTTCGTCGAATGGATGGACGTCATCTTCACGCTCCTGTTGTGAGGCGCCCAGCCTCGAAGCGCGACCCTCCGGCGTCAACCCGGACGCTTGCTGAACGATCATCCAGTCAGGGCCTGTCCTCCCTGTCCGCTTACCAGCCTGGCGTCCTTCCTCACTCCGTGTGCGCCCGCGCCGCGTCATCCCCATCCCTCCCCCCGAGGAGACGCCATGGCCAGGAAGATGAAGGCAGTGCAGGTGCAGAAGGGGGGCGGCACGCTCGAAATCGTGGAGCGCACGATCCCCGAGCCCGGTCCCGGGCAGGTCCGGATCGCGGTGGAGGCGTGTGGCGTCTGCCACAGCGATGCCGTCACCAAGGAAGGCTGGATGCCCATCCAGTACCCCCGGGTGCCGGGCCACGAGGTGGTGGGCCGCATCGACGGGGTGGGCCCTGGTGTCACGGCCTGGAAGGAAGGACAGCACGTCGGTGTGGGCTGGCACGGGGGCCATTGCGGCCAGTGTGTCGCGTGCCGCAGCGGCGACTTCGTCACCTGCGAGAAGCAGCAGATCTGCGGCATCAGCTACGACGGTGGCTATGCGGAGTATCTGGTCGCGCCCCAGGAGGCTCTGGCCCGGGTCCCGGAGGGGATGAGCTCCGAGGATGCCGCGCCCCTGCTCTGCGCGGGCGTCACCACGTACAACTCCCTGCGCAACATGGGCGCGCGGCCGGGGGACCTGGTGGCGGTGCAAGGCATTGGCGGGCTGGGCCACCTGGCCGTCCAATACGCCAGCAAGTTCGGCTACCGGACCGCCGCCATCTCGCGCGGCGCGGACAAGAAGGCCCTGGCCATGGAGCTGGGCGCGCACGAATACATCGACACGGAGAAGGGCCCTGCCGCGGAGGCCCTCCAGAAGCTCGGGGGCGCGCGCGTCATCATGATGACCGCGTCGAGCAGCAGCCTCGCGGGCGAGCTGGTCGGTGGCCTGGGACGCAACGGCACCCTGCTGCTGCTGGGCGCGGGCTCGGAGCCCATCCCCGTCAACAGCCTGCCACTGATCATGAAGCGCATCCGCATCCAGGGCTGGCCCAGCGGCGTTCCCCAGGACTCGCAGGAGGCCATGGCCTTCAGCGCGCTCGCTGGCGTGCGCTCGCGCAACGAGGTGTTCCCCCTGGACCGCGCCGCGGAGGCCTACGAGCGGATGATGAGCAACAAGGCCCGCTTCCGGGTGGTGCTCAAGATGCGCTGACTTGCCGGGGAGCCGCCGGGGTGGGGATGCTGGCGCCATCCTCTTCCCCGGTGCCCTCCGCATGTCCCCTTCCCGTCCGCTCCTCCGCCTCGCGGCGCTGTCCCTCGCCCTGGCCCTCCCGGCTCCATCCAGGGCCGAGGAGGCCCCGCCCTCCGTGCGTGAGCGCGAAGCCGCGCTGCTCATGGGGAGCGTGCTGGGGGCAACGCCCATGATCGAGGACCTGCGCTCGCTGGTGGATGAAGTGGGCGGGAGGGCCACGGGCTCCGAAGCCAACCAGCGCTCCGTGTCATGGGCGTTGGAGCGCTTCCGCGCCGCGGGCGTGACGGCACGCGCGGAGCCCTTCCGCATGCCGGCGCTGTGGCTGGAGCGCTCCGCCAGCGCGTCCGTGCAGGGCCAGGACGTGCGCTTCGCCCCACGCGTGGCCGCGATGCCCTTCTCCACCGCCACGCCCAAGGGAGGCCTCACCGCGCCGCTGCTGGACGTGGGCCGAGGCACCGAGGTGGACTTCAAGCGCGTGGGCACCCAGGCGCGCGGCGCTTACCTGCTGGTGGAGACGGACGAACTCAAGGACGTCGACGGGCTCTTCCGTGAGTACGACCTGGCGGATGGCATCGAGTCCCGCGCGTTCGCAGCGGGCGTGGCCGGCGTCGTCTACATGGGCAGCCGGCCCGGCAACCAGCTCTACCGGCATGGCGTCTCCGTGGGCCCCAGGAACACCCGTCCCATGATGGTGATGGAGCGCGACGGCGCGAAGCGCGCGCTGCGGCTCTTGCGCGCCGGCAAGGTGCTGAACCTCACCGCGGTGCTGGACCTGCGGACGGGCGGCCCCTACGAATCACGCAACGTCATCGGCGAGATTCGCGGCACCACGCACCCCGAGGAGGTCGTCGTGCTGGGGGCGCACCTGGACAGCTGGGACCTGGGCGGCGGCGCGCTGGACAACGGCGCCAACGTCTCGATGCTGATCGATCTCGCCCGGCAGATGCAGCGCCTGGGCTTGAAGCCCGCGCGCACCCTGCGCTTCGCGCTGTGGAACGGCGAGGAGCAGGGCATGTACGGCTCGGCCGGCTATGCGCGCACGCACGCGGCGGAGTTGGATCGACACACCCTGGCGCTGTCGGTGGACATCGGCTGCGGGCGCATCACCGGCTTCTACACGAACGGCCGGCCCGCGCTGGTCCCGCTGGTGGATCAGGCCCTGAAGCCGGTGGCGGGCCTGGGGCCCTTCACGCAGGTGGACGTGCCGGTGGTGGGCACCGACAACTTCGACTTCATGATGCACGGCGTGGCGAACCTCATCGCCAACCAGGAGCCCGCCACGTACGGGCCCAACTACCACGCACGCTCGGATGAGTTCGAACAGTGCGACGCGCGCACGCTGCGCGCCAACGCGGCCGTGGTGGGCGCGCTCGCGTGGGGTTTCGCCACCATGGAGGAGAAGCTGCCCCGGCAGAGCCGCGCGGAGGTGGAGGCGCTCGTGCGCGACACCGACCTGGGCCAGCAGATGAAGTCGTTCAACGTCTGGGAGGAATGGACCACCGGAACCCGGGGACATCCGCTCGAAGGGAAGCCCGCCCCGGCACCGCGCTGAAGAAGGCAGCCATCCGGGCCCCATGCCGCTCACCTGGGGACCGCGACGGCCAGGCTCAGAGGGCCGGCTGCTCCTGATGCATCCGGGCCTCCACCTGGCGCTGGATGACCAGGAGCTGGTCGAGCCTGCTCTTCAGCTCCTCACGCAGCTCGAGCTTGTCGGTGCGGACAATTTCATCCCGCAGCGCATCGGCACTTTCGGCCAGCACGACGTCGAGCAGGTGAATCTGCTGCTGGGAGAACTCCAGGACCATGGGACACCTCATCGTCAGGAGAACAGCGAGCGGTACACACAACGAAGTGTAAGCACGCGCTCGCCCACTGCCCTCTGACGCGGCCGACATTGCCTGGCCGGGTGTCTGGTCTCCTACACCCAGGGTGCGGCGCCCGAAGCCGGGTGGCCGCACCCCAGGGACAGCTCAACTCAGCGCAGCGCGATGAGCGAGGCCACGAGCAGCGACACGACGCTCATGACCTTGATGAGGATGGCCACGCCCGGGCCGGAGGTGTCCTTGAAGGGGTCGCCCACCATGTCGCCGACGACGGCGGCCTTGTGGACGGCCGAGCCCTTGGCGTGACCCGGCAGCTTGCCCTTCTCGATGAACTTCTTGGCGTTGTCCCACGCACCGCCCGCGTTGGCCATGTAGAGGGCCATGGTGGCGCCGACGACGAGCGCACCGGCCAGCAGGCCCGCCAGCGCGCCAGGGCCCAGCAGGTAACCCACCAGCGGCGGGGCGACGATGGCGATGAGGCCCGGGAAGATCATCTCGCGCAGCGCGCTCCGGGTGGCGATGTCGACGATCTTCTTGGGTTCCGGCTCGGCCTTGAGCTCCATCAGGCCGGGGATCTCACGGAACTGGCGGCCAATCTCCTCCACGATGGCGCCGGCGGCGCGGCCCACGGCGAGCATGGTGGATGCGCCCACCAGGAACGGGAGGATGGAGCCCAGCAGCATGCCCACGATGACGTTCGGGTTGGTCAACTCCAGGTTCATCTCCGCCAGGCCGTTGGCGACGCGCGTGTGGTTGACCTCCAGGTTGAACGCGGAGAACAGCGCGATGACCGTGAGGGTCGCCGAGCCGATGGCGAAGCCCTTTCCGATGGCGGCCGTGGTGTTGCCCACCGCGTCCAGTTCGTCGGTGATGGCGCGCACTTCCGGGCCCAGGCCGGACATCTCGGAGATGCCGCCCGCGTTGTCGGAGATGGGGCCGTACGCGTCCACCGTCATCACGACGGCCGTACCGCCCAGCATGCCCACCGCCGACAGCGCGATGCCGTACAGGCCGAGCGCGCGGTCCGCGATGTAGGCCACCAGGGCGATGGTGGCCATGGAGATGCCCACGCTCTCCATGCCGACGGCGAGGCCGCGGATGAGGTTGGTGCCCGCGCCCGTGATGGAGGACTCCGCGATGCGCTGCACCGGCGTGGACGACGTGTAGTAGTCCGTGACGAGGCCGATGATGGCGCCGCCGAAGGCACCCGCCGCCAGCGCGATGGTGATGTTCTGGGACAGGCCGAACACGTTCATCAGCACGAACGACAGGCCCACCAGGATGACCGGGGGCATGATCAGCGCGCTGCGCAGGACCTGCGCGGGGTTCATGTGCTTGAGCGCACGGGCGATGAAGATGCTCAGCAGGCTGACCACCAGGCCGATGGCGGACAGCACCAGCGGGAGGATGACGCCGGCGAGCTTCGCGTTGCCCGTCGCGTTCGTGTCCACCACGAGGCGGGAGAGCTCCGTCGCGTTGGCGGTCAGCGCGATGGCCATGGCGGCGACGATGGCGGCCACCATGGACTCGTAGATGTCCGCGCCCATGCCGGCCACGTCGCCCACGTTGTCACCCACGTTGTCGGCGATGACGCCGGGGTTGCGCGGGTCGTCCTCGGGGATGTTCTCAATGACCTTGCCGGCGATGTCGGAGCCCACGTCCGCGGCCTTGGTGTAGATGCCGCCGCCCACGCGCGCGAAGAGCGCGATCGAGCTGGCGCCCACGGCGAACGAGTGGAGGACGGGGGACAGCTCCGGGCTGGAGCGGAACGCGTAGTAGACGACGCCCATGCCGATGAGGCCCAGGCCGGCGACGGCGAGGCCCATCACGGCGCCGCCATCCAGGGCGACGAGCAGCGCGTTCGGCTTGGAGCCGGTGCGCGCGGCCTGCGCGGTGCGCACGTTCGCGAACGTCGCGGCCTTCATGCCGATGTAGCCCGCGAGCAGCGACAGGAACGCGCCCGCCACGAAGCTCGCGCTGGCGATCGGGCCCAGCGCCAGACCGATGACGATGGCGACGACCACGCAGTAGACCGCGAGCACCTTGTATTCGCGGACGAGGAACGCCATCGCGCCTTCGCGGATGTAGCCCGCGATGCGGTTCATCGTCGCGTCACCTTCGGGGAGACCCTTGACGCGGAAGTAGAAGAACGCAGCGAAGAGCAGACCGACGGCGCCGATGACGCTCGGTGCGATCGCCCAGAAATCCGATTCGAGACTCGACAACTCCATCCGTTCCTCCAGAGCAGTCCCGGGGGTTCCTGACCGCTCACCCTGCGGATCGCTCGCGTGCCGCGCGAAATGTGCGGAGGCCTATACGTGATTTCAGGCCGAGCGGGGAGCCTCCTCGGAGCAGTCGCCCCCACCGGGGTCCTTGACGCGGGAGGGCCCCCCGGGCACCCAGGGGGTCCGCCGGGGCCCGTCGAGTGAATCGAAGTACCCGGATTCACTGGTGATTCACCGCAATCCAAGGGCCCCCGTGAGGGTCGGAGCGCTCCTTCACCATGCCGGGGGCCGCAGTCCTTTCACCGGGTGGGTGTGCCCGAAGCCGCGGCCATGGGCATTCCCTTGGGGCTCCTCGGGTTGTCCGGCGGGCGCGGCTGCTGGCCTGGGGCGCGGGCTTCGACCCGCCAGGCACGGCGGAAAGTGCGTCCCCGCCCCGGCCGCGTCGTCGACGCAGTCGCAGTAGCCCCAGTTGACGGAAGGCTGCGTGAGACAGCAACACCGCGTCTCATGCATCCTCACCCCGCGTCGCGAATTCCCTGGCGGGCCAGCGCCCTGGCCCTGCTCTGCATCAACGTGGCATGTGATTCATTGCCTGCCGCGGAGCCGTCGCCACCCTCGTCGCTCGCCACGTCCGAAGCCCGGCTGGATCCGCCGACGCAGTTCCGCGAAGTGGCCTTCGTGGGCACCGCCGCGTGTTCCAACGACTACAGCCGCATCGACAACTGTTACAACGCGGAGAACCCCCAGCGGCCCAGCATCTTCCGTGAGCTGTCGGCGGCGTGGCGTCCCTATCGCGCGTCCAGCACCACGCCGCTGTCCGTGCGGCCCTCGGCGCTCACCAACGTGATGCAGCCCTTTCCGCCGTTCGAATACGACAACGGCTGGAACACGCCGCGCACGCCTGAGTCCGCGAACGCGTCGCAGGCCATCCAGGTGCTGCCCTTCAACCGGGGCAGCAACGACGGTCGCCTCTTCGTGCGCGGTGGCTGCCGTGGCTGCGGGGAGGGCTCCCTCCTCTACACCTTCCGGCCGGAGCTGCTGGGCGAGGACTTCCGCTACGACTTCGCGCAGAAGGGCACCGCCTACGTGCAGCCTGGCTGGCAGCCGGGGCTCCATCCCTTCGTCGCCTTCAACCCGATGCCCGGCTACAGCCGGCTCGCGGCGAAGAACAACGGCGACTTTCCGGACATGCTCCACAGCACGATGTGCGAGGACTCCGTGTCGTCGTTGAACGCGGGGGGCCGCGGCCGCAACCCGCTGGCGTGCAGGGCCCGCTACGAGGCCACCTCTCCGTGGGTTTCCGGTGACTGCTACGACATCTCGCTCGTCTACGGCATGGTCGCGTCCGACGGGAAGCGCTGGGAGCTGCGCTCCACGGCGCTCACCGTGTTCGTGCGCAATGCCAAACGCGCGATGGCGGGAGACAACGTGGGTGGAGGCACCGCGAACTGGGGCCTGTGGGTCTACCCGCGCAACCCCGAGGGCGAGGTCAAGTCCCTGCCCACCTGGGACCTGCCGCCCTACCAGCCCTTCAACATCCATGACTCCAACTGGGGCGACATGAGCTCCGGCTCCGCGTACAGCGTCCCCGGGACGCCGGACACCATCGATTGGCGGCGGCTGTTCACGCAGAACCCCAGCTTCCAGTGCTACGTCCCCAAGAAGATCCTCGGCATCACCTTCTACGTCCGCAACACCGCCGCCAGCGCCCCCAAGTGGTGCCAGTTCTTCGACCGTCAGAGCTTCGCGGGTGACCTGAAGGTGGAGGACGACGAGGACGCCGTCATCGGCAATGGCTCCACCTGGAACGGCATCATTGGAAGTGGGCCGGATGAGAAGCACCTGGCGATGTTCGAACCCGCGACCAGCGGCGATGGCCGGATGCTCATCCTGAACATGGGCGGCCTCTTCTACGCGTCCTCGGACGCCATCTGCCAGGCCGCGAGCTGGAGTCACTTCAAGCCCATCAGCATGATGCCCATGGATCCGGCGGTGAACACCCGCTACGAGCTGGCCCGCTCGCAGGTCATCAACGGCCAGCCGCGCAACTTCCGCGACACGATGGGCAACCCCATCCCCTTCGGCGTGCGCAACCAGGGCGCGTACGCGTGGCTGGACCGCGAGGGCAAGAACCTGTTCTTCGCGGCGAAGAACAACCCCCATGACGGCTACTACGCGCGACAGGTGGTGAGGGAGGATCGCTCCGCGCCCGCCTCCTACCTCGATCAGCTGTGGAGCGCGCCCGCATCCGACGCGGACCGGGCCCGCTTCAACCCGGACCGCGCGCCGGCGCAGGCCATCAGCGTGCTGGGGGCCTGGACGCACGGCAAGGCCGTCATCCTGGACAACGGCATGAGCATCACCGACCTGGGGGGCAACGGCGAGGACCGCTACCAGCGCACCTATTCCCTGCGCCTCTACGCGGGCGCGGACCTGTCGCTGTCGCCCAAGGGCAGCTCGCAGCTGTTCTCGTTCGAGAACCAGCTCAACACCTTCAATGCCTTGCGGCCCACGCTCCCGTTCGACGTGGTGTGGAACTTCCAATCCAACACCCAGCGCAACTCCGAGGTGGCCTTCGACGACTACCTCAACAAGCGAGCCTTCGTGGTGGCGCACATGAACGCGTCCATGCGCATGGACGTATCTCCGGAAGGCCCGCTGCGCGCGGAGACCTTCCCGCAGGATGGCTTCATGCCCACCCGCAACGCCTGGGCCTACGTGCGCGGAGGCGACATCGCGGACTTCCAATTCATGCGCAACCCGCTGGCGCAGAACGCGGCCACGGGCAGCCCGCTGTTCGGCACGGATGGGCCCCAGCCTCCGGGCTCCGTGCGGCTGCGGGGCGGCGCGCGCATCGAACCGGTGGCCCTGGGCGGCGTCAGCGGCAAGGGCGTCTGGCTGGATGGCCGCAACGACTTCATGGACATGGGCTACCCGGTGGACGGCTCGCGCCGCGATTGGCTGTTCGGCATCTGGCTGGACTCCCGGATGGATGCGCCGTTCGTCCCCCGGCCCGGCGGCGTCTCACGCACGGTGCCTCGCACGCTGTTCTACTTCTCCGACAACTCATGGGTGGGCCTGGTGCAGGCGGTCGACGGCTACTCCAACACGTGGCACGAGCTCACCGGCTACAACGGCCAGACGGGCTCCACGTTCACCGTCAACCTGGGTTCGCTGGTGCAGCCCGGCAAATACTTTCACTTCGGCATGAAGGTCTACACCCTCGCCGGGCAGCGGAAGCTCACGTTCTACATCAACGGCACGGCGCACTCGTCGCTGACCGTGGCGCCCTACGACGTGGGCTTCGACCCGATGTACAACTCCATGAATGGTTGGACGTGGATGACGGTCGGCGACCCGGGTCCCGACTTCGTCCGGGGCCAGACGCGGCTGCCCTTCCATGGCTGGGTGGACGAGCTGCGCATCTACGCGCTCTCCCCCGGGGATTCGGTGCGGCCCTGGGTGGAGGAGCTGCTGTGCAATCAGGCGCTGGGAACGACCGTGGACCTGACCTACCGCCCTCCGGAGGTGTACTCGCCGGTGCTGGAGACGCTGCGCTCACGTTCGTACCAATACCCGCTCTCGTCGGGCCGGGTTCTGTGTGAGCAGCTGCGGCTGCAGTCCTACGTGGAGCCGCTGGACTACCCGGCACAGTCGGGCGAGCACCTGTGCATCGACCGTGTGCACAAGAACCCCCATTCCGTGCAGCAGTGGCGCGAGCGCTGCCTGCGTCCGTCGATGATGGTCATGCCCCATCTGGAGGCGGACCTGCCTCGCCCGGACTCCAGCAGCAACGCCTTCTGTCAGTCGTGCCACACGTCCAGCGCGCCGCTGCCGGGCTTGCGGATGGGCGCCCTCACCGCGGGCGGCGTCAACCGCTATCAGGATCCACGCCGCCAACCGATGAACGTTCCGGCGGTCCTGGGCGGAACCGTGCCGCCCTGGCTGCTCGTGCGAATTGACCAGCCGGACGGCACCTTCACGCTGGATCACCACTTCGACTGGCTCAACGCGCCGTGAGCGCGGTGGGGCCTCCTTCCGCTCAGTCGTTCTTCGATGCATCCCGCGCGAGGAGGAGGTCCCGCAGCCGTGCCGTCTGGTCCGCGCTCCAGCCTTCGGGCCGCAGGAGCGCGGCCCAGCCGTCCACGTGCTCGGCGGTGTAGACGTGACCGTGGCCCGCGGGCACCTCCATGCCCAGGGGCAGGTCCGCCGTCACCTGCCAGAACGTGACGAAGGGGATCCACACCATCTGCCCCAGGACGTCATCGCCTCGCGGCTCGCGCAGCCAGTCCGGCCGCTTCACCAGGAGCCGGGGACTCCACCAGATGATGGGGTCGGAGGGATGCAGCAGGTACAGCACGCGCGAGTCTCCCCACGGCGCGGACGCGGGAGGGATGTTCTTCCCCGGCCGGCGGCTGAAGCGGACGATGCGGCCCTGCCGATAGATGGGCTCCACCTCGGGGCTGCCCGGATCCCGGTGGTCGGTGAACGCTCGATACAGGGTGTTGAAGTTCGGCGGCCCCACGAAGAGCACTCCGTCGGTGCGGTTGGCCAGGTCCCGCTCGCCGCTGAACGCCGTCTCCCCGCCGTAGGAGCCCAGGCTCTCTCCGAACACGAGCAGCTTCGGGCGCTGGCCGGGAGGAAGCCTGGACCAGCGCTCATGGACTTCGTCGAAGAGCGCCCGGCCTGATTCCCGCGCCCGCGCCTGATCCACCAGGACGGAGAGCCACGACCACAGATGCGAGTACTGCATGGCGACGATCGCGGAGTCGCCGCCGGTCATGTACTCGAACGCGTCCACGGCCTCCGGCACCACCCAGCCACTGCCCGTGGTCGTCACCACCAGCAGGTACGCGCGGTCGAAGCCGCCAGCCCGCTCCAGGTCGTCGACCGCGAGCGCCGCGCGGGCCTCCGCATCCGGCGCGGAGGCGTAGCCCGCGTACGCGCGAATGGGTTCCTTCACCGCCGTGCCATGGAAGCGGGAGAGTTCTTCAACCGAAGGCCCACGTCCAATGAAGTTGCGCCCTTCCCTTCCCAGGGAGTCCCACGGAATGCGCGAGCCCGCGCCGCCGGAGCGCAACGCCGTACGTGGTTGGACGACGCCCTCGTCGGTCATCGTGTCCTGCACCCCCAGGGTTCGGTCCGCCGCGGCGATGAGCCCGTCCCAGAGCAAGCCGCTGGCCACCAACGCGGTGAGCACCACCACGGCCAGTCCGCTCGTCGCCCGGGCCGCGCGAGGCCCGATGTGTCGTGCGAGCCGAGTGGCCAACGCGCGGGACACGCCCCGCAGGCCACGCCCCACGGCGATGATCACGAAGAAGAAAAGCGCCGCGACGAAGGGAGCGAGCAGATATCCCGCGCGGCCCGGTGAGGGCATGCCCATGAGCTCCCGCAGGCGCTGTTGCCAATGCCAGCCGAGCACCAGCGCGCCCGCCAGCGCCACGGCGGCCACGATGAAGAAGCCCTGCCATGCGCGACGACGGGGCGTCCTCGCGGGGCGGTCCGCGAACTCCCGCCACAGCCAGGCACCCAGGCACCCGAGCCCATAACCGATGGCCGCGCTGAGGCCGCTGACGAATCCCTGGAAGGGCCCGCTGCGCGGCAGCAGGGACGGAGTGAAAGCCAGACAAGCGAAGAGGAGCGCCACCCAGGCCCCCGGCAAGGTGTAGCGGAGCCAGCGAGGCCAGGCCCTGCTGGCACGTCTGGCATGGCTCGCTGCGACAGGTTGCTCGGCGTGGGTGAGGAAGTGCTCCATTCGAACTCCCCGCAGGTGCGCCGGCTCTCCAGAACGCACTCCAAAGGGTAGGCCCCATGACCGCTCCCCGGCAGCGTGCGCACGCCGTGCCGGCTCCGCGACTGCCAATGGGTTCAGCCGCCAGGTGGGCCCACTCACACTCGCGGCGAAGTGCCTGATAGCCTTACCGGATGCTTCCCCGCGCCCTTGCTCCCATCCTGTTCGGTGCCCTGTTCCTGTGGCCGCTGCGTGCGCTCGCCTGCATCAACGCGATGGACACCGCGGCGAGGGACTTCCATCTGCCCTTTTTGGCGGAGCTGTTCTTCTGGAGCGCGGGCGCGGTGGTCATGAACCGCGTCTTCATCCACAACGTCTGGGGACCGACCGCGGAGGGACAGCCCCGGCCAACGGCCGCGCGCCGGAACTTCTTCCTCGTCTTCGGCGTCGCCCTCGTCCTGTTGCTGGGAGCGGCCTGGGTGGGCGGGAGTTTCATGGACGTCAGTGATCAGGCTCTCGGCTATTGCGCGATCAGCCCTTCCGGCCTGGTGGTGCTGGTGGCCAGCCCCATCGCGCTCTTCGTCCTGCAAGCCCTCTACTTCCATGGACCGGGCCGGCGGCGGTTTTGTGGCACAAGACGCAAGGCCATCATGAGCCTGGTGCTCACGTCGGCCGTACTGGTGCTGGGGTTGGGGATGGCCCGCGAGTCCCTCATCTTCCCGGAGCTCCTCTGCCACAACACGCGGCTCAGCTACTGGTCCCCCGCCTCCTATTACTGAGCGACCCTCGTGGCATTGCGCGCCCCTCCCCTCGGCACCCTGGCCGGCGTCGCGCTCGTCGTGGCCGCGGCGGGTGGTGGCTCCGTGCTCATCCGTGACGCGGACGTGCTGGCGCTGCGCCTGCCGACGCGGGTGCTCGCCCCCACGAAGACCTCACCGGCGACGCCACGGGAGGCCGTGGAGCATTTCCAGTGCAATCGCTGTCACGTCGTCCCCGGGCTCGAACCGATGTCCGCGCGTCTGAGCGAGAACTGCGTCACGTGCCACCAGGCCATCAGCGCCGGACGGATGGACCTCTGGTACAAGCAGGCGGAGGTCGAGCGATGGAAGAGACACATCACCCACCTGGTGAGGACCCCGGACCTCGGCTCGCTGAGCCAGCGGGTCAAGCGCGAGTGGATCGTCTCCTGGCTCCAGGCGCCGCACGTGGTGAGGCCGCTCTACGGCGCCACCATGCCCCGGATGAAGGTGGGCCCGAAGGATGCGGAGCTGCTCGCGGACTACTTCGCGGTGACCGAGCAGGAGTCGGAGGAACCCGCGCGAGGTGATGTGGAGGCGGGCCGGGCGCTCTACGCGGCGCACCCATGCGCGAGCTGTCACTACCGGGGGGACTTCCCGCTCGCGTCCCTGCGCTACGGCGCGCCGGAGTTCCACAGCGACTCGTCCCGGAGGCGGGCCCCGGATCTGCGCCACGTGCGCGACCGCATGTCCCTGGCGCAGCTGCGGAACTGGCTGACGGATCCGCACCGCATCCTCCCTGACACGGAGATGCCCACCTTCTCGTTCACGCCAAAGCAGGTCGAGGATCTGGCGGCCTTCCTGCGCGAGCCCCTGCCGAAGGTGGCGGCAGCGCCAGTCCCCCGCTACCAACCCCGGAGGCTGGAGCGCGAGGTCCACTATCCGGAGGTGGCGCAAAAGCTCTCACGGCACCTCTGCTTCCACTGCCACTCCGACATGCGGCGGCCCGGAGATCAGGGGCCTGGGAACACGGGCGGGTTCGGCTACGACGGCGCCTCGCTCGACATGGCCACGCGGGCCGGCATCGTCCGGGGCATCCAACGCGACGGCCAGTTTCGCGGGCTCCCGGATCGACTGGAGGACGGGACGCCACGACTGGTGGCCGCGCTGCTCGCACGGCAGGGGGAGCTGGACGGGCATTTCCAGCCGGGAGTGCTGGGCATGCCCCTGGGCCTGCCGCCCATTCCCGAATTCGCACCGCGCCTCTGAGTATTCCCCCTTGGCTCGCTTTCCATGGACTACCCTGGCCATGGGGATGAACCCGGGGGAGAGGTACGGCGCTTGAGCATTCGGAATGTCATCGTCATCGGAGGCACGGGCGACATCGGACGCGCCGTCGTCCACAAGCTGCGCGCGGAGGGCCTGCGCGTGGTGTGCGCCGCGAGTGACGTGACGACGGAGACGCCGGACTGCCTGCACGTGGATGTCACGCGCGAGGACTCCGTGGTGGCGCTGTTCAAGCGGGCGGAGGCAGAGACGGGCCCCATCGAGGTCCTGGTCAACTGCGCGGGCGTCGGAGTCTTCACGCCGCTCCATGAGACATCCCTCGAGGACTGGAACCGGATGATGGACGTGAACCTCACGGGCACGTTCCTGTGCGCGCGTGAGGCCTTCCGGCGGATGAAGCCCCGAGGCGGTGGGCGGATCATCCACATCGGGTCCGTGAGCGACCACCTCACGCTGCCCATGAACGGGGCCTACGCCGCGACGAAGCATGGCGTCCGTGGATTGACTGGCGTCCTGAACGAGGAGGGCAAGGCGTTCGGCATCCGCGCCACCCTGCTGTCGCTCGGTGCCGTCTACACCGCCTTCTGGAAGTCGCGGCCGGAGTTCAGTCCGGCCGACATGCTCGCCGTGGAGGACGTGGCCCAGTGCATCTGGGAGATCGCGATCAAGCCCCCGAACGTGCGGATCGACGAGATGCGACTCGTCCCACCTCAGGGGGTCCTCTGATGGAGACGCAGCCGAAGGCACCTGTCGCCGTCGTCACCGGGGCGAGCCGAGGGATTGGAGCGGCCATCGCCACCCTGCTGTCCCGGAACGGGTTCGAGGTGGTCCTGGTGTCCCGCGATGTCGCAGCGCTGGAGCAACTCCAGCAGCAGCTGCTCCTGGCCGGAGGCCGCGCGTGGCCGCTGGCCTGCGACGTCGCGAACAGGGACGAGGTGGAGTCAGCGCTCGGCCGGCTCGAAGCGAAGGTGGGCGTGCCCCAAGTGCTCGTGAACAACGCGGGCCTGGGTGGGCCGTTTCATCGCGCGGACGAGGTGAGCGTCGCCGAGTGGGACCTGCTGTTCGGCGTGAACGTGGAGGGCGTGCGCAACCTGTGTCAGTGGGCGCTGCCGCGAATGAAGGCGGAAGGCCATGGGCGCATCGTGAACGTCGCGTCCATCATGGGTCTCTTCGGTGGCGCCCAGTCGTCCACCTACGCGGCAACGAAACACGCGCTCGTGGGCTATTCGAAGGCCATCGCCGCGGAGTGGGGAGCCTACGGCATCACCTGCAACGCGGTCTGTCCCGGCTACATCGAGACGGACATGCTGGCGAAGGCACCCTCCGCCTCACGCCAGCGATTGCAGGAGCGCATCCCGGCGAAGCGCTTCGGAACGCCCGAAGAGGTGGCGGGTCTGGTGGCGTTCCTCGCGGGGCCCGCTGGCGGCTACGTCAACGGGAGTGCCCTGGTGATGGACGGTGGGCTGTCATCCCATCTGGCATCAGACCTGCCGTCGTTCTGAGCCTGGAAGCAGCACCTGCTCCAGCAGCACACGCAGCTCCTGCTCCAGCCCCGGTACCGAGGCGCCGCGCAGGTTGCCGCCGCCCCGGAAGAGAGACAGGCCTTCGAAGAGGGCGACCAGCAGCGCCGCTCTCCGGTCCCTGCGTGCCGGGGTGAGGTCAGGTGACAGCTCCCGCAGCAGCTCCACGACGCCCGCGCGATAGCCGGCGTAGAAGACCGTGAGGGCGTCGGCGACCATGGGGTCCCTCGCGGCCATTGCCCACAGCTCCGCGAAGAACTGGCAGGCGTGCGGTGAGTCCTGGTCCTCCAGGATGGCGTCCACGGCGAGCCGGAGCCGCTGCGCCGGTTCGCTGCCTCCACCCGCCATCCGCTCGCGGACCCGCTGGAGGGCTTGCTCCAGGTAGCGCGCCAGCAGTGCCCGCACCACGTCCTGTTTGGTGGGGAAGTAGTACTGGAGATTCCCCAGGCTCACGCCCGCGCGCTGGGCCACGACTCGCAAACTGAGTCCCGCGTAGCCCTCACCGGCCAGGACCTCCATGGTCGCGTCGAGGATGCGCTCCACACGCTCGGTGCCCTTGGCATGCACCGCGGTTCCCTTCCGGGGGCTCGGCGAGGGAAGTGTCCCAGGAGCCTTCGTGCTCGAGCGGCGGGCCATCACGCCGCCTCGCGCGCCAGACGCTCGTCGATCCGGACCTCGACGCCGCAGGCCCGCAGGGTGGCCAGCGTCTCGTCGGGCCGGGACTCGTGCTCCGGGAACCACACGCCTGGCGGTGGCGGCGGCGCGCCATCCAGTCCCAGGAGTCGCTCAGCGCCCAGCAACGCTCCGACGGCGGTGAGGTGGGCCTGTCCCAGGGGATCCACGACTTCGATGCGGACGTGCCCCCGCTCGCCCTCCACATCCGCCACCCACGCGGCTTCGCCCCCCGTGTTGCTGCCAGTGAGCAGCGTCCGTCGCAGAGGCGTCCAGCGAGGGTGCTGGAGCAGCCGGAGGATCCCCAGCCGCTGGAGCGCGACGAGCGTCCACGTCGCGAAGCCCGAGTCGAAGCCCAGCCGCGTCGTCACCGTCCGCGCGCCCAGCACGCGGGGCAACGTCGCCTGTTCGGGCGTGTCGAGCCGGAAGACGCGGGTGTGGCGTCCGTCGGAGAACCGCACCCGCCGGCCGTCCGTCAGCGGAAGCACCTGCCGCTCCTGTCCGTCCTCCGTCACCTCGAAGGACAGGCCGAGCCGGTCCATGTACTCCAAAGAGTCCGGCCCAGCCTGATCCGCGAGCGCGAAGCGGATGGCCACCTCCACACGCTCCAGGCGCCCCACCGTCCGCGCCGCCATCGCCACGAGCCGAGGAACCAGCCCCGCCATCCAAGCGGACCCGAGCAACACCGGCGCGCCCGGCGTCGCACCGGAGAGCCGCAGCACCGTGGCCTTCAACCGGGACGTCCACCGGGTGATGTCCAGCACGGGCACCCCGGCGCGCGACGCAGCCAGCAGCAGCGTGTCCTCCGGATCGTTGACCAGGGACAGCACGGCCCGGGGCTTCCCGCCCAGTCCCGCCAACGCCTGAGGCGAGCGGACATCCAGAGCAACGCCCTCGGCCCGCCCCAGCCGCGCAGCCAGCTCCCTGGCGGGCGCATCCCGGCGCCCCGCGATGAGCAGCGGCAGGTCCGGGTGACGCTCCCTCAGCAACAAGGCGAGCTGCGCCCCCACCACCCCATAGCCCCCCACCAGCACGACACGACCGTCCGACTCCATGGCGACTCCCTTTCAAGGCCGGCCACGGATATAGGTCAAGTGACCTATTTTTTCACGACATTCGATTTCGCGCCGGTGGTTGATTCGACCTCCGAGCACACGCCATCCTGAGGACACCATGAGCTTGACGATGCTGCTCTTCCTGCTGGCGGTCTTCACGGGAGGCCCCGCCCTCTTCCTGGGAGTCCTTTCCCACTACCGCCGCCTGACCGTGCGGCTGGAGCAGCATGGGCTGCGCGTCCAGGGCAAGGTGGTCAGGGTCAACGAGGGCCGGGGAAAGCCGAGCACCGTCTACTATGCCTTCAGTCCACCGGACGGCCCGGAGCTCAGCGGCAAGTTCGATGAGGCGACCTCGGTGGCCTCCAAGCGGACCCCGGGCTCTCCCGTCGACATCCTCTACCTGGCGGAAGCTCCGGAACAGCACATGGCCGTGGGCATGGGCTTCACCCAAGGGCTCTACCTGCTGCTGATGGTTCCCCTGGTGGGCTTCTCCATCATGGGCGTCCTGAGCGTGCTGCACGCCTACTTCACCCAGCGGTAGTGCCGCATCCACGCCCGCATGAACCTCCTGGCGAAAGTCGACTGGCGTGGCTAGACCCTGGAGGCGGCGGCTTCTAGCGCCGCGAGGATGATGGAGAGGTCCGCATCTGCTGTCCGCCAGTTGGAGAAGGCCGCACGCAGGCCAGGGCGACCGGCGTAGTGCGTGGGCGTGAAGTGAACGCGTCCGTCGGCCCGCAGCACATCGAGGAGGCGGTCGCGCCGCGCGGCATGCCCTGAGCGCAGCGCGAAGCAGACGATGTTCAGCGTCACAGGGGCAAGCAGCGCGTAGTGCGGTGACGACGCGAGTCCGTCCCCCAAACCACGGGCGAGCGAGCAACCGCGCTCGACAAGTGCGCGGTGCCCGTCGCGGCCGTAGGCCATGAGCGTCATCCACGCGGGCAGTGCCCGGAAGCGGCGCGAGTTCTCAGGCGTGCGGTGCAGCAGATCCGGCCCCTGGCCCAGGTAGGCGGCCACCGCGCGGAAGACGCGCTCCTGCAACGCGAGGTGGCGAGTGAAGACGATGCCGGAGTCGTAGGGGACGTTGAGCCACTTGTGACCGTCAGCCGCGACCGAGTCCGCGTGCGCGAGCCCCCGCAGCAGGTGCGCATGCGCCGGGCTGCAGGCCGCGAAGATGCCGAAAGCGCCGTCCACGTGAAGCCAGGCCCCGTGGCGCCGGCACAACTGCCCCAGCGACTCCAGGTCGTCGAAGTCCCCGGTGTTCACCTCTCCAGCGCTCGCGAGCACGATGGCTGGTGCGCCGCCCAATGATGCGAGCCGCGACTCGAGCGCCTCCGGGTCCATGACGGGCCGGCCCGGGAGGCAGGGGACGTCCTGCACCACGCGACGCCCCATGCCGAGGATGGAGAGCGCCTTGAGCACGCTCGCGTGCGGTGCGCCGCCCAGCACCACGGGCCGCGGAAGCCCCCAGAGTCCCTCCTCGCTCACGTCATGGCCGAGCCGCTCCATCACCCACTGCCGCGCGGTGGCCAGCGAGACGAGGTTCGCCGCCGTCGCACCGCTCACGAAGGCACCCTCGAATGACTCCGGCAGGCCGAAGAGGGAGCGCAGGAGTCCCAGCGCCTCGCGCTCCACGCTGGTGGCGAGTGAGTCGCCATCGTTGCTCAGGTTCTGGTCGTACGCGGAAACGAGCCAGTCGCCCACGAGTGCCGCGGGCGTGGTACCGCCGGTGACGAAGCCGAGGTAGCGCGGCCCCGCGGACCCGGAGAGCCCAGCCTCGTAGCGGCGGCGGAAGAGCGCGAGCGCGTCCCCGGCGCCAAGGCCCGCCTCGGGCAACCCGAGCGGCGCGGGCGGTGCGAGGCGAATGCCCGCGGGGCGCTCAGGCAGGGCGGTGAGGAACTCAAGGGCGCTCGCGCGGGCCTGTTCGAGCAGGTCCGGGAGCAGGGAGATGTCACGGGAGAACAGGTCACTCATGGGCGTCAGGGCCCCAGTAGAACCCAGTTCCATCGAAGGTGGCGCTCCACAGGTCGAATAGGTTCGACTGGGGCCGATGTCACGGATGCCGTGCGGTCCAAGGCCCAGGCGAGGAGACGGCCAGTGAGCTTTGAGCGGTGGAAAAGCGATGGCGATTGGACGATCGAGCCCTGGTTCCTCAGGTCCGATGGAGGGTGGCTCGAAGAATGGCGGGTGATGGGCCTGCCCTTGGACATCCGGCGACAGGCCGTCGAAGGACTGCGGCGCATTTTCTCGCCTGAAGCCTGCAGGGTCATCCGCGATGACGCCAGTCGTTCCGGGTATGGGCGGGTCATCGCTCTGTTCGATGGGGTGCGGTCACCGACCCTCGTCGCCCCGATGCTGGAGTTGGGATTGGCTGCCAGGAAGTCCAATCCCTGGGAGGACCGAGGGCTCATCCACCGTCTGCGCCTTCGCGATGGACATGACGAAGCCGCATTCGAGGTCCATGTCCATGCGGCACTCCTCGGCGCAGGGTTCGCGGTCCAGCGCGTTCCGGAGTCTTCTTCTCGGCGCACGCCTGATTTCAAGGTGACCCGGCGCGGCGTCACCTTCGACATGGAGCTGAAACTGCTGAACAGCTCGGCGCTCGATGGCATCGCGGAGGATTTGAATTGGCTGCTCTCTGGCCGGGACCTGACTCTTCCGGGACTGAGGCTCACGCTGTGTGGCTCGGAGTCCTTTGCCGAACAGGCGCTTGATGATCCGAAGGGCGTCCGCCAGCGCCTGGGAGACATCGCGGATGCATTTGGGCGCATCGCCTCCCGGATCCGGGCATCGCCTGTCGTGGGAACGTACGAGGTCGCGGGATACGGCAGCATTCTCGCGGAAGCCCATGATGGACAGGGAGTGATGACGGATCTGGTGCTACCCGATCTCTCGGAAGAGAAGAAGGCCCAGCGCGTACTCCGACTCGTCCGAAAAGGGCTCTCGCAATTCGATGGGACGCATTCTGGCGTTCTCGTCGTTGGACTCTCCCGCTTCGCGAACCCCTTCTGGGTTGAACACTTGGTGCTGAAGGCTGCCAGGCACGACGACGCCTTTGGACGCTGCAAGATGGTCGTGCTCCGGGACACGCTCAACGACCCTCCGGGCACGAGCCGTCTCCAGACCTCGTTCCCCATCTTTCATGCCTTCTCGCCCCATGGATACCGACGCCTCCGGAAGGCCGAGCTGGAGCTAGCGGACGCTGTCGGCGCTTCGTCCACCCGCCCCGCAGCCAGGCTCAGGCCACCTGCTCCGGGCGAAGAGCCACTCCGTGGTGAAACCCGACGACCCGCCAGGTCGCTGGTGCGACTGGGCACCATCCGCGACTTGAATTCAGGCGACAAAGTGGTTTTCACCCTCAAGGGAAACGGCCAGACGACCACGCGTATCGAACGTGGAGGCGTGGCGGCCACTGAGCCTCAAGCAGCATCGGACGCGGTCCAGCCTGCCCAGGACAGCCCGGCATTGGTTCCCAGCAGGCCACTGCCGCATCGAGACGAACCCACCTAATCCTTGAGAGGGATTGTGTTGGACATTCAAACGTCCAATCCTGATCCAGCGTCGGACCAGCACCCGACAGGCTTCTGGAGGGAGACCTCGATGGCTTTGGTGAAGTGCAAGCAGTGAGGAAACGATGTCGCCAGCAATGCAGCGGCTTGCCCGAAGTGTGGCTCCCCAGTGCCGCGTCGCACCCTTCTTGCGGAGTACGCCGACAACGAGGTTCGCGCGGACTCGAACTTCAAGGGTCAAACCATCCAGACCGCTGGCATCGTGGATGACGTGAAGAAGGACATCACCAACTCCGTCTACGTCACCCTCGGGACCGGGAAGCAGTTCGAGGTTCCGCAGATCCAGTGCTTCGTCCTCTCCAAAAGAACGAAGATCGGAGTGCGTGGCCGGGTGCAGGGGCTGATGATGAATGTCCTCGTACAGGACTGCGAGTTCATCGATATCTAGACGCGTGTCTTCGATATGGCCTACGGCGCCCAGGGGCCCCAGTAGAACCCAGTTCCATCGAAGGTGGCGCTCCACAGCTCGTCCGACGTCAGCCCCTTGAGGGTCGTGAAGCCCTGGGTGCCGAAGAGGAAGTCCTGCCACGCCACTCCGTCGAAGCGGACGAGGTCATCCGAGTCCAGGTGCGCGAAGACGACGCCCTGTCCGAAGGACACCACGTCCAGCAGATCGGGCGCGACGCCGCCATCCACGTAGATGGGATACGGAGGCTTCGTGCTCCAGGTGCCCGCTGAACGCTCCAGGAACAGCCCCTGGTCTCCGCCCGCGTAGGCCAGGCCCGGCGCCACCACGTGCACCGTTTGCAGGGCGTCCTGCCCCGAAGCAGCCTGTGGCAGCGGCTCCCGCAGCCACGGACCTCCATCCGCGTTGACGTGGTAGGCGACGGGCCCTTTGCCGTTGGTGCCCACGGTGATGAGCGTTCGAGAGTCGAGGCCGTGGATGGAGCGCAGGTCCGCATCCACGTGCTCCACCCGCTGGGGCTCCGCCGGATAGTCCCAGCGGAGGATGTCCCCGGTCTCGCTCACCGCGTAGAGCGTCGTGCCTCCGTCCGCCTCGAAGCCCACCAGGTCCTGGATGGCCGCTCCGCCCCCGTCAAAGGACGTCAGCGTGCAGGGCTCCTCGGAGACAAGCGACCGCGTGGCGAGCTGCCCCATCCAGGAGCCCATGAACACACGCCCATCGCTCGGCCGCGCCCACGCGGTGGACCAGGCTCCGTGGCAGTCGGTGAAAGGCTGTACGTCAAAGCCACCATCGGCCTGCCGGCGAACGTGGGCGAGCACGTCGTTGTTGTCACTCACGAGCCAGGCCTGACCGCGCACATGGGGCGCCACGTCCCGGAAGCTCGCTAGCGGGAGGCGCTCGGTCGTCCTCCAGTCGACGCCTTCACAGACGGGCACCGGGTCCTGGCGGCCGTCACAGTTGTTGTCCAGGAAGTCGCAGCGCTCCTCCACCCCCGGTGAGATGGAGACGGAGTGGTCGTCACAGTCCGTCCCCCGGGTGGCGGTGCTCACGTAGCCATCCCCGTCATCATCCCGAGCACTCAACGTCAGCTCGACACGGGCGGTGTCCCCCTCGGGAACCTCCACCTGCGAGGAAGCAGTGGCTACCTCCTGCCCCGCGCACGAGCGCTCCCTGGCGGAGGCTGTCACCTTCGCCGTGTCGCTCCACCCGCTGCGACGAACGAAGCCTGTCTCGCCCGCTCCCTCGGGCACCGATAGCTCGAAGGTCCTGGAGGCGTCCTCCGCGTCCACCACTCGCAGCGTGACGCAGCCTGGACGGAAGCCGTCGTAGGTCAGCCGCACCTGGACATGGCAGGGATGGCTCGCGTCGCATCCGCTGGGGCGCTCCGCTTCGAGTTCATCGATGTCCGGCACCGTGCAGGTGATGCAGAGCAGTCCGAGTCCCACGGCCACGGCGCGCTTCATGGAGAGACCTCCGTCCGCGGCGACGGCGAATCGCCAGTGAGAAGCCAGGTGACGGCGGCGCCAGCCGCGGCGGTGACGGCCGCGCCCAGCAGGATGTTGGCCGCGAGCGCCTGTCCCCGCGCGCTGTCCAGGTGCGCCGTCCGGTCGCTGTAGAAGTCATCCTCGCGCGCGGCGTTCACGTTGCTCCGCGACTGGAGGCCCACGTAGCTCCCAATGCCCCCGAGCACCACGCCTCCACCCAGCAAGGCCAGCGGAAGCACCGGCGTGCGGCGCACCTCCTCCCGCGCCGGTGCTGGCACGAGCCCGGGTGACGGAGCGGGCTCCGGCTGCACATCCGCTAACGCGACCGGTGCGTCCGGAGGCGGCCGGGGGTTGCGCGCCAGCTCCCGCTGCACATTCCGGCGCACCTCCTCGAAGTCACGAGACACCTTGGGGGACACCTTCACCGGAAGGCTCGCATCAGGCATCAGCGACAATCCCTCCTTGAAGGCGGCCAGTGACTCCTGACGACGCCCCAGGTCCGCGAGCACGATGCCCCGGAGGATGGCCACCCTGCCCCGCTCTCCACCGTCACGCGCCACGGCCTTCGCCGAGTCGAGCTGCTCGAGCGAATGCTCGTAGTCGAGCTCCTCGTAGGCCCGGGACGCGGCGGACATCCGGGCCTGGAAGTCAGGGCCCGGGGAGACCACGGGCTGGCCCCAAGCGGGCGACACCAGCATCAACGAGACGCCGAGCACGATTCGCAGGTCCATGGGCACGGAAGATACACCCGACTCCAGGCCCGGAGTGTCGTGCCGTGCTGTTTTGATTCCACGGCGTGTTTGGCATTGGTACTGGAACCCCTGTCTGGCAGGTGCGTGGCCCCTTCACGCCCGGGCCTGAAAAGGCCGTGGAAATGGTGGGGGAATATGCGCGGTACCGGACGTAACAGCACGGGGTGCAACACCGCGTTGTTCTCCCTCGCCCCTTCCGGAGTCGTCCCATGCGCTTCACCTCGTCCGCCGCCCTCCTGTTCGCCGCCTCGCTCGTCACCGCCTGTGGCGGTCCGCTGGAGGAAGAGCCCCCGTTGCCAGGGCAGGAGGCGGAGGTCGGCGGCACCAGCGAGGCGCTGGGCATCACCCTCCCCCCGGTCCTCCCGTGCCTGACCAGCAGCACCGTGCTGGCGCAGCCGGACGGCGAAACGGTTCCCTACGTCTGGAACTGCCGCAAGACGGGCTATGTCCCCGTCTACGCGACGTCCAATGACGCCACGTATGGCCAGCCTTCGTGCACGGACCGCTTCGTGGTCGACGTAACGAACATCGGGGGCAGGCCGTCCCGAGCCTTCGTGGAGGCGGTCCCGGCGACGGCGCCCACCACCCAGGCCGCCTGCAACGCCCTCTTCGCTTCCGCAAACGCCTGGGGAATCGTCAACACCGCGTGGGAAACGATTGGCACGGTGAGCGGCTCGGGCGTCTGGACCCCGCCGTTCTTCGGGCTTCCGGGCTCCTGCAAGCTGCGCCTCTACGTCCCCGACAGCTCGGGCTCGGTCTACACCAAGGTGCGGGTGACCGGCATCGCCACGCAGAACGGCTCGATCCGGATCCGCGTGCGCGCGGGCGCGGAGGTCCTCGAAGGCAACCCCTGCTGAAGTGAGTGCCGTCCGGATGTGCAATGTTTGCGCATCCGGGCGCGCACGCGACCGTGCAAACCTTGCATGCACGGCAAGGTTTGCACACCTCCAGGAAACCGTGTTTCCAGCGCGAATTTCCGACAACTCCAGCGTTCATGTGATTGCGGGGGACGCGTTGGGGCGTCGCCGTGAAGCCGCATGAACGCGGGGAGCGACGGACACATGGTGAAGACCTGGAGGCGCGCGTTGTTGGGCGCGGTGATGTTGACGGCCGCGGGCGCGAGCGCGGAGCCACCGCCCAGCAACAGCGCGCAGGGCACGCAGCTGCACGGCACGGGGCGCTTCGAATCCATCAACATCCCGCTGGCGACCGTGGAGGTGCCAGAGCCCCCCGCTGGCGTGACGTGCGCGCCGGCCAAGGCGTTGACGTTGAACGGCCGGGTCATCACGGCGCAGGGCTGCTCGGGCGGAAATCCTCCCGTGACAGCGCGGTTCCTGGAGGGTCCGTCGCTGGTGAACACGACGTTCCAGGCGCCGTTCGAGGGCCGCACGGTGAAGCTCGTCATCGCGGAGGCCCGCTGTCACGAGGACATCACGCCGCCCACTGCTGAGTGCACTCCTGAAAACCTCTACGCGGGCAAGGCGCGCTGGGAGTACCGCGTGACGGCGTCCACGGAGGACAAGCGGCCCGAGCCGCTGTGCCCCACCGGCAGCGGCTTCGCGATTCCCGTGCCCCACGCCTGGTCCGCGGGCGGCGACCTGATCCGCAACCCGGACTACTTCACCTTCGCGTGCGCGCCGAAGAACGAGGGCTCCGCGTCCCAACCGTTCTTCGTGGGAGGCGGCGTCATCGCCAAGTGCGTCGACTGGGGATATCCGCCCTGGGCCACGGAGTACCCGGAGGGCCAGGCGCTCGCGTACCACCAACTGTGCACGCGCATGGCCCGGGCGGACTACTGCGGCGAGGGCCGCAGCAACACGCTGGACGGGACGCCCATCTCCTTCCGGGGGCCGCAAGCCGCGGTGGCGATGAGCCCTGGCGGACGCCTGCCCAAGACGGTGGGCACCGAGGGCTACGCGCTGGAAGCCATCTGGGAGATGAGTGACTGCGGCGAGGTCCGTCCCCTGTGTCTGGGCAAGGCGCGCTGGGACACGCTGTCACTGGAGGCCACGTGCGTGAACCGCGCGGTCATGCAGCCCAGCCGGATGATGCGGTCCTGCGAGGACTTCAACGTGGCGAACATGGGCACGGCCACGATGCTCGTGTCCTACTCGCTCTTCATCGACCGGGCGCTGGTGGGATTCAAGAGCGGGGAGACGGGCTACCTGACGACGACCGCGGTGACGGTGGACCTCCAGGAGCATCCCGGTGGCGCGGACGTGTCCGGGTACTCCCCGGACCTGGATGGCAACGGGGTGGCGGATGCGACGTCGTTCGGCGCGCTGCGCATGGAGGGGCCCCTGCTCACCCCGAAGCTGCCCGCGAACATCCGCAAGCGCATGGGGACCCTCATCAAGCCGCTGTACCGCTGCGCCAACACCCATGGGCGCTACCTGCTGACCGACACGTCCACCTGCGACGGCGCCTCCGGCTACTCCCTCAAGATGGTGAACGGGGACCAGGGCATCGAGGGCTTCCTGTACAGCGCCGTGGACAGCGACAGCCCGGGGCAGCGGCGGCCGCTGAAGCTGTGGAAGCACGCGCAGCTGGTGGGCGTCTTCGCCACGTCCACGCAGGCCCCGGCCGGGTTCGTCCACGTCCGGGACCTGGGCTTCCTGCCCGCGGTGGGACAGCTGCCAGGCCGCGACCTCTGATTTCAGTAGAACGCACAGGAGGCGAGCCGGAACCGGGCTTGAACCACGGTCGGCTCGCTCTCCGGCTCGCTGAAGAGCAGGGCTTCCACGGTGTATTCCCCCGGCGGCAACGGATTGCCCTCCGGTCCCTTGAGTTCAAGCTGGGAGCGCAGGGTCTGTGCCTGCACGACCTGCTCCTGCTCGAATGACTGCCGGCTCACCACCCAGCCCTCACGGTCCCGGATCAGGATCCCGGCCACGCGCAGCCCCTTCTGACGCTCCTGCCCGGACGGGAACTCCACCTGCAGCGAAGTCTCGATGACCGACACACTCCCACTGGCGACCCGCGTCCCTTCATCCTGTTCGGGAGGAAAGGCAATCAACGTGCGGTCCAGGCGGAGGACCGCGAGGATGCGATTGTCCACGCGCGCCTTCGCGAAGGACTGAAGCCCCGCGCCGAACTGGCGCGGCCCCGGACAGCAGCCCGACAAGCCCACCCCGAGCAAGGCCATCGTGGCGATGCCCGCGGGAATCCACCTGCGTCTCATGACCGGGACCTCTGAAGAGAACAGCAACACGCTCGGGGGATAGACCCTGGGGTCACCCCCGCCCGTTCATACGCGCGGACCGTCGAGAGGTTTTATCCGTGCCGAGAGCCTGCGTGAGCGGCCTGTTGGGGACCCTGATCCTGCTGAAGGCTCCGCCTGGTGCTGGGGCCGCGGCACCGAAGGACAGCTCGGCACGAAGCGCAAGAACTCCAGCGCGCGCCCCATGCGCGTCCAACTGCCCTGCCCGGACTGACACGACCGCCTGGGCCCCGTGACAAGGCCCAGGCGGTCGCGTCTGGTCTCCCGATGGAGGCTCAGTCCCGCGGATGACCCCGCTACGGGAGTTCGCCCATCTGTGGCAGTGGCTCCTGCCAGGAGAAGGTCTGGTAGACGTTGGAGAAGGGCATCCCCCAGAGCTCATACCCTTCGATGCTCCAGTTGGTGCCTTCGCTTTCACTGCGATCCCAGCTCGGCGCCTCATTCGGCGGTTCGAAGGCTCCACTGAAGGCCTTGTGCAGGTAGGACGTCCACGAAGACCTGTTGAAGAGCGTGACCGTCATCGTCTTCCCGTCCGGGTTCGGGCTGAAGGTCGCGCGGTAGTGGCCAATGACGAACGCGAACACACCCTGACTGTCATTGCTCCCCTGGACCCGCATGGGATGATACTTGCCTCCCGCCATGTCCACGGCCTCCATCCATTCATTGCGGGCGCTGACATAGGACATGCTGGAGCGCATGGCCTTCGCGGGGACGGAGTCCGCGTCGAAATGAAGCTCCCGGGCCCCCGTGCCCGTTGCCCAGGAGAAGGCAATCTCGAACGCCCAGGCCCAGCTCTCCACCCGCTCGGACTGCGTCAGGGTCACGTCCGGCCGGAACGCTGTCGGGGTGGGCCCCCGAGGATTCGCGGTCACCGGGAGGATCGGTCCCCCGCTCCCATTCAACAACCAGGCCTCCTCGGGCGTGAGCTCCACGGACATGTTCACCCCGCTGTCGTCGCTGGAGCTCTCCTTGCCGGTCGGGTCCGAGTCGGCCTCCGCGCCCCTCCCGCGCCCACACCCTCCGCAGCTGGTGCTGGGCCCCGTGACGGTTGACGTCTCTCCCCACCCACGGGAGCCATCGCCTTGCGGCCCATAGGTCGGGCCGCCGCTCGAATAGCTCCCGCCTCCCGAGGACGAACCGGGGCCTGACGAGCCATCTCCTCCGCCCGATGGGCCATCACCCGGTCCGGCCGAGTCCAACCCCGTCGGATCCACGAACGCGAGCGGGTTGTTCAAGACGTAGCTGTACCGGTTGTACGACTGCCCGAAGCGCGGATACGTGACGTGCGGATCCGCGCTGAGGAACCGGCCCAACACGGGGTCATACATGCGCCCCTTCATGTTGATGAGCCCCGACTCCGCGTCCGGCTCGTGCCCCGTGAAGCCCAGGTGCACGGCACCCAAGGGCGGCGAGATGGGCGTGGTGAGCGACGTCGGTGAGCGGCGGCTCCCGAAGGGATCGAACTTCATCCGCTCCTCCACGGCCCCCTGCGCGTTGGTGACGGTCTCCGTGGAGCCCAACGGGTCCACATGCAGGAACAGCTCCCGGTCCGGCTGGAAGGTGCCGCCACTCTGCGTCCAGACCACCTGCGCCACCTGCCGGTCCGCGCCGTGGATCTTGAAGACGTGTTCGACGGTGGAGCTCTTCCGCCGCTGCTCGTAGACCTCGCCCGCGTACAGCGTCTGATCCGTCGTGCTGCCCTGCGTGGACCTGCCCACCCGCTGCCGGTTCGCGTCGTAGAAATACAGCGTCGGCTGGCCACCCACGGTGAGGGTGGAAGGAAGGTCGAACGACGTATAGGACACCTGCCGCCCCGCCCCCGTGAGCTGCCGGCCGTTGGCGTCGTAGCTGTACGACGACGTCACGCCTCCCTGGGTCATGCTCGTCACGGCATGCGGCCCGGCTCCCGCACCATACCCATACGTCACCGTCGAGCCCGGACCGGACACCACCGTCCGGTCCAGGAGGTTGCCGTTCGGTGCATGGTGGTAGCGCAGCTCGGACAGGCTCCCGCCCTGCGCCACCTTCCAGGTCGTCAGTCGATCCAACCGGTCGTAGGTGAAGTTCTCCACCGTCTGGGCCAACAGGTCCTCGCGTTGGGACAGGTTGCCGTTGGACTCGTACGTGTAGGCCAGGTCCTGGAGTGTCGTCAGTCCCAGGGTGGTCCGGATGGAGCGGACCTTCCCGTCAAGGTCGTACTGTCGAACCGTCTCCGCGGTGTTGCCCATCCGCTCGGCCGTGAGCTGGCCATGGGCGTTGTAGGACTGAGCCTCCCAGTAGACGTGCTGGTTGGCCGGGTCCTGCACTGCGCGGAGGTAGCCCCGGTCGTTGTACAGGCGCTCCACCTGGAGCCGTGCCCTGCCTGTCACGGCGGGATAGGTCAGGGTCTGGAGTCGGCCATAGGCGTCGTACGCACGGTCGATGTCCGCGAGGAAGCCCAGGTTGTTGGCGATCCACGAGGTCTGCTTCGGCCGGGACAGCGCGTCGAACGTCGTCTCCATCCGGACCACCGCGTAATGGCTGGCGTTGGTGCTCACCGCCACCTTGCCAATGCCATGGAGCGCGGTGTCCCAGGTGAAGTTGGAGCGGCCGTCGGACTTGTCCACCTGGGTAATCCGTCCCAGGGCATCTCGCGTGTACGTGGTCAGCGCGCTCATCGCGTCACGCGTGTCCTTCAGCTCCCCAAACGCGTTGAAGTTGAACCGGCGATCGCCCGCGTCCGGATCAACCATGCGGATCCGGCGTCCGCGCACGTCGTATTCGAAGGACGTGATGTTCACGCCGCCAGGCTGCCGGACACCCGTCGTCACTCCGAAGGGGCCGTAGGTGTAATACGTGTAGACACCGGGCCCGCCGCCCTCCAACTCGAAGTCGGCGCTGCCGCTCACGCGCTTCAGGTCGTCAAACTGGAGGACCGTGGTGTTCCGCTTTTCATCGAAGCTGGTGACGTAGCGGCCAGAGAACCTGCGCTCCTTGAACGTGCCGTCCGGGTGCTGCTCCCGCAGCGGACGATCCAGGTTGTCGTACGTGCTGATGAACGACGCCGCGGGCGCGGACTCCACGTGCGGCAGGGCCCGGGACACCGGGCGCCCCTTCGCGTCGTAGACCTGCTCCATGCCGACATACGCCCCGTCGAATCCCTGCCAGCGGCGGAGCACCTCCCGCCCCAGCCGGTCGTAGGTGAGCTCCGCGCTCCGCGACGTGGTGGGCCCCGTCTTCACGGAAGCGGAGACCTTTGGCCGGCCTGTCGCATCCGCCAGGTGGCTGTACGTCACGTCCGCGGAGTCGGGCGAGTCCTCGAAGCGCAGCCGGCCCAGCCCGTCATACCGGTACTTCACCTGGACCCCGTTCGGATCCTGCACGGCCCCCACCACCCCGAGCCCCGGATGACGGGCGACCTCCTGCGTGTGCCCCAGCGCATTGGTGAATGTCTTCGGGTACGTCTGGTCGAGGTCGTCATAGGCGATGCGCTCGGTGCGGACCTGGCCCGAGCCCTCCGACACCACGGCGGAGACGAGCCCGAAACCCGCGTCCCGCTCGTAGGTCGTCGTGAGCAGCATCTCCGAACCACCGTCGACGACGCCCGCGGGCGCCGTCGGTTCCACCCGCGTCCGATGGAGCAGCCCCGTTGCTGGGGAGTAGTCGTGCTCGACGACCCGCGTCCGCGTCCCTCCGTCCAGGACGGTGTCGGTCTGGCTGAGCCGCCGCTGCTGGCTGATGAGCCAGTCCGACTCGGAGGTGTCGAACTGCGCGGTCGTGAGCATCCGGTAGCGGTTCCCACTGGCGGCACCGCTGACAACTTCGTCCGTGAGCTCCTCCAGGCTCGTCACGTTGCCGTAGGCATCCTGGGCCCGCGTCTTCTGGCCCTGGAACAGCAGAGAGCCCCCCTCCTTCTCTTGCCAGGCCAGCGTCTCCGGGTACACGTCCAGCACCTTGCCACCGTGACGGGAGTCCGCCTTGTAGGTGCTGGAGGTCACCACTTCGTAGGTGCCGCCGTCCTCCAGGGGGATCACGGTCCGCAGCTCCAGCGGGAGCCCGGCCTTCACGTAGAACGTGCCCTCGCGCGTGACGTTGTCGTACGTCGCGGTGCGGGTCGACAGGCGGAGCAGGTCCTGCTCGACGCGCCGGGCGAACCCCAGCCAGCCGCGTCCCTTCCGGTCAAAGCGGCCATCCTGGTAGGTGAACTTCATGGCGCGAGGCTGGGTGAGCCCCGAGTCCTGTTCGTGGAGCCGCACCAGCCACAGCCCCGTGCGTGCGCACCGCGTGGGATACGCGCAGCTCTGCGCCGGGGTGTAGACGCTGGCGTCCGACAGCGGCGCGTACTCGAAGCGCTCGAACGCATCCAGGCCGTCATCCACGCGCGTGAGCAGGTCGCCGGGCGTTCCCTGGCGCAGGTAGACGTGGAGGGTGCCGTTGACGACCTGGACGAAGTCCAGCTGTCCGTCACCGTTCACGTCCAGCACGTTGGACCAGTCCCAACCCGCGGGCTCGGTGGCGGTGCCGGGGAACTGACTGCCCACCGTGAACGGCAGCCGGACTTGCGTGAAGCTCGTGCCCGTCGACACGAGCACGGTGACCTTTCGCGGCAGCGCGGGCGCCAGCGGATCCGAGCTCCCGCCCATCAGCAGCAGGTCATGCCGGCCATCGCCGTTGTAGTCCACGACCCGGACGCCCGAGTCATCCAGGTTGAGCGTCCCCACCGTGTGGTTCTGGGCGCCCACGTTCCAGGCCACCGGTTCGGCGAAGCCATGTCCCGTGTTCACCGCGACGCGCAGCTGCCCCTGCCCCACCTGCGCGGCCACGGCGTCCATCAGGCCGTCGCCCGTGACGTCCGCGAAGTAGTACTGCTTGCCGTCGTCCTGGGCGAGCGACAGCGGCTGCGTCACCACGGTGTTCGTCGTGCCTTCCAGCCCGTACGCCTGGAAGCCCACGCCCGTGGAGCGGAGCAGCAGGCTCGACTTCCCGCTGCCGTTCACGTCCACGGCGTAACCCCGGACGTTGTTCTCGTGCCGCGGCGTCGTCGCCACGTAGCTGGCGAGCGTGCCCGCGTTGTTCAACCGGTAGCCCAGCGTCTGCCCCGGCGTGCCACCCTGCCCGTAGACACCCACGCCCCGAACCCACTCCGCGAAGCCGTCGCCGTTCAGGTCGAGCACGTACAGGCCACGGGCCTGGTGAACCCAGGGCTCCTGCGGGTCGTCGACGAACTCGAACGCCGTGGGGGAACCGGAGGCCGTGGGACGGTAGAGACAGTTCCGGTACTGATAGCCGCCGAGCGATGACAACTTCTTCCCGGTGATGACCAGCTCCAGCCGGTCATCCCCGTCGATGTCCAGGTACCGCTCCTCTCCGTCGGGGCAAAGGCTGTCGTAGTACTTCACGGTGCGGGGCGTGGCGTCGATGCCGGTCCCCGTACTCAGGAAGAAGAACGACGCGCCCTGGATGAGGTCGTCGCGCCCGTCTCCGTTGATGTCGCCCGTGAGCAGGTGGCCCTCGCTGTGGGCGATGTTCGTGTCGATCTCCGTGAAGGTCGCGTCCCCCGGGGTCCAGGTGAAGCGCGTGCGAGGCAGACAGACGCCCGCGCCATCACACTCCTGCACCGCGTCCAGCCGGCTTCGCTGGCTGAGCGTGGCCAGGCCATAGGTCAGGGTGTAGGAGCGAAGCAGGCCCGGCGTCGCCGGGTTCGGGCCCCACATCTCGATGCGCTTCAGCCGCTGGGTGTGCTTCTGCTTGAGCCCGCCGACGAAGGCGTCGCTCGGGTCGGGCCGCGCCTCGTACTGGAACCGGACCGACCGCGTCGTCGTGCCCTGCGGATCCGCCGTGGAGGCCGTGTAGTCGATGCGGTCCGGGAGCTGTTCGATGGCGGAGGGATCGCTCGGATGGGATTGGAGGCGGTAGTCCACCCGGAGGTAGTTCCCGGAGCGGTCCTCCACTCGCGAGACGCCCCACGCCCAGCGGACCTGCTGGCTGTAGTCCGTCGTGTAGAAGCGCGGCACGGAGGGACTCTGGTAGCTCAGCGTCACACTCGCGCGCGGGCCTTCCAGCGAGGCGTTGACGCCCCCGCCCATCGTCAGGATGCGGCCGTCCTTCAGGAAGACCTTGAAGGACGTGGGGCCGCGCGCGTCGGGGCTGAAGGACACGACCTTGATGTGGGCATCCTGCTCGGTGCGGTACTCGGACTGATGGCCGCCGTAGGGGCTGGCGGTCCCCGTGGGCCCGCCCGTCAGCACCAGCCGCTGACCATCCAGGCAGAAGCGGTCGCCTGCGTCGCCGTTGTCGAACCGGATCTCCCGGTCCGCGCCCTCGTGGAGGGTGGTCCGGCGGCAGCGGGTGATGCGCGACAGGCCCGACAGCGACCAGCCCACGCCCAGTTCCCCGTTGCCCACGCCGCTGTCGTACTGGAGCGCCAGGCCGGGCTGAATGCCCGCGCGGCCGTCCGGCACCCACAACGGGATGGAGTAGGCCGCCGTGCCGCTATGACGGACCAGCCCCTCTCCAGGGAGTGTCCCAACGGCCAACCCGTTCACCGTCTCCGTCGCCAGGACCGTATCGGACGGAAGGCCCAGCGAGGCCGCCTGGGCCGCGACCGGGTGCGGGCTCGCGGGGGCGGGAGCACAGTGGAGCAGCGGAAGGGACGCGAGCGCGCCCACCAGGAGAGAAGCTCGCCATCTGCGTCCACGTGAGGCTCCGGGGGAAGGAAGAAAGGGAATGCGCGCGCGATGCGCGACAGGAAGTCGTCGTCTCAGGGGCATGGACGTTCCGGGAGTGGAGAGGAGCGATGATTCATGCCTCCGGCCTGGCAGGCCCCCTGGATAGTCCCGGTGGCGTGACGGGAGCGTGACGGCGCTCCGCGAGTCCGCTCCGAAGAGAAAGCTCCAGACCCCAGCACAGGACATCAGGACATAGACGTAAAAGCAGAATATCTAGTAAATATCCCAAGGCGGTTCGGGCTGGCTTGACGCCGGTCCATGCCCCCAAGGGAAGGCTATGTCCATGCTCCAGAAGCGCTGGCTGACGGCATCCGTGGTCCTGCTGGGAGTGAACGGGTGTGGTGGAGGTGAAGGCTTGGAGGGGTCGGTGGACGGGCTGCCAGCGGAGGCAGCGATGTCCCAGGGCGTGGTCGCACAGGCCGCGCCCGGGTGTCTGGCTTCCGACGTGGACACGGACGGCGACGGCGTCTGCGACAAGGTGGAGGCGCAGTACGGCACCAACCCTCAGAGCACCGATACGGACGGCGACCGTCTGAGTGATTACGCGGAGCTGTTCGGTTCCGGGGGAGTGGACCTGCCGACGCTGGGCGCCAACGCACGCCGCAAGGACATCTTCATCGAGGCGGACTACTACGCCAACCGCAAGCCCACGCAGGGCGCGCTCAATCGGGTCATCACCGCGTTCGCCAACGCGCCCGTGTCCAACCCGGACGGCAGTACGGGCATCACGCTGCATCTGGCATTGGACCAGCAGATCGCGGCCGCGGACGCGGACACGGACCTGAACCCGGTGTGGACGGACTTCGACAAGATCAAGGCGAAGTACTTCGCCGCCGCTCGCGCGCCGTTCTTCCACTACATGCTGTTCGCCAACACCTACAGCGGCGGCACCTCCAGCGGCATCTCGCGAGGCATCCCGGCCCACGACTTCGTGGTGACGCTGGGCGGCTGGTCCACGCCGGGCGGCACGGAGCTGCAGCAGGCCGGCACCATCATGCATGAGCTGGGGCACAACATCGGCCTGCGCCACGGCGGCACGGACAACGCCAACTACAAGCCCAACTACCTGAGCATCATGAACTACGAGTATCAGGTGTATGGCTTCACCATCAGCGGCGCGGCGAACGTGTTCGACTATTCGCGCGTGCGAGTGGCGTCCTTCAGCGAGGCGACCATCAACGAGGTCGCCGCGTTCACGCCCGTGGCCCCCACCACGGAGACGGACCTGGCGAAGATTGGCGGGTTGCGCATGGTCAACGTCCAGGTTGCTGGCACCGCGAGCGCCAACCTGGACATGAACGCCAACGGCACCATCCAGACGGCCACCTACGCCCGGGACCTCAACCGCGACGGCAGCACCGCCACGGTGTTCCCCGCGTCGCAGAACGACTGGTCGGTGCTGATGTTCGACGGTGGCGGCACCATTGGCGACAGCGCGCTGGGCACGTCCCGCACGCTGGACCGCGAGCCCTTCCTGGTGGTCCCGGAGCGGGTGGAGCCCTGCCTCACCGCGGACCAGGTCGCCGCCCGGTAGTCCAGACGGCGTCAGCCTCGCTTGAGGCGCTCGATGACCTGGGAGACCCGCGAGGCACCAGCCCCGTGGACGGAGAGGACCTCCACTCCCAGGTCATAAGGGTCGTCGAGCAATAGCCAGGCGAGCTTCTCGTCCACCTCCCTGCGCAGATTCGAATCTTCATGCGCGGGGAGGCGGATGCGATCGCGCTCCTCGATGGGGACGAAGACGACGAAGTCCAGGGTCTTGAGGGTGGAACGGATCCGCGTCAGCCACTCCTCGACGTCGAACGCATCGGAGTCCTCGTGCGTCAGGAGGTACCCGAGAAAGTCGAGGGGGCAGCGATCAAACAGGACGTTTCGCGTGTCCTCTTCTTCGAGCAGATCCAGGGAGCGACGGAGCTGTTCGAGGAAGTCCTCCAGGCACGGTGGAGACGCGAACTCGTAACCCTCTTCTTCGAGCAGGTGGTACGGCTCGTCGACGACCCGATACTCCGGGAGTTCTTCCCCCAGGTCTTCAATGAGCGTCGATTTGCCCACGCGGTGCGTGCCACTCATCGCGATGCGCATGCGTGCCGGACTCCTTGCCCTCCGTTGACGGGGAGGAGGCGCTCGGCCCCTCCCCTTCACGCCCCCCGGAGCAACCGCGCTGCTACCGGCTCAGACCGCGCTGGCGGTTGAGGAAGGCGTCGCCGCGGGCGGCATCATAGTCGGTGCGCAGGTCCGGGTTGGCGATCTGTTCACCGAAGGTGCGGTGGAACGGGATGGCCTGCGAGGGCTGCTGGGCCCGCTCCTGGAGGCTGGACGTCACCCAGCGCTGGAGCTGATCAATGGTCAGGTCCTTGAGCTTGCCCGCGCCGGGGATGGGCAGGTTGGGCAGGAGCCCCTTGGCGGAGAAGAGCAGATCCACCATGCCCTTCACGGCCTCGTTGCGCTTGCCCAGTTCGTCCAGGGACACCTGGAAGCCACCCTCCAGCGAGCCCACCAGGCTGCCCATGAGGCGCGCGCTGCGCTTCGCGTCCTGCGACGGCGGGTTCTCGTTGGCGTGCTGCGCGAGCCCGGCGTTCATCGTCTCCAGGCGCTGCATGACGTTCGTGCGGAACGCGTCGCTGCCCTCGAAGTCCTGCGGCGGCGAGAAGAGCGCCCGGGCGAAGAACTCGGACATCTTCTTCTGGCCATCCAGCCCCAGGGAGCCCGAGCTGTCCTGCAGCGACGACAGCACCGCGTCACCATGCTGGGTGAAGAAGCGGGCGGCGGCGGCGCGCGACTCGCGGTTCTCCCCCAGCTTGTCGATGGAGTCCGTGAACACCTGCACCGACTCCGCCGTGGGCGGGTTGATGCGGCCGGCGGCGTCCAGCAGGCGCCCCAGCGCGGGGGAGGAGCTCGCGTCCGGGCCGGAGGCGTTGATGTTCTTGATGACATCCGCCATGCCTTCCCGGTTCGTCGCCAGGAACGACTGGAGCCGGTCCGGCGGCATGCCCCCCAGCGCCGTGGCCACCGCCGCGCTGCGCTGCTGATCATCCCCGCCGCTCGCGCGGACGATGTCCATCTCCGCCTTCGCATACGTCTCGATGAGGTCCGGGTTGCCCGTGCCGGCGATGATGCCCGCCAGTCCCTCGTGCGTCGCCCCGGGCAGCGCACCGCGGCCGGACGTGGCCACCGCCGCCGACAGCTCCTGGGGAGACACCGCGCCGGAGCGGTAGGCGTTGTCCAGCGCCTGGGACAGCCGCGTGCGGTCCGCCTCCGGCAGCCGCTGCACGCTGTCCAGGATGCCGCCCGCCACGGGGCCGTACTGGAACATCATGTCCATGAACGCCGCCTGCTTGGCCGGGTCCGGGTTGTTCCGCAGCCACTCGGACACGGCGGTGGCGTCCCGGCCGTCGCTGGAGTTCGCGATGGCCTGCTGCGCCGAACGCAGCTCCGTGGGCGACAGCGCCGCGGGCGCCACTGGGGTCGCGCTCGTCGTCCGCACCTCCTCCGCCCCCGCGGGCGTCGCGCCCAGGCGGTTCGCCGTCTGCGTGCCCGCGGTCCCCGCCGTCGGCTGGAACCCGTCCGTCCCCGTTCCGGAACGCACCGCTTCATTCCGGGCGGGCGGCTGCGTCGCGGTCCGCGGCGCAACGGGCTCCGCCGGCTTCGTCTCGATGGGCCGGGGCGCGTTGCGCTGGATGGTCGTCGTCATGGGGGTTCCCCCTCGTCCCCTGTTCGGGGCGGCTGGTTGGCGAGGCAAGCTCCGCCTCGTTTTCCGCGATTATCGCCTGCATCGCGCCCCGGTTGCGGCGCCCGCGGCATGAGAGCCCAGGCCAGACATTCACCTACATAGACCCAGTGTTTCGCGTGTGGACGCTGGCGTCAGGGCCATTCAGGGAACGTGATGTTCCGCAGTGTGAGGGTCCGTGGTCCGTCCGCCTCCCACAGCTTGAGTGAGAAAGGGCCTTGCACGGAGGCCGCCGGGGCCACTGCCTCGACCACAAGGCGCTTGAACTCTTCGTCTGGCAAGAGCTGCTCCTGCCAGATGCGAAGCACCTTCAACTCTGCTCCGGCCTTGTTTCGAAGCATCGCCCCTTTCGCGCGCCAGGGTGCACCACCGGCTTTTACTGCCAGGTGGGTCTCCACCGCGACCCTCGCAGTGGAGCGGTAGGTTCTGACAAAGGATGAGGTGAACCACTTCTCGGCATCCAGGGAGACGGCGGCGCTCACGTTACTTCCAAGCACGCCGTGTTCATCCATGGCTGTGGTGGAGATGAGCCCCGCCAGTCCGGCAGGTGCTTCATGCTCCGCCACCACCCGTGCGTTCTCCTCCTTGAAGCGCGTGAGCTCGGCCCGAAGTTCCCGCACCTCTTGCTGATAGGTCGCGACCGTCCGCCTCCCCCGATAGATCTCGATGAGGGGCTGGGCCTTCACGGGGTGAACTCGCAGAAGAAAGGACGCGCTGACTGGCGCAGCCCCGTCCCTGAAGTGCACGACCAGCCGAAACGTGTCGGCGGCAGTCACGCGAGAGGACGGCACCAGACGAAGCGTGGTCTGCCCCAGGTCTACCAGTTCAAAGCGGTCCCGCCCCTCCAACTCGACATCCTCGCGCCTCAAGCCGGCATCGAAGAGGAGCGTCGTTGAAAGCCCTGCGCTGATGACAATCTCAGATGCGGCCTGGACCTCCTCTGGGGAAAGCTCGATCCGGCGCGATACGGGCCCGAAATCCAAGGCTTCGGATTGCGCGGTCGCGGCTCCGCCTGCAAGCAGAAGTCCCAGAAGAATGGCAATGGAGGACGAGGTCACTCGGCGATTTCTCCCAGAAGCATCTGGCTACTTGAACTCGCTCACCGCCTTCAGGGTCGCGAGCCCGAAGATACGAGCACTGGTTGATGATTCGTCTCCAGGCTCTCGCTTCATGCCTCGCCCACCGCTCGTCGCATAGACCTCGAAGCACACGGGAAAGCGCTCCCCCTTCGGTGTCGTTGCCCATGTGAGTCGGCCATAAACGCGGTCGCGCACGAAGAGACGGCCCGAAAGCAACGTACTGCCCGGGATGTCCCCGTGCCGGCCAAACAGGGTCAACTGACGTGGGCCCTCTTGGACGGAGACGAACCGCTCATCGAGATCAAAAGCCGCATCGAGCAATTGACCGATACGGATGTGTCGTTTCTCCATGGCCTCCACGGCTCCCTCAGGGCAAGGCTCGGGAGGAGGACTCGGACGCACCTGGGTTCCAGGACACCCGAGCGCCGCGCAAGCCGCCGCCGTGCCGACCGCACGAGCCATGACGCGCATGCCCTTCTTCGTGGGCTTCGAGGAGAGTTGAAGGGGCAGCGTGTCTTTCGGCGTCGTCACGGTGGCTGAAACCTCCTGGAGCGTCGCGGGGAGAGCGACGGCCGCGGCGGTGGTCTTCGGTCCGGTGAAAGCCGCGGCGCGGTCAGCTTGAGGTGACTTGCCAGAGGTCGCTACTTCCTGACGGAGGGGGCCGGGCTCCGCGACCCGCGACATCCCGGGTCCCCACACCGCCCCCGCCACGACGAGCGCCCCGGCAAGCGCCATCCAGGCGCGGAAGGCCCCGCGCTTCCCGGGCGCCGCACGCACGGTCGACGCGGGAGGCGGCACCTCCTTCGCCATGGCAGCCGCGCCCATCGCTGGCGCATCTCCCGGGGGAAGGCGCTTGCCCCGTCGGGGACGGTGCCGGGGCTCGTTCACCCACTGATTGAGGCTGTCGAGGTCCTGCCCCTCCGTCGTCGCGGAGTCCTCGGCATAGGCGTCGCAGAGGGGTACGTCCCACGTCGCGTCCGCGCCACGCAGCGCCTGCTCCAGGGATTCGCAAAAGACCTGGGCGCTCGGCGTGCGGGCCTCGGGTGTCTTCCCCAGCAGCCGCATGCACACGTCACCCAGCGACTGAGGCACCCGCGCGTTCTCCTCGTGCGGCGGCGTGGGCTCGCTGGAGAGAATCGCCTCCGTCACACCGGCGGCGTCCGGGCCATCGAAGGGGAAGCGCGCCGTCAGCAGCCGGTAGGAGACGAGGCCCAGCGCCCACAAGTCGTCCGCCGGGCCCGCCGTATACCGGGCGTCCGGCGCCTCGCGGTGGGCTCGCAGGAAGCGCCACGCCTCCGGAGCGCGGTAGTCCACCGTCCCGGGCGGGAGGATGTCCGCCGTCAAGTCACGCGCGCCCGCGTAGTCGCCAATGCCGAAGTCCACCAGCTTGGCCACGCCATCCGAGGCGCGCACCATGATGTTGGCCTCCTTCACGTCCCGGTGCACCACCGCGTCCGCATGGGTCGCGGCGAGCCCCCGCGCTACCCCCAGCAGCACGTGCGCCGCCTGCCGCGCCGTGGGGTTGTGCGCGTCCGCCCATTCGTCCAGCCGGGGTCCGTCCACGTACTCCATGGCGATGACGGCGAATTGCGGCTGGACCACCGGCAAGTAGCCATGGCCCAGGATCCCCACCACGTTGGGGTGCCGCAGCCGGGTGAGGATGGAGACTTCGCGCTCCGCCCGCGCCCCCACGCGCGGCAGGTGCAACAGCTTCAGGGCACAGCGCTGGCCCTCGCAGCGCGCCAGGTACACCGTGCCGAAGCCGCCCTGCCCCAACTGGCGCTCCACCGTGTAGCCCAGCACCTGGACCCCAGGAGACAGCACGGCCGGAGGCGGCCCCCGCATCATGACGGCCTTCCTTCGGGCTCCCAGGCGTCTTGCATGCGGCGTCCTCCCAGCAGGGGCGCGCACCCTACCAAGGACATGAGAAACCCGGGAACCCCTCCCCTTCGCGCGCGTCCGGCAGAAAACCCGTGGAGTCCATCGAGACCTTTTCGACCTCCAGCATTCATCCCCTCCGTGTCCTCGGCTACGCTGCGCCCGCCATGAACGAAGAACTCGGCATCACCATTGGAGCGGAGGCCCGCGCCGCCCGTCAGCACCTGGGCCTGACGCAGGCCGAAGTCGCGGAGCGCGTTGGACTGGTGCACCCCGTCTACAACCGCCTGGAGCGAGGGAAGATGCTTCCCAGCGTCCCCTCCCTCTACCGCATCTGCCGGGAGCTGCGGGTGTCCCCCGAGAAGCTGATGGGGCTCACCGCGACGGGCGACGTGCGCAAGGGCACGAAGCCCAAGCCCCAGGAAGAGGACGCTCCGGAGCTGCGGCGTCTTCTCCACCTCGCGCGCAAGCTGGACGCGGAGGACCTCGCGGCCCTCCTCCATGTCGCCTCGGCTCTGGCGCGCTGACGCCCTACTCCTCTTCCAGGTCCTCCAACCCGTAGGCGTCCAGCCCATTGCCGAAGAGGTCTCCTTCGCCGAACTCCACTTCGTCGCGAAGGACGCTGCCCTCCACCAGCACCTGGGCCCACTCCGCCGCGGCTTCCTGCCGGCCGTAGCCCGGGTGCCGCTTCGCCAGGGCGACTCGCATGGCGTCGCGCATGTCCGCCGCCGTGGCGAACCGCTCCTCGGGGTTGGCGCGCAGCGCGACATGCAGCATCGCCTTCACGTCCGCGGAGAGTGAAGCCACGGCTTCCTCGACGTCCTCCGGGCCGAAGCTCGCCAGCAACACCTGCATCTGTGTCAGCGGCAGCGAGGAGATGATTTCCGTGAAGAGGTAGCTCAAGTTCGCGGGTGGGAGCGGCACGTCCTCCACGTCGAAGAGGTGCTTGCCGGTGAAGAGCTCCACCAGCAACACGCCCAGGCTGAACACGTCAGAGCGCGGCGAAAGCGGCGCTCGCGCCAGATACTCCGGCGAGGCGTAGGCCACATCGCCCCGAACGAGGTTCGCGGGCGACTCCGCGCGCCCCACCACCATCGAGTACGCCGCGCCGAAATTCGCCAGCTTCACCTCGCCTTGCGTCCCCACGTAGACGTGCCGGGGGTTGACGTCACGGTGGATGACGCCCAGCGACTGGCCGGTCGCGTCCGTCAGTGTGTGCGCGTGATGAAGGGCCTCCGCGATCTCCGCACCGACATAGAGGGCGAACGCCTCGGAGACGGGCCGGCCGCGCGCCACGCCCGCACTCACCAGCGTCTCCAGCGAAGGACCCGCCACCGACTCCATGACGACGTGCAGCGCCCCCTGGTGCACCTTGCGGTGGAAGACCTGGGCAATGGCCGGGTGGCGAAGGCGGAAGGCCAGCTGGATCTCCTCTCCCAGGCGCTTGCGCTGAAGATAGGTGGAGGGGTTCGCCAGCCTTCGCACGAAGCAGAAGCCGGGCAGCGTGCTGTCGCGTTCCGGGAAGCGCTGCGCCAGCATCAGCAGCTCACCCGTCGGCATCAGCACCAGCTCGCGGACCGCCTCGTAACGAATGCCGTCGATGGTGAAGAGGTGCACGGGCCTCTCAAGCGTCGGCGGAAGCCGCCTGCGGCGCGGGGAGGCTTCGGTGCGTGCCAGGTCGTCGGTCGTCGTGTCGGACATGACTCCTCGGGAGGCGGAAGAGAGGCGGCGGCGTCTCTCCGGGAGTCTGGGCGAATTCAACCTTTAAAGTCCAGACTCACGAACCTTAAAGAGCGATTCACCTGGCCTGCCGGGTCTCGCCCAACCAGCGACGGACCTCGTCCAGATACTCGCGCGGCAGCGCGTGCCCGCTGTCGAAGGCCCGGCGCGTCTTGCGCTTGGAGGGCGCGGCCTTGAACAGCTTCTGGGTGTCCTCCTCGGTGGAGAAGACATCGCGGTTCGCGGTCAACAGCAGCCAGTCCTGATGAACCTGGCCCATCCGGTTCACCGGTGCGGCGTCGCCCAGCGCGGGGTCGACATGGGGCGGCACCATCGTCACCAGATGGGTGATTCGAGGCTCGCGCGAGGCCAGCAGGAGGCCCACCTGGGCGCCCATGCTGTAGCCGGCGACGAGCACCCTCGGCGGCTTCTTGCCGTTGGCGAGCACCTTCGTGAGGAGCGCCTGCGCATCGCGCACGGTGTCGACGATCATCGCTTGATAGGGACCGGGCTCCCCTGCATGCGCTCGCTTCGCGAGGGCTCCGGGCCGCGCGTCGGGAGTCGCTCGCGCGCCGTGCCGTCTCGCATCCATGAGGTAGACGCGATAACCGGCGCTCCGCAGCTGCTCCGTCAGGGCCCCCCCGAAGGTCGGCTCCGCATCCGACAGCCAGTCGTCCTTGCTCCGGGTGAGGCCGTGAAGCAGGACGGCCACGGGCGGATTCGTCCCCTTCCCTTCCGGCTCCAGGACCCACGCGGGAATCCGCTCCCCATCCTCCGCGCGGACCTCCAGGGGGACCGGGGGGCTCGCGGCGTGGGCCACGGAGGTGACCAGGAACATCAGAGACAGGAACAGCGAACGCATCATCACGGGACTCCTCGTTGGAGAGAGGCCGTGAAGGGTGCGGGAGCGGCGGTCAGACAGGCGTCACCCACGCGCTGACATTCATTTGACGTAGACGCGGGTAACATCCGGGGCACTTCCATGCGCGTGCTCGTCATCGAGGACAACCGCGACCTCCAGGCCAACATCGCGCGGTTCCTGGAGCCGGACTTCCAGTTGGACTTCGCGAGCACCGGGCCCGAGGGGCTCGCGCTCGCGCTGGGCCATCCGTACGACGTCATCGTGCTGGACGTGATGCTGCCCGGCATGAGCGGCCTCGATGTGTGCGAGCGCTACCGGCAGCTCGCGCCCCGGCTCGTCCCCATCCTGATGCTGACCGCCAGGGACACGCTCGAGGACAAGGAAGCGGGCTTCCAGGCGGGCGCGGACGACTACCTGGTCAAACCGTTCTCGCTGCGTGAGTTGCGCTGGCGACTGGAGGCCCTGGCGCGCCGGCCCGTGCCTCCGAGCGGGCGGAAGCTCACGTGGGGCGGGCTCACGCTGGAGCCGGAGAGCGGGCACACGCAATGGGGTGGGCGCACCGTCCGGCTCAACCGCACCGAGGCGCTCTTGCTGAGGTGGCTCATGGAGGCCGCGCCCGAAGCCATCCCCGCGGCCACGCTGGCCGAGCGGCTCTGGGGGGACGAGGCCCCCGAGTCCAGCGCGCTGCGCACGCACGTCTATGCCCTGCGCAAGGCGCTCGCCGGGCTGGGGCTCGACGATGCCATCACCACCCTGCGAAATGAGGGGTACCGCCTGGATGCGCGCTAGGTCGAGCAGGTCGGTGCGCGCCGTACTCCAGCGCGCCATGGGGCTGTCCGCCGCGTTCGCGCTGGTGCTGATGGGTGGGTTCTTCACGCTCTTCAGCTACGACCTCGAGGACGTCATCTTCAGCCGCATTGTCGCCGCGGAGGCGGACCGGACCGAGCCAGGTCACGTCCCCGGAATCACGCGGTATGACGGCCACGCCGCGCTGCCGCCCTGGCTCGCGGAGCGCCTGCGTCCGGACGCACCTCCGAGAGAGTACGAGGTGGCCGCCGGGAGTCACGGACACTTCCACGTCGCGGTGCGACCCGGCGCTGGAGGGGGCCGCCAGTACTTCGCGTTCGACGTGACGCGCCTGACGAGCACGACGGACCACCTGAAGCGGACCGCTGGACTGCTTGTCACCAGTGCGCTGCTGGCGTTGCTGGCCGCCGCGCTCCTCGCCCGCCTCGTGGCTCGCAGGCTCGGTCGTCCGCTGGAGCGGATGGTGGAGTGGATCCGAACTGAAGGAGCACTGGCGCCCGAGGATGACGGCGGAGTGGCCGAAGTCCGGGCGCTGCGGGACGCGCTGCTCGCACGCGACGCGCGCATCCAGGAGCAGTTGGAGCGTGAGCGGCGGTTCAACCGCGACGCCAGTCACGAGCTGCGCACGCCCCTGGCCGTGGCCCAGGGCGCGGTGGAGATCCTGGAGCTCGACCCGCCACGAGACACGGAGACGTTCGACCGGCTGCGCCGGGCCGTGATCCAGATGGGCCTGCTGACGGAGGGCATCCTCTGGCTGGCCCGCGAGCGCTACTCCGAGGAGCGCTGCGACCTGCACCGCGTCTCGCGAGAACTGCTTGCGTTGTACGGGCACCTGCGACGCAGTGGCAGCATCGAGCTCACCATTGAGTCCGCAGGTGAAGTCCACGCGCCCGTCCCTGCATCCGTCGCCAGGGTGATGATGGGAAACCTTCTCAAGAACGCGCTCGCCTACACGAACGAAGGGCGAATCGTGATCACCATCGAGCCCCAGGCGTGGACCCTGACCGACACGGGGGTTGGCTTTGGCCGCGCCGAACCCGGGAGTGAGAGCCACGGCATCGGCCTGTCTCTGGTGGAACGACTGGCCCAGCGCTTCGGGTGGACGCTGTCCATCCACGCGCTGGAGCCCCGGGGCACTCGCGTACGGTTGAGCTGGCGCGGAGAGGGCGACACGCCAGTCAAGAGTTGATGCGAACGCTTGGCGTGGCAGCCGTGGCTGTGCTGTCATCGATTGCCATGACAGTCGTTGTCGCCTTCGGCAGCGCCGTGAGCGCTGCTGTCCTTCTCGCTCTCGTTGGGTGCGGTTCGGCCACCGTCGGCGGCGGAGGAAGTCCTGCGCGCGCGAAGTGGGTCAGCCCCATCGTCACGACGCCGGACGGCGGCCAACTCCGGACATGCTACGCGCCCGGCGGCAAGTGGCTCACGCCGGGCCCTGAGCGGCCCTACGCGGACTGAGGAGCGCCCAGGTCAATGACGACCCTGCTCGCCGAGATCTCGCGTCTCCATTACCCACGCCCCCCCGCCTCGCCAGCCCAGATCGCTGCGTTCGAGACGCATGTCGGCTGGGTGTTGGACGAGGACCTGCGGGCCTTCTACCTGCACTGCAACGGTGCCACGCTCTTTGCCCCGCTCCCTGACGTCAACTACCACCTGCTCCCGCTGGAGCGCATCGTTCGCGCGCGTGTTGCCATCCTGGGGCGCGACGAGGACGGCGCTGGCCCCGCATCGCATTACTGCGTGGTGGACATGCAGGACGGGGACTACGTCATTGTGGACGTCGCGCAGCGTGCTGGCGCCAGTCTTCCGCTCTTCGATGCATGGCACGAGACCTACCCGGCGACGAAGCGCATCGCATCCAGCTTCGGGGAGTTCTTGGAGAAGGCGCTGAGCAGCGGCAACGAGTCATTCTGGCTGGATGGCTGAACACCCCCAGGAGGGACTCCCCCGTCGTAACGGGTCGGCGGACAAGCGACTTCCCAGCATCAGCACGGCAGGGTAGCGGCGTAGGCGGACGTTCCCGGAGCTGGCCTATACTGGCTGAATGGATGAACTCCCTCGCGCTTTGAGCTCTTCGGGCCCGGTGAGCAGCCATTGCTCGCGACTGGCTCACGCGAGAGGGTACAACCGGGCCTTTGCCTGTGCACTGGCAAGGGCCCGGTTTTGAGAGAGCGGGTCAACTCAGTACAGGTAGCCCCAGCCAATCGTGGTGTCGTAGAAGAAGCCGTTGTTCTCGCCGAACTCGAAGATGATCGTCCAGCGACCGTTGCCCCAGTCGTAGAAATGGACCTTGAACATGACCGTCTGGCCTGACTGGCCCCACGGGCCGACGAGCGTGCCAGTCATCACCGTCGCCTGGGCTTCACCGGTCGGCATCTCGTAGGTCGGCATCTCGCTGCCGAGCACGGAGGAGAGCTCACCCGTCGCGTACAGCAACGCCTCGACCGCGAGCGCGCCTTCCCCGCCGGTCAAGACATGGGGCGCGAGCTTCGGCGCACGCCCTTCGGCCCACGCCTGGCGGATTTCCGACGCGCTGGCGGTGCCCACCGTGTCGAACAAAACCTCGCCACCCGTCACCGGAATCGACCACACGCAGGTCGGGAAGCCGGACGGCGGCGAGCCTGCCCCCGAACACACATCCCCCACGGCAGGTGTGGCAGCAAAGCTCGTGCTCGTGGACAGCACCAGAACAGCCAGTGTGACAATCGACAGGTTCATTCTCGTATTCATGAGTCCTCGCAAGTTGGGCCGTCGATCGACCGCGTATCCAGACGCGGCAGGAGGCTGCACAAGCAGTCACAACCCCGCCACAATCCTTATCATACTCCAGCAACTCCGGCGATCAGTGATTTCACAACTGCGCTTCACGTCAAGGCTTCAGGGCGCGGAACACCGCGTCCACCACCTCTTGCTCGGTGGGGAACGCCAGGCCGGTCTTCTTGATGACGACCTTCCCATCCACCGCCACTTCAAAAACCCCCGCCCCGCCCTTCTTCAACTCCGCATCCAATTCCAGTTCGTCCTTCAGTGCGGCCGCCACACGGGCGGCCCGGGGCAGGTAGCCTCAAGCGGTACAGTAGGTGATGGAAACCTTCGCGTCGGCCATGGTGTTCCTCCTGACGAAATGGGACACCGCGCGCGAATGCGCGGCACCTGCACCATCGTGGATCCCAGCCGAGCGGAATCAAAGCTCCGGATTCGCGGCAGAGTTGACATGGAGATTCCTCAGGCCTGCCGAACTACGATGGGAGCCCTCCATGACACCCGCCCGGTCATTCACCCTTCACGAGTACCCCATCTGCGACGACGGCTGTGGTCCCTACGACATCACGACGGGGGCGGACGGGGCGCTCTGGTTCACGCTCGTCCACCATGGCCAGATTGGCCGGCTGACGACGGCAGGGCACGTCACGCGCTTTTCCGTCGAAGGCGCGGAGGGACTGTCGCGAATCACGCCCGGTCCCGACGGCGCGCTGTGGTTCACCGAGTTCAAGAGCCACCGCGTTGGACGCATCACCCTGGAGGGGAGCGTGAGCTGCTTCCCGATTCCCGGCGAGGGCGGCCCTTACGGAATCACCGTGGGCCCGGATGGCGCACTCTGGTTCACTCTGATGCACAACGACCGCATCGGAAGGCTCACGCCTGACGGAGACATCCGCGAGTACCGCCTCCCCACCACCGGTGGATATCCGTCCGCCATCGTCACGGGCGCGGACGGTGCCCTCTGGTTCACCCTCAACCAGACGAACGCCCTCGGCAGGATGACCCTGGATGGAACCGTCACCCTCTTCCCGCTCCCAACCCCCGGCGCGGCTCCCGTCGGCGCGACCGCGGGGCCGGATGCCATCTGGTTCGTCGAAATCATCGCGGGACAGCTTGGCCGCATGGCCCTGGACGGAACGGTAGAGGAGTTCCCCCTGCCTCATCGCGATGCGAAACCCCACGCCATCGTGGCCGGCAGGGACGGTACGTTCTGGTTCACCGAATGGGGCGGCAACCGCGTTGGCAGCATTAGCGGAACCGGGGCGATTCAGCTGTATGACCTTCCGACACCCGCCTCCGAGCCACACGGCCTGACACTGGGCCAGGACGGAGCGGTGTGGATTGCCCTGGAGAAGGGCCGGGTGGCCCGCCTGGAGCCACTGCATCCATGACGACCCAGACGGCGGCTTCCCTGCGTTGCTGGGTGGCCCGAGTCCGGCCGGCGCTCTCTATCCGGCGGCTCCGAACGTGAACGGGATGAGCGCCTCGTACTTCTCCTCGTCGTTGAGCCAGGAGGGTGGAGGCGTCGGGACGATGAACGACACGTCGGAAAAAGGTGCCGCGCCCGACCGCGACCGGTGCGTGCAGCGCCGGCACGTCGATCGGATCGACTTCGAGCCGCGGCTCCGGACCGGGCTCGGTCAGTATCTCCTCCAAGGCTGCGACGTCCTCCAGGGTCGCGGAGCGGTCCCCGCCGCGCAGCCGGATGGAGCGACGACGGTCGACACGCGCCGCGCAGGGAGACGCCGCTCAACAGACAGCGATAGTCGTACGCACCCATGAATAGGCGAAGCTACAGCCATGCTCATACCCATCGAAGCCATTTCGAGAGAAATGGAAAGAGAGGATGGGACGCATGGGGCCCGGTAAAGGGAGGAGGGCTGGTAAAGATGGACCGCGGAGTCCCCCCGGTTCAAGAAGCCAAGCTTCACCCAACTCAGGGCGCCGAGGCTGGCGGTGCGTATCCGTGCTGTTGCTCGGAAGCATGAAACGCGCGGTGCCGGGCAAGATTCGCCTGGATCGCCTGCTGCGCGGACTCGGGGAGATGATCCCAACGCAGGCGGAGTCCGGGCCTGATACCAAAATGGAGCGCTGTCTCGCGCTGCAACTGGTCCGACTCCAGAAGGTTGCCGTCGTCTGCGAATGAGATCAGGCCCTGGTCGAAAAGAGCATCCAGCGGGCTCGAGAGCAACAAACCGTTGTTCACATCGCCTCGCAAGGACTCGTCCAGCCGCCACGCCACGATATGGGACGCGCGAAGCTGTCCATTGCAGGGAACGCCGTGCACTGAGCACGAACCAGACCAGCGGCGCAGAAGTTCACGCCGAAACGCAGCATGCTGCGGACCGCGAACCCAGATTTCACGCAGGATTTCGGACGCAGGAAGGTTCGAACTTCCTTCCGGAGACGAAGGCTGCTGAGCGGTCGCGGCAGAAACAAGAGGACTCCACGCTTCGGACGCGGTGAACTGTCCGCGCAGGGCTTCGAGGATGCGTACCACGCCCTTTGAAGGGTTGCCCCATTGAGCAACCGCATAGTCCACGTACCCCTGGAGGGAGGTCATCAGTCCCGGAATGGACTCCGCGCCGAAGCGAGCCACGATGCTATCCACGAAATACTGCACCGCCTCCGCACTCATTGGGGAACTGAACCCCTGTCCCAATCGCAAACACCGATAGTTATTAAGCAGCACTTCAGCACTGCCGGCGTTCATCGCCTGATCTTGAACCAACGCAGCGATCGCTTCCGCACGTGTCTTATGTCCGTCAACCACTTGCGCCGCCCATTCACAAGCGGCCGCGAACTGTTCCGGCGTGTGCTTCGCGGACCTCGTCCTGCCCGTTACCGACTCCGCAAGGGCTTCGTCCGTCACGTCTTCACTTCCATCATGAGGCCTCGCCGAATCCACCACCTCATTTTCAACCTGGTCTTCCGTGGACGTGGCGGCCTCATCCAGAAATTCCCGGTAGCGACGAACTGCAACTGCCACATCGTCTACGACCTTGAGAGGAATACGCTGGCGCAGCTCTGCATCTGTGCTCAACAAGTCTAGAAAACTGTCGAGTTCGTCACCGGATGCGTTCTCGACATCTCGGCCCGTAAGATGGGACAGCTTTCGCAGGCGAGAGACATAATCTACCGCAGCGGCGCGACTCAGCGGCCGCCCCGTCACTTCCGAAGTATATCTCGTATGGAGCCAAGCACGGAACTCATCAAAAGGCATGCGCCTATCTTGGCTGAGTTTCAGCCATCTGTCTCCTGGGTCTTGAGCTCGCCGGAGGCACTCGCTCGAGGCGATTGACGCCACGGGGGACCGAGGCTCGAACCAGCGTCGACATCCTGGTGAACGTGGGCGTCAGTCGCTATTCGGCCAGGTCAGTATGCCCTGTGAAGCGGGGATGCGCTCAAGGCAGACCGACCCGTTCTCAGGCTGCGCCGGAACCTCTACGTACACCCAAGCCTCATGGGATTCCCCAAGCCGTGCGCGATCGACTCGAACGCCCAAGTCCCGCGTGACAAATGAAAGGCCAAGGATTCGATCAATCTCCTGGGCCGTTTCTTCGTCGATTCCATTGGCGCATGCGCCCCGCCACTTGGGTCCAGTGAAGTGCTGGCGCAGCAGTTCCGCTTGCGCCACCAACTCGTCCACGAGCGGAAGGAATGCACCCTCCGCCTGTGGCTGCAGACAGAAGGATCCTCCAGCTTGATTTGAATAGAGGATTCCGGTCGGCCAAAGAAGAATGAGACCCACACTCGCGGAGTCATAGAGCCGGATCAGCGGCAGGGTTGACATGGAGCCTTCTCGGGAGTGCCCCTCAAAGCGCATCGACTGGAGCGAGAGGCCGCCCATCCAGTATGCCCATCTGAAGCGACATGGCTCAAGAGCCGTACCCACGCCCAGGGCAGGAGCACGGCTTCTCGCGAATTCGCGGATTCGACGCATCTGTGCTCCAGTGGGTTTCCCCCTCCCCCTCCGTCCATGACCACCGGAACCCATTCGCCTCCTCCTGAGCCAGGCATGCGGCGCGCGGTATCGCGCTGGGAAATCGTCGGCTTCTCCATCAACGACGTCATCGGCAGCGGTGTCTATCTGCTGCCTGCGGCGGCCGCAGCGAACCTGGGCTCGGCCAGCACGGGTGCCGTCGTGCTCGCGGGGCTGGCGGTGCTGCTGCTCGTGCTCTGCTTCGCGGAGGCGGCCAGCTACTTCGACAAGCCCGGCAGCGCCTATCTCTACACGCGTGAAGCCTTTGGAGAACGGGTGGGCTTCCAGGTCGGCTGGATGACGTGGCTGGCTCGCGTCTCGTCCGTGGCCTCGTTGTCCGTCGGCTTCTCCCGTGCGCTGGGCTTCCTGTGGCCCGCGGCGAACTCGGGCTTGGGCCAGGGATTGGCCATCGCCGTGCCCCTGCTCGCGCTCACCGCCATCAACGTCGTGGGCGTGAAGAGCGGCGCTCGCACCGCGGTGTTCCTCGCCGTCACCAAGACGGTGCCACTGCTGGTGTTCATCGCCGTGGGCCTCTTCTCCGTGTCCGTGCCGCTGGCGACGTCGGTGGCCCCCAGGGATGGAGGCAACCTGGGGTCCGCGGTGCTGCTGCTGCTGTTCGCCTACGCCGGCTTCGAGAACACGGCGGCTCCGGCGGGTGAGTTCAAGAACCCGCGCCGCGACGTGCCCTTCGCGCTCATCGTGCAGATTGGCGTTGTCACGCTCATCTACACGGCGGTGCAGTGGGTGGCGCTGGGCACGCTGCCCGGGGTCGCGGACGCGCAGACGCCGCTCGCCAACGCCGCTGAGCGGTTCCTTGGCGGTTGGGGTGGGCTCCTCATGACGGTGGGCGGGGTGCTGTCCATCCTGGGGACCAACAGCAACACCGTGCTCGCCGGGCCGCGCTACCTGTACGCGCTGGCCCAGGACGGCTTTGGCCCCGCCGCGCTCGCCACGCTCCATCCGCGCTACCGTACGCCGACGGTCGCCATCCTCACCCAGACGGCGATCGCCCTGCCCCTGGCGTTCTCCGGCTCGTTCGAGGTGCTCGCCACCCTCTCCGTGGTGGCCCGGCTCGCCACGTACTTCGGCACCGCCCTGGCGGTGCCCGTGCTGCGCCGCAAGCTCCAGGCGCCCCCGAACGCGTTCCGTATCCCGGGGGGACCCGTGATTCCCCTCGCAGCCGCCGCACTGTGCGTCGTCTTCGCGCTGAGCGCGGAGCGAGAGAACCTCGTCGCCGGGGCCATCGCGCTCGCGGTGGGCTTCGTGCTCTACCGGTTCCAGCGAAAGCCGGACGGCAAGGCGGCGCTCGGATAGCGCGAAATGAAGGGCGCTACGGCTTGCGCTTCGGGGGATGGACGGCGGCGGCGGCTTCGCGCAGCTTGTCCTTCTTGCTCTTGCGCCGGCCCTTCACGCCGCCGTTCGGATCCAGCGGCGGTGCGGCGGACACGGCCGTCTGCGTCGGTTCAAAGCCCGCCACCTGCTCTCGCGCGACGGACAGGTTGTTGCGCTTCTCGATGAGGCGGAAGTGGGCTTCGGTGTCCGCGCTGACGAAGCTGATCGCCACGCCCTGGTCGCCCGCACGCCCCGTGCGGCCGATGCGGTGCACGTAGTCCACGGTCGAACGCGGCAGGTCGTAGTTCACGACCGCGGGCAGGCCCGCGATGTCCAGGCCGCGCGCGGCGACGTCGGTGGCGACGAGGACGCGCACGCGCTTCGCCTTGAAGTCCGCGAGCGCCTGCGTGCGGGCCCCCTGGCTGAGGTCTCCGTGCAGCGACGTCGCGGGGATGCCGGCGCGGTTGAGCTTCAGCGCGACATGGTCCGCCGCGTAGCGGCTGGCGACGAACGTGAGGACGTGGGACCACGCGTGGGCTTCCAGCAACTGCCGCAGGAGCATCGTGCGCCGGGGCGCATCCACCTGGATGGCCCGCTGGAGGATGAGGTCCGCGGAGGGCAACTCGCCGTCATCGACGTCGATGCGCGTGGGCTCGTGCAGCAGTCGCTCCGCGAGCGTACGCACGGCGGGCGGGAACGTGGCGGAGAACAGCAGGTTCTGGCGGCGCGCGGGCAGGAGCGTGAGCAGGCGGTTGAGCTCGTCAGCGAAGCCCAGGGAAAACAGCCGGTCGGCCTCATCGAGCACCAGCGTCTCCACCTCCCCCAGCCGGAGCGCGTTCTGCTCCACGAGGTCCAGCGCGCGGCCCGGTGTGGCCACGACGACATCCGCGCCGCCCCGGAGCGCCAGCATCTGCGGGTTCGCGGAGACGCCGCCGACCGCGAGGCAGGTCTTCAGCGGCTTCTTCAGGTGACGGCCATACCGCTGGAGGGAGTCGACGATCTGGGCGGCGAGCTCCCGCGTGGGGACCAGGATGAAGGCCCGCACCGGCCGGACCGTCCCGCCCGGACGGGCGCGCAAGGCCTCCAGGAGGGGCAGCAGGAACGCCGCGGTCTTCCCCGAGCCCGTCTTCGCCGAAGCCTGGACGTCGCCGCCGCGCAGCACCACGGGGATGGCCGCGCGCTGCACCGGCGTGGGTTCGTCGTATCCAAGTTCGGCCACGGCGCGGACGAGCGCGTCCGACAGGCCAAGTGAAGCGAAGGTCATGGGAGAGGGGCCCTGGGTAGCACGACGCGTCGAACCCTACCCTACCTGGCGCAGGGGGCGGCGGCGGGGGTGTCCAGTTGAGCCCGGCGGGTGCTCCCCACTGGAAGCAGGAGCCTGCCTCAGCCTTCGATCGGACCCGATGGACGCCGCGCACCGGGCAGGCCCGCGAGCAGCTGATCCGCCAGCGCTTTCACGGACAGTCGGTTGTCGCCGCCAAGCAGCAGCGTCAGCAGCTCGTATTCTTCGTTCACGCGAGCCAGGACGCTGATGCCTCCCGCTCGCAAGCAGGCGACCCGGCCCAGCGGTGGAAGGGCTGGCTCGAACCCGGCGCGCTGCAACAGCACCAGTGCCTGCTGCAACCCGGCGCGTCCTTCACCGGCCCGCAGGGTGCCGCCCAGATTCACCTCGTCGCGTTCGGCGCAGCGGCGCAACTCGAAGCGGTGGAACAGACTCTGGGTGACCCGCTCGTTGAAGGTTTCATGGATTTCGATTGGCGTTTGCCATTGATACGGAACACCCGCCTCCAGCATCACGAGCGCAGCATCGTCCCCTTCGACGCGCTGTAGATCGAAGTAGCAGTCATACAAGGCCACCATTGATTCATCCGTTTCGATGGCCACGGGAAAGAAGCGGTCGGACGGAGGGGCATTTTCATCTTCTTGGTCGAGGCGCTCGACGATGGCGGCGAAATGGTGGTCGAGCGTGGCGCCGAACGGAGGCCAGCCACCGCTGTGGCTGCCCATGCGTCGCAAGAACTCCACATAGGAGGCGGGCAGCGCCGCGCCGCGGTCGGCCGTCAGGGCCCAGATGGAGGCATCCGGGACACCCTCCAGCTGCGCCAGGAACTCCGGGGCCCGCTGGCGGACGAATTCAATCAGAAGCGGCCAGTCCATCCGCGGAGTCTAGGGGCTGTCCCTGATTAACGCAGCCAGAGAAGCATGGAGGCGACGTGCAGGACGGCGAGGTAGCAGGTCGCTGTCTTGTCGTAACGGGTGGCAGCGGCGCGAAAGCATTTGAGGTCGTGGAAGAAGCACTCCACCCGGTAGCGCAGCCGGTAGAGGGTTCGGTCCAGAGGTGGAGGCTGTTTCCGGCTGGGATGGGGATGGATGACGGGTTTCATCCCCACCTTCTGGGCGTTGGCGCGAATGCGCTCGGCGTCATAGCCGGTGTCCGCGATGAAGGCGTCGCCTTCGGCGTGCACCAGCAGTTCCTCGGCCATCGTGGACTCATGCTGCTGCCCGGCCGTCAGCGCGAGGTGGAGCGGCTTACCGCCCGTCGTTGTGACGGCGTGAACCTTCGTTGAAAAACCTCCTCGAGAACGCCCCAGAGCATTGCTTCGGACCCCCCTTTTCCGCCCGAGGCGTCCTGATGCGCCCGGACGACGGAGGCGTCTGCCAGCGAGCCGAGCTCATCTACCGGAAGTCGCAGGGCCTTGAAGATGGCTTCCCAGCGCCCAGCTTGCGCCCAGCGGTGGAAGCGGTTGTAGACGGTCTTCCAGTGGCCGAATCGCTCCGGAAGGTCCCGCCATTGCACCCCTGTCTTCACGCGCCAGATGACGGCGTTGATGAAGTCGCGGTCCCCTCGCTTCGAGGGTGGGCCGCTACGCGAGCCCAGCAAGGGCTTGATGCGGCTCCACTCGGCATCGCTCAGTTCATGTCGGCGCACAGCCAGCGTTGATCATGTCTGACGCTGGCTGGCAACCTCATATGCCCCTCAAGGCCGGGTCCAACGCCGGTGTTTGATCCACCAGGTTGAATTTCGGGCCGGAGATCAGGGACAGCCCCTAGGGTGAGTTCACGCTGAACCATCAGAGGTTGCTTTCCTCGGTGTCCGGATCCAGGCGCACGAGGTACGGCGGGACGGTCCACTTCAGGGCCTGGTCCAGGTTGCCCGCCCTTGCGCTTCCGAGGAGCAGGATGGGGGCGAGCCCCATTCCCGTGATGAAGTCCCCGGTGCCGTCGGTGCGCCGTCGGTACTCGGCGATGGCGTCCTTGAGGTGGGTGGTGCCACCGCGCGAGGCGATCAACGCGTTCAACATGCCCGCGGCGTTCACGCCCTTGGTCACCGCCGCCCGCAGCGCCTCCCTGTACTCGTCGTACTCCTCTTGCGTGAGCACGCTCTGCTGACGGATCCGCTTGAGGTAGCGGAGCTTCGGAATCAACGCGTCGCGCTGGTCGCGCAGCAGGCTGCCCATGAGCGGGACCTGTCCCGCCGGGTCGTTGTGGAAATACTGCTGCGTCAGGTCCATGTCGCCCAGCGAGATGTCGACATCCATGTGGATGCCCCCGACGAAATAGAGATAGAGCAGTCGCGCCAGGTCGGAGAAGTATTTGACGTCATCCCAGATGCCAGCCAGCGCCGAGTTGCCGGCCCGGTTCGCCAGCTCCGTCAACCAGCCACCGCTGTCGAGCCGCTCGATGGCGAGGACCCGAAAGCCCGCCTGCTCCAGCCTGCGCCGTTGGGTGGCGCGCAGGGGCCGCTTGTCCTGGGGCGCTTGAGGGCGCTTGGAGAAGATGAAGACGCCCTTCGTCTTCGCGATCGCCCCTTCGAGGTGCGAGTCCAGCACCCGCTCGACCTCGTCGGAATACCAGAGGTGACACGTCCAGCCCGCCCGCTTCGCCCGGAGCCCATCGGCGATCAGCTCTTCGACCACCGCGGGACTCATGGGTCCGCCGGTCCAGAAGCGATGGATGTTCTTCGGGATGGCGTGCGTCGTCCCCATCGGAGAGCCGAGGATCCCCGAGATGATCAGCGCCTCCTGGGCCTGACTGGGATGCAGGTGCACCTGCCCGGTGGTCGAAGCACGGGGCATGGCGAAGAGGCCTCGAGGGACCTCCAACAAGGGCGCGGGCGTGAGGCTCGCGGACGGGCGGGACCTCCGGATATCGAACAGCCGAACGGGAGTCTCACCCACGTTCGGCCCCTGGGGACCGTGCTCCGTGCAGATGCCGAGCGAGCAGAAACGACACGTGTCGCGAACCCACTCACCGATCAGCGCTCCACTTCGATGCGCCGGGTCGTGGCAGATCCCCAGATCACAGAATGCACACATGGCCTGCGTCCTCGAAGGGTGAACGAGCGTCGAAAGCGCGCAGTCTGTCCGCAGGCACGTGTCACGGGAATTGGGTGCACCGAGACCTCCTGTCCCTGCGACGTGTTCGCCTGCGCAGGCTGTGAAGGCGGGCGGCCGGTGGAGCCCCCTGCCCGTGCGCTGTCGCCCGCGCGTCCCATGCCCATGCATTGAGCACGGTCATGCCTCCCCCTCCCCTTCCTCCGAACCTCGAGTCGCGCCGTCCCCAGATGTTTCCTGTCCTGGACGCCCGGGACATCGAGCGCATGCAGCGCTTCGGTGAGGTCCGGCACTTTCGTGATGGGGAGTGCCTCTTCGCGGCCGGACAACCGAGCCCTGGGATGCTCGTGCTCGCCCAGGGCCGGGTGGCCCTCTCCCGGCGCGATGGCCTGGGGCACTCGATTCCCATCGTGGAGGAGGGCCCGGGCCAGTTCCTCGGTGAAGTGGCCCAGCTCTCCGGACGCCCCTCGCTTGTCGACGCTCACGCGGTAGGGGAAGTGGAGGCGCTGGTCATCCCCCCGCACCGACTGCGTGCGCTGCTCGTGGCGGAGGCAGACCTCGGCGAGCGCATCATGCGCGCCCTCATCCTGCGCCGCGTGGGCCTGCTCGAGACAGGCTCCGGTGGGCCCGTCCTGGTCGGCCCTCCCGAGGGCGCGGGCAGGGTTCGTCTGGAAGGCTTCCTCTCGCGCAATGGCCACCCGTATCTCGCGATGGATCCGGCGCAGGGCGCGGAGGCGGCTTCACTGCTTGAGCGCTACTCGCCACACGCGGAGGAACTCCCGCTCGTGGTGTGCCCGGATGGCTCGGTCCTGAAGAATCCCTCCGAGAGCACCCTTGCCCGAGCGCTCGGACTGCTGCCGGAGGGGGCCTTCGAAACGCACTATGACGTCGCCGTGGTGGGCGCGGGGCCCGCGGGGCTCGCCACCGCCGTGTACGCGGCCTCCGAGGGGCTGCGAGTGCTCGTCCTGGATCAGCGGGCTTTCGGGGGGCAGGCGGGCGCGAGCGCGCGCATCGAGAACTATCTGGGGTTCCCCACGGGCATCACTGGCCAGGCACTCACCGCGCGCGCCTACGTGCAGGCGCAGAAGTTCGGCGTGGAGATGGCCATCCCGGCAGAGGTCGCCTCCCTGCGCTGCGCCGCCCCTGGCGCGCCGCTCACACTCGCCCTGACCGACGGGCGCAAGGTGCGCACGCGGACCGTGGTGGTGGCGAGTGGCGCCCGCTACCGCCGTCCCGCGCTCGCGAACCTCGGCCAGTTCGAAGGCCGTGGGGTCTTCTACTGGGCCAGCCCCATCGAGGCACGCATGTGCGCCGACGAGGAGGTCATGCTCGTCGGCGGTGGCAACTCCGCGGGCCAGGCGGCCGTGTTCCTCGCGGGCCACGCGCGTCGGGTCCGAGTGCTCGTGCGTGGCCGGGAGCTCGCGGCGAGCATGTCCAGCTACCTCGTCGAGCGCCTGGCCGCGTCCCCTCGCATCGAGCTGGTGATGGAGACGGAGGTGGTGGAGCTGGCGGGCTCGGTCGAGCGCGGCTTGAGGCGCGTGCGCTGGCGGCACCGACCCAGCGGGCGGGAGGAGGCGGACGACGTGCGCCACCTCTTCCTCTTCATCGGCGCGGATCCGGCCACGGAGTGGCTCACGGGCTGCGGTGTGGCACTGGACGCGAAGGGATTCGTGCGCACGGGCGCGGTGCTCGGCGAGGAGCCGCTCCAGGCGGAAGCCTGGGTGGCCGCCGGGCGGTCGCCGTTGGGTTTCGAGACGAGCCTGCCAGGAGTGTTCGCCATCGGCGACGCGCGCTCGGACTCCGTCAAGCGGGTGGGAGCGGCGATCGGAGAGGGTGCGGCCGTGGTGGCGCAGCTGCATGCCTGCCTGGCCTCCGCCACCACGCGCGTTGCGACAGGCCCCCACACATCCCCATGTTCGACACCATGAGGCCATCGGTCGGAGGCCCCAACACGGAGCGCGAGCCATGAAGAAGGCATGTCCCCACCTGGAAGACACCCAGCATCACCGGACGGCTCCCGTCCACCCCAGCGGCCACGGATGCATGGAGTGTCTGAAGGACGGAGGGGACTGGGTCCATCTCCGGATGTGCCTGACCTGTGGGCACGTGGGCTGCTGCGACGACTCGCCGTCACGCCACGCGACCCAGCACTTCCACGCCAGCGCCCACCCGGTCATCAAATCGTTCGAGCCTGGAGAGAACTGGGCCTGGTGCTTCGTGGACGAGCAGTTCCTCGACCGGATCCCCACCTTCCCAGGCGAGTCCCCGCCGGTGCACTACTCAGCCCCCATGGGCGCGCCCTAAGCAGCTCAGCCCCTCATGCCCACTCCGTCAGCCCCTCGCGCTGGTACAGGGTCGCGAACGAAGGCCGCGCCTTCAATCGGGTCGCGACCGCGGCCAGGTGCGGCCACGCCGTGGCGGGCTTCGGCATGGCGCGGGACCAGCGCATCAGCATGACGAGGTAGCAGTCCGCGACGCTGAGCGTCTTCCCCAGCAGGAAGGGACCGTTCGCGGCGAGGTGCGCATCCAGCACCTGCCACGCGCGCTCGATGCGGACCGTGACGGTGGAGCGCACGGCTTCGGCATGGGCCTCCCCCGCAGGCTCGTGGGGATACCACCACTGCCGGAACAGCGGCTGCACCATGTTCGCCAGGTGGAACATCCACTGGCAGTAGGCCATGCGCGCCGCGCTTCCCTGTGCGGGAGCCAGGCCCGCCTCCGGATGGCGGTCCGCGAGGGACATCACCAGGGCCGCGGCCTCGAAATGCGGCTTTCCGTCAATCAGCAGGGTCGGCACGACGCCATTGGGGTTGAGCGCCAGGTACTCGGGGCGCTTCTGCTGTCCGGCGCCGGTGTCGACGTGTTCCAGGGCGTGCGGCTGGCCGAGCTCGAGCAGCACCCAGTGCACCAGCATGCTGGCGGCACCCGGCGAATAGTAGAGCGTGTACATGCGGTCTCCGTGCGAGCGGGGTAACGGCCCTGGAGTGTGGGCAACAGGCCCTGCGTCCGTCCAGGGTAGAGTGGCCCTCCGGAACGGCTCATGGCATCGCGGCGGATCTCTCCCCAGACCCTTGAGGAACTGCGTCACCGGGTGGACCTGCCCGGCCTCATCTCACGTCACGTGGCGCTGACGCCAAGTGGGAAGGAATTTCGCGGCCGGTGCCCCTTCCACGAGGAGCGCACCCCGTCCTTCTTCGTCGTCCCGGAGAAGGGCTTCTTCTTCTGCCACGGGTGCCGCGCGCGCGGAGACGCGGTGGACTTCCTCCGGCGCATGCTCGGGCTCTCCTTCGGGGAGGCCGTGCGGGAGCTGGCACGGCAGGTGGGACTTCCGGTGTCCGAATCCGAGGCCTCGGCGGCGGACTCCAGCCAGCGCTTGCGCGACGTGACGAGGCTGGCCCAGGAACACTTCCAGACCCTGCTCTGGAGCAGTGAAGGCGCATCGACGAGGGCCTATCTGCAAGCGCGGGGCGTCACGGAGGAGACGGCGCGCGCGTTCGGGTTGGGCTGGGCTCCCGAAGCCTGGGACCGGCTCGCGGAGCGGCTTGAGCGCGCAGGGCTGCGGGAGGCGGGACTCGAGACGGGACTCGTGCAGCCGCGCAAGAAGGGCGCGGGCTGCTACGACTTCTTCCGGGGCCGGGTGATGTTGCCGCTGCGCTCACCGGACGGCCGGCCCCTGGGCTTCGGGGGGCGCCTCATGGCCGGTGGCGCCGAGGGGCCCAAGTACCTCAACTCGAAGGACAGCCCGCTCTACCACAAGGCGGACACGCTGTTCGGGATGGACCTCGCGCGGGCGGAGATCCGCCGGCTGCATCGCGCGGTGCTGGTCGAGGGCTACTTCGACTGCGTCCTGCTGCATCAGGTGGGGGTGCGCCACGCCGTGGCGCTCTGTTCCACGCACCTGACGCCGGGCCACCTCCAGATGCTCGCGAGAGCGGAGGCCCGCGAGCTGGTGCTGCTGCTGGACGGGGACGCGGCGGGGCTCGCCGCGGTGGAGCGCCTGGCCGGACCGCTGCTCGCCGCCGGAGTGGCCACCTTCGTGGCGCTGCTGCCCCAAGGGGAGGATCCGGACACCTTCGCGCTGCGGGAGGGCGGCGCAGGAGTGTCCCGTCTGCTCGAGGACGCCCGTCCGCTCACGCGCCACCTCTTCACCACCGTGCTGCCCGAGGGACGTGACGCCAGCTTCGAAGCGAAGATGCTCGCGCTGGGACGGCTGCGCGACGTCGTGGCGAAGATCCCCCCGGGCCTCATGCGCACGGCCTTCCTCCACGCGCTGTCCGCCCATGTGGGCCTGCCCTCCGCGGAGCTGGAGGGCGTGCTCACCGGGACACCGGGAGCGACGGCGGCCCAGGCACCTTCCCCGCCCCCCGCGGTCGTCACGCCAGCCGAGCGCGGAGTGGATGCGCTGGAGGCCCGCGCGGTGGCCTGTGTGCTGCGCCATCCCAGCGTGCGGGACCAGGACGCCTTCGGGGCGCTGGAGCATCTTCAGGAGGCCGGGCTGCGAATGGCGCTGGGCACCGCGACCACCGGAGGCCTCACGGCCACCGGCGTGGTGGCGCGAGCCCTCGCGGGCGCCACGCGAACCCTGCCCACGGACGCGGACGCCCTGGTGAAGGTCTTCCGCGCCACTTGCTGTGAGCTGTCCCTCCGCAGGATGGACGCGGAGCTGGCGAAGCTGGCCGAACTCAATCGTGACCCCCGACCCAGTGGCGCGACCCTCGCGCGACTCTCCCAGCGCTCGGAGCTGCTGGCCCTGCGGCACCGGGTGCGACAGGTGCTGCAGGGCCTTCGCTGAGACGCCAGCAATGCCTTTCAGACCGTCAGCGCGTGAGGGCTGAGTCGAGATGACCAGGCCTTGGGACCCGAGCTTTACCTGATTCATCGTGGAGCATGAGCGCGCTCTAGGCACCTCCGTCATCGCGCCACAGGTTGGGCCGGCTCGCGAACAGCTCCGTCAACCATTCGATGAAGACCCGCGCCCCGGCGCCCAGCTGACGCGCGGGTGGGTAGACCAGGAAGAGGGGCCGGGGTTCGGGCCGCCAGCCGTCCAGCACCCGCACCAGCTCCCCGGACGCGAGGTAGGGCTCCACCACGAAACGCGGAGCGAACATGACGCCCAGGCCGGCGAGTCCCGCAGCCAGGTACGCATTGGTTTCGTTGAGCGTGAGCAGGCTTCGACCCCGGACCTCCAGCCGCTCGCCCTCGCGAAGGAAGACGAAGGGATGCTCCTTGCCGCTCAGCGACGAGAAGTAGCTGACCACCGCGTGCGCTGGACCCGCCAGCTCCTGCGGGTGGAGGGGCGCGCCGTGGCGCTCCAGGTAGCGCGGGGATGCACACAGCCAATAGCAGAGGTCGCCCAGGTGGCGTGCCACCAGGGACTCGTCCTTCACCGGTCCTCCGCGAATAGCGCAATCGACGTTGTCCGCGATGAGGTCCACGACGCAATCGCTTACGCCCAGCTCAATGTGCATCTGGGGATAGCGCGCGTAGAACGACGGCAGCGCGGGGATGAGCAGCAGCCGGGAGATCGTCCCACTCGAATCCACGCGCAGGCGCCCCCGGGGACCACGCCGTGACTGGGACAACGTGGCTTCGAGTTCCCGCACCTCGCCCAGCAGCCGCAAAGCCTGCTGGTAGTAGGTCATGCCTTCCGGGGTGACCGTCACGCGGCGCGTGGTGCGGTGCAGCAGCTTCACGCGCAGGTGCGCCTCCAGCTGTTGGATCAGCCGGGTCACCGCCGCCTTCGGGCGGCCCAGCGCGTCGGCTGCCTTGGTGAAGGTGCCGGTCTCCACCACGCGGACGAAGGCTTCCATCGCCGTGAACGTGTCCATCTTCCACTCCGGATTGTTTCAGCGGTGAAACGCAGTGTGCGAAGTGCTCCCGTTTATCCCAGTGGAGGCGGGGCGTATCTCATCGCGCATGAAAACGCCCTTCGCTCGCGGTGCCTTCCTCGCTGTCTCTCGCGCCCTCACCCTCTTGATGCTGGGGGGTGCTCCCCTGCTTTCGTCCGCCGTCCACGCCGCCGCGCCCCAGGTCCGGACCCAGGCCCCCGGGTTCCATCGGATGATGCTCGGTGACTTCGAGGTCACCGCGCTGTCCGACGGCACCGTGCCCCAGACCGTGAGCGAGGTGGCGAAGGGCACGACGCCAGGGCGGGTGAAGGAGCTGCTCTCGCGCGACCACCTGGAAGATCCGATCGAGGCGTCCATCAATGCCTTCCTCATCAACACCGGCACCGCGTTGGTGCTCGTGGAGACGGGCTCGGGGACCTTCTTCGGCCCTGGCGCGGGAGGCCAGCTCCAGCAAAGCCTCCAGGCGGCGGGCTATCGCCCCGAGCAGATCGACGTGGTGTTGGTGACGCACATCCATTCCGACCATTCCGGTGGGCTCATGGCCAAGACGGGCCGGGCGTTCCCCAACGCCATCCTCCGGGCACACGCGCGAGAGGTGGCCTTCTGGCTGGGTGGCGACGAGCAGGCGAAGGGACAAGTGGCCCCGAAGTTCTTCGAGGAGGCGCGGGCGATGGTGGGGCCCTACCAGGACGCGGGGAAGCTGAAGACGTTCGCGGATGGGGACACCCTCGTTCCAGGCATCCGGGCCATGCCGACCCCGGGACATACGCCGGGGCACAGCGCCTACGTCGTGGAGAGCCGCGGAGCGCGGTTGCTCCTGTGGGGCGACCTGATGCACTTCGGCTCGGTGCAGTTGCGCGAGCCTTCGGTGACGGTCGCCTACGACGTCGATGAGCGCGCGGCCGCGGCGCAGCGGGCGCGGGCGTTCACGGAAGCGGCGAAGCGCGGCGATCTGATTGGCCTGGCGCACATGCCCTTTCCGGGTCTGGGCCGGCTGAGCGCGGAGGGCAAGGGCTACCGGTGGATCCCGGTCAACTACAGCTCAGGACAGCGCTGGGAGGGGACGAAGGCCAGGGCGGAGTGAGAGGGTTCCGCCCCTCACCGCTGGGCAGTGTGCCTGGAGCCTGTCGGGGTGCCCGTCGTGAGCTCGCCCCGCAGGCTCTGCTGCATCAGCGTCTTGATGTCCGCCGCGCTCTTTCCCTGCGCGAACAGGTAGATCAGCTTGGTGAGTGAGGCCTCGGGTGTCATGTCTCCTGCGCTGATGGCTCCGGCCGCGCCAAGGCCCGTCGCGTAGGCGGCATTCTCCACGGAGCCCGCCAGGACCTGGGTGTTGTCGACCAGCACCACGCCGTTGGCACTGGCCGTCTCCAATACACCCATGAACTGCGGAGACCCGGAGGGGCCATTCCCTTCTCCGAACGCGAGGAGGACCATGCCACTCACCCTCGGCGTCGTGTTCTGGAGGATGGCACTCACCGTGGACGGTTGGATGCCGGGATAGAGCATGAGGGCAGCGATGGAGAACTGGGTGACGTTCTGCGCGAGCTTCGGAAGCAGGTCTTGCAACGCCTGCAGGTTGTCTTGCGTGGCGAGCGAGAGATTCGCGGGCGGCATTGGCAGGAGCAGGGCCGTGTTTACTGTTGGAATGGTGCCGACAGTCGCCAGCGGGGGATAGTTGGGCGAGTTGAACGCGGCGAACTGGTTGGCGTTGACCTTCACCGCCCGATTGCCTCGCAGCAGCAACGAATCAAAGTAGATGCAGACTTCGGCGAGGGCTGGTTGCTTACCCGCCAGCGTGATGGCGCCCACCAGATTGGGCAGCGCGTCGTTCAACGTGGAGGAGAGGGGAATCTGGGAGCCCGTCAGAATCACGGGCTTGGAGAGCCCCTGGAGCAGGAACGACAGCGCGGAGGCAGTAAAGCCCATGGTGTCCGTCCCATGGAGCACCACGAAGCCGTCGTACTTCGCATAATTCGCCGCGAGCTGGATGGCGATGTTCACCCAATCCGCGGGGTTCATGTTCGAGCTGTCCAGCGTCTGGACCTGGCCGCCCACCGTGTAGGGCTCGATGGTGAATTGGATTGGGACGTCGAGACCGGCGACCTGCCCCTGGGCGAGTCCGGGCATTGAGGCCACGAGCTGGGCGAACTGACTCGCGGGCATGGGAGCCAGGGGCTTCCCAATGCAGCCAATCGTACCGCCGGTATAGAGGACGTAGACGTTGGACATGAATTGATCCTTTTCCTGCCGCTTCCTAGGATTTCAACCTTCGCCGCCCCCCTCCCCTCAAGGAAGCCCGCCATGCGTTACACGCGCAAGAACATCTCCGAGTTGCTCGATACCGTGCAGGGCAACCCCGACGTCATGGGCTTCTGGACGTCAAACTTCGCTGGCTCCGCATTCACCCTGGTCTCCTCCCCCGGAGGCATGATCTGGCAGGACGTCTACGCGCCCAGCCGTCAGATCTGCGAGGACGGCATCCCATACGGCACCGAGGACGGAATGAACAATCATTGCGGCGGCGCCGGTTACTGACGTCCGCAGCGAGGAGCACCGGGACGCCGAGCACGTCGCGACCGCCGAGAGCTGTTGAGTCCTCACGAGCCTGGGCGGGTTTCGCCCAGGTCCGCCCGGCCCCTCGGCCGCCGCCCGGTGGACAGAGCCCGCCCGTCCGGACGTCAGACCCGTTGCGCGCGTCGAGTCCCCTGCTATAAAGCCCGCCACTTCCGACCCCGTAGCTCAGTTGGATAGAGCGGCGGTTTCCTAAACCGCAGGCCACAGGTTCGATTCCTGTCGGGGTCACTCCGCAACCCCCTGTTCTGACTGAGGATTTCGTCGGGACAGGGGTCTGCGCCCTCAAGAGGCCCAGACCGTGGCGCTGTCGTGGCCTCAGGGGGCAGCCCTTCGGCAGGTGGCGCCCTCGTGCTCGCGAGAGCGGTTCCGCCCTTCGCAGAATGCGTTCCCCGTGGACCTGCCCGTTGCCCCCAGGCCTCGCGGGTCGTTCATGAGCCAGCGTGGGGAGCCCCAAGCTGTCTGCCTTTGACGGATACGCCTGCCCGCCACGGGACAGGGCGGACACGTCAAGTGTGATCCGCGTCCGCCCGCTTCCGAGCCTCGCCCGGAAGTCGGCGCCTTGAGTTCAGGCGCGGAATCATCAACATTGGCGGTTCACGCGTGCTTCCGGGCTTGCCCGGGAGCCTGCCTGCTCACACTGGCAGCCACATCCCCCCGCGCCGGTCCCCTCAGGTCCCGGCGGACGCCCTCGCGAGACCACCATGCTCGACCGCCCGATGTACCTGAAGCCCGATGTCGCCATCGAGCCGTTGTTCAACCAGTGGTACGTCTGGTGGTACCTCATCTCGCCCGCCACGGCGCCGCTGTTCGTCTCCCGCCTGCACCTGAAGCTGATGCAGTCGTTCGTCGCGAACCCGGACGTGCACGTGGCCGCGCTGCAGAACCCGGCGCTGATGGGCGGCCCCTTCATCAACCACCCCGTGTCGCGCGTGAACGAGGTGAAGGCCCTGCTCGACCGCACCACCCGCGAGCAGGCGGACATGCTGGCCTACACCAAGGCCGTGTCGGACCTGGAGCAGTTGCTGGCCAGCTCCAAGGGCGAGTCCCTGGAGCCGCTCTACGCCAAGGTGCCGGACATGCTCCGCGGCTTCGTGGAGCTGCACTACGACCTGGCCCACCGCGCCAACGCCCGCATCATGGAGCCGCTGCTCTACCGCAGCAGCCTCTACAAGGAATCCGCGCAGAGCATCTCGCTGATGCGCGTGGCCGGTGACGCGCGCAAGTACGTCTTCAGCACCCCGCGCCTGGAGGGCGATTCGCCCCTGTGGCTCCAGGTGCCCTACAAGCACGAGGGCATCGACGCCCTCTTCCGCATGCGCCACACGCCGGGCAGCCCCGGGCAGGTGGCGGAGATGCTGGGCGTGCCGTCCACCGCCGCGGAGGCCTTCGCGGACCTCTTCACGGAGACCGCCCCTCGCAAGCCCGAGCCGTACACCGGCTCCGGCGTGCGCGTGCGCTACTTCGGCCACGCGTGCGTGCTGATGGAGACCCGCGAGGTGTCCGTCCTCACCGACCCCGTCATCAGCTACGAGTTCCCCACGGACCAGCGGCGCTTCACCCACGCGGACCTGCCGGAGAAGATCGACTACGTCCTGATCACGCACGGCCACGCGGACCACCTGATGATGGAGACGCTGCTCCAGCTGCGTCACCGCATCGGGACCATTGTCGTGCCCCGCTCGAACGCGTACTCGCTGGCGGACCCCTCGCTGCGCCTGGTGCTGGAGCAGACGGGCTTCAAGAACGTCATCGAGATCGACGACCTGCAGGAGATCAAGATCCCCGGCGGGTCGCTGATGGGCATCCCCTTCATCGGCGAGCACAGCGACCTGGCCGTGCAGGCGAAGACGGCGCACCTGGTGCGGCTGGCCGGCCGCTCCATGCTGATGGCCGCGGACTCCAACGCGCTGGAGCCGCGCATGTACCAGCACCTGTCGAAGCTGGTGGGCCCGCTGGACGCGCTCTACCTGGGCATGGAGTGCGAAGGCGGCCCGATGAGCTGGATGTACGGCCCGCTGCTCAGCCAGCCCCTGCCCCGCAAGATGGATCAGTCGCGGCGGCTCAACGGCTCCGACAGCGCCCGCGCCACGGAGATCCTCAATCACCTCAACCCGAAAGAGGTCTTCATCTACGCCATGGGCCAGGAGCCCTGGCTGCGCCACGTGATGGTGCTCCAGTACGACGAGACCGCGCCCCAGATGATCGAATCCAACAAGTTCATCGAGGTCTGCAAGGGCCGCAACATCCCCGCCGCCCGGCCCTTCCTGAGCATGGAGCAGATCCTGGAGTAATCCGCGGGACGTCACGCGGCCCGGCGGAGGACGCCGGGCCCTCAGGGCGCGTGCGAGCCGTCGCGTCGGGACCACGAGAACAGCAGCACCGCGCACAGGCCCAGCACCGCCGATGCCAGCGTGAAGCCGAGTGCGGCGCCCGTGTTCACCTCCAGCACGCTGCGCCCTGGGATCCTTGGGTCGTAGTGCACGGGTACCGTGGCGCCCACCGGGTAGCGCGCCAGATACCGCGTCAGCTCCGGGCTCGGCTGGGGGTTCCAGAGCCGGTACTCCCTCGGAGGTGAATTGGACAGGTCCTCGCCGACATACGACCGGCCCTTGATCTCGTAGGCGTAGCGCGGCTTCACGCTCCAGTAGTCGCGGGATTTCCCGACCCCGAGTTCCACCGAGATCGCGAGCATGCGCCCCGGCACCGTCGGCCGGGCCAGCAGTGCCTGCTCCGTGCCATGAAGGCTCCAGGCAAAGTACCCAAACATCAGGCTGAAACCTGTTGTGCTCATCACGAGTGCTTGCAGGTTGGCGCGCAGCCACATGGCCAGGAGACGTTTACTCCACGATGAAGACCTCTGTCCTCACCCGGTCCGCGGCACTCGTCCTCCTCTCCTGCGCGCTCATGGGCGCGGACTGTGGCGGGGAGCCACCGGATCCCGACGTCGTGGATCCGGTGGGCGACGCCGAGTGCTCGCAATACCAGCCGAGCAGCTACGCGAAGGCCTCCGGACGCTTCGAGGTCACGGTGGATGGGCGCGAGGTGCGCACGTGGCGGCTGGCCGTCTCGGATGTGCCGCAAGCGAGCGGCGTCCATGACGTCTGGTTCTCCGCGTGCGTGCTGGCGGGCGGCGGCGTGGAGACGTGGCGCTACTCCTCCATCGCCTTCCTGCCGGGGCCCGTGAGCGGCACGCCCCTCAAGCTCCCTGTACCTCGGGGCCAGGCCCCCGGCTTCTATGGCGCGGCCCTGGATGTGCTGGGCAACCGCGAGCACCACTTCCTCATCCAGGGCGGTGGGGAGCTGGAGGTGCTGGAGTACGACCCCGCCGCCCGCCACTTCGCCGCGCGCGGCGAGGTGTTCACGGAACAGGGGAGCACCCTTTCGCTCTCCTGGGACGTGACCTGGTGAGGAAGGCCTGAGCGCGCGGGTCAGTGCTTGCGGCGCTGGAGCTTGCGCAGGCCCGTGAGCAGCGCCTCCCCGTCCGGCGTGCCCAGACCCGTGCACGCGTTCCACAACGTCGCGTCACTGGCGAAGTACGCGCCGTTGCCTCCGTGGGTGATGCGCCGGATGACAGGCTGTCCCTCGGTGACGAGCGCGTACAGCCGGGGGTGGAGGAAGCCCACGCGCTCCCCCAGCGCCTCATTGAGGCGGACGATGAGCGCGGCCCACATGGGCGCCGCGGCGCTCGTGCCCGCGGCCACGCCCTGCTGGCCCTTGAAGACGATTTGATAGCCGGTGTGCAGGTCCGCGTTCGCCGCGACGTCCGGCACGCCCCGGCCCGTGCTGCGGGACACTTCGAACACGCCGTTCTTCCACGACGACTTCACCAGGTGCGGCACGCCCATGCCGTGCTGATACAGCGGCAGCGCGTTCATCGTGCTGACGCCGCCGCTGCTCGCGCCCGCGGCCGTGGAGCTGGGGCCCATGGACATCGCCTCGCCCAGGCGGTTCCACACGCGCTCGTGGTGGAGGACGTCCCCCACCGCCTCCAGCGTGGTGCCTCCACAGCCCAGCACCAGCGCGCTCGCCGCGGGGTAGCTCGTCGCCGCCAGGGTGATGGCACCCGTGGGTGAGCGGGCATTCACCGGCACCTGCGAGCCCAGATCTCCGGACGCGGCGCACACGGTGATGCCCAGGAGCGCCGCCTCGATGAAGAGCCGCTCGAAGGCCAGCTCCTCGCCCTGCTGGATGAGCGACCCTTCGTAGAAGGACCAGCTGGTGGTCAGCACCGACGGCCGGTTCTCCCGGTCGCTGATGGCCTCTGACAGGACGCGGTGGTAGTCGCGCAGCGAGTAGTCCTTCGACCCCGCGTTGTAGACGACGACGCGCGCGGCCGGACACACCGAGGCCACCAACTCCACGTCCATGGTGACCTCCGAGTTGGAGGCGGTGTTGAGGAGCCCCGCCTTGTTCGGCCCCACGTTCACCACCGGCGCCGTGCGCTCCACCCCTACCGACTTCAGGTACGCATCCAGGTCCGACTGCTTGTAGCCGCCCGCCAGCTCGATGATGCCCACGCACTGGCCTTCCCCCTGGTTGCGGGGGTAGCGGTAGAGGCTGGCCACATGGGGCGCCGTGTACGTGCGCAGCCCGGCCTGCTTCGCCATCTCCGCGGGGATGGGCAGGGCCGCCGCGTTGTGGGTGACGAGCGGCCGGGTGTCCAGGCCCAGGACCCACTCCGCCACGCCTTGCAGCGCGCGCGGCAGGCACACCGGCTTCGTGTGGGTCAGGTAGGAGGTCTTCCCGTGGGTGTAGCGCCGCAGGTCCACCTCGAAGGCCTTGCGAATCGCGGCCGTGGACCCCTGGAGCACGACGTAGCTCCGGTCGCGCCGCTCGGAGGTGATGGTCAGGCCATGGCTCTTCGCGAAGCGCCGCACGGCGGCCAGGTGCTTCGGGTTCGTGCCGTACTTCGCCTCGAACTCGTCGTGCGTGAGCGGGCGGCGCGGCGGGTTCGCGCACAGCTCCTCCACCGTGGGCAGCGGCGCCCCGTGACGCAGCAACAGGGTGACCTCCACCTTGCCAGTGGCGGCGCGGCTCCGGAGCGGAGGGTGAAGGGACGCCGGGGACACACGCGCGCTCTGAGTCAATGGGATGCGGGCCATGCGCGGCGTTCTACCACGCGGAGTCCAGGCCCCCGGAAGGCCGGGCCAGGTCGTATCCACGAGCGCGGGCCCCGGTTAGGCTCGCCCGCCTGCCCATGGACCGAGTCCTCCGCATCAAGCCCCACCTGCGCGCCGAGGTGCTCGACACGCGGCGCGTGTTCCTCATCGGGGAGCGCGCCCAGTTCCTGCTGGAGGGGGAGCTGCACGCGAGCATCGTGCCCCTGCTGGACGGCGAGCGCACCGTGGCGAACGTCATCGCCGCGCTGGCGGGACGGGCCTCCGCGCCGGAGGTGCTCTACGCGCTGTCGCTCCTGGAGGAGCGCGGGCACTTGGAGGAGGCGCACGACGTCTTCGACGCCAGCGTCGCCGGCTTCTGGGAGTCGCTGGGCGTGGGCGCGGCCACCGCGGCCGGTCGGCTGTTGGACGTGTCCGTCTCCGTGCATGCGGTGGACGGCGAGGATGGCGAGGGGCTGGAGGAGGCGCTGCGCGACACCGGCCTGGACGTGCGCGAGGACGCCGAGCGCCGCGTGCTGCTGGTGGACGACTACCTGTCGACCGAAGCGCTCGCGCTGGCCCGGGAGGCCCGGAGCGCGGGCGCCGCGTTCCTCCCGCTGAAGGTGTCCGGCACCGCGTGCCATGCGGGCCCGGTGGTGGGCACCGGCGAGCGCGCCTGCTGGACGTGCCTCACGGCGCGGCTGTTGGACAACCGCCCCATCGAGAAGTACCTCGCGCGAAAGGGCACCCCGCCGCGCGCCATCCGCCCGCCGCGCACGGGCCTGCCCACCACCGCGAAGGCGGGACTGTCCTTCGCGGCGACGCTCGTGGCCCGGTGGGTGGTGGACGGACCTGGAGGCCCGGGACAGACGCGGCTGTGGACGCTGGACTTCGCCACCTGGCAGCTGGAATCGCACGCAGTGGCGAGGCGTCCGCAGTGCCCGGATTGCGGCGACCCCCACTGGATGGAAGCGCGCGCGAAGAAGCCCCTGGAGCTGGCCTCGCGCTCCAAGCGCTTCACCGACGACGGCGGCCACCGCATCCTCACGCCCGAGCAGACCTGGGAGCGCCATCGCCACCTCATCAGCCCGGTGACGGGCGTGGTGAGCGACCTGCGCGCGGTGCCGGGCGACGCGCCGCTGGGCCACATCCAGTCCGCCGTCTTCCGCGTGTGCCCGTGGACGGACGCGCCGGCCTCCGACGACTTCCATCGCGTGGCCAGCGGCAAGGGCCGCACGGAGGCCCAGGCCCGCGCGGGCGCGCTGTGCGAAGCACTCGAGCGATACAGCGCGGTGTTCCAGGGCGACGAACCCCGCGTCCACGCCACGGCGTCCCAGTTGGGCACGCAGGCCGTGCACCCGGACATGCTCCAGCACTTCAGCGCCGCGCAGTTCCAGTCCCGGCCCGAAAGCGCGAGCCGCGACATGCGCACCGCGGTGCCCCGTCCGTACGCGGATCAGCCCATGGACTGGAGCCCCGCGTATTCACTCACGCACGGGGTCCACAAGTACGTGCCCACGTCGTTCGCGTACCTCTTCGCGCCCACGCCCCCGCTCGGAGACGGCCCGTTCTGCTTCTTCAACTCCAACGGGAACGCTGCGGGCAACTGCGTGGAGGAGGCCATCCTCCAGGGCTTCCTGGAGCTGGTGGAGCGCGATGCGGTGGCGCTCTGGTGGTACAACCGCCTGCGCCGTCCACGCGTGGACATGAGCTCCTTCGACGAGCCGTGGTTCGCGTCCGTGAGCGAGCATTACCAGTCGCTCGGCCTCCAGTTGTCGGTGTTGGACCTCACGCACGACCTGGGCATCCCGGTGTTCGCCGCGCTCGTGTGGTCGCCGGAGCGGGGCCGGGCCTGGGCCGGGTGCGGCTGCCACTTCGACGCGAAGCTCGCCGTGCAGCGCGCGCTCACGGAGGTGGCCCAGTGCTACGACCCGAAGGACCTGTCGCCGTCACCCTGGGACGCCAGCGCGCACAGCGACGTCAGCTGGCTCTTCCCCAACGACCTGGTCCCCGCGCGCGTCCGCGCCGATTTTCCGCGCGTGTGGCATGACGACCTGCGGGACGACGTGCGCGAGTGCGTGGCGCGGGCCGCGAGCGTGGGACTGGAGACGCTGGTGGTGGAGCAATCACGGCCCGACGTGGGCGTATCCGCCGTGAAGGTCATCGTCCCGGGGCTGCGCCACTTCTGGCCGCGGCTGGGCCCCGGACGGCTGTATGACGTCCCCGTGAGGATGGGGTGGCTGAAGGCCCCGAAGACCGAAGCGCAGCTCAACCCCGTGCCCTTCTACTTCTGAGCGATGGCGCCTCCTCCTGAACCCAAGCCTCGCATCCTGCTCGTCCAGTGCGGCCCCGACCGGCGCCACGTGGACCGGGAGACGGAGGACTTCGATCCCGAGCGTGGCCTGGTGAAGCGCGCGACGATGACGCCGCTGGCCTGCGCGACGCTCGCGGCGCTCACGCCGGACAGCTTCACCGTGGACATCTGGGACGAGGAGCTGCACGGCCAGCTGCGCGCGGACACGGAGCTGCCGGACTACGACATCGTCGGCGTGTCGGTGATGTACTCCGCCCTCACCTACCAGGCGCGCTTCCTGGGCGGGCACTTCCGCGACCTGGGCGCCACCGTGGTCGCGGGCGGCCCCGCCATCTCCGCCGCGCCGGAGGACTACCGGGGCTTCTTCGACGCCCTCTTCGTCAACGAGGCGGAGCGCACCTGGCCGCGCTTCCTCGCGGACTGGCTCGGGGGCGAGTACGCGCCCGAGTACCGTCAGCTCGACAAGCCCTCGTTGAGCGAAAGCCCCCTGCCCCGCTGGGACGCCATCGCGGCGGACCTCCCGCGCTACGCGTGGGGCTCCGTGCAGACCACGCGCGGCTGTCCGTTCGACTGCTCGTTCTGCGACGTCATCTACCTGTACGGCCGCAAGCAGCGGCACAAGCCGGTGGACCGCGTGCTGGACGAAGTGCGCGCCCACGCTGCGCTCGGAGCCGAGGGCGTCTTCTTCGCGGACGATGAGTTCATCGGCGACGCGGCGTACGCGAAGGAGGTGCTCGCGGGGCTCGTGCCCCTCAACCGCGCCCTGCCCCGTCCGCTGCGCTTCTTCACCCAGGTGACGATGAACCTGAGCCGCGACGCCGCGCTGCTGGAAGGCATGGCGGACGCCAACTTCTACACCATCGTCCTGGGCATCGAGTCCTTCGACATCGGCGCGCTCAAGGAAGCGCAGAAGCACCAGAACGTGCGCGCGGACCTCGTGGGCGACCTCTTGCACATCCAGGCGCACGGCATCGGGCCCCGGGGCAGCTTCATCGTCGGATTCGACCATGACACGCCCGCGGTCTTCGACTCGCTGCACGCGAACATCCAGCGCACGCACCTGCCCTGGGTGGTGGTGGCGCCACTCCAGGCTCCGCGCGGCACGAAGCTGTGGACGCGGCTGCGCGCGGAAGGCCGGCTCGCCACGCCCCGCAAGGCGCACGCGAAGGACCGGGGCGCCATCGTGCTCAACGTGATGCCCCTGGGCATGACGCGGCCCCAGCTGCTCGAAGGCTTCCGCGACCTGGTGGAGCGGCTGTCCACCTGGGACGCTGCCTGCGAGCGCATCCGGGGCTTCATCGCCGGCATCCAGCGCCCGCCCCAGGTGGAGGAGCCCCACTGGCCGGAGGCCGTCACCGACCGCTTCCTGCGCGAGGCCACTGCCGCCTGGGCCCTGACGCCATCCGAGCGCCACGCCCTGGGGGACACGCTCGCCCAGGTGCGCCGCACCGCCCCGGCGATGCTGCCGCGCGCGGTGTTCTTCCTCGCGCGCAACCAGAACGAGCGCCGCCGCCATGAGCGACTCTTCACGGACTTCGACGCGGTGCTGGCCGCCGAGCGCCAGGGCGACCTCGTCCCGGACACGCAGCCCGTCTACGTCCCGCCCGGCTTCGCCACCGCGATGCGCGACGTGTTCCCGGACCTCTTCGTGCGCCTGAGCCGCGACCTGCCGGACCGCCGCAAGGTGCCGGAGGCTTCACGCGACGTGCTGGTGGACTTCGTTGCCCGCTGGGGCGAAGGCTTCCAGGCGCTCCAGCCGCAGCACCACGAATTCCTGCGCGAGCTGTGCGACCGGCAGGTGGCCGCGCGCGGTGGCCATCCGGGTACGCTGGAGGTCTCGGAGGAGCAGGCCCTCCGCACCCAGGCGCGCCGCACCGGCCTGCTGGAAGCACTGCTCAAGGACGTGCGCGACGAGCTCGCGAGTTGGGGACCCTGACGGATGCGCGACGGCCTTCACATCTTCGACGCGGACCGGCACGTCCTGGAGCCGCTGAACCTGTGGGCGGAGCAGCTGGAGCCCGGCCTGCGCCGGCACGCGCCCCGCCTCGGACGCCTTCCCGAGGAGACGCTGGAGGAGCGCCTGGCGCGGTTGGGCCCCCAGGGCCTGCTGCCCGTGCTGCCCCTGCCGGAAGTGGACGGCAAGCCGCTGTGGAACCACATGCCGGAGAAGGCCTGGCTGGAGTTCTCCGCGCGCTCCTACGCGCAGCTGGGGCGCAATGAGTTGCTGCAGCGGCCGGACGTGTACCTGGCCCAGATGGATCGCGACGGCGTGGACATGGCGGCCCTCTTCCCCACCTATGCGTTGCTCCTGGAGGGCTTCTCCCCCCTCGAGCCCCGCGTCGCCACCGCGTTCGCGTCCGTCTACAACACCTGGCTGCACGGCTTCTGCGCGCACCAGCCGGAGCGCCTGCGCGGCGTGGGACTCATCAGCCGGCACCAGCCAGAGGCCATGGTCGCGGAGGTCCGCCGCGTCGCGGGCTTCGGCTGGCGCGCCGTGATGGTGCGCCCCAACCCCATCGGCGGCCGGCTCCTGTCGGACGCCGCCTACGAGCCCTTCTGGTCCGAGTGCGAGAAGCTCTCACTCGCGGTGGTCCTCCACGGCAGCGGCCACGTCTACGTGCCGTCCGCGGGCGCGGACCGCTTCGACACCCGCTTCGCCAACCACGTGTGCGCCCACCCCATGGAGCTGATGATGGGGCTGCTCGCGCTCCTCCAGGGGGGCGTGCTGGAGCGGCACCCGGCCCTGCGCATTGGCGCCATGGAGGCGGGCTGCGGCTGGCTGCCGTACTGGGCGTGGCGTTTGGATGAGGAATATCGCGCTGTGGGTGCAGAGGTCTCCGCCACCATCCGACAGCTCCCTTCAACCTACCTGCGCCAGCACTGCTTCGTTTCCATGGAACCGGACGAGCCGTACTTGTCGGACATGGTGCGCCACCTCCCGGAGGACCGATTGGTTTTCGGAAGCGACTTCCCGCATCTCGACCACGGCGAGGATGTACTGGGTGCGATGCTGTCCTTGCGTGACGTGATGACCGAAAGTCGTCTACGAAAGGTTCTCTGGGAAAACCCGACTCGGTTCTACGGTGTGGAACCGTGAGGCATCACGAATGAGATTGTCGCTCGCCGAAGGTGTGGCGCTGCGTTGCCCCGACGCGGAGGACGCGCGCGTGGAGGGCCCTGGCCGCTCACTGCGGTTGGGCCCGCTGGCCCCCGGTGTGCGCGCCGTCTTCGAGTCGCTCGCGGACGGAGGCATCCACGAGACGGAGGTGCCGGCCGCCGCGGGTTCGGACACGACGCTCGCGTGGTACTGGCTGGACCTGGCGGGAGACGGCGGCCTGCTGTCGTGGACGGTGGAGGAGCGCGGCAACCTGCTCCTGACGCTCACACCCGCATCCGCGTCGTTCCTGCGCCACCGCGCGACGTTCGACGCGGCCCAACCGCTGCAGCTGTCACGCTTCGCGCACACGCGCATGGCGGAGGGCCGCGCGGTGCTGGACTGCCCCACGGTGCACGCCACCGCGGCGCTGCATGACCGGCGCGTGGTGTCGCTGCTCTTCGACATGGCCCGCCCCACGCTGCTGGCGCGGCTGAACCAGTTCAACACCGGCATCGAGTCCTTCACGCTGCGTGAGCTGGTGCGCCTGCTGGCGGAGACGGGCATCCTGGTCCCCAACGGACTGGACGTGCCGGCATCGGAGGAGACGCAGACGGCGCTCAAGCAGTGGGAGCCGCACGACCTGCTCTTCCACCTGCGCTCGCGCGGCTGGGGCCACCAGACGCGCGCCGGGGCCACCTACCGCTTCCGGGGAGAGCTTCCCAACCCGCCCGCCCTCAAGCCCACCGTGACCGAGGAGGTCGTGGAGCTGTACCGGCCGGACCTGGAGGCGCTGCGTGCTGGCGGCGACCGCTCCTTCACGGAGGTGCTGGAGGACCGCCGCAGCCTGCGAGGCCGGGGCGCTTCACCGCTCACCGTGAAGCAGCTGGGCGAACTGCTCTACCGCGCCGCGCGCGTGCGCGACGTGCGGACCACGCAGGACGGTGAAGTCACCGACCGGCCCTACCCCGGCGCGGGCGCGGCGTACGCGCTGGAGCTCTACCCCATGGTGGGCGAGTGCCAGGGCCTGGCCCCGGGCGCCTACCACTACGACCCGCTGGGCCACCGGCTGGAGAAGCTGAGCGGCCCCACGCCGGAGTTCCACGCGCTGCTGGACGAAGCCCGCGCGCCGGTGGAGCCCTTCGATCGGCCGGAGGTGTTGATGGTGGTGGCCGCGCGCGTGCCCCGGCTCGCGTGGAAGTACGAGACGCTGGCGTACTCGCTGGTGCTGCAGGACACGGGAGCGTTGGTGCAGACGCTCTACCTGGTGTCCACCGCGCAGGGACTGCGGCCCTACGCGCTGGGCCGGAGCGATCCGGACTTCTTCCAGCGCGTGGCGGGCGTGGACGGCTTCGGCGAGGCCAGCGTGGGCGCCTTCGCGGTGTCGGGAGGAGACTCTCCGGACCGCTGAGCGCCCCGCGCGCCGTTCAGCAGCAGGGGCTGCCGCAGCAGTGCGAACGGCCGTAGGTGTCGGTGAGGCTGGAGAGCGCCACGGCGTGGTCCGCCACGTCCGCCGGCTTCTTCGGCAGGTGCAGCTCCACCTCCGCGTTGTTCACCTTCCAGGTGCCGTCCGTCACCGCGTCCTTCGCGGTGGAGGGGACGACCTTCAGGTGGATGCTGGCGGGCAGGTCGAAGTCGAAGCGCTTCTTGAGGGCCTGGCGCGGATCCTTCTGGAGGGCCGCCTCGAACTCGGGCTCCTTCCACGCCAGCGCGACGGCGCGCATCCACACGGCCTGCCAGTCATTCACCGAGGCCTTGGACTCCGGGCCCCGCGTGGGCTTGCGCGCCACCGGACGGGCCCTTGCGGGCGCGGCCTTCGACTCCGGCTTCTTCTTGCTCATGTCAGCCTTCTCCTCCCAGCGCATCCAACAGCGCGCGGGCCTCCGAGACGGGCGGGGTTCCCCATCCTTCGGAGAAGGTACTGTAGACCGTTTGCAGGCGTTGCCGGGCTTCTTCCTGTCGCCCGGATGCCTGGAGCACCCGTGTCAGGGCGGTGACGGCCTGCAGCTCCCGCATCCGCGCGCCCTGTGCGTGTGCCACCTCCGCCGCCTGCCGGAAGCACGTCTCCGCGGAGAGTGCAGTGTTTCCATCCCGCTGCAGCAGCACGCGCCCTTTGACGTGAAGCATCTTGGACTCGTGGTACGCCTCGCCCAGGGCCTGCGCGCGCTGCCGTCCGCGCTCCACGGAGGCGAGCGCCGCCTCCACATGGCCCAGCTCCAGCTCCAGCTCCGCGAGCATGGCGTAGTACGCCGGCTGGTCCATCTCCGTGCCGAACGCCTCACGCAGCGCGATGCTGCGCCGCATCGCCTCCAGGTCCTTCACGGCCCATGCGCGCAGGATGCCCACGTAGACGGACTGCTCCAGCAGGCCGTAGCGGTGGGACAGCTCCGTGTGCTGGGAGATGAGCTGGAGCGCCTCCGTCCGGTCGCCATGCTCCTGGGCAATCAGCAGCAGGTAGATGAACGACAGGCCGATGCTGGTGCCGTGGTTCAGCTCGCGGCCCCACGCCACCGCGGCCTCGCCGTGCGCCTTCGCCTGATCCGGGAAGCCCAAGAGCCACTTCCCCCGGCACAGCACGGACTCGCCGCCCACGCGCGTGTCCTGTCCGTAGAGGATGCGGTGCATCCGGTGCGCGACCGGGTCGAACAGCGCCAGGCACCGGTCCGCCTTCGCCTTCGCCTCGCCCAGGCGGCCTTCCAGCAACTCGATGTTGGAGAGGATGGTGAGCGCCACCGCCTCCTGGCCCGCGTCTCCGGTGCGCTGCGCGAGCGCGACCAGACGGTCCAGCAATCCGCGCACCCGGCGCTGATCACCTCCCAGGTGGTAGAAGATGGAGAGGACCCACAGCGTCGGTGCCGCGTAGGGGCTCTCTCCCACCGTGAAGAGCAGCTCCAGCGAACGCTCGGCCACGTTGCGCAGGTCCTGCGAGCGCCAGCCCTGCGTGGACATCAGCGCCGGCGCGAGCACACCGTTGAGGCTCAGCTCCAACTGCGCGCGCTCCACCGGGTCGTCGATGGCGTCCAGCCACGACAGGCCCAGCCGGGCGAAGAGGATGGCCTCCAGGTAGGCGGAGCGCACCAGCGCGGCGAACGCGGCCTTCTGCGCGTAGATGATGGCCTTGCGCTTCAGGTTCGCGGCGGCCCAGTGGTGCGCGAGCAGATCCGGCCGCGACTCCACCTGTTCCTGGAAGTGCGCCTCCATCGCCTCCGCCGTCTTCGCGTGCATCTGCTGGCGGTACCGCTTGAGCATGGAGTCGTAGGCCGCGTCCCGCACCAGCGCGTGCTTGAAGAGGTACACGGGCCCCTTCGGCCGGCGCTTGCGGTGCAGCAACCCCGAGCCCACCAGCCGCTCCAGGTCCGCCTCCAGCGCCTCGGGAGTCAGCGGGCTCACGTGGCGCAGCAGCTCATGCGTCAGCTCACGGCCCAGCACGGAGGCGATCTGCGCGGTCTCCTTCGCACGGCCCAGCCGGTCCAGGCGCGCGACGAGCAAATCGCGCAATGTGCCCGGCACCGCGGGGCCCGCCTTGCTGGCATCCAGCGCGAATCGGCCCTCGCGCTCCACCAGTGCGCCGGACTCCCGCAGCGTGCGCACCAGCTCCTCCACGAACAGCGGGATGCCATCCGTGCGCGTGGCGATCTCCTCCAGCGCCTCCGGCGAGAGCGGGCCTCCCACGGCGGCGGTGGCCAGCCGCTCCACCTCCCCGCGAGCCAGCGCGCCCAGCTGCACCTGCGTCACCGCCGACGCGGCCCAGGGCGGCTCCAGCTCCGGCCGCGCGCTGAACACGGCGAGCAGGCGCGACGAGGACACCTCCTCCACCAGCGCCTTGAGCAGCTCCAGCGTGGACGGGTCCGCCCAGTGCAGGTCCTCCAGCGCCAGCACCACGGGCTGCCGCTCCGCCATCGCGGCGAGGAACGCGAGCAGCGCGTTGCGCGTGAGCTCCCGGTGCTTCAAGGGCGACACGTCCAGCGGAGCCCAACGCTCCGGCGGCAGCGGCAGGGACAGCAGCGACGCGAACAGGGGCAGCGTCTCCGGCAGCTCGAAGCTGTAGCCGGACAGCAGCGCCTCCAGGCCCGTCAGCCGGCCCTCCGGCGGCAGGTCGCGGTTCGGGTCCAGCATCCGCGTGAGCAGGTCCACCACGGGGGCATACGCCTGACCGGAGCTGTCCTCCGTGCAGCGGGCCTCCAGCCACGTGTGGGGCTCCGCGCCCAGCCGGTCTCCCAGCTCGCGCATGAGGCGAGACTTGCCGATGCCCGGCTCACCGGTGATGAGCACCGCCTGCCCCTGCCCCGAGCGCGCCTGCTCCCAGCGCGACAGCACCAGGTCCAGCTCGCGTGAGCGGCCCACGAGCGAGAGCGCGTCGTCGGTGCCGCTCCATGTCGCGTCCGCGCCCTGGAGCACGAACGTCTCCAGGCCCGGGGGCAACAGCTCGTTCGGGGACGCGGGCGCGGGGTCCAACGGGAAGTGCTTGCGCACCAGTTGCTGCGTGTCACCCGTGACGAGGATGGCGCCCGAAGGCGCGGAAGTAGACAGCCGGAAGGCCAGCTTCGGCGTGGTGCCCACCACGAAGCCCAGGCCGGAGAGCGTGGGATCCCGCTGCTCGCGCGACACCACCAGGCCCGTGTGCAGGCCCACGCGGATCTCCACCCGGGTGCCGCGCTCGGCTTCGATGGCACGGCCGCGCCGCTTCACCTCCGCCACCATGTCCAGCGCCGCCTGCGCCGCTCGCCGCGCGTCGTCCTCCCGCGCCGCCGGATAGCCGAAGTAGAAGAGGACGATGTCGCCCAGCGCGCTGGCGATGTGGCCGTTGTAGCGCCGGGCGATCTCGATGCAGACCTCCTGCTGGGCGCCCAGCACGTGATCCAACTCCTCGATGTCCACCGGCCCCGGCGCCGTCTGCGTGGCGGACAGCGTGCAGCACACCACCGTCAGCTGCCGGCGCTCGCCCTCCGCCCACCGGCGCGAGCGCGTGGACACGGCATTGGGCGTGCGGCTGGACAGCTCCACCGTCGCCGTTTCGGCGTTGGGCGCCGCGGGCTGGATGCGCACGGGCGAGGGCCGGCGCGGCAGGTTGGACACGTCCACCGCCTCCAGTTGGCGCAGCAGCACCTCCGCGGACACGGTGCGTTGGGACGGGTCCTTCGAGGTGACGCGCTGGAGCAGCTTGCCCAGCGGGTGCGCGGCGATGGCCGGCGGAATGGGCACCGGCTCCGAGGAGAGCTGCTGGAAGATGACCTCCGCGACGGTGGCGCCCTCGAAGATGCGGCGGCCGGTGAGGCACTCCAGGAACACCAGCCCCCACGCGTACAGGTCCGAGCGCGGCGTGGGCGCCTGCCCGCGAAGCTGCTCCGGCGCCGCGTACGACGGCGTGCCCAGCGACTCATTGGTGGACGTGATGCGCGGCTGCGCTTCCGTGCGCGTCAGCTCGTCCGTCACCGACCCGATGCCGAAGTCCAGCACCAGCGCGTTGCGACGGGCGCCGGTGGGCACGACCATGATGTTCGCGGGCTTCAGGTCGCGGTGCACCACGTTCTGCGCGTGCGCGCACGCCAGCGCATCCAGCAACTGGAGCATCAGGTGGCGCGTCTCCACCGGATCCAACACGCCCTCCTCCGCGAGCACCTGCGCCAGGTTCTTTCCCGGCACGAACTCGAAGATGGAGTAGACGGCGCCGCCCTGCGCGCGGCCTGAATCGATGAGCCGCACGATGTTGGGGTGGTGCATCTGCGCGCACAGCTTCATCTCGCGCTCGAAGCGCGCGCTGCGGCGCTCCACGGACTCCGGCGTCGCGCCGTCTGTCAGGCGCAGGAGCTTCACCGCCACGTTCTGGCCGGTGGTCACCTGGCGGGCCTTGTAGACGCGGCCGAAGCCGCCCTCTCCCAGCTCCGACAGGAGTTCGTACCGGCCCTGGAAGGCTTCCAACAGCTGGGGATCCATTGGGTTCTTCATCGCGTTCCCGAGCCTCGCTCCATTGATGACCGTCCCCCCCGCCTGGGCAGGGTGATGACGAACTCCGTGAACTCACCCGGCACCGACTCCATGCGGAACGTGCCCTGGTGGCCCTGCACGATGATGTCATGGCTGAGCGACAGCCCCAGCCCCGTCCCCTGCCCTGGTGGCTTCGTGGTGAAGAAGGGGTCGAAGATTCTTCCCGCACTCTCCGCGGGGATGCCCGGCCCGTTATCGCGCAGCCGGACCTCCACCTGCTCCTGACGCGCGAGGGTGCGAGCCTTGAGCACCGGCACGTACGTGGCCCCCTGCGTCTGGCGCTTCTGACGCATGGCGTAGAGCGCGTTGTCCACGACGTTGATGATGACGCGGCTCACGTCCGCGCGACTCAACTCCAGCCGTCCCACGTCCGGGTCGTACTCGGCATCCAGGTGGACGGTCAGGGGTTCGCCGCGCATGCCGCCCTGTCCCAGCGCGATGCCCTCCGCGACCAGCGCGTTCAGCTCCACCTGCTCGCGCGGACCGGGCGAGCGGCGCGCGTGCTGGAGCATGTTCTGGATGAGCGCGTCCGCACGGCGGCCGTGCTCGTTGATCTTCTGCACGTTGGTGCGCAGGCACGCGAGCGCTTCATCCACGTCGCTCGCGGAGCCCACCGTCAGCCGTTCGCGCTGCGGCTCCAGCACGCTGGCCAGGTCCTCCGTGAGGCCCACGGAGAGGCCGGCGAAGTTGCTGATGAAGTTGAGCGGGTTGCGCAGCTCGTGCGCCATGCCGCCCACCAGCGCCGCGAGCGAGGCCAGCTTCGCGTCCATGATGAGCTGCATGCGCTGCACCGTCTCCTGCTCGATGCGGCGGTAGAGCCTCGCGTTCTCCAGCGCGAGCGCCGCCTGCCCCGCGAACGCGACGAGGAACTCCAGGTCGTCCTCGGAGAAGCTCTTGGGAGTGGAGACGTTGTCCACGTACAGCACGCCCAGCACCTCGTCGCGGGGCTTGAGCGGCACGCACATGGAGGCGCGGATGGAGCTGAAGATGACGGACTCCGCGGCGCCCAGGCGCGGATCATTCACCGCGTCGGAGAAGAGCGCCGCCACGCTCCGGCGCAGCACGAAGTCCACGATGTTCTGGCTGTAGATGGGCCCGCGCACGGCCGTGCCCTCGGCCGTCTTCGTCACGCGCGGCTCCAGCTTCCCGGTGGCCTCGTCCATGAGCAGGATGACGCCCCGCTCCACGTGGAGGATTTGAAACGCCAGGTCCAGCACCCTGCCGGGCAGCGCCTCCAGGTCGTCCGTGCCGGACAACAGCTTCGCCACCTCCTGGAGGATGCGCATCCGCTCGCGGGCGCGCGTGGCCGTGCTGGGGGCCTCCACCGCGGACTTCTCCGAACCGGACACCGCCTTCACCAGCGTCTTCAGCGGCACGCGGGTGAGCGCGCGCGTGAGCTGGGGACGGGGTTCGTCGGGCGCGCCGGACGCCGAGCCGGGCGGGCCCGCGGGTGCGGCCGGTGGTGCTTCGTGGGTGAGCAGGAAGACGAGGTCGCCCAGCGTCAGCGTGTCGCCGGGGCGCAGCTCCTTGCGGCGGATCTGCACGCCGTTGACGAACGTGCCGTTCTTGCTCTGCAGGTCGGTGACGAAGAAGCGCCCGTCGGAGGACTCGATGCGGGCGTGCTGGCGCGACAGGCTGCGGTGGGGAATGCAGATTCCCTGGTCGTCCGCGCGGCCAATGGTGATGGGCACGTCCCCCAATGGGTAGGACAGCTCATCCGGTTGCCCAGGGTTGTAGACGAGCATCGGCACGGCCTTCAGACCCCCTCCAGGGTCGCAAGCCTAGCCGAAAAGCTCGCGCGCGAACCGCCCCGGCGGATTCAGCCGGGGCGGCGGGCCCTTGCCTTAAGCGGCGCTCGCGGCCGGAGCCAGGAGCCCCCGGTCGCGCAGCGTGTCGAGGATGCGCTCCAGCCCCGCATCCACCGTCTCCGCGTCGGAGCGGACGGTGATTTCCGGGGACTCGGGCGGCTCGTACGGGTCCGACACGCCGGTGAAGTGCGGAATCTCCCCGGCCAGGGCCTTCTTGTAGAGCCCCTTCACGTCGCGGGCGATGAGCGCGTCCAGGCTGGCCTGGACGTAGCACTCCAGGAACGGGATGCCTGCCTGGGTGGCCAGGGCACGCACCTCGTCGCGGGAGTTCTTGTACGGAGAGATGGCGGCGGTGATGACGCCCACCTCGTGCTTGGCCAGCACGCGCGCCACGTAGCCGATGCGCCGGACGTTCTCCTCGCGGTCCGCGCGGCTGAAGCCCAGGCCGCGGGAGAGGTACGTGCGCACCTCGTCCCCGTCGAGCAGCTCCACGCGCTGCACGGGCGACAGCTGCCGTGCCACGGCGGCGGACAGCGTGCTCTTGCCCGCGCCGGACATGCCAGTGAACCAGAGGATGAAGCCCGGACGCTGTTGCATCGCCACTCCCCTACCTGTCCACCGCGGGACCGTTGATCATCCCCGCGCCCACGGTGGCGTTGGTGCCCTCGTCCACGAGGATGAAGCTGCCGGTGCTGCGGTTGCGCCGGTACTCGTCGAAGAAGAGCGGCACCGTCGTGCGCAGCGTCACCCGGCCCACCTCGTTGAGCTTCAAGCCGGGGCTCTGGTCGTCGCGGTGCAGCGTGTTGACGTCCAGCCGGTAGTGCAGCTGCTTCACCATGGCGCGCGCCATGCGGGTGGTGTGCTTGATGGCCAGACGCGAGCCGCTGTTGAGCTGCGTCGCGTCCGACAACCAGCACACCATCGCGTCGATGTCCTGGCTCGCGGTGGGCGGGTTGCCCGGGCGGCACAGCATGTCGCCGCGGCTGATGTCCAGCTCCTCCTCCAGCGACACGTTCACCGACATGGGCGGGAACGCCTCCGTCAGCGGCTTGCCGGCCAGCTCCAGCGACTTGATGCGCGTGGTGAAGCCGGACGGCATCACCATCACCTCGTCGCCCGGACGCATCACGCCGCCCAGGAGCTGCCCGGAGTACGCGCGGTAGTCGTGGAACTTCTTCGCGGACGCGGGCCGGATGACGCCCTGCACGGGGAAGCGCAGGTGGATGAGGTCCCGGTCGGACGCGATGTGCACGTTCTCCAGGTGGTGCAGGAGCGTGGGGCCCTGGTACCAGGTCATCTTCTCCGAGCGCGTCACCACGTTGTCCCCGCCCAGCGCGGAGATGGGGATGAACGACAGGTCGGACACGTCCAGCTTCATGGAGAACTGGCGGAACTCCTCCCGGATGCGGTCGAAGACGCCCTGGTCGTAGTCCACCAGGTCCATCTTGTTCACGCACAGCACCAGGTGCGGCACGCGCAGCAGCGACGCGATGAACGCGTGGCGGCGCGTCTGCTCCAGCACGCCCTTGCGCGCGTCCACCAGGATGAGCGCCAGGTCCGCCGTGGACGCACCCGTCACCATGTTGCGCGTGTACTGCAGGTGTCCGGGCGTATCCGCGATGATGAACTTGCGCTTCGCCGTGGAGAAGTAGCGGTAAGCCACGTCGATGGTGATGCCCTGCTCGCGCTCGGCCTTCAGGCCGTCCAGGAGCAGCGCCAGGTTGACGTACTCGTCGCCCCGGGCCTGGCTCGTGCGCTCCACCGCGGCGAGCTGGTCCTCGAGGATGGACTTCGTGTCGTACAACAGCCGCCCGATGAGGGTGCTCTTGCCGTCATCCACGGAGCCCGCGGTCGCGAATCTCAGCAGTTCCACTAGAAGTATCCCTCGCGCTTGCGGTCTTCCATCGCCGTCTCAGAGAACTTGTCGTCCGCGCGGCTGGCGCCACGCTCCGTCACGCGGGAGGCCGTCACCTCATCGATGACCTGCGCCACCGTGGACGCGGTGGACGGCACGCACGCGGTGCACGTCATGTCGCCCACGGTGCGGAAGCGCACCGTCTCCGTCGTCACCGTCTCGCCGGGAATCATGGACATGAAGGGCGACCATGCCATCAGCATGCCGTCCCGGCGGAACACCTCGCGCCGGTGCGTGTAGTAGATGGACGGCAGCGCCACGTTCTCCCGGCCGATGTACTGCCAGATGTCCAGCTCGGTCCAGTTGGACAGGGGGAACACGCGCAGGTGCTCACCGCGGCGGTGGCGGCCGTTGTAGAGCGACCACAGCTCCGGCCGCTGGTTCTTCGGATCCCACTGGCCGAACTCGTCGCGGAAGGAATAGACGCGCTCCTTCGCGCGGGCCTTCTCCTCGTCGCGCCGGGCGCCGCCGAAGACGGCGTTGAAGCCGTTCTTCTCGATGGCCTCCAGCAGCGGCTGCGTCTGCAGGCGGTTGCGGGACGCGCGAGGACCCTTCTCCTCCGTCAGCTTCCCCGCGTCGATGGCCTCCTGCACGGACGCGACGATGAGCCGCGCGCCCAGTTCCGCCACCCGTTCATCGCGATACTGGATGACCTCCGGGAAGTTGTGCCCCGTGTCCACGTGCATCAGCGGAAACGGCAGCGGTGCGGGCCAGAAGGCCTTGACCGCCAGGTGCAACATCACCGCGGAGTCCTTCCCACCGGAGAAGAGCAGCACCGGCCGGTCCAGCTCCGCCGCGACTTCCCGGATGATGAAGATGGACTCGGCTTCCAGCGCCTCAAGATGTGAAAGCTCGTAGCTCACGGTCAGGCAAGCTACCACAACCCTTCCCACGCCCAACCGTGGCCGTGAAGGTTTCCGCTTCCGCGAGTGTGAGACACGCCGGATGCGACATGCCGGAGGGGGCGATGAAACATGGCCGGAGGACCTGCTGGGATGGATGTTTCACGGCCCCACTCCCGGTGCGTGCCCGGGGCCCCCACCCGGTGTGCGGGAGGCGGTTTCCGTGAGGGGGGCGCATGGTATAGACGGCCGCGCCATGGCAAGCGCAACCCCTCCCGTCCTCGACCGTTGGTTCCCGTCCCGCAAGCCGCTCCCGGAGCCGCGCCTGCGCCTGTTCTGCCTGCCGTTCGCCGGCGGGAGCGCGGCCATCTACCAGTCCTGGGGCATGGCGCTGCCCACGGGCGTGGAGCTGTGCGCGGTGCAGCTGCCCGGGCGTGAGCGGCGCCTGATGGAGCCCGCGCTCAAGTCCATGCCGGAGCTGATGGACGTGCTGATGCCGGCGCTGACGCCGCTGATGGACCGGCCCTTCGCGCTGTTCGGCTACAGCATGGGGGCGCGCATCGGCCTGGAGGTGGCCCGGACGCTGAAGCGCCAGGGTGGCCCGAAGCCGCTGGGCTTCATCGCCGCGGCGGCACCCCCGCCGTCGCACAACGACCGGGAGCCCATCCACACGCTGGATGATGCGGGGTTCATCGCGAAGCTGCGCGAGTACGACGGCACGCCGGAGGAGGTCCTCCAGCACAAGGAGCTGCTGGAGCTCATCCTCCCCACGCTGCGCGCGGACTTCGCGCTGGCCTGGTCGGAGAACGGCAAGGACACGGCCCCGCTGGACATCCCGCTGTCCGTGTACGCGGGCAAGGGGGACAAGCACGTGGGCCTGGACGTGATGGAGCACTGGCGCGCGGAGTCCACCGCCGACGTGCGCCTCCGCCACTTCGAGGGCGGCCACTTCTTCATCCGCACGCACGGACCGCCGGTGCTGGCCGCCGTGCGCGAGGACCTGACGCGCTGGATGACGGCCACGACCTGAGGCGATAGTCCCACCCATGGCCCAGCACCGAATCCACGCGGGGACGGACATCGCCTGCGTGGGAGTCTGGGACGCCGGACTCCCCTTGGCGAAGCGTGCCATCGAGGGAACGGCGCTCAAGGAGAGCGCCGCGCGCGGCGAGGTGCTCGTCATCGACACCAGCGCGGACGGCCGCTACCTCCTCCGGATCCACGTCGATGAGCCGTTCGTCCCGTCGCCCGGGCAACGGTTCGACACGGTCGGGAACGAGCTGGGACTCCACCTCGGATCGGGAACCGCGATGGCGGGTGGGTGCGAGGACTTTCGCAATCCACGCCCACAGATCACGTCCGCCGGGGACCGGTTCCATGTCGAGCCCTCCTGGTATCGCGTCCGCGTCCACCTCAACCAGACGGAGGGCTCCGACGAGGAGGAACAGCGCGCTCACGAGGAGGCAGCGCGGGCCCTCACCTCCGAAGAGCTGGCGAGGTACCTCCGCCTGGGGAAGGCGCTCCGCACTGGCTGGCTCGTCGCCGTGGTGGCGGTGGCCGCCGTCCTGGCCACCGTGGTCTTCCAGGCCGCGCTCACCCTGGGCGTGCTCGGCGCGTTGGTAGCCGCCGCGGCGGGTTGGAGCATCCTGCGCCTCAAGCGGGGCGGCTACGACGCGCTCCACCTGCGCTACCAGCGCGCTCTCATGGCGGCCTACCCGCCGGAAATCGTCCTGGAGCTTAACCGCGCGACAGGCCCCATTCCAGGCGGCTTCGTGTACCTGGACGACCCGCCCGCCTCCTGACGTCAGCCCCCGGCCTGAACCGTCTTGATGACCGGGGCCATGTCCCCGGCCAGCGGCACGGTGTGCTGCCAGCGCACCGTGAGCGCCCCGCTCCGGGGCCTGCGGAAGGCCAACGCCGCCTGGTGCCGGGCGGACGGCTTGTGCTGCATGAACTGCCACACGTCCGGCAGGTCGTTCATCCGCGGGTCGAAGCGGATGCCGGGCATCTGTCCCGGCACCAGGTCGAAGCCGAACTGATCCAACGGCAAGGAAAGGCCCGCGCCGCGAGCCTTGATGTAGGCCTCCTTCAGGGTCCAGTACTCGAAGAAGCGCTCACGCTGGCGCTCCTTGGGCAGCGAGCGCAGGGCCTGCACCTCCGTCTTCGCGAAGTAGTGGTCGGCGATCTCCACCGTCTCGCCGGGCCGCTCCGCGTCCTCGATGTCCGCGCCCAGGTCCACGTCCCGGCCCACCGCGACCAGGGCCATGCCGTCCGTGTGGCTCAGGTTGAAGCGCAGCCACTGGCCCTCGGGACCGACGATGGCGGGACGGCCGTACTCGTTGGGGACGAAGCGCCAGGCCTCCGGCGCGACGGGTGCGTAGCGCGACAGGGTCAGCCGCACCAGCGCGTGGGACACCAGGTACTGCCGCTGGTGCCGCTCGAAGTGGAAGCGCCGCTGCCGCTCGCGCTCGCTGGGGTCCAACAGGGCCTTGTACGCCTCCAGGAGGCGCGGGTCGTCGATGCGCTCGGGTTCGACGATCCACACGTGGACCTCGTCGGGGCGCAGGTCGAGGGGCATGGAGGATGGGGACACCGTCATGTCGTGCAGGCAATCAGGAACCGTCGCGCCTGTCACGGGGGCTGGTCCGGCCGCTCGGCCGGCGCGTAGGCTTCACAGCCCAAATCCCAGGGGGAGAGACACGCATGGACCTGACCACCGCGACCACGAAGCTCCAGGCGCTGCGCCGGGACATGACGGGCCACACGGACCGGCACGACGAGCGCCGCATCCTGGACCTGCTGGAGGGCGCCACCGCCGAGGAGCTGAACTTCCTCCTGTCCAACGTGGACCTGGTGCGCCTGCTGTCGGACCTGGATGACCGGCTGGTGGGCCCGGACCACCACACGGCGCTCCTGGACATGCTGTGCACGCGCCGCGCGGCGGAGCTGTCCCTGCCAGTGCGCGCGTCGCTGGCCACCGCGCTCCAGAAGGGCGCCACGCCCGCGCAGGCGGAAGCGCGGCTGCGCGACCTGTTCCTGGGATTGAAGGGCCGCGAGCTGACCGGGTTCAAGAACCTGCTGGAGGCGGGCGGCGAGTACCACGACCTGCACAAGCTGGTGTTCGACGACGTGGACGACATGGTGGTGCGCACCGAACTGCTCGCCCACTTCCAGCGCGAGGCGCAGGCCTTTCCCAGCGGCGAGAACAAGGTCCTGAGCGACATCGACGACACGTTCTTCGCCAACTGGGTGGACCAGCGCTACCCGCCGAAGACGGTGTACCCGGGCGTGCTGGCGTTCTACCAGGAGCTGGACCGGGGGCCGGGCATCATCCCGGGCCGCGCGGGCGACCTCGTCTTCGTGAGCGCGCGTCCGCAGGATCCGCTGGGGCTCATTGAAAACGCGACGCTGGACTCGCTGAGCAAGCGCGGCGTGCCGCTGGCGGTGATGCTCTCCGGCAGCTTCTTCTACCTCGTGGGCAACACGCGCATCGCGCAGAAGAAGTTCGAGAACTTCGAACAGTACGCGCGCCTCTTCCCCGAGTACGGCTTCGTCTTCGTGGGCGACAGCGGCCAGGGCGACGTGGAGTTCGGCGCCCGCATGCGCGAGTCCCTGCCCCAGGCGGTGCGCGCCGTGTTCATCCACGACGTGGTGGCGACGCCGCCGGAGCAGCGGGACGCCTGGCGCGCGAAGCACGTCTTCTTCTTCGACACGTACGTGGGCGCGGCGGTGGACGCGTTCCACGCGGGCGTCATCTCCCGCGACGGCGTGGACCGCGTCGCCACCGCCGCGACCGAATCACTGGCGGCCATCTCCTTCCCCTCCCCGGCCCTGCGTCAGGCGCGAGAGGCGGAGCTGGAGCGCGACCTGGCCCTGGCGCGGGCACTGCCGCGCACGCAGCCCGCGGTCTGAACCCGCGCTGAAGGCCCGGTTTCCATCACCAGCCGGCCCACCGGTCCCGGACAGTTGGCGGGACGTATGACGCACCCCAACCTTCCGGGCGCTTCACAGGGGTGGAGCGGCCGTCTGGGGACGGAAGGAAGGGCTCCGGGAGGTTCCCGGGGCCCTTCCGGGGCGTGAGGGGGCGCGCGGGACCGATGGAACTGTTTCCCATCCATTTGCTGTTCATCGTCGTCTTGATGAACCGCTACATCCTGGGCCCCTTCCTGCGGCGGCTGAAGGGGCGGCGGTTCGAACGGGTGGACGACACGTACCGCCCGAAGGTCGCCATCGTCGTTCCGCTGTTCAACGAAGGCCAGGGCATCTTCCACACCGTCAGGGCGCTGCTGGACCAGGACTACCCCAGCGAGCTCACCGAGATCATCGTCGTGGATGACTGCTCGCGCGACGACAGCGTCGCGTGGGCCACCAAGGCCGCGGAGGGCCACCCCAACGTCCGGGTGATGCGCAACCCGGAGAACATGGGCAAGCGCAAGGGCATCAACCGGGGCGTCCGCGCCGCGACGGACGCGGAGATCATCGTCTCCGTGGACTCGGACGTGGTGGTGGAGAAGAGCGCCGTGCGCCAGCTCATCCGCCGCTTCGTGCACCCGAACGTCGCCGCGGTGGGCGGGCGCACCTTCGTCATCAACCGTCACCAGAACTGGCTGACGCGGATGATCGAAATCAAGTTCCACTTCGCCCAGAAGTGGCTGAAGGACCTGGAGCGCTCGTTCCGACAGGTGATGTGCCTGTCCGGTTGCCTGACGGCGTATCGCCGTTCCGTGCTGCTGGAGCTGGAGCCCATCCTGGAGGCGCGCGCCATCGCGGGCATCCCCATCAAGTACGGCGAGGACCGCTTCCTCACGCGGCAGATCGTCAAGCACGACTACGAGACGGTCTACACGCTGGACGCGTACTGCTTCACCGCCGCGCCCTCCACGCTCGCGGGCTACTTCAGTCAGCAGCTGCGCTGGCGGCGCTCCAACCTGGTGGACCTCATCTGCGGCCTGTCGCACGCGTGGCGGCTGCACCCGGTCATCACCGTGCACTACGTATCGCAGCTGGCGCTGCTGCTGGCGTACCCGGTGGTCATCGTCCACAACCTGCTCAACGGCGAGTTCTGGGACATCCTCGCGTTCCACTTCCTGGTGATTGGCCTGTTGGGCTTCATCTACCGGATGGAGACGCGCTACCTGCCGGAGGACCGGCGCGTGCACCCCGCGAGCTTCCTGCCCATGGCGCTGCTCATGCCGGTGACGTACGCGCTCTTCACGCCGCTGGCGCTGCTGACGCTCGACTCCGGGAGTTGGGAGACGCGCGGCAGTCCCACGACGGCGCCGGCGCCCTCCTCCGTTCCCGCCCCCGCGAAGCTCACGTCCAACTCCGCAGGCGAAGGAACCCCGTCATGAACCAGCAGGTCGCCAACCGGCTCAACTCCATCGCGGTGTCCGCCTACAAGTTCATGGGCTCGGTGCTGCTGGCGCTGATCCTCCTGGGCCTGATGTCGTTCCTCGTGGTGCAGGGCTTCTTCCTGGCGAGCAACAGCTGGGCGGCGCCCACCATCCTGTCGCCCACCGACCCCAACGTGCTGGCGCTCAACGCGCAGGCGGCGCAGCAAGAGTCGGAGCGGGACGGGTTGATGGCCCGAAGGCGAGAGGCGTCGGACCGGCTCCTGGAGGCCGAGCGGACCGTGGCCGCGGAGCGGTCCTTCCAGCAGCGTTTCGTGGTGGCGCTCAAGGGGGAGAAGCGCTCCCGCGACCGGCTGGCGAGGCGGCTGTCCGCGCTGCGCCAGGAGTACCTGCGCACGGGCGAGGAGATCGCCGAGTCCAACCGCGCGTTCAGCGGCCTGTCCCGCACGCGGACGAACGCGCTCTACGGCGCGAAGCTGATGGAGCGGGAGGACGTCCTCACCGCCAACCACCACCTGGCGCAGATGGCGCAGAGCAACCTGTCCCTGGCGCAGGAGACGGTGGACCTGGACATGCGCCTGGACACGCTCCGGCGCGAGAGTGAGGGGCTCACCGCCGCGGAGAACGGCCTGGGTCGCGACACCGCCGCCGAAGGCCTGACGACGGACACGCTGCTGCTGGAGCGTGAATACACGCAGTCGGTGCTGGCGCTGGCCCGCGCGGACGCGCAGCGCAAGAGCCTGGAGGCGGACGTGCGCGCGCTGGACGACCGCATCCGCCGCTTCGATCACCTGCTCCAGGTGGTGCATGGCTCGCCGTACCTGAAGGCGGTGGAGCAGAACCTCAACGTGGCCTTCGTGCCCTACGAAAACCTGCCCAACGCCCGGGCCGGCACCCCGCTCTACACCTGCGCGCTCAAGATCTTCTGGTGCCGCGAGGTGGGCGTGGTGGGGCCCGTGCTGGAGGGAGAAATCTCCCAGCAGCACCCCATTCGCCAGTACCACTTGCGAGGCGTGATGGTGGAACTCCAGCTTCGGGATGCGCCGAGCGCGCGCGAGCCGCTGCTTCACCTGGGCCATCCCCCGTTGATGCTGTGAACCCCGTCGTGAAATCGGAAAGGAAGCGGAGGATGCGGACGAGCCTCGCGAGGGGAGCCCTGCTGGGGCTCGGGTTGTGGGCGGGCGTGGCGCCGGCGGAAGAAGCGGGGACGGTGCAAGCCCAGGGAGACCTCGCGAAGGGCTACTGCGAACGCGTGCGCGGCACCGCGAAGGCGGAGGCCGTGCTGGAGCTGGCGCCGGAGGTGTTCGCCAGCGTGGGCGCGGTGAACGCGGGTGACGCGATGGGAGGCTCTGACGACACACCCCTGGGCTCTCCCAAGCTGCGCGTCACCGCGGGGCTGGGCTACGACTTCGTGGGCCTCTACCGGGGCCACACGCTGCGCTCGCGTGCGGAGGCCGAGTGTCGTCGCTACCAGGCGCTCGCCGCGCTCCAGAGCGCCGTGGATCAGGGCTCGCGGCTGGGGGAAGCGGCGGCGCTGGACGCACGCTCCCGGGCGCTGGCCACGTCCCTGCCCCGCGCGGAGGAGCTGGTGGCCCATCTGCGCGACGACCTGCGCGACGGCGGCGCGACGCTGGAGGAGCTCAACGCGGTGCAGGTGCGGTTGGATCATCTGCGCTCGCTCGCGCGCGACACCGCCCAGGCCCGCGAACGGCTGGCGCTCGAACCCGCGGTGCCGGAGGGGCAGACCCTGGGCGCGCTGATCAGCGCCTTCGAGGCCGCGGATGATCAGGTGGAGGTCCTGTCCGGCGGCCTGCGCACGGCGGGCGCGTGGCGACTGAGCGTGCGCGGCGGCTACGACGAGGTCTTCGACGTGGACCAGAGCACGCCCCTCTTCGGCCAGCTCACGCTGGGCTACAACCTGGGCCAGCTGTGGCAGGGCCGGGCCAACGCCCAGGCTCGCGAGGGCCGCCGCCTGGAGTCGCGCGACGCGGTGGATGGAGCGCCCCGTCGGGTGCGCCAGCTCCTGGGCGAATTGCGCATCACCGAGCGCAGCGAGCAGCAGCGACTGGGCGAGGTATCCGCGCTGGTGTCGGACCTGCAGGGCCAGCTGCGCGAGGTGGAGCAATTGCAGACGCGGCAGGTGCGCCGCTTCCGCGACTACCTGCTGCTGGAGCTGGCGCGGCTGCAGGCGGAGCAGGCCTACCTGGGCGCGCATCTGAAGACCCTCCGCACGCTTCTGGGAGAAACGGGCCCATGAGCGACGCAAGGCAACGGCGGTGGGTGGCGCTCGGGGCATCGGGCGTATTGATGCTGTGGGCGGGCGCACTGCTCCTGAGCCACGGCGCCTGCAACAGCGCGAGGAAGCCCATGGAATCCCCCGCATCCTCCAGCACGCGCGCGCTGCGCACCGACACTCCGGCCACGAAGAACGGACTGGCCCCCGTCACGAGGCGACAGCTGCACGTCACCGAAGGCCAGGTCGAGAACCTCCAGGAGGAGGAGGAACAGGGCGGGACGCAGTTCGCCATCGAAGGGCCGCGCCAGCGCGCGGTCGTCCTGGAGACGACGGGGGACGAGGCGGAGCTGCGCTTCACCTGGCTGGGCGCCACCAGCGAGGTGGTTCCGCTGGCGTCGGGCCAGCAGCGCGAACAGGTGGGCCTCAAGCTGCGCGCCCGGGACGGCTGCAACGTCATCTACGCCATGTGGCGCATCGCGCCCTCCGCGGGCATCGTGGTCCAGTTCAAGTCCAACCCGGACGACCACGAGAGCCGCGAGTGCGGCAACGCGGGCTACTCCACCGTGCGGCCGCGCTTCATGGAGCCGTTGGATCGGCTGTCCCCCGGTGAGTCCCACGTGCTGCGCGCCCGCATCGACGCGAACGTGCTGACCGTGTACGCGGACGGTGTGCGCGTCTGGGAGGGATTGCTGCCCCCCGACGCGCTCGGCCTGGAAGGCCCCGCCGGCATGCGCACGGACAACGCGCGCGTGCGCTTCGAGTTGCTCGTGCCCCAGGCGGCCGGCCCCACCTCGCACCTCTGAGGCGGTCGTCCGGAACCCGCCCGTCGGGGCGAATGCCAGGGGGCCCCCTTGCATGGAAGATCCGGGCATGGGTTGCTTGAGGCACGATGCCCGACCGCGACCCGCTGGCCTCGACGTATCGTCCACCGCAGGGACTGGAGGCGTTGGAAGACGCCCTCCGCCGCGACCTGGACATCCTGTCGTACCCCGCCCGCAGCTGGGTGCCGCCGCGCTCCACGCCGGACGGCCGTCCCATCCTGGACGTGCTCATCGTGGGCGGAGGCCAGAGCGGGCTGGGCACGGCGTTCGGACTGATGCGCGAGCGCGTGACGAACGTGCTCGTGCTGGACGACGGCAGGGACGGCTTCCACGGGCCCTGGAAGACGTTCGCGCGGATGATCACCCTGCGCACGCCCAAGTACCTCACCGGTGCGGACTACAACATCCCCAACCTCTCCTTCCGCGCCTGGTACGAAGCGCAGCACGGCGCGGAGGGCTTCCAGCAGGTGGCCCTCATCCCGAAGGAGCTGTGGGCGGACTACCTCCTCTGGTACCGGCGCGTGCTGGGCATCCCGGTGAAGTGCGGTACCAAGGCGGGCGCGCTGCATTGGCGCAAGGACCTGGACTGCTTCGAGGTCCCCGCCGCGCACAACGGTGAGACGGAGTTCCTCTTCGCGCGCAAGGTGGTGCTGGCCACCGGCATCGACGGCTCCGGCCGCTGGGAGGCGCCGCCAGAAGTGCAGCCGCTGCCGCGCGCGCTGTGGGCGCACACGCATGACCCCATCGACTTCGCCGCGCTGAAGGGCAAGCGCGTGGGCGTGCTGGGCGCGGGGGCCTCCGCGTTCGACAACGCCTCCGTGGCGCTGGAGATGGGCGTGGGCCAGGTGGATCTGTTCTACCGCCGCAAGAAGCTGCCCAACGTGAACCCCTACCGCTGGGCGGAGTTCGCGGGCTTCCTGCGCCACCACGGCGACCTGCCGGACGCGCAGCGCTGGCGCTTCATCCGGCAGATCATCGACATGGGCCAGCTGCCTCCGCGCGACACCTTCGAGCGCGCCCGCCGCCACCCGCACTTCCACCTGCACGCGGAGAGTCCCTGGGTGGAGGTGAAGGCGCAGGACGGCATGGCCGTGGTGCGCACGCCGCACGCGACGCACGCGTTCGACTTCCTCATCATCGCGTCCGGCTTCACCACGGACCTGTCGCTGCGGCCGGAGCTGGCGGAGCTGCACCCGCACATCGCTCTGTGGAAGGACCGCTTCACGCCGCCGGAGAACGAACGGAACGCGGACCTGCTGCGCCACCCGTACCTGGGCCCCTCCTTCGAGTTCCAGGAGAAGCAGCCCGGCACCGCGCCATGGCTGGGCGGCGTGTTCAACTACACCTTCGGGTGCCTGCTCTCGCTGGGCTTCGGCGGCGCCAGCATCTCCGGCATGAAGTACAGCCTGCCCCGCCTGGTGGGCGGCATCACGAAACAGCTCTACCTGGATGACAGCGAGCGCCACTTCCGCGCGCTCGCAGATTACGCGACGACGGAGTTCGAGACGTGAGTGCATCTGTAACCGTGTTTCGCAGCGAGCGCGTGGTGACGCCCGAAGGCACGCGCGCCGCGGCGGTGGTGGTGCGCGACGGGCGCATCGAAGGCATTCACGCGACGGTGGACGTGCCGAAGGACGCGCAGGTGGTGGACCTGGGCCGGGACGCGCTGTTGCCCGGCATCGTGGACAGCCACGCGCACATCAACGAGCCCGGCCGCACGGACTGGGAGGGCTTCGCCACGGCGACGGCCGCGGCGGCGGCGGGCGGCATCACCACCGTGGTGGACATGCCGCTCAACTCCATCCCCGCGACCACGTCCCTGGCCGCGCTGCGCACCAAGGCGGAGGCCGCCTCCGGCCAGTGCGCCATCGACTACGGCCTTTGGGGCGGCGTCATCCCCGGCAACGCCCACGAACTCCAGGCGATGGTCGAAGCGGGCGCGCCGGGCTTCAAGTGCTTCCTCGTGCACTCGGGCGTGGATGAGTTCCCCGCCGCCACGCGCGAGGTGCTGGACGCTGCCATGCCCATCCTCGCGAAGGCGGGCGTGCCGCTGCTGGTCCACGCGGAGCTGACGGACCATGAACCGCCCTTCGCGGGCGACGTGCGCGCGTATGCCAGCTACCTCGCGTCCCGTCCGGCCGCGTGGGAGGTGGACGCCATCCGGATGATGATCGACCTGTGCCGCAAGCACCGCGGCCCCGTGCACATCGTCCACCTGTCCGCGGCGGACGCGCTGGACGACATCGCGAAGGCGAAGGCGGAAGGGCTGCCCTTCACGGTGGAGACGTGCCCGCACTACCTCACCTTCACGGCGGAGGAGATTGAAGCCGGCGCCACCCACTTCAAGTGCGCCCCGCCCATCCGCGAGGCGGCCAACCGCGAGCGGCTGTGGGACGCGGTGAAGAGCGGCCTCATCGACCTGGTGGTGTCGGACCACTCGCCCTGCACGCCCGCGCTCAAGAAGCTGGAGGCCGGGGACTTCTCCGGCGCTTGGGGTGGCATCGCCGGGTTGCAGCTCAGCGTGTCCGCGGTGTGGACGGGCATGCGCGCACACGGCCTGGGCCTGGACACGCTGGTGGAGCGCATGGCGCACCGCACCGCGAAGCTGGCCGGATTGTCGGGGCGCAAAGGGGCCATCCGGTCGGGGCTGGACGCGGACTTCGTCGTCTTCGCCCCGGAGGCGCGCTTCAAGGTGGCGCCCGAGGACATCCGCCACCGGCACCGGCTGACGCCCTACGCCGGACGCGAACTGGAAGGCCGGGTGATGAGGACATACCTGCGCGGCCAGCGTATCTTCGACGCCACCGAGGGACTGACGGGCCCGCGCATCGGCCAGTGGCTGCCGCGCGGCTAGCCCCGACGGTCCAGGAGAGGAATACCGATGCAAGCCGAAGCACCCGGGGCGATGCACGTCGCCTTCGCTGACCTGATTGATCTCGCCGCAAGCAAGGTGGGCGGCAAGGCCCTGCTGGCCAACGACGAGTTCTTCGCGCCCAAGGAAGCGATGCTGGAGCCCGGGCGCGGCGTCTTCATCGCGGACAAGTACACGGAGCGCGGCAAGTGGATGGACGGCTGGGAGACGCGCCGCAAGCGCGTGCCCGGCTACGACTGGTGCATCGTGAAGCTGGGCCTGCCCGGCGCCATCCACGGCATCGACGTGGACACCAACCACTTCCTCGGCAACTTCCCCGAGTACGCCTCGCTGGAGGCGTGCGAGGTGGACGGAGATCCGTCGCCCGAGTCGCTGGCGGAGGACGTGTCGCGCTGGACGGAGCTGGTCCCCAAGCAGCGCCTGCGCGGTGGTTCTCGCAACCTCTTCGCGGTGGCGAACGAGCGGCGCTTCACCCACGTGCGCCTCAACATCTACCCGGACGGCGGCGTCGCGCGCCTGCGCGTGCACGGGCAGGTGCTGCCGGACTGGCACGCCCTCAAGAAGGCGGGGCTCGTGAACCTGGCGGCGGCGGCCAACGGCGGCTCCGTCGTCACGTGCAACGATCAGTTCTTCGGCACGAAGGACAACCTCATCTTCCCGGGCCGCGCGGCGAACATGGGCGAGGGCTGGGAGACGCGCCGCAAGCGCGTGCCGGGCTTCGACTGGATCGTCGTGAAGCTGGCCACGGCGGGCACGCTGCGCCGCGCGGAGGTGGACACCCACTACTTCAAGGGCAACTTCCCGGACCGCTGCTCGCTGGAGGGCATCCACCTGGAGGAGCCGCTCTTGGACTTCGCCAACGCGACGCACCTCCAGTGGAAGGAGCTGCTGCCCCAGTCGAAGCTCCAGGCGGACCACTGCCACGTCTTCGAGAAGGAGTTGAAGAACGTGGGCCCCATCACCCACGTGCGCCTCAACATCTTCCCGGACGGCGGCGTCAGCCGGCTGCGCCTCTTCGGGGAGCCGGCGTGACGACGCCGCTGGAGCGCCTGAACACCGCCACGACGGAGGAGGCCACCGAGGCCTTCACCCGCTGCTGCGGCAGCACCAAGTGGGTCCAGCGGATGCTGGCCGTCCGCCCGTTCCGCGACGCGGAGCACCTGTACGCGGAGGCCGTGGACGCCTGGGCGCGCACGGGGCCGGAGGACTGGAAGGAGGCCTTCACGCACCACCCGCGCATCGGCGATGTGTCGAAGCTGCGGGAGAAGTTCGCCTCCACCGCGCAGTGGTCGTCGCAGGAGCAGAAGGGCGTGGCCGGCGCGGACGAAGGCGTGTTGCAGGCTCTGTCCCAGGGCAACCGGGACTACGAGTCCCGCTACGGCTTCATCTTCCTTGTCTGCGCCACAGGCAAGAGCGCGGCGCAAATGCTGGAGCTGCTCCAGGACCGCATGCACCACACCCCGGACGAAGAGCTGAAGATCGCGGCCGGGGAGCAGGCGAAGATCACCCGCATCCGACTGGAGAAGCTCCTCGCGTCATGAGCACCCTCAGCACGCATGTCCTGGACACGAGCACGGGCCGTCCCGCGGAGGGGCTCTCCCTCACGTTGGAGGCCCGCTCGGGCGAAGACTTCCGGGAACTGTCCCGGGGCGTCACCAACGCGGATGGACGGGTGAAGGACCTGTCGGGCGCGAACACGAAGCTTCAGCCCGGCGTGTACCGCCTCACCTTCGACACCGGGGCCTGGTTCCAGGCCCGGGGACAGCGGGGCTTCTACCCGTATGTGCAGGTCGTGTTCGAAGTCACCGCGACCGACGAGCACTACCACGTCCCGCTGCTCCTGAGCCCCTTCGGCTTCTCCACCTACCGGGGCAGCTGAAGCTTCAGACGCGCGGCGGTTCGACGGGCGCCTTGTCCACGGCGGGCGCCTTGTCGCCGCCGCGCTCCACCTTCTCCGGCTTGTCCGCGACGGGCTCCGCGCAGAGCGAGGAGTTGTTGGACTTGCACGCACCGCCGTTCTGCAGGTCGAACTGCCAGCGGTGGCGAGGGCACACCACGTAGCGGCCTTCCTCCACCCAGCCTTCCGCCAGGTCCGCGCCCTGGTGCGGGCAGAAGCGCTGGATGGTGAAGCGCTTGCCGCCGGCCTCCACCACGGTGCGCTCCTTCTGGGCCTCCGTGGCGCGGATGCCGTCGCAGAACTCGCGGATGTCCTCCACCTCCACGCCCAGGAAGCCGTGCAGCACGGGCTCGTAGACGTCCGGGTTGCGGGACAGGCGCAGGCGGAAGGACAAGAGGAAGTCCTCCCAGTTCAGCTTGCGGTCCAACACGCGCACGATGTCGCTCGCGCTCACCTTCATCGCGTAGCGGCTCTTGTCGCGCATCTCCGTCACTTCATCCACGCGGCGGCCCTTGAAGTCCACGCGCAGCAGCCGCGTGGGCGCCTCCGTCAGCTCCACGTAGAACGGCATGCCCACGCGGTCGTGCAGGTCCAACAGGTCCAGCTTGCGCTGCAGCTCCACGCGCAGGCGGGCGTGGATTTCATCCACCTCCTCGCGCATCAGGTTGCGGCGGCGCTCGCGGAAGACGTAGGCCATGTCCTTCGCGTACGTGTGGAGGTACTCCTTGAAGTTCTCCGTCGTCACGCGCTCCGGCACCTGGGACACGAACTCCAGCGAGCCCGCGTCCAGCACGTCCCCGGGCATGGGCTCCAGGTAGCGCGTGGGCAGCGTGGGCATGCGCTTCTCCAGGTAGGAGAAGAGCACGGGCGCGCGCGGGAAGATGTTCACGTCCTGGAAGTTCAGGTTGAAGAGCGCCGGGTCCAGGAAGGCCGCCGGGCCCGCCGCCGCGATGTACGCGCGGGGCTGCACCACTTCCAACGCGCGCGCCACCGCCTCGAACTTGCTGTCGCGCTTCTTCAGGCTGATGGCCGAGTACGTCTCCTGCGGGTACTCGTAACAGGTGGGGTGCCAGATGGCGCCGGAGAACTGGGCGGAGAAGACGTCGATGGGCCCCTCCTCCGCGATGACGCGCACCAGCCGGTCGTGCATCTTGCAGTCGTTGATGTTGAGGAAGCACTGCCCGTCGCCGCGCACCATCACGCTGGAGTCGCGGTTGGTGCCCTGCTCCGACACGAAGAGCTTGATGTAGCCGCCCTTGATGGGAATCTCGCGCGAGTCCTCGCACGCGATGACGCGCTTGCAGCCGTACTTCTCGAAGATGTCCCGCAGCTCCGAGCGGCGGAACTTGGGCACCAGCACGGTGAAGTCCCGCTTCGCGATGGTGGCCAGGAACTCCGGGTCGAAGTGATCCTTGTGCTCGTGGCTGATGTAGAGGAAGCGCTCCTTGCCCGGCGTCTCCAGCAGCTCCTTCACGCGCGGTGCCAGGTGGTGGTTGCGCGGCAGCTGCATCCACGCGGAGTCAAAGGCTCCCTGGGGCGTCAGCCACGGATCCATGACGACGAGCGCTCCAGCGGTCTCCACCGCGAAGCCCGCATGACCCAGGAAGGTGATCCGCATGAACGTCGTCCCTCGTGTGGAGGGCCCGGCCGGGAGGACCGCGCCCTGGAGTGGCTGTGTGCGCGCGGCCCACGGCCCCGGCGTCAGCTAGGCTGCGAAGCTAGGGCGTCTCTTTCCAGCGGCACCCCGGCGCGCCCCTCCTGTCGGAAAGCCCACGCCCGCCACGTCAGGCCGCGAACAAAAAAAGAGGGAGGCCCGCGTGAGGCCCCCCTCTCCTGCTGACTTCAGGACGTGCGGCGTGCGGCCTGACTAGGGCTGGATCTCCCGCACGCTCATCCACTTGAAGTCCACGTCCGTGGCGTTGTCCCAGCGGAACGTGGCGATGGGGCCGCCCCAGGTAATCGGCATGGCGCCCACGGAGCCGCCGCAGTGCTGGGCATCCCCGCCCCAGCCGCCGTCGTCGGTCATGTCGTAGACCTTGGTCCAGGTGACCTTGTCGGCGTTGTCGTTGAGGTACAGCTCCAGCTTCACCGCTTCCGCGCCGTTCGCCCCCGGCACGTTGTGCATCACGGCCTTGAAGCCCACCCAGCGGCCCTTCAGCGCGGAGGTGGCCGGCTTGTACGGCGCCTGGTCGTAGGACACGTGCCAGGTCTCCTTCTCCCAGCGCACGCGGCCGTCGTAGTGCAGACCGCCCTTGTAGCTGCTGCCCTCGCAGCCGGAGTTGTTGTCGTTGTGCTTCCCGCCGCGCGCGTACCAGGCGAAGTTGTCCTGGGTGTTGTTCACCGCGTTGACCTTCACGAAGCCGGTCATCTCGATGTTCTTCCAGTCGTTCGGCGCCTGCATGTAGCCGCGGCTCGCCAGCACGTCGCGGTCATACGTGGCGATCTGCTTCGCGTCGTAGCCCGAGGCCGGGTAGGCGCTCATGCGGACCTTCGTGCTCTTCATCTTCCAGGAGCCGTCCGCGTTGCGAGTGATGGTCTCCTGCGGATCGAAGCGCTTGTCCGCGGTGGCATCCTCCGCGAGCGCCCAGGACTCGCCGCCCGGCAGTGAGGGGTACAGCATCGTCACGCCGAAGCCATCCACGCCCGAAGGAGCGGGGGCCGGCGTGTCCTCCGGCGGAGCGGTGGGCGTGGGCGCCGTGGGGTCCTGCGGGGCCTCCGTCTCCGAGGGGACGGGCTCCGGAGTGCCCTCCAGCTCGGGGGCCGGCGTGGGCGTCGCGGGGACGCCAGGGGCAGGGCTGGGCGCGGGGGTGCTCACCTCGCCGGCCGGGGTCGTCGTGTCGCCTTCGGGGCTCGCGCCGCAGCCAAAGGCATGGAGTGCCACCAGCAGCGCGCTGGACGTGAAGACAAATCGGTTCCGCATCGGGCAGGGGGTTTCCGTGCTCGGGGGCCCTCAAGACGGGCAGCGGCCGCGACGCCTTCGCCGGCGGCCCCGTCACCCACGCACCGTGCCTCCTGGCTCACATGCCACGGGAGGTTCGGGCGCTCGGCTGGTCTCAATGGCCCGGTGAAAGCGTTCTCCAGCCGGGGTCATTGAAAACCATGGCGGAAATGAACACTTCCCCTGGCGACAAGGGCCTCAAGAGCCCCCGGCCGTCCGGCCCCCCTACATCGGTGGGACGCCTGCTCCCGGGCGATACTTCTGTTTTCCCTAAGTATCGCGTCCGGATTCTCTATTTGCCGAAGATTGCCGACGCTCCTATTTGAGAGGGGTTGGCTCCCCGTGCCTTCCCCAGGTGAACTCGTTGGAATCCTTCCAAACCATCGGCAGCCCCCTCATGTGGGGTGGCTTCATCGCGTTTGTTTTCGCGATGCTCGCGCTGGACCTCGGTGTGTTCCACCGCAAGGCGCACACGGTGAGCTTCAAGGAGGCCGGGGCCTGGAGCGCGGTGTGGGTGAGCCTGTCGCTGGCGTTCAACGCCTTCCTGTGGTGGCGCTACGGCGCCGGGCCGGGCATGGAGTTCCTCACCGGCTACCTCATCGAGAAGTCGCTCTCCGTCGACAACATCTTCGTCTTCGTCGTCATCTTCTCCACGATGAAGGTCCCGGCCCTCTACCAGCACCGGGTCCTCTTCTGGGGCATCCTGAGCGCGCTGGTGCTGCGCGCGGCGATGATCTTCGCGGGCGTGGCGATGCTGGAGCGCTTCCACTGGCTCATCTACGTCTTCGGCGCCTTCCTCATCATCACGGGCGTGAAGCTCTTCATCCAGCGCAACCATGAAGAGCACCCGGAGGACGGCTGGCTGATGCGCACCGCCCGCCGCGTCATCCCCTCCACGCCGCACTTCCACGGGCAGCACTTCCTCACGGTGGAGAACGGCCGCAAGCTGGCGACGCCGCTGCTCATGGCGCTGATGCTGGTGGAGGCGTCCGACGTGCTCTTCGCGCTGGACTCCATCCCCGCCATCTTCGCGGTGACGCGCGACCCGTTCATCGTCTTCACGTCGAACATCTTCGCCATCCTGGGCCTGCGCTCGCTCTTCTTCCTGATGGCCGGCGCGATGGAGAAGTTCACCTACCTGAAGGTCGGCCTGTCCGGCGTGCTCGTGTTCGTAGGCGCGAAGATGGCGCTGGTGGACGTGGTGCACCTGTCCCCGGCCGTCTCCCTGGGCGTCATCGCGCTGGTGCTGGGCGGAAGCATCGTGGCCTCGCTGGTGAAGGCCAAGAACACGCCGCCGCACGCGCCCAACGCCGAGGCGTCTTCGGATGTGAGCCGCGACGCGGCGGCCACCGCGAAGAGCTGACGCTCCCGCGGAACCAACATTTTTCCGGCTGTGGGTCCCATGGGGTGTGGGGCTCCGGGCCCGGGCCCTCGAAGCGCATGGGGGCTCGGGCCTCTTTTTTCAGTGGCCCCGCGATAGCTCCATGAACTCCAGCCAGGAGCGGATGGCGTCCTCGAACTCCTCCAGGGGCAAGTCCTGGGAGCGGCCGGGGATGGCCACCTCGCTGTGGATGGAGGCCCGGGCCCGGTTGAGCTCCAGGCTCCAGGTCTCCCCGGTGACGTCCCACCGCTCCCGCTGTCCCTGCCGCAGCGCCGTCAGCTCGCGCAGCATCCCCTGCGCCCGGTTCGCATCCGGCCGCAGCTCCTGGGCAAGGTAGTCCGCCAGCACGTCGTCGGGCGGCAGGCCACTCACGACCGCCCGTCCCTGCTGATCCCACGTGAATCGCAATGTCCTGGGCACGGCCAGGAAGGTCGCACAGTCCGCGGATCTCCGGCCACGCCCCGACCCTGCCGATTGCGCCGGAACCCGACACTGCGGCCCGGCCGCGTGCGGCAGCCAACGGGCGTCTCCGCCCGGCGAACAGCGACTGTCAGGAGGTGGAAAAGCGAAAGGCCGTGAGCCCCTGAGGACTCACGGCCTTTCTGAGTGGGCGCGGCAGGTTTCGAACCTGCGACCCCTGCCGTGTGAAGGCAGTGCTCTACCGCTGAGCTACGCGCCCTGCTGTCTGTGCCGCCCGCCGCGCCACCGCTGCGCAACGGACGCGGCGGTAAATGCCATTCGTGCGCGTGGGTGTCAACGCCTTTTCTAGGAGGATTCTTCCGCGAGCTCTTCCAGCTTCTCGTCCAGCTCGCGCAGGCGGCGCTTGAGGCCCGCGAGCTGCTTCCCCACGGCCTTGAAGTCGCCCTTCGGCGCGAAGTGCAGGGCCTTCATGACCTCTTCCTGCCCGCGGTCCAGGGCCTGCTTGCCGCGCTGGACGCGGCCAATGGCCTGGGCCACGGCCATGGCGCGCTTCTCGTCGGCCATGAGCTTCTCCATGGCCATGCTGGACAGTCCCAGCGCCTGCTTCTTCAAGTCGTCCCGGATGCCCATGGGTGTCCTCTGGCCTCAGGGGCCGTCGGGGAACTCGGTCTTCAGCGCGGCGAAGACGCGGTCGGCGATGCCCTTGTAGCGCATGCGTTCGATGAGCGGCTGTAGGTCCCCCCGCATGGAGATGCGGCGCTTGAGCACCGCCTCCACCGGATCCAACGTGCCCAGCAGCAGCTGCTTCCAGACGGAGTACGGCGCGCGGGCCAGGTACACCGGCTCCAGCTCGTCCAGGTCGTCCGGATCCGACAGCACGCGGGCCCGCTTGATGTTGCAGTCCCCGGGCTCCACGTGGACGACGAAGGACTTGTCCAGCTTGCCCTTCTCCGCCTCGATGATGGCCCCGAAGTCGCCCTTCCATCCCTTGCCGGCGATGGCGCACTCCGGGTCTGCATTGGTGAGCCGGACGGCTTCGTCCAGCCATTCCTTCGACGGAAACTTCGGCATCGCGCCTCCCTACCCCCTACGGAAGATGCTCTTGATGCTGGAGAAGAGGCCGCGGTCATCGCTCGGCCCGCTGCTGCTCGACGGAGCAGCCGGCGTGTTGCGCGAGGCGACTTCCTGCAGGGCCTTCTTCAACTGCTCGGGCGTGTCACGGGTGGCCAGATCCACCTTGCGCGACATGCCGCTCGCGTCCTCCACCTGCACCTGGAGGAGACACTCCTCGGTGAGGCGGAAGTCGATCTTCCGGCCCGCGGCGGCGGCCGGCACGCGAACGGTGCCCAGGTACTCGTTGTCCACCATCAGGTCGCTGTCGCCCTGGTAGATGTCCAGCTCGATGAACTGCGCGCCCGGCTGCGCCGGCGGCGGCAGGCGGAAGCTCTTCACCATCGGGATCAGCGAGTTCTTCTCGATGATGCGCTTCACGCGGCCGTTGGGCATCGCGTAACCGATGGGCATGGACAGCGCGTCCAGCAGCGTCACCGCGTCGATGCTGCCCAGCGAGTCGCCCAGGAGCGCCGCGCCCAGGGCCACGCACTCGTCCGGGTGCACGCCCTTGCGCGGGGCCTTGCCGAAGTGGGCCTGGATCTTCTGCTGGACCAGCGGCATGCGGCTCTGCCCGCCCACCAGGATGATCTCGTCGATCTCCGAGCGGCTGATGCCCTTCTCCGCGAGCACCCGGTCGCAGATGTCGAAGGTGCGGTCCACCAGGTCGCCGGTGAGGTTGTTGAGGTAGTCGCGGGTCAGCGGGATGCGCAGATCCAACGGCTTGCCCTTGCGCTCTTCAATGTAGGGCAGGTCGATGACGACGTTCGGGATGAGCGTCAGGTCGATCTTCGCCGCCTCGGCGGCGTTCTTGATGCGCTGGAGGGCGATGGGGCTTTCGGTCAGGTCGACCTTGGTCTCGTCGCGGAAGCGCTCCAGCACGTACTCCATGATGCGGTTGTCGAAGTCCGCGCCGCCCAGGAAGGAGTCGCCGCCGGTCGCCAGCACCTCGAAGACGTTGCCGGCCAGGTGCAGCACGCTGACGTCGAAGGTGCCGCCGCCCAGGTCATAGACGAGGACCTTCTGATCCAGACCCCGGTTGAAGCCGTAGGCCAGCGCCGCGGCGGTGGGCTCGTTGACGATGCGCTTCACGTCGAAGCCGGCCAGCCGCCCGGCCTCCTTCACCGCGTTGCGCTGGTTGTCGTTGTAGTAGGCGGGGACGGAGATGACGGCCGCGTCGATGGGGCCGCCCAGGAACTGCTCCGCGATGGTCTTCAGTTGCGACAGCACGAAGCTGGAGACCTGCGGCAGCGTGTAGAGCTTGCCACCCATCGTGACGGCGGTGTCCCCGTTGGGGTCCTCGACGATGTCGTAGGGGAAGTACCCCTTGAGGTCCTCCACCGCCTTCGAATGGTACTTGCGGCCGATCAGCCGCTTGGTGCCCCAGAGCGTGTTCTTGGGGTTGGTCACCATCTGGTCCTTGGCGACGCCGCCGACCAGCAGGTCATTCTTGGCGGACAGCGCGACCACGGAGGGCAGGATGAGGTTGCCGCGGTCCGTGGGGACGATCTTCGGGATGCGGTTGCGCACGGATGCCACCAAGGTGTTGGTGGTGCCCAGGTCAATCCCGACGATGCGAGGTCTGTCCGCCATGAAGGTCAACGTGCACGGCTCAGGGGGAGAGGCCGCGCCCGTCCTCACTCTCTAGCACGTCGAGGCGTCGCGTGCGCGTTTCTAGGCGGACGCTTCCTCCCTGACTGTAGTTCTGGCCAGCCTGCCCACCAGGTGGGCTGATTTCGGGCCTGGCCTACAACTCCCGGTCTGGATCCGGCCCCAGGTCGCGCAGGCGGATCGGCCCGTCGGGCTCCGGGGGCGGATGCGTCTCACACACCGCGTCAGGCCCCACCGGCAGCTCGGCCAGGAAGCGGGACGGGGTGAGCAGCAGCCGCCCGTCCTCCCGGGGCAGTGAGGTGTGGGGGTACACGAGCCACAGCGCCTCCCGGGCCCGGGTGACGGCGACATAGAAGAGGCGGCGCTCCTCCTCCTCGTTCTCCAGGTCGCGCGTGGCGAGCGACAGGGGGAAGCGCCCGTCGGTGAGGCTCAGCACGAAGACGGTCCGCCACTCCAGCCCCTTGGCCTGATGGACCGTGGTGAGGGTGAGCACGTCGTCCGGAGCCTCCCCGTCGCCCTCCAGGGCGGCCCGGGCGGAGAACTCGGCCACCAGGGCGATGGCGGACAGGAAGCGGGGCACGTCCTCGAAGCGGCCGGCGAACTCCTGGAGCTGGCGCAGGTCCTCCGCGCGGGGGTCCACCCCGTCCGGGGTGGCCGGGGGCTCGCGAACCGCCAGCACCTCCGCGAGCAGCGCGCCGGGGCTCCCCGGGCTCTGGAGACCTCCGACAGACAGGGCGGTCATCAGGGCCTGGAAGCGCTGGAAGCCGGCCTTCGCCTTGCGCGGCACGTGGGCCTGGACGTCCGGGTGGGCCAGCGCGTCCGCGAGGGACAGCTCCGGGGGCAGCGAGGACAGGGCGGTCCACAGGTGTTCCGTGCTGGCGGTGCCCACGCCGGAGAGCTTCCGCGCGAGCCTCTTGAAGGCCAGCTCGTCGTTCCGGTTGTGCGCCCATCGCAGGTGGGCGAGCGCGTCCTTGACGTGGGCCTGCTCGAAGAAGCGCACCCCGGAGCGCACGCGGAACGGCAGCCCGTGGCGCGTCAGCTCCAGCTGAAGCTCCAGCGAGTGCAGGTGGGCGCGGTAGAGCACCGCCATGGACTCCAGCCGCTGCCCCCGGGCGCGCAGCTCCAGGACGCGCTCGGCGACGAAGGCGGCCTGGGCCTTCACGTCGCGGGTGGGCACCACCTGGGGCACGGGACCGGGCGCGCCGTCGGACACGAGTGCCTTGGGGAACTGGCGGGTGTTGCGCTCGATGACGGCGTTGGCCAGCCGCAGCACCTGGGGCGTGGAGCGGTAGTTGCGCGTGAGCGGGTAGATGCCGCAGCCGGGATAGCGCTGGGGGAAGTCGATGATGTTGGTGAACTCCGCGCCCCGGAAGCTGTAGATGGACTGGCAGTCGTCGCCCACGACGGTGAGGTTGCGGCGCTCCCCCACGAGCAGGTCCACGAGGTCGCCCTGGAGGCGGTTCGTGTCCTGGTACTCGTCCACGAGCACGCCCTTGAAGCGCCCGGTGAGCTCCGCGCGGACGGACGGGTGGTCCTCCAGCAGCCGCTTCAGGTGCGCCAGCAGGTCGTCGTAGTCCATCAGGTGCAGCTGGGCCTTGCGCTGCTGGAAGCGGCGCGCGGTGGCGAACACCTCCGGGGCCACGGGCAGCATCTCCCTGCGCCGGTCCACCAGCACCTGCGACACGGGCTGCTGGAGGTTGGTGGCCAGGGAGACCAGGTCCAAGAGCGCGTCCGGACGCGGGAAGCGCTTGTCGCTTCTCAGCTTCCGCTCCGCCAGGCACGTGGCCATCAGGTCGCGCGCGTCCTCGCGGTCCAACACCGTGAAGCCGGTGGAGAAGCCGAGCGCCCCTGCGTGCTGGCGCAGGAGCACGTGCGCCGCGTGGTGGAAGGTGCCTCCGAGGAGACTGCCCACGTCCGCGAAGCCGCCGGCCAGCTCCTCCACGCGGCGGATCATCTCGCGCGCGGCCTTGTTGGTGAACGTGAGCAGGAGCAGCGACGACGGCGGGACGCCTCGCTCCAGCATGCGCGCCACGCGGTACGTGAGCGTGCGCGTCTTGCCGGAGCCCGCACCGGCAATCACGAGCACGGGCCCCTCCCCTGCTTCGACGGCCGCGCGCTGCTCGTCGTTGAGCGCGCCATCCAGGTCCAGACCGCGCGAGGGCGCTCCGGAGGGGACGGCGTGGATCAGCGGCAGGGGGGCGGCCATGGGGGGCTGGGACTCTAACCGCCGCCGTCGGGTCCGCCAGTCCGTCTCAGGGAGGGGTGGATCCAGCCAACCGGGAGGCCGCCGCGGCGCGGACCTCCGGGGAGGGATCGCGCTCGCGGGCCAGCTCCAGCAGCAGCGTGCCCACGGGCTTGGGCAGCTTCGCGCTCGTCGCCTGCTGGAGCGCCTGGGTGCGCTCCTTCACGCCCTGAGACAGGCGCTCGGCGACCTGTTGATCCGCGCAGGTGCGCACGCCGGGGTGCTGCTGGCGCAGGAGCAGCTCCGCGTCCGCGAGCTTCGCCTCGGCCAGGCGGACCGCGTCCTGGGCGGTGCGCTCGAAGGTGTCCATGTCCTCGGGGAACTCCGTCTTCTCGTTGCGGACCCGGGCGATGGCCTGGGCCGCGAAGCGCGCGTCCACCACCGCCGCGCAGAGCTGACGGGCCGACGCCAGGGGCACCCCACCCTCCGCGGACACGAGCTCCTCGCGCGCGGTCGTCTGGGCCCACACCGCGAGCTGCCGGGCCGCCACAGCTGCGGAGAACGCCTGGCGGCGCTGCTCGCGCAGCTGCACCCAGCGCCAGAGCACCACTGGATCCGTGCCGCCGGACTCATAGACGCGCTGGTACTGGCTGGCGGCCTGCTCCAGCTGGCCACTCAGGTCCAGGAGCGCCGCCACGGTGATGTAGAGCTCCGGGCTGCTGGCTCGCTCGCGCAGGGACTCCAGCCGCACGGAGATTTCGTAGCCGGCCACGGGGGCGGGCAGCGAGGAGAGCACCGAGCGCAGCGACGACAGCGCGTTCTGGCGGATCAGCGGGTTGCGCGCCGTGCGCAGCGCCTCCAGCAGCGGATCCACCGCGCGCACGGAGACGTGCTGGCCCAGCTCCTCCGCCGCCTGCCAGCGGTCCAGCGGATCCGGCGCCACGAGCGCGCGCTTCAGGTCCTCCAGGTCGCGCAGGTAGTGGCCCGCCTGCATCGCGCGAACCGCGGGCTCGGTGCGGGAGAGAGCGCCCTGCTCCTCGCGGGCGCGGGCCAGGCGCGTGGGGAAGCCCGTCAGCTTCGGCCCCAGCGGGTGGATCTTCACCTTCGCCTCGGCCTCGTCCACCAGCCCGGAGACGAGCAGTCCCTCCACCTCCAGCTCCAGCAGCTTGACGCGGACCTCCTCGCGGTGCGCGCCCGAGGGGAAGTCGCGCAGGTAGGCGAAGAGCCTTCCGGCGTCCTTGGCCTGGGCGAAGGACTCGTCGTCCAGCTTGCGCTCCAGCTCGTCACGGCGCGCGCCGGCGGCCTCACCCTGGAGGAGCTGGGACACGCGCTTGAGGTCCGTGGTCGACTGGACGTCGCGCTCCTGCGCCGCCTGCAGCCGGGTGCGCGCCTCGTCGCGGTGGGTGCCATCGGGGTGCTCGGCGAGGAACTGCCGCCACCCGGCCTCCGTGTCCGCCTCCTTCGCCGCGTTGAAGCGCAGGCCCTCCAGCAGCGACTTCACCCGCTGCTGCTGCGGCGCGTCCGGGTACGTCTCCAGGAAGCGCTTGTAGGCGAGGACCGAGTGCAGCCGCTTCGCCTCGTCGAACTCCAGCCCCTCGATGCGCCCCTGGGCCGTCAGGGCCTCGGGATCCTCTGGGTTCTCACGCAGGAAGTCCTGGTAGGCCTGCACGGTGTCCAGCTCGCTGGCCTTGTCGAAGGACATGTGCGAGCAACCGGTGGCCAGGAGAACGAGGGCGAGAGCGCGGCGGAAGGTGGGCATTCCCCTCCAGCAATACCCCACCCGCCCCCGGTCGAAAACCCGAGCCGCTCCGCCCGGTTGCCTGGGTGGTTTTCTTGCCTACACGCGCCAGCGGAGGGAGCCTCTGTCCCAGGACGCTACAGGACGAGGTGGCCATGAAGCTGGGCGCATGGATGGCGATGCTGGCGATGACGACGGGCTGTGCGACGGGCTCCCCCACGGGGGCCTGGGTGGCGTCGGATGCCGTGCGCTACCGCTCCGCCTCCCCGCCGGCCTTCCCGCGCGCCGCGCTGTCCGAGGAGGTGGCGGTCCGTGAGAGCGCCCCCGCGAAGTCCTCCGCCTCGAGCAAAGCCCCGGCGGTAGCGAAGGCCCCGACCAAGAAGGCCCCGGCGAAGGCGCGCGTCACGCCCGCGAAGCAGACGGCCAACCCGGCCCCCACGGCCAATCCCCGCGAGCGCGTGCTGGCCACGGCGCGCGCGCTGGTGGGTCAGTCCTCCGTGCAGGTGAACGGCAAGCGCTACCCGGCGGACTGCACGGCGCTCATCGACGCCACCTACTCCCAGGCGGGCGTGAAGTTCCGGGGCACCCTCAAGCCCGGGGACAACGGCGTCACCGCGATGTACCGCTACGCCCAGGCGAACGGCCGCGTGTACACGAGCGGGCGCCCCGTGCCGGGTGACCTGGTGTTCTTCCGCGAGACGTACGATCAGAACCGCGACGGCCGGCGCAACGACGGCCTCACCCACGTGGGCCTGGTGGACGGCGTGGACGCGGACGGCACGGTCACCGTCATCCACCGGGTGAAGCGCGGCGTGGTCCGCTACCAGATGAACCTGGCGCGCCCCCACATGGCCCGCGATCCGAAGACGGGCGAGGTGCTCAACGACATGCTGCGAAGCCCCGGCCCCGGTCAGCCGCACGTGCTCACCGGCCAGCTCTTCGCCGCGTTCGGAAGCGTGCTGCCCTCCGGCCCGGCGAAGCCCATGGCCGTGGCGGCCCGCTGAAAAAGGAAAGCCCGCCGATTCCATCCGTGCGCTTCCGGAACCAGCCGGAGCGCCGCGGGGAACCGGCGGGCCTGGACTGCCAATTCGGTTGAAGGTCAGGTCGACGTGGAGGTCGGCACGCGAGCCGTGCGGTCCCACGCGGCGCGCTGCGAGTTGCGCAGGAAGCGCCAGAAGCCCACGGCGATGGCCGCGTTCATCGTCACGAAGTAGTACGCGATGGACGTGGCCTTCTTCGCGGCGCCGCTCTTGAAGACACCGGAGCGGCCCAGATACGCCAGGGCGTAGAAGCCCAGCTGCGCGCCCAGCGTGAAGCGGTAGAACACGCTGTCGAGCAGGAACAGGTTGGCGACGAGCGCCAGCGCCATCAGCGCCGGAGCGCACCAGCGCAGGAGCTTGTGCGACCAGAAGGCAAACGCAGCGAAGCCCGCCGTGGGCAGCAGCAGCCCGGGCACGAGGCCCAGGCTCTGGAAGTTGCCCGCCGCGATGCGCGCGCGCCGGCCGAACTCCTTGCCGTAGTCCTCCGTCGTCTCCTCGTGAGCGACGGCGCCCTCCTCGTAGACGACCTTGAAGCCGCTCTCCAGGATGCGCAGCGGAATCACGAAGTCATCCACGATGGTGGACGGCGGCAGCTGGGTGAAGAGCGAGCGCCGGATGGCGTAGAGACCGCCGTTGGCCCCCACCACCGCGCCGCGCCGGCCCTCGTACATCTTGATGAGGGACTCGTAGCTCCAGTACGCGCTCTCCTCGTAGTCCTGCTTCGTGGGGTTGTAGAGGCGCAGCTTGCCGCAGACGGCGCCGACCTCCGGATCCTCGAAGTGGCGGACGATCTTCCGCACCGCGTCCGCGTCGATCATCGTGTTCGCGTCCGACAGCAGCACGATGTCGCCGTGCGCGGACGGGATGCAGCGGTTGAGCACCGTCGTCTTGCCGGCGCGAGCCGCGGGCGACAGGCGCACGCGCGGATCCGCGCACTTCTGCACGAGGCCGTCCGTGCCATCCGTGGAGCCGTCCGAACCGATGACGACCTCGAAGCGGTCCGCCGGGTAGTCCAGCGCCAGGCTGTTCCGCAGCTTGGACTCGATGCAGTCCGCCTCGTTGTAGGCGGCCACCACCAGACTCACCGAGGGCAACGGCCCGGCCTTGACGCCCACGCTGGCCGCCTCACCCGAGCGCATCCTGCGCAGGTTCTGGAAGACCTGGGCCGCGCCCTCCAGGGCGAACAGGCTCAAGGGATAGAGAAAATAAGTGTGCACGAGCGCAAGCGCCGCGCACCAGAAGAAGACCTCCGCCATCGACCCACCCTCCGAACCCCGAGTCCTCGACACCCAGGGACGAAGCAAGGTGCATGCCTGGGCGTCCAGAGGGACTTCAGGGCGAGGGAGCCACCGAGCCCCCGGGACGGACTGGAGTTTCTCCAGGGTGAGGCGGAGGTGATCCGGTCAACGTTTCAGGGCGAGGGCTCGGAGGCCGCGGTTTGAGCGAGCATGCGCCTGGCCAGGTCGTGCTTGGGGTTGAGCGCCACCACTTCGTCCAGCAGGTTCCGGGCCGTATCCGGGTCGCCCTGGCGGATGGCCAGCCGGGCGCCCAGGACGAAGGCGCGGAAGAGGTACCGGTCCTGCGCGCGCAGGGCTTCCAGCTCCCTGGCGACGGCCTCGATGGTGGCGGGTGTGCCGGAGCTGAGGGCGTATTCGGCGCGGGCGAGGATGCTCCAGGACGGCGGGAGCTCCACCTGACGCAGGCGTTCCGCGAGGCCCAGGGCGTTGGGGGCTCCGGTCACCGCGGCGTAGAGGGCCTGGGCCTTGAGGCGCGCGGCGACGGTGGCGGCGGGCTCCACGTCCGGAGCGGCCCGGAGGGTCTCCATCAGCGCGTCGAGCGCCTTGCGCCGCTCGGCGATGTCGGTGCGCAGCGGCTGCATGTCGCGCTCGGTCGCGCGCAGGTCGTCATGGAGCGCGTTGGCCTGGCCCATCCAGTTCGGCGACGACTTCGCGGTGGTGACCGCATCGATCTCCCGCTTGATCGCGGACGCCTGGAGGTTCAGGCGGTCGAACTCGGCGTGCAGGTCACCCAGTTGGAGGATGTAGGCCACGGCCAGCTCGGCCTGGACCTCGGCGTATTTGGGGTGCGCGGTGGCCAGGACCTTGAGGTTCTGGATGGCCTGTTCGCGCGCGGGAGCGTCATCGAGGCGCAGGGCCCGCACGGCCTCTTCCTTCTTCGTCACGGCCTCCACGGGCATGGCCGAGTTGCGGTCACGGAAGACGGGATACGCCAGGTACCCGGCCAGGACGATGCCCGCGAGCACCGTGAGCCCGAGGAGCACCCAGCTCATCCCGGAGGAACGCCGGCTGCCGTCCTCGATGACGATGGCGTCTGCGCGGGAAGACGCTCCGAGCAGCTCCGGGGGAAGGTTGCCGGAGGGCTTCCGGGAAGGAAGGGGCCGGTCCAGCCCGCCCCCGAGCACCGACGCGCCGGACGGTGAAACCGCGGGCTTCGAGGGCTCGGTGCGAGCGAAGGGCGCGTCGTCGCCGGGCAGGGAGACGGTCGCGGTCGGTGAAGAGGTCGCCCAGGGCGCGTCGCCGTGGCCTTCCGGAACGAGCTTGGAGCGTGAGCCGCCAGCCGCCGACCATGGTGGATCCGCGGGGTCGCCCGAAGGCGAGATGCTCTCGAAGGAACGGGGAGCGGTGGACACCGGAGGGGCCGACACCGAAACGGAATCCGAAGGGCCCGGCACCGCGCCAAACGCACGGGTGGATCCGATCGACTCGGCCACCGATGAACCCGAGGGGCCTGGCACCGCACCGAATGCACGGGTCGATCCGATAGCCTCGGCCACCGGTGAACCCGCGGGGCCCGGCACCGCACCGAACGCACGCGTTGCTCCACTGCCCGCCTCGGCAGCACCAGGAGCAGCAGGACCCGGTACCGCGCCGAACGCACGCGTCGCGCCCACGCCCTCGGGTCCACGCGTTGAAGAACCCGGCTCCGCGAGGCGGAATGAACCCGAGGACGACGCGGAGACAGCGCCGAACGCGCGCGTCGTTGCCTCGGGCGCCGCCCCCTGCCCCATCGGCGCCGCCGCAGGAGGAGGAGCCCCCGCTCCGGGCCCCACCGCCCCGAAGGCCCGCGTCGTGCCCATCGCCGCCGGAGGCAGTGTGCTGGACGCCGCGACCGGAGCGATGGACGGAGGCGGAGGAATCACGCCGGACGAAGTCAGCGCGCCCGAAGCCGGAGTCGGCTGCGGAACGAAGGATCCGGAGGCCGTGGTCGAACCCGCGAACAGGTTCGTGGACTTCAGGTTGGAAGCGCCTTCACCGCCGAAGATCTGCGTGGACGACTGCGCGCCCGTCCGGTCTCCCCCACCCGCCGGAGGAATCTTCGGCGCGGGAGCCATGACGCCGGTGGGCGAAGCCATGAACACGTGGCCACACCGCGTGCACTGCACCGACGCGCCGCTTGGCGGCAGGAGTCGGGCATCCAGCACGTACTGCATCGAGCATTGCGGGCAGGCGATCTGCACCGGCCGTGCTTACCACACGCCTCCATCGGCCGCCGCCGCGTCCAGCACGGTGGCTGCCCGGAGGGTCTCCAACTTGGCAGCGCCCACACCGGGCACCGCGTCCACGTCCTCCCAGTTCGAGAACCGGCCCTGCTCCTCGCGGGCGGACACCAGCCGTTTGGCCAGGTCACGCCCCACACCGGGCAACAGGGCCAACTCCGACTCGGAGGCGGCGTTGAGGTCCAGCTTGAGCCCCAGCGCGAGCGCCTGTGCCCCCTTGGGCACAGCCCCCGGGCCACACGTGGCCAGCCCCGCCGGGTCCAGCCGCACGGCCTCCGGCGGGCAGTCGAGCGAGGGCCGCGAATCCGGCCACCGCGCCCGAGCGGTGAAGCCCAGGGCGAGCAGCCCCAGGGACAGCGCCGCGAGCGCGGACGTGCGCCCGAACCGCTTCAGGCCTTCTGCCCCTGGAGCGCGTCCACTTCCGACACGGTGGGCGTGGCCGTCACGGGGGGCGGCGCGTCCAGCCCGAAGGCCGTGTGCAGCGCGCGCACCGCCAGCTCCGTGTACTTCGTGTGGATCACGCAGGAGGTCTTGATCTCCGACGTGGAGATGAGCTGGATGTTGATGCCCTCCTGAGAGAGCGTCTGGAACATCCGCGCCGCCACGCCCGAGTGGTTGCGCATGCCCACGCCGACGATGGACACCTTGGCGATGGTGTCATCCACCTCGACGCCAGTGGCGCCCACGTCCTGCGCGGCCTGCTTCACGACCTCGTGGGCCTTGGCGAAGTCCGACTTGGCGACGGTGAAGGTGACGTCGGTGCGCCCGTCGCGGGACAGGTTCTGTACGATGAGATCCACCACGATGTGCTTCGCGTCGAGCGCCCCGAAGAGCTTCGCCGCGGCGCCCGGCTGATCCGGCACGCCCACCACGGTGATCTTCGCCTCGTTCCGGTCGTACGCGACCCCTCGAACCAGCACGTCCTCCATGGATGCGTCCTCCTCACAGACGAGCGTGCCCGGATCCTCGGTGAAGGAAGACTTCACCCACAGGGGCACCTTGTACTTCATGGCGAATTCGACCGAGCGGATCTGCAACACCTTGGCGCCCAGGCTGGCCAGCTCCAGCATCTCCTCGTAGGTGATGCGGTCCAGCTTCTTCGCGGCTGGGCACACGTTGGGGTCGGTGGTGTAGACGCCGTCGACGTCCGTATAGATTTCACACGCGTCGGCCTTGAGCGCCGCGGCCAGCGCGACGCCCGTCGTGTCGGAGCCACCGCGGCCGAGCGTGGTGACGCTGCCCGTCTCGTCCACGCCCTGGAAGCCGGCGACGACGACGATCTTCCCCTGCTTCAGCGCGGCGCGGATGGGCTCTGCGTCGATGCTCTTGATGCGCGCCTTGGAGAAGGTGCTGTCGGTGACGATGCGCACCTGGTGGCCGAGGAAGCTCACGGCCTCCCCGCCCTGCGCATGGATGGCCATGGCGACGAGCCCGATGGACACCTGTTCGCCGGTGGCGACGACGACGTCCTGTTCGCGCTCGTCGGGCCGGTCGGTGATCTGCGCCACCAGTTTGAGCAGGCGGTTGGTCTCACCGGACATGGCGGAGACGACCACCACGACGTCATGGCCCGCTTTCTGGGCGGCGATGCAGCGGCGCGCGACGTTCTTCATGCGCTCGGTGTCACCCACCGAGGTACCGCCGTACTTCTGGACGATGAGGGCCACGGGGTTTGCGACCTCCCTGCACGGACGGGCGCAGGCTATATGGGCGCCGGGGCCTGGGTGTAAAGGGCCCTCAACCTGCCTGCCGCGAATCCGCTAGCGTTCGTGGCCCAACGACTTTCAAGCCGCATACCCGGAGTAGCCCGCTCATGTCCCGCCCCCGCCTCCTCATCGATGGTGACACCCTGAAGCTGGAGGAGATCCTCCAGGTCTCCCGCCACGAAGTCACGGTGGAGCTCGCCCCCGAAGCCGCGAAGCGGGTGCAGGCCTCCCGAGCGCTGGTGGACCGGGTGGCGGCCGGAGACACGCCGTCCTACGGCATCAACACGGGCTTCGGCACGCTGGCGGAGGTGCGAATCGACCGGAAGGACCTGCGAGACCTGCAGCGCAACCTCATCCTGTCGCACGCCTGTGGCGTGGGGAATCCGCTGCCCCTGCCGGAGGCCCGCGTGCTCCTGCTGCTGAGGTGCAACGTGTTGGCGAAGGGCTTCAGCGGCATCCGGATGGAGACGCTGGGGCTGGCCATCGACCTGTTGAACAAGGACGTGGTGCCGGTGGTCCCCGAGCGGGGAAGCGTGGGCGCGTCCGGAGACCTGGCCCCGCTGGCGCACCTGGCGCTGGTGCTGATTGGCGAGGGCGAGGCGTTCTTCGAGGGCGTGCGGATGCCGTCGAAGCAGGCGCTGGAGAAGGCGGGCCTGAAGCCGGTGGTGCTGGAGGCGAAGGAAGGCCTGACGCTGATCAACGGCACGCAGGCGATGTGCGCGGTGGGAACGCTGACGCAGCTGCGAGCGGAGCTGCTGGCGGACGTGGCGGACATCGCGGGAGCGATGACGGTGGAGGGCCTGCTGGGCAGCCACAAGCCGTTCCTGCCGGAGATCCACGCGGTGCGCCCGCACGCGGGACAGAAGGCGGTGGCGGACCACCTGCGCCGGATTCTGAAGGGCAGCGAGCTGGTGGAGACGCACGTCAACTGCAGCAAGGTGCAGGACCCGTACAGCCTGCGGTGCATTCCGCAGGTGCACGGCTCTGCGCGCGAGGGCTTGTCGTTCGCGCGGCGCATCCTGGAGGTGGAGGTGAACAGCGGGACGGACAATCCGCTGGTGTTCGCGGACACGGGAAACATCATCTCCGGAGGCAACTTCCACGGTCAGCCCATCTCGCTGGCAATGGACGTGGTGGCCATGTCGCTGACGCAGCTGTCGTCGATTAGCGAGCGCCGAGTGGAGCAGATGGTGAACCCGAGCCTGTCGGGTCTGCCCGCGTTCCTGGCGAAGAACAGCGGGTTGAACTCCGGGTTCATGATCGCGCAGGTGACGGCGGCGGCGCTGGTGGCCGAGTCGCGCATCCTGAGCCACCCGGCGTCCGTGGACTCGATTCCGTCCTCAGCGGGCCGTGAGGACCATGTGTCCATGGGCATGACGGCGGCGCTGAAGGGACGTCAGGTGTCGGAGTTCACGCGGTCGTGTCTGGCGATTGAGTTGTTGGTCGCGGCGCAGGCGCTGGACTTCCGTCAGCCGGTGAAGCCCGGCAAGGGCGTGCTGGCGGCGTATGAGCTGATCCGCGGCAAGGTTCCGCACATGGACCGTGACCGCGAGCTGCATCACGACATCACGGCGGTCACGGCGCTGGTGGAGTCCGGGGCGATTCGTGAGGCGGTGCGGTCGGCGACCGCATAGTCGCAGCATTGAGGCAGGGTTGGACTAATCTTTGTCCAACTCTGCTCGCAGTCCAATGGGGCTTCCGAGAAATCCGGTCACCCTGCCCTTCATTGGGCGGTTGGTTAGACAGGCAGGGGATGCCACCGAGTTCAATCATCATAATGGATTGGTGCGAATGACCTCCAATCCAATCGAGCTTGCTGTGATTGTCTACGCGCCGGCATCCCAGGACAAAGACGGTCGCGCACTCACCGCAGTTCGTAGCGGACTCCCGGTTCAACGGGGCCGTCTTGACCGGCAACGACGGGCGGGCGGGGTACGTGAAAGCGTCCGGGCTCGCAGCCGCTAACTCTAAGAAACAGTTCCACCGGGATAGCCACTTTCACCTGGGTTCTGTGATCAAGTGGCTCACCTCCGTCTTTGCCCTGAGCAAGTATCTCGGCATATCGGCGGCAGGGCATCAATAGCCGCACCAGCTATCTTCGGGACAAACTCCGACCTGAATCCTTGCGAACAAAACAAGGATGAAACTGACCGCTACCTCGCGGCGACCAGGAGTCCTTCACGCTCCAAGGTGGCGCGAACCTGCTCAAAAACAGCCGCAATATTACCGCACGGGAACCTGATCTGCCCAAGGCCGGCGATATTAGAAAACTCCTCACAACCTTCCTCCAGAAGAACGAGCGCCTTCTCAAATCCAAGTCGCCCCTGGAACAAACCAACTTCATGTATAACATTCGCTCTCGCAACCCGAGTTGCGTCAGCCCGCTCATCCTCAGCAGTCATCACCAAGAAGGCAACGCTCGACTGCTCAAGCATTTGTCTGAGCCGATCAACAGTATGAACACCCGCAGTTGGCACACTATTAAACTCAACCACCTCAAGACGCAGTCGATCCTTGATAAACTTCTCAAGCACAAGCCACTCCGATGACCGGCCGTGCCCCACAAAAATCTTCTTCCCCATTGAGACACCAATCCTTTCCACAGGGATCTCCACATCAGCATCTCGATCTTCGACTTCCGAGATAATGACCTTCAAATAGTCCGCCTGCTCAGAAACCAAACGGCGATAATGTTCAGAAAGCTCTTGCGCCGTATTAGGTAAAAACAAGTTGGAATTCATTAGCCGCTTCGATGCCCGACTCCTTCTCCGCGAAGCAGTCTCATACTGAAGGCTCTCCCGACCAAAAGCCTCACACAAAGCCGACTCGACGCGAAACCACCAGTTCTCTTCATCCGCCTCAACAACCGCATCTTGCCTGGAAATATCATATGCACCATCAACCAGACGAGTAAGTCGACGAACAATTGCCCCAGTCATCACCAAGTCGCACGCCCCTTGCCTCTATTCACACATTAGAGATACGACCGTTCATAGGTATCCAGTCGCTTTGTCAGTAACTCATCCGCATAATCAATTCGCTTCCTTTTTGCCCGAAGCTTTGATTGCGCACGCGCAATCAAAAATGCAGGCACAACCAGAATCAACTTACCCTCCCTCTCCTTGACATCCTTAATCCACTTCCTTTCAGCCAGCGTCAACCCCTCATTCGTGGCGCGAGTAATCAAGAGCGCAAGTCTTCCAGATTTCTCATAATTTGCCTTGGCCGCGTTACGAAGATCTTCCTCTGTAAATTCAGCCTCATTGCGTATGAGCGCCACTACCTGACGGACTCCATAATCCTGAAGCACTCGCTTCCAGAAGCCCCTCTCAGCCATGTTGGTTGCAAGCAGATCTCTACTTTGAGACACGTCGTTATTGGGTTTAAGCTCAACATGCGTAATGGACTCAGAAAACAGCATCTGCATCGCACTATGCACCCATCGCTCAAGATGGTGGGCGTCCCCAATTCCCAGCGGAATCCGGTGAAACTCTTCTGCGACCTGTCCCAACCTCTTTACACGTAGATCCTGCAATTCCGCCTCAACAACCGGCCCCACCTGCGTCTCACTCTCCTCATCATCCAACTGAATCAAAACATCCTCAGGAGCGAGTTCGGAAACAATCTCAAGCGCCTTCCAATAGCAAGGATGGACTATCGTATTCTTCCTGGAATCCAGTGAGCTTATGTTTGAATTGTTTCCATCATGGCAAAACGAAAATCGCTCGCCACCGGCCTCGGCAGCCCCGAGAAAACCCACGCTATAGAGCGCAGAAAAAATTTCTCGCCCCGAACCAAGCAACGCAAAGTCCCTAACCCCGACGCCAAGCCTGTCATTTCGCGCAACTGCCGCGTCCAGCACCTTCAGAACATTTTCATAAGTATCAACAGCAGGACGCCCATGAAATATACTCGCAAACAGGCCAAGCCCGGGAAGCACCTCATCATACTCCTTAAGAAGATCCTCAAACCGCGACTTTGAAATACTTGCTGCCGTTGCCTCAAGGTCGCTCTCAACAATTTCACTACGCCCCGCCAATGACGCGACCGCATAGGCCTTATTCAAAAGAACGATAATATCTCTCGGGCGATACAGCGTATACTTAAGGCAACGCAGGAAACCCTCGCGATTCCTTAGCTCTCTGTACGCAAAGCGATTCCACACTTTAACATCGCTCTCCCCAGAGAGATTGAGTGTTACCCGAAGGCGCGCAGCGACAAGAGCCAACAGCGACTCCTCATCCCAATGCAACCGCATTGCACTGCCCTCAATGTTCCGCGTGAAATCATCATCGAACTGAGCAAGCGCTCGAAACATATTATCGCGAATAAAAAGAATGCAATGCACCCCAGAATTCGCATCAGCAAGATCCGCAACAATCTTTGCCAGCCCACCAAGTATTGCTGTTGCGATCGGGGTCGGTATCCACCCTTCATCAAGGCCGTCATACAAAACAACTATTCGCTTCCCCATCTGCGACAGGGCTGAAGAGACTATTTCCTGCAATTTCCCCAGCTCATAGTAATTAGCAATCTCAACGGGGAGTTCTGCGGGCGACACACACCTGCGAATGGATTGCTGGAGAACATACAAACTCCGAGCTGTTCCGCGGCGATCAAACACATCTTTATGTCTTATGATATATCCCTCGATAAAATCGATAGCGCCGAGCCGCTTACTCTTGTAGTTATCACGAAGCCCCCGAAGCGCCGATGTGAGCAACTGGGCCTTCCAGATTAGCCGAGTAATGATTCGTGCCGTGCGATAATCGGGGGCGATTTTCTTGAGAACATCTTGAAATACCGCCACATGCTCTTCATCCGGTCTTTCCTCGACAAGATGGAGCGCGGTCTTCTTGAGTTCTCCTGAAACCTTATAGAAAAGCGCACTCTTCCCTGAGCCCCTGCGCCCAACAACAAAATTATAATCGTTTCTATGGATGAGAGCTTCGTAACTGGCTGTCTCAACAAAAGCAGAAGACAGCATCGTCTTGTCTTTCTCTCCGCGAACCTCCCCGAGCACATTGCCCATGCCAATCTTTTGTTTTGACGATAGCGATACGTTGTCAGATGAGCTCATGGGCGTTTCTACTGGTGGGGAGTTCTCTAGGCCTACTCTGCGTCGCGTACTTCAATCGTTTTCGGCCCCCCAGGCAACATAGGGGCCTAGACTCGCCGTGGTGTCCATTTCAACCCATGCCAAGCGCACCAGGGCTAGGCTCTGCAAAGGTGGTTCAGGCTTGGCGCCGCAGCTTCGACCAACAGCGCCTAACAAAAGGCCGGCCCGAATGGTCAGCAGCAAGTACCACCTCCAGACTGAAGAGCATGGTGTTGGGGCTGCGCGGAATGATAGCCTTCACTCGCGCCACCATCGACCCTTTATCCGTCCGGGCGTCAGAAGGGCGCCCTCCCAGGCCCAAGGCCACAGGAAGAACTGAAGGAGCCGGCCCAGGCGGCGCATCACCGCTCGAATCGCGCTGCCAGGAGTCGAATCCAAGAATCGGATTGGATGTTCCTGTTTGTCGTAGAGTACATGCTGGACTGGAAGGAGCCACTGCTCCGCCTTCACGTCCGCGACAAGCGCAGGGTTAACGTCCACCTCGTGTTCCTCGCCCTCGGCTGCTCCGTCGCATCTATCCTGGCATTTATTAGGTGCTACGATAGGTGCGGAGGGCACGCCCCAACGTGTGCAGGACTCAGGATAGGTCCCTTGAGACTCCTGATGGTCTGAGACGGAAAGCCGGTCTCCAGCAATCGGCGTCGTCTCCCGACGTACACGGAAGTCGACTGACGGTAGGCCGACCACACACACACCGAGGCAATTCATGTCCGTGAGCCACTTCAAGCTGACCTGCCTGGGGCTGCTTGCCGGCCTCTGCGTGTCGCTGCCTGCACGTGCGGCAGACAGGGTCCAGGAACAAGTTCGGCAGTTCGCCGCAGACACGCGTTTCAACGGCGTCGTCCTCGTGGGCAAGGGGACACGGGTGGATTACGTCGAGGCGTTTGGCCTCGCGGATGCCGAAACCCTTCGCCCCATCAAGCGGAACAGCCGCTTCTTCACGGGCTCCGTGGGCAAGTGGCTCGCGTCCATCATGGTCTTGCGGCTGGTGGATGATGGGAAGCTGAAGCTCGACGAGCCCATCCTCACCTACATCCCGGAGTACCGGGAGGACACCGGCAAACAGTTCACACTTCGCCACCTGCTCAGCAATGGCAGCGGCCTGCCCGATAGCCTCATGGCGGCCTACGAGAAGGACCCCAGCATCCAGAGCGATCGGTCGGCCGTGCCCGATGCCGTCGCGAGGTTCGCGAGCGGGGACCTCGCGTTCACCCCAGGTACCCGGTTCGACTACAACCTCACGAACTGGCTCCTCGTGCAGGCTATTCTCGAGCGGGTCTCCAAGGAGTCCTTCGAGCAGCTCGCCAGGCGGCTCGTCTTCAAACCGCTGCGCATGACGGACAGCGGTATCTCGGCGGGTGAATCCCAGGACATCCGGGAGCTCGCCCTGGGCTACCGCGCCCTGAAGCCGAAGGCGGAACGCAAGGCCTTCCTGATTCCGGCCTACATCGTCGCCGCGGGCGGCTTCTACAGCACCGCCGACGACATGCTGCGCCTCACCCACGGAGTCCTCTCCGGAAAGCTCCTGTCCACCGAGTCACGCAAGGCGCTCCTGACCATCGACCATCCCGAGTCCGCGTATGCCCTGGGTGGCCGGGTGCGGACCTTCGCTTCGAAGAAGAGGCCCGCCCCCTACACCGTCGCGACCAACGATGGGACGGGCGGCGCGTACCGCACCGTCGCCTGGCGCGTCCTGGAGGACGGCCGCACCGTCATCCTCATGAGCAACCTGCGCCCGGATGACGCGAAGCTCTTCGACCTCACGGAGTCGCTCCTGGAGCTCAAGCAGGCCCCGGAGGAGACTGCCCCGTGAACTTCCGATGCTTCGGCCTGTTGCTTCTCCTGGGTTGGGCCCAGGTCGCCTGGAGCGCCCCGGACAAGGTAGATGCATTCCTCCACGCGGAGATGGCTCGCAATCACATCCCTGGCGCCGCGGTCGCGGTGGTCCGTGACGGCAAGGTCATCAAGCTCGCGGCCTACGGCACGGCGAACCTGGAATGGAAAGCCCCCGCGAGCACTCGCACGGCGTTCCAGATTGCCTCCGGCACCAAGATGTTCACGGCCGTGTTGCTGATGGACTTCGTGGGCCAGGGAAAGCTCCGGCTCGCTGACCGTGTCTGTCAGTACATCGCCGAGTGTCCTCCGGCCTGGAAGGACATCACCCTGCTCCACCTCGCCAGCCACACGTCGGGCTTGAAGCCTGGCCCCGTGGACGCGGACAACGCCAGCGTCACGGTCGCGATCGATGTGGCAAAGCGGGCCCCGCTTGCGTCAACACCGGGTGAGAAGAACGCCTACGGTTCGGACGATTTCGTCCTCCTCACCCATGTCCTGGAGAAGGTCGGCGGTGCTCCCTACGAGCAGCTCCTGCGCGACCGCATCTTCACGCCCCTGGGCATGACGAACAGCGGCTTCGACCACGCCACCCTCACCGAAGCGCACGTCGTCCTGACCAGCGACGTCGTCGCGGAACGCGCGGCGACCTATCAATGGCAGACAGACCACCAGCAGCAGTACTGGTTCATGTATCCGTATTACACGCTCTCCGCCGGCGGCCTGTTCTCCACCGTGACGGACATGTCCCGGTTCACTGCCGCGCTGATGGGCGACAAGCTCTTGAACGCGGACCTGCGCACCGCCATGTGGACGCAGCCCAAGCTGAACGACGGCAAGCCCAGCGGCTTCGCGGTGGGCTGGACCGTGGGTCAGTACCGGGGACGTCGCGAGGTGGCCCACAGCGGCGGACCTGCCCTCTCAGACACGGTCTACTACCCGGACGACAAGCTGGCCGTGGTGGTGCTGACGAATCAGCGGAAGCTGGTCCCTACCCTCGCCCACGGCGTGGCGAACTTCTACCTGTCGCCCCCGCCCTTCCTGAACGAGCCTGGCATCTCCGACGCCACGCCCGAGCGCACGCAGGCCTTGAAGCAACTCCTGCCCGCACTGATCCAGGGCAAGGCGGACGCCCGCCACTTCAGCGGGACCGCGAAGGACGAGCTCGCGGACATGAACGAGTGGTTCAGCATGAAGCTTGGCGGAATGCCTCCGCTGAGCCGGTGGGTCCTCCTGGAGGACTCCTCGGACCACCTGTCACGGACCTACCGTGCCGTGTTCGGCAAGGACGTGACGCAGCGCTGGAAGGTTCGCTTCGATCCGGCAGGGCTGATTTCGAAACTCGACGTGGCGGACGAGTAGACACCGCGAAGGCGGTCGTTTCGCTTATCGCTTCGAAGCCTCGTCCGCGGTCACCCAGACGTGGTGCTCGACCTTGACCCTGGACGCCGCGTCTCCGCGAAGTTCTGCCCGGGCTTGAAGGAGAGGTACTTCTCCAGGGCCGCCCGGTGCTTCGCTGCGATGGGGATGAGCGGGTCGTTTCGAGGAGGGATCACTTTGGGTGAAGCCCCCAGCAGCCCCCGTCACGCCACGGCAACACGACCGCCCGTGAACCTTCGGCGGGTCGTCCGCATCCATGAGGCCGGTCGTGGATCCGCGGGACGAGTGACGTCCTCGTCAGCTCCAGCTCGGACTTGTGACATGAAATGCTACTCTGTCACGGATTCCCAACGATTGTTGACTTGCTGGCATTGAGGGACTATCGCTAGCACTCACCGTGCTACCACAACCCCTCATCGAGCGAATCGCGGCGCTGCAGCTCGTCCTGAAGGAAACACCCACTGTGCGGCTGTCGTGGGAGGGACTGGATCTCCACGCAAAGCTGGAGGGCCAGAATCCCGTGGGCAGTCTCAAGGATCGGCCGGCGCTGTGGGTCCTCAAGCGCGCCGCCGAACGAGGGGAGCTGCACGAGGGCTCCACCATCGTGGAGTCGTCCTCCGGCAACTTCGCTTCGGCCCTGGCCACGTACGCGAAGCTGCTGGGGCTGAAGTTCATCCCGGTCATCGATCCGAACATCACGCCCGGTTACGAGTCCTTCCTGGAGCGCACGTGCGAGCAGGTGGTGAAGGTCACCGAGCGCGATGACATGGGCGGCTACCTGAAGACCCGCCTGAACAAGGTGCGGGAGCTCTGCGGCACCATCCAGGGCGCCTTCTGGCCCAACCAGTACGGCAACCCTGACGTCGTCGAGGCGCACTACTGGCTCACGGGTGAGGAGATCCGCCGGACGTTCCAGCGGCTCGACTACGTCTTCGTCGGAGTGAGCACGGGCGGCACCATCGCGGGCGTGTCCCGCCGGCTCAAGGAGGTGTTCCCCTCCATCCGCGTGGTCGCCGTGGACGCGCAGGGCTCCGTCATCTTTGGCGGGGCGGCTGGCAAGCGGTTCATCCCCGGCATCGGCGCCAGCGTGCGGCCTGAGCTGGTCAACCACGCGCTCATCGATGACGTGGTGTTGGTGCCGGAATACGAAACGGTGCAGTGCTGCCGGGAGCTGCTCCTGCAACACAACCTGCTGGTGGGCGGGTCCTCGGGGTCGTGCTTCGCGGCCGTCAAACGCTACCTGCCCCGCTTCCGCGAGCTGCCTGCGCCTCCCACCGTCCTCTTCATGTGCGCCGACCGCGGGACGGCCTACCTGGACACCATCTTCTCCCCCTCCTGGACCGCGCGCTTCTCCTGAGCCGCCGCGCCCCTGCTCGAGTCCACGAGCCCTCGAACACCCCATGACCTTCCCCTTCAACGTCATCACCGGAAAGACGATCCACTCCATCATCCAGGGCGCGACCCAGGAGTGCGTGGACCGCGTGCGGGACGCCTACCTCGCCCACGAGGAGAAGCAGAGCGTCAACCCGGACAGCTACTTCCTGCGCTTCCCGGAGAGGCCTCGCGACCGGATCATCGCGCTGCCGGCCTACCTGGGCGGCACCACCAACGTGTCCGGCATCAAGTGGATCGCCAGCTACCCGGACAATGTCGCGAAGGGCTTCCCTCGCGCCTCCGCGGTGCTCCTGCTCAACGACTACGAGACGGGCTACCCCTTCGCGTGCCTGGAGAGTTCCATCATCTCCGCGGCGCGGACCGCGGGCTCCGCAGTGCTGGCGGCGGAGTGGCTCAACGGCCGGCGGCGCCAGGTGCGCAGGCTGGGCATCGTGGGCAATGGCCTGATCGCCCGCTACATCTACACGTTCCTCATGGAGCTGGGCTGGGAGGTGGATGAAGTCCTCCTGCACGACCTGGTCCCCTCGGAGGCCGAGCGCTTCGCCCGGGAGTCGTGCCGCCCGACGCGCCATGGCGTCATCCGCTGCGAGAAGGAGCTGGAGACCGTGGTGCACTCCAGCGACCTGCTCGTCCTGGCGACGGTCGCAGGGGCGCCCTACATCCGTGACCCGGCCCTGCTGGCGCACAACCCCATCGTCCTCAACATCTCCCTGCGGGACCTGGCCCCCGAGCTGCTCCTGGCGTCGCACAACATCGTCGACGACGTCGAGCACGTCATGAAGGCCAACACGTCGCCCCACCTCGCGGAGCAGCTGAGCGGCGGACGGGGGTTCGTGACGGGCACGCTCGCCCAGCTCATCCTGGGCCGCTGCCAGGTGGACCGCTCCCGGCCCATCATCTTCTCGCCCTTCGGACTCGGCGTGCTGGACCTGGCGGTCGGCAAGTGGGTCTACGACGTCGCCGTCGCGCGTGACGAACACGTCGCCGTGAACGACTTCTTCTGGGAGCTCACCCGCTGACGTCCCATCGCGTGCGGGGGGGAAGGCTCCTTCCGCCGCATCTGGGGCAGTGACACGCCGCAGAGGCCCTCCATGTTCTCCCTGCTGTCGCTCCTGCTGCGTCGCTCCCGGACCTCGATGATCGTCATCGCGGTCACGGGCATCTTCTCCGGCTTTTGCAATAGCGCCCTGCTCGCGCTGATCAGCCATGCGCTGGGCACGGACCAGTCCAGCCTGAAAACAATGCTCGTGGGCTTCATCGCCCTGAGCGTGGGCGTGCTGGTGGGAAACACCGTGCCGGAGCTGCTGCTGGCGAAGGTGTCGCGCTCCATCACCGCGGAGCTGCGGCTCAAGCTGGGCCGCAGCATCCTCGTGGCGCCCTACCGGCGCCTGGAGATCATTGGCAAGGGGCCCGTGCTCGCGGCGCTCTCCCAGGATGTGCAGGCCATCGTCAACATCGCCTCGAAGATCCCCGGGCTCATCGTCTGCACCACCATCGTGCTCGGCTGCCTGGGATACATGGCGTGGCTGTCGCCCCGCGGGATGACGCTGGTCCTGCCCGCCATGACGCTGCTGGTGGTCTTCTATTACTTCGCGACCCGCAAGATGGTCCCCCTGTGGCGCGAGGAGCGCGACACCCAGGACGACCTGTTCCGCGAGCAGCAGCAGGTGCTGGACGGAATCAAGGAGCTCAAGCTCCACGGGTCGCGCCGCCGTGCGTTCATGGAGGAGGACTACGCGCCCGCCGTGGAGCGCACCCGGATCAAGGGCATGCAGGCGGCCATCAGCGTCGCGCTGCTGGGCAGCTTCGTGCACTTCTTCACCTGGCTGGTGCTGGGCGTGATGCTCTTCGGCGTCTTCGCCCTCAGCGCGCACGACACCGACGCCACGCGCGGCTACGTGCTGTCGCTGATGTACATGTGGGGGCCGTTCCGCGGGCTGCTGGAGGACGTGGGCCGCTGGCCCCAGGTGAGCATCGCGCTCGACAAGCTCCAGCAGCTGGAGCTTTCACTCACCGAGTCGCTCACCGAGGAGCCCTCCTCCACCCCGCTGGCCCTGCCCGCCGACGGGAGGCAGGAGGTGGTCGTCGAGTCGGCGACGTACGCGTTCAGCGACGCGGGCGAGGAAGCCGCCTTCCGCGTGGGCCCCATCGACCTGGCGCTGCGCTCCGGGGAGCTGGTGTTCGTGGTGGGTGGCAACGGCAGCGGCAAGACGACAATGGCCAAGCTGCTCACCGGGCTCTACACGCCCCGGTCCGGCCAGCTGCTCTGGAACGGTGTGCCGGTGACGGACCAGAACCGGGAGGCGTACCGCAACACGTTCTCCGCCATCTTCACCGACTTCCATCTCTTCGAGAACCTGCGCGGAGTGGACCCCGCCCAGCTCCAGGGCCGAGTGCAGGAATACCTGCGGCTGTTCGAACTGGACACGAAGCTCCAGGTCGTCAACGGGCGCTTCTCCACGACGAGCCTGTCCACCGGACAGCGCAAGCGCCTGGCGATGGTCGTCGCGCTCCTGGAGGACAAGCCGTTCTACCTGTTCGATGAATGGGCGGCGGATCAGGACCCCGAGTTCCGCGAGGTCTTCTACCGCCGGCTGCTTCCGGAGCTGGCCGCGCGGGGCAAGGGCGTGCTCGTCATCACGCACGACGACCGCTACTTCCACCTCGCGCATCGGGTCATCAAGCTGGAGCTGGGCAAGACCGTCGCGGCGGCGCCCGCTTCGGCGGCGTGAGGCTTTCACATGCGCCCCGCTCTCCACCCCAACGCCCCTGACGCCCGATGAGCCGCCCGATCCCACTCCTGCTGCTGGGAGCCGGTTTCTCCCGGGGAGCGCACGTCCCTGCCCTGCGAGGTCTGGGCGAGCGCTTCCGCGTCGCGGGGGTCTTCAGCCGGACGCGCGCGAAGGCGGAGGCCGTGGCGGGCGAGCTGCCAGGACCGGTGGAGGTGTTCACGGAGCTGGACCGGGCGTTGGAGATGCCTGGGATTGAAGCCGTGGACGTGGCGCTTCCCATCCTGCCCGCGTCGGACGCCATCGCGGCGGCACTGAGCCGGGGCCTGCATGTCTTCAGCGAGAAGCCCATCGCCGAGTCCGTGGAGCGCGCGCGGGCGCTGCTCACGCTCCAGGCTCCGCGCCCTGAGCAGGTCTGGTACGTCGCGGAGAACTTCCGCTTCTGGGAGACGGCCTGGCGCGTCCGGGAGCTGATCGCCTCGGGGGAGATTGGTACGCCGCTTCTGTGCCACTACCCGACGCTGGTCCCCATCAAGTCCACGCCGTGGTTCCAGACGCAGTGGCGCCGCGAGCCGGGGTACTCGGGCGGCTTCCTGCTGGACGGCGGGGTGCACGACATCGCCGCCCTGCGGTTGATGCTGGGCGAGGTGTCGCACGTCAGCGCCTTCGTGCGCGGCGTGGACCCGGCGCTGCCTCCCGCCGACACGTTGGCCGCGTCGCTCCAGTTCGAGAGCGGGCTCGTGGCGAACTACTCCGTCAGCTACGCGCTGGAGCCGGTCCGGCTGACGCCTTGGAGCGTGGTGAAGGCATTGCTCTCCGGAGCCGAGCGGCCCGTGCGCGACCGCTTTGGCCGCAAGCACATCGTGGGCACGCACGGGTCCATCTTCTTCATGCATGACCGCGTGGAGCTGGTGCGGGGCCTGAAGCGGACCGTGTTCAAGGTCCGCTCGGCCGACATGATGGTGCGGCAGTTCGAGGACTTCCACGCTGGGGTTCGCGCGGGTCAGCCCATCCGCAACAGCCCCCGCGAGGCCCTGCACGACCTGGCCGTCATCGAGGCCCTGCTCACATCGGCCCGGGAGCGCACCGTCACGAGGCCCGTCCGGCTGGAGGATGCCGTCCCCTTGACGGCGGTGGCGGGGGGCCTGTCATGAGCCCGCGTCCTCGCAGCTGCGACGTGGTGATCATCGGCAGCGGTCCTGGCGGCAGCACGCTCGCGCATGGCCTCTCCCGCCGCGGCGCGCGGGTCCTGGTGGTGGAGGAAGGGGACTTTCTGCGGCCGGATCCCTCGCGTGCGGACACGAGCATCCACATGCAGGAGTTCATGCAGGGTGCGCAGCAGAGCTTCGTGGGCGGGCCGTCGAAGTTCTATGGCGCGGCGCTCTACCGGCTGCGCGAGCAGGACTTCCAGGCCACCGCCACGGAGACTGCCGAGTCCCCCGCGTGGCCCGTCCGCTACAGCGACCTGGAGCCGTTCTACGACGAGGCGGAGCGCCTCTACGCCGTCCGCGGTTCGACGCACGAGGACCCCTCCGAGCCTCCCCGCTCCCGCCCCTTCCCGTACGGGCCCATCGAGCACGAGCCGTACATCGCGCCCATCGTGGAGCGCCTGCGGGCCCAGGGGCTTCCCGTCTCGTACATCCCCAAGGCCGTGGACGTGGGCCCCGGCGGCAAGTGCATCCTCTGCGCACGGTGCGACGGCCACTACTGCCAGCGCGACGCGAAGATGGACGCGGAGATCGCCGCGTTGCGCCCTGCTCTGGCGACGGGGCGGGTCCAGTTGCTCACTCGGACGCAGTGCCTGCGGGTGCTCACCACACCGGATGGGCGCCGGGCCACGGGTGTGCTGCTGCAGCAGGACGGCGAGACGTGGGAGGTGGACGCGGACGTGGTGGCGGTGTGCGCGGGCTTCGCTCGGACGCCACTGCTGCTGCGGCGCTCACGCAATGACGCGCACCCGGAGGGCATTGGCAACGCCAGCGGGTGTCTGGGCCGTTACCTGGCGGGCCACACGGCGGGGCTGGTGTTCCCCATGCGCGGTTTCAAGCGCGTGCCGGACCTGCACCAGAAGACGTTCGCCATCAATTCCTTCTATGGCCCTTCCGCGGAATGGCCCTACCCCCTGGGCGTCATCCAGGCCGCGGGCCAGCTGCCGCTGTGGAAGAGCGTGCCCGCCGTGGCTCGGCCGTTCGTGCGGTTCATCGTCGAGCGCAGCGTGACGTGCTTCCTGATGACCGAGGCCGTGGCCAGCAAGGAGTCCGGCTTCGTGTTCCAGGGCGATGAGATCGTCCGGATGGAGCCTCCCCGGCCGAACGTGAAGACGTTCCGGCGCCTGCGGCGCATGGCGATCGACATCTTCAAGAAGGCCGGTTTCCCCGTCGTGCTGGCGCCCCGCAGCCCCGCGGACCTGTGGCACCTGGTGGGCACGGCGCGCTTCGGCGAAGACCCGGCCACCTCCGTGTTGGATCCGCACTGCCGCGTCCACGGGATGGACAACCTCTACGTCGTCGACTCGTGCTTCCTGCCCTCCGCGGGCGCGGTGAACACGACGCTGACGGTGATCGCCATGTCGCTGCGGGTGGCCGAACACATCGCCGCTCGGGTTTCACCCCACGCTTCCCTCCCTTCTGTTTCTTCCGCGCGTCCCGCGCCGCCCCGCCCCGAGCCATGAACGATCGAGTCATTCATCCCAAGGCCGACACGCTGATGGACCTCCTCGCGCTCCGGGTGGAGACGCGCGCGGACTTCCCCGTCTACACGTTCCTGGAGGACGAACCGGGCGAGGAGACCGTGATGACGCACGCGGGGCTCTTCACTCGGGCGCGGCGCATTGGCGCACGGCTGGCGGAGCGGCACTCGGGACAGCGGGTGATGCTGCTCTACCCGCCGGGCACTGAGTACATCGCGGGGTTCTTCGGCTGCGTCCTGGGCGGCGCCGTGGCGGTGCCTGCGTATCCGCCGGATCCGACTCGGCTGGAGCGCACGCTGCCGCGACTGCGCGCCATCATCCGCGACGCCCAGGCGACGGTGGTGCTCACCACGTCCTTCATCCTGGAGCTGGCGGAGTACATCTTCGAGCTGGCCCCGGAGCTGCGGGACCTGGAGTGGATCGCCACCGACGCGCTGCCCGAGGGGCTGGAGGACGGCTGGCGGCGCCCGGAGCTGAAGGCCGAGTCGCTGGCGTTCCTCCAGTACACGTCCGGCTCCACCGGCATGCCCAAGGGCGTGATGGTCGGCCACGGCAACCTCGTGGCCAACATGCGGATCATCACGCATGGCCTGGACCTGCGGCAGGACGACCGCTGGGTGATGTGGCTGCCGCCGTACCACGACATGGGCCTCATCTCCGGCATCCTCAACCCGCTGTACGCGGGCAACCCGGTGACGCTCATGTCGCCGCTGTCCTTCCTCCGCAAGCCCCTGCGGTGGCTGGAGGCGATGTCGCGGTTTCGCGCCCAGGTGTCCGGCGGCCCCAACTTCGCGTTCGACCTGTGCGTGCGCAAGACGACGCCGGAGCAGCGGGCCACGCTGGACCTGAGCCACTGGCGCGGAGCCATGAACGGCGCGGAGCCCATCCGCCCGGACACGCTGGAGCGCTTCGCGCGGACCTTCGCGCCCCAGGGCTTCCGCATGGAGACCTTCATGCCGGGCTACGGCCTGGCGGAGGCGACGCTCGCCCTCACCGCCTGCGTGACGACCGCGCCCCCCGTGCTGTTCCCGGTGGTCGCGTCCAGCATGGAGGACCACCGGCCCGTGCCCACGAGCGCGGACGCTCCGGAAGCCCGCGTGCTGGTGGGCAGCGGGAGGGTTCTGCCCGACCACGACATCCTGGTGGTGGAGCCACAGACGCGCCAGCTCCGGGCCCCCGGCGAGGTGGGCGAGCTCTGGGTGTCCGGCCCCAGCGTGGCCGCCGGCTACTGGAACCGGCCCGAGATGTCCGAGGAGATCTTCAGGGCTCGTCTGGCGGATGGCACGGGTCCCTTCTTGCGCACGGGTGACATGGGCTTCGTGCAGGACGGCGAGGTCTTCATCACCGGCCGCCGCAAGGACCTGATCATCGTCCGCGGCCGCAACCACTACCCCCAGGACCTGGAGCTGACGGCCGAGCGCAGCCACCCCGCGATCCGGCCGGGCTGCAACGCGGCCTTCTCCGAGCACGCGTCGGAGGGCGAGCGGGTGGTGATGGTCGTCGAGGTGGGCGACGAGACGGTGGACGTGGAGGAGGTGGCCGCCGCGGTGCGCGCGGCCATGGAACAGGAACACGAGCTGCGGCTCGACACCGTGGTGCTGGTGCCCCACGGCGCGGTGCCCAAGACCTCCAGCGGCAAGCTGATGCGCAGCACGTGTCGGCAGTGGCTGGGGGATGGCCAGATCCGGGTGGTGGGCCGCTCCGTGCTGACGCTCGCCTCCACTGAGGACGCGAGCCCCGACGCCGGACCCGGGCCGGACGTGGCCACGCTGCGGGCCATGCCCGTCGCCGAGCGGCAGCAGGCCCTGCTCGATTGGGTGCGGCGCGAGCTGGCGCGGGCCCTGCGCGCCCCGGTGTCTGCCGTGGAGCCGGCGGTCCGGGTGAGCCAACTGGGACTGGACTCGCTGGGCATCGTGGAGCTGGGCCACGCCGTCGAGCAGCACCTGGGCGTGACGCTCCCGCTCCAGCGCGTGTTGAGCGGCCCCACGCCGGAGGAGCTCGCGGGCTTCCTCGTGCAGGCGCTCGACGTCGCGGAGCATGTGCCCGCCTCCGAGACGACGACGGTAGCGCCCGGGGACTACGCGCTCACCCCCGGCCAGTGGGGGCTCTGGTTCCAGCACCAGCTCTCCCCGCACACCACCGAGTACAACGTCACGCAGGCCTTGCGGATCCGCTCCGCGCTGGACGTGCCCGCGTTGCAGCGCGCCTTCCAGGCACTGGTGGACCGTCACGCCAGCCTGCGCACCCTCTTCGTCCGCGTGGAGGGCCAGCCCGTCCAGCGCATCCTGCCCCACGCGCCGGTCCACTTCGTCCACGAGGACGCCACCGCGTGGGACGCGTCGCGGCTGGAGCAGTTCCTGGGCGAAGAGGCGGCCCGGCCCTTCGACCTCGCCTCTGGGCCACTGATACGCGTGCACGTCCTGGCGCGTCCCGCGGGCGAGCACGTGCTCATCCTGGGCGTCCATCACATCGTCGTGGACCTGGTGTCCATGGCGGTGCTGCTCCAAGACCTGGGCGCGCTGTACGAGGGCGAGCTCCGTCACCAGCCGCCGGCCTTGCCTCCGGTGCGTCTGGACATGCCCGGCGTCGAGCGTCAGCTGCGCGAAGTCCTCGCGCGCGACGGCGAGCGGCTTTGGGAGCACTGGAAGGAGCGGCTTGCCGGTGAGCCCACGCCGCTGGAGCTGCCCCGCTTCCGCGCGCGTCCGCCCGTGCAGACCTACGCGGGCGCGGCGCATGCCTTCCGGCTTCCGGCGCCGCTGGCCCAGCGGCTCTTCACGCTGACCCGCGAGCGCGGCGTCACGCTCTTCACGCTGCTGCTCGCCTCGTTCCAGACGCTCCTGCACCGCTACACCGGGCAGGAGGACGTGTGGGTGGGCTCTCCCGTCAACGGCCGCCCCCGGCCGCAGCTGGCGAGCGTGGTGGGCTACCTGGTCAACCAGGTGGTGCTGCGCGGAGACCTGAGCGGCGAGCCGTCCTTCCTGGAGCTGCTGGAGCGCGCGCGCGGAGTGGTGGTGGACGCGCTGGCCCACCAGGACCTGCCCTTCACGACGTTGGTGGACCGGCTGCGCGTGCGGCGCGATCCCAGCCGGCCTCCGCTCGCCCAGGTGGAGCTGGTGTTGCAGCGCGCGTCGCTGCCCGGACAGGAGGACCTGAGCGGCTTCGCCCTGGACGAGAGCGGGCTGCGGATGCGCCTGGGCGAGCTGGAGGTGGAGTCGCTCGCGCTCGCTCGGCACGTCGCCCCCTTCGACCTCACGCTGACGTTCGCCGAGGTGGAGGGCACGCTCGCGGGTTCGCTCCGCTACAACGTGGACCTGCTGGACGCGGCCACCGTGGTCCGCATGGCGGGGCACCTGGAGCGGCTGCTGGAGGGCATCGCGGAGGATCCCTCGCGGCCCATCTCCCGGCTGCCCCTGCTTTCGGCGGAGGAGCGCGAGGCGCTCACGCGTCCTCCCCGTTCGCTCCGCGTGGAGCCCCGGGGCGAGGCCTGCCTGCATCAACGCTTCGAGGCGCGCGCGGCGGAGCGGCCGGATGCCGTGGCGGTGACGCTCGAGGAGCGCTCGTGGACCTACGCGGAGCTGGACGCCCGCGCCAATCAGGTGGCCCACCACCTGGTGCACCAGGGCGTCGTGCCGGGCGACCTGGTGGGGCTGTACCTGGAGCGTTCGCTGGACATGGTGGTGGCCGTGCTCGCCATCCTGAAGGCAGGGGCGGCGTACGTGCCCATCGACACGGCCTACCCCGCCGAGCGGGCCCGCTTCATGCTGGAGGACAGTCAGGCTCGCGTGCTGCTCACGCAGCGCCGGCTGGCGGACTCCCTGGGTGACGTGGCGGCCCACGTGGTGGCGCTGGATGAGGAGTCGCCGAGCCTCACCGACGCGCCGCGCTCGCGGCCTGACGTCGCGGTATCGGGCGATCTGCTCGCGTACGTCATCTACACGTCGGGCTCCACGGGCCGCCCCAAGGGCGTGCAGGTGACGCACGCCAACGTCACGCGGCTCTTCGACGCCACCTGGGACGACTTCCGCTTCGACAGCTCCGACGTCTGGACGCTGTTCCACTCCATCGCGTTCGACTTCTCCGTGTGGGAGCTGTGGGGCGCGCTGCTGTACGGCGGCCGGCTGGTGGTGGTGCCGTACCGGGTGAGCCGTTCCCCGGAGGCCTTCCACGCGCTGCTGCGCGCCGAGCAGGTCACCGTCCTCAACCAGACGCCGTCCGCCTTCCGGTCGCTCATCCACGAGGACCTGGCGGCGCCGGCCGACGCCCTGGCCCTGCGCCACGTCATCTTCGGCGGCGAAGCCCTGCCATTGGGCAGCCTGCGCCCCTGGTTCGAGCGCCACGGGGACGCCCGGCCCCGGCTGGTCAACATGTACGGCATCACCGAAACGACGGTGCATGTCACCTACCGGCCCCTGCGCGCGCGTGACGTGGACGAGGCGCCGGGCAGCGTGATTGGCGCGCCCATCCAGGACCTGTCCCTGTTGCTGTTGGACAAGCACCAGCAGCCGGTGCCGGTGGGCGTGCCCGGTGAGTTGTATGTCGGCGGCGCGGGCGTCGCGCGCGGCTACCTCCAGCGGCCCGAGCTCAATCAGCAGCGCTTCCTGGACGACCCCTTCCGCCCCGGGACAGGGGCCCGCCTCTACCGCAGCGGAGACCTGGCTCGCGGACTGCCCGATGGAGACGTGGAGTACCTGGGCCGCCTGGATGATCAGGTGAAGGTGCGCGGCTTCCGCATCGAGCTGGGTGAGATGGAGAGCGCGATCGCCCGGCACCCCGCGCTGCGCGAAGTGGTGGTGGTGCCGCGCGAGGACGCGGCTGGCGAGAAGCAACTGGTGGCCTACGTGGTGGCGCGCCCGGATGCGCAAGCGCCCACCGTGGGCGAGCTGCGCGCCTTCCTCCGCGAGCGGCTGCCCGAGCACATGGTGCCCGCCGCCTTCGTCTTCCTGGACACGCTCCCGCTCACCGCCAACGGCAAGGTGAACCGCCGCGCGCTGCCCGCCCCGGAGCGTCTGCGCCCATCGTTGAGCGAGGGCTACGTGGCGCCCACCAACGACCTGGAGCGGCTGCTGTGCCAGGTGTGGAGCGAGGCGCTGGGCGTGGATCAGGTGGGCGTGGACGACAACTTCTTCGAGCTGGGAGGCGACTCCATCCGCAGCCTGCGCGTGGTGGCGCGAGCCCGCGAGCGGGGGCTCACGCTCAGCATTGCGGAGATGTTCGACCACCAGACGGTGAGCGCGCTGGCCCAGGCGCTGCGCCGCTCGGGTGAGACCGCAGTGCGTACCGAGCCGTTCTCGCTGGTGTCCGACGCGGACCTCGCGGCGCTGCCCGCGGGCCTCTCGGACGCCTATCCGCTGTCGCGGTTGCAAGCGGGCTTCGTGTTCCACGCGGAGCTGCGCCAGGGCTACGAGGTCTACCTCACCAGCTTCCACGTCCGGGTGCGCTTCGATGAGGACGCGCTGCGACGGGCGCTCGAGCAGATGGCGCGGCGACACCCCATGCTGCGCTCCGCCTTCGACGTCTCCTTCAGCGAGCCGTTGCAGCTGGTGTACACGCACGCGCAGGCGCCGCTCGCGGTGTTCGACTGGCGGGATCGCACGGAGAAGGAGCAGCGGCAGGACTTCAAGGCCTGGAGCCAGGCCGAGCGCCGTCTGGGCTTCACCTGGCGCGCGCCGCCGCTCATCCGGCTCAGCGTCCACCGCCTCACCGACGACGATTTCCGCATCACCCTGTCCGAGCCCTTCCTGGACGGCTGGAGCGTGGCCTCGCTGTGGTCGGAGCTGCTGCGGCTCTACGTGGCGTCGCTGGACGGCCCGACGCCGGTGGAGCCTCCTCCGGCCACCACCTACCGGGACTTCATCGCGCTGGAGCGGTCGGCGCTGGCCTCCGAGGCGTCGAAGAACTTCTGGGCCCGGGAGCTTTCCCGGCTGGAGCGAGCCCCGCTCATGCCCTGGCCGCTGGCCGAAGGTGAGCCGGCCGGACAGCACCTGCGGATCATCTTCCCGGTGGCCGACGAGGTGCTCACCGGCCTCAAGCAGATCGCCACCGAGACGACCCTCCCGCTCAAGAGCGTCCTCGTCGCCGCTCACGCGCGCGTCGTGGCTTTGCTGACCGGGAAGGACGAGGTGGTGACGGGCATCATCGCCAACGGACGCCCGGAGGTGCCCGGCGGCGATCAGGTGCTGGGCATCTTCCTCAACACGCTGCCGCTGTGCATGGACGTGGCGGGCGGGGCGTGGCTGGACCTGACGCGTGACGCCTTCGAGGCGGAGCGCGCCCGGCTGCCGCACCGGCGCTTCCCGCTGGCGGAGCTGCAGAAGACCTTCGGAGGCGGTCAGCCCCTCTTCGACACGGCCTTCAATTTCACCCAGTTCCACATCCTGGACCGGCTGCGCGAACTGCGCGGGCTGGAGGTCCTGGACATGATGGCCACCGACCAGACGTACTTCGCCTGGACGGCCTATTTCAACGTCAACACGGCCAGCACCGAGCTGCACATCGCCCTGGACTGCAACGGCCTGGGCGCCGAGCAGGTGGAGTCAATCAAGGCCCATTACCTGAGCGTGCTCAGCGCCATGTCGAAGGCGCCTCAGAGCCGCTACGACCGGGCGGAGCTGCTGCCCGAGCGCGAGTGGCAGCAACTGCGCGCGTGGAGCGGGACGCACGCCGAGCTTCCGGGGGAGACGTGTGTCCATCACCTGGTGGAGGCACAGGCCGCGCGCTCGCCGGACGCGGTGGCGCTGGTGCATGAGGCGCGGCGGCTCACCTACGGCGAGCTGGAGTCGCGCACGCGCCAACTGGCGCACACGCTACGTGAGCTTGGCGTGGGCCCGGAGACGCGCGTCGCCGTGTGCCTGGAGCGCACGCCCGAGCTCGTCATCGCCCTGCTGGGCGTGATGCGCGCGGGCGGAGCCTACGTCCCGTTGGATCCGGCCTACCCCGCCGAGCGGCTGGCGTTCATGCTGGAGGACTCCCAGGCGCCGGTGCTGATCACCACGGCGAAGCTGGAGGGGACGCTGCCCTCGCACGGAGCGCGCGTCATCCGGTTGGAGGCGGGAGCGGAGGTCCCCACGTCGCTGGCTCCGCTGGCGCCTGCGAGCACCGGGCCGGACTCCCTGGCCTACGTCCTCTACACGTCCGGTTCCACCGGCCGGCCCAAGGGCGTGGCGCTGGAGCATCGCAGCGCGGTGGCCTTCCTGCGCTGGGCGCTGTCGGTGTTCTCGCGCGAGCAGCTGTCCGGTGTGCTGGCCGCGACGTCGTTCTGCTTCGACCTGTCCTTCTTCGAGATGTTCGCCCCGCTGGCACGGGGAGGCACCGTCATCCTCGCGGACAACGCGCTGGCGTTGGCGGGGCTCGCGGCGGCGGGTGAGGTGACGCTCGTCAACACGGTGCCGTCTGCCATGACGGAGCTGGTGCGGGCCGGTGCACTGCCCGCGTCCCTGCGCACGGTGAACCTGGCGGGCGAGGCGCTCCCGGGCTCGTTGGTGGCGGACCTGTACCGCACGGGCCACGTGGAGCACGTCTTCAACCTGTACGGCCCCACGGAGGACACCACCTACTCCACGTTCACGCGGGTTCCCCAGGACGCGCGCAGCGAGCCCACCATCGGGCGCCCGCTGCCCGGCACCTCCGCGTGGGTGCTGGATGCGCGCGGACGCCCCGTGCCCCTGGGCGTCCCCGGCGAGTTGCACCTGGGAGGCGCGGGGCAGGCTCGCGGGTATCTCCACCGGCCTGAGCTCACCGCGGAGCGGTTCATCCCCCATCCGTTCTCACGCGAGCCCGGCGCGCGCCTCTACCGCACCGGAGACCTGGTCCGGCAGCTGCCTGACGGAGACCTGGAGTACCTGGGCCGCATCGACAACCAGGTGAAGGTGCGCGGCTTCCGCATCGAACTGGGCGAGGTGGAGGCGGTGCTCCGCGCTCACGCGTCCGTGCGGGACGTCGTCGTCCACGCGCGCTCGGACGCTCCAGGCGAGAAGCGACTGGTGGCCTACGTCGTGGCCCAGCCCGGCCACGTGCCGGACGCGGCAGTCCTCAAGGAAGCAGTTCAGCGGCACCTGCCTCGCTACATGGTGCCGTCCGCCTTCGTCACCCTGGCCGCGCTGCCCCTCACGCCCAACGGCAAGGTGGACCGCAAGGCGCTGCCCGCGCCGGAGGCCACCGCGGTGGAGTCCGGCACCGTCGCGCCGCGCACCTTCACCGAGGAGCTGTTGGCCTCCGTGTGGGCTCGCGTCCTGCGCGTGGAGCGAGTGGGCGCGTATGACCACTTCTTCGAGCTGGGCGGGCACTCTCTGCTGGCCACCCAGGCCGTCTCGCGGATCCGCGAGGCGCTTCAGGTGGAGCTGCCCCTGAGCAGCCTCTTCGAGGCCCCGACCCTGGCGGCGCTCGCGGAGAAGGTGGATGCGTTGCGCGCGGCGAAGCAGGGCCGGCAGTCGCCTCCGCTCTCACCGGCGGAGCGCACCGGGCCCCTGGCGCTGTCCTTCGCGCAGCAGCGCCTCTGGTTGCTGGAGCAGTTGGAGCCGGGCAGCGTCGCGTACAACGTGCCGGCCGCCGTGCGTGTCAGCGGAGCGCTGGACGTGGAGTCCCTGCGTCGCGGCTTCTCCGCCCTCACCTATCGCCACGAGTCCCTGCGCACCACCTTCCACGAGGGCGTGGAAGGGCCCGAGCAGCGCATCGCGGACTCGCTGGCTCCCGACTTCACGGTCATCGATGTGTCGGCACGCTCCACTGCGGAGCGCGAGGCGGAGGTCCAGCACCGGGCCACCATGGAGGCGCGCCGGCCCTTCGACCTGACGCGCGGCCCCCTGCTGCGCGTCACGCTGCTGCGCCTGGCCGAACGCGAGCATGTGCTGCTGCTGACCATGCACCACATCGTCTCCGACGGCTGGTCCATGAACGTGCTCGTCGAGGACCTGATGGCCCTCTACGCGGCGTTCACCCGGGGCCAGCCCTCGCCGCTCTCCGACCTGCCCATCCAGGTCGCGGATCACGCCGCGTGGCAGCGGCGGTGGCTGCGGGACGAGGCTCTGGAGACGCAGCTGTCGTACTGGCGTCAGCAGTTGGGGGACGCGCCGCGCGTCCTGGAGCTGCCCACCGACAAGCCGCGCCCCGCGATCCAGTCCCTCCAGGGCGCGAGCTGGTTCGTCCACCTGCCCCGCGAGCTGTCCGACGCCGTCGAGGCTCTGAGCCGGCGTGAAGGCGTCACCCCGTTCATGGTGCTGCTGTCCGCGTTCGAGGTGGTGTTGCACCGGTACTCGGGCCAGGACGACCTCTGCATCGGCATGCCCGTCGCCAGCCGGAGCCGCGTCGAGTTGGAGGGGTTGATTGGTTTCTTCGCCAACACGCTTGTGCTGCGCACGCGTCTGGATGACGCGATCTCCTTCCGGGAGCTGCTCACGCGCGTGCGCACGGCGGCGCTCGGGGCATATGCGCACCAGGACGTGCCCTTCGAGAAGCTGGTGGAGGAACTCCAGCCCCGGCGCGACCTGAGCCGCTCACCCTTGTTCCAGGTGATGTTCACGTTCCAGAACAACCGCCTGCCGGAGACCGCCCACGCGGGCCTGGAGCTACACCGGCTGGACGTCGACCACGGCACCTCCAAGTTCGACCTGGAGCTGGTGCTGACCGCGTCCAATGACGGCCTGCGTGGCCGCTTCGAGTACAGCACCGACCTGTTCGAGGAGGCGACCATCGCGCGCCTCACCCAGCACCTGCGCACGGTGCTGGAGGCCGCCGTCGCTCGCCCTGAGGCGTCCCTGGCCTCGCTGCCCCTTATGCCCGAGGCCGAGCAGCGTCAGGTGCTCCTCGACTTCAACCGCACCGACGCCGACGTCCCTCTCGACGTCTGCTTCCATCAGCTCTTCGAGACTCAAGCCGACAGCGCCCCCGACGCCGTCGCCGTCCGCGACGCGTCTTCTTCCTTCAGCTACCGCGCCCTCGACGCTCGCTCCAATCGCCTCGCCCACCACCTCGCCGCCTCTGGCGTCCAGCCCGATTCCCTCGTCGCTCTGTTGGCTCCTCGTGGCTGCGACTTCGTCGCGTCCAACCTCGGCGTCCTGAAGGCCGGTGCTGCCTGGTTGCCGCTCGACCCGCTCCATCCGCCTCAGCGTCTCGCTCAGATTCTCTCCCTCAGCCGCGCCCCCTTCGTCCTCGTCGCGGATGTCTTCGCGCCGCTGCTGGCGTCCGCTCTCGCGCTGCTTCCCGAGGACTCTCGCCCGTGCGTCCTTTCGCTCGAAGCCTCTCTGAACGCGGACGTTCCCTCTTCGCGTCTCTCGCCTCGCGCGTCTCCTTCGCACCTCGCCTACGTCATCTTCACCTCCGGCTCTACCGGCACTCCCAAGGGCGCCATGGTCGAGCAGCGCGGCATGCTCAACCACCTGCATGCCAAGGTGCTCGCACTCGGCCTAGGGCCCAAGGACGTCGTCGCCCAGACGGCCTCCCAGTGCTTCGACATCTCCGTCTGGCAGTCCTTCGTTGCCCTGCTCGTCGGTGGCCAGACGCTGGTGCTCGGTGACGACGTGGCGCACTCGCCTTCTGCCCTCCTCGAATCGCTAGAGGCCCACGCCGTCTCCATCGTCGAGTCCGTCCCCTCGCTGCTGAGCGCCCTGCTCGACGAGGCCGACTCTCGCGGCTCCGCACGTCCTGCACTTTCTCGCCTTCGCTTCATGGTTCCCACGGGTGAGGCCCTTCCAGCGGAAACCGCTCGCCGCTGGCTCCTCGCGTGGCCCGCCATTCCCCTCGTCAACGCCTACGGCCCCACCGAGTGCTCTGACGACGTCACCCACGCCTTCCTCTCTTCCCCTCCGGCCTCTTCCGTCGTCCCCATCGGCCGCCCCGTCTGCAACACCCGCCTCTACGTCCTCGACTCTCTCCTGCGCCCCTGCCCCCTCGGCATTCCCGGTGAGCTCTTCGTCGCGGGCACGGGCGTTGGCCGCGGCTACCTCTTCGACTCTTCCCGCACCGCCGTCTCCTTCATTCCGGACCCCTTCGCCTCCTCACCCGGCGCGCGCCTCTACCGCACCGGGGACCGCGTCCGCTGGCTGCCTGACGGCTCCCTCGACTTCCTGGGCCGCATCGACTTCCAGGTGAAGCTGCGCGGCTTCCGCATCGAGTTGGGGGAAATCGAAGCCTCTCTGCGCCAGCTGCCCGCTGTGCGTGACGTCGTCGTCCTCGTGCGCCAGGACTCCCCCGGCGACGCGCGTCTCGTTGCGTACGTCACGCCCAAGGCGGATGCCTCGCTGGAAGTCGAGGCCCTTAGGGTCCACCTGAGTCAGGTGCTTCCCGAGTACATGGTGCCCGCCGCCTTCGTGGTGCTGGACACCCTGCCCCTCAGCTCCAACGGAAAGGTGGACCGCAAGGCCCTTCCTCTCCCCGACGCCGACGCCTCTCGCGCCGCCTCCTTCGTCCCGCCCCGCACGCGCACCGAGGCCCTCCTCTGCGGCCTCTTCGCTCGCCTCCTGCGCCTGGAGCGCGTCGGCATCCACGACGACTTCTTCGCTCTCGGTGGCCATTCCCTTCTGGCCACCCGCCTCGTCGCCCACTTGCGCGAAGCCCTCGGCCTGGAGCTGCCCCTTCGCGCCCTCTTCGAGGCCTCCTCTCCCGCGCTCCTCGCCCAGCGCCTCGATGCGCTTCGCGACTCCTCCTTCTCTTCTTCCGCGCCTCCTCTTCGCCCCTCACCCCGTGATGGCGCGCCTCCGCCTCTCTCCTTCGCCCAGCAACGACTCTGGTTCCTCGATCGCTGGCAGCCCCAGAGCGCCTTCTACAACGTCCCCTCCGCGCTCCGGCTCACCGGCCCCCTTCACCTCCCCGCGCTCCAGTCGGCCTTCGACGAACTGATCCGTCGTCACGAATCTTTCCGGACGACGTTCCAGGACAGCCCTGAGGGCCCGGTGCAGCTCATCCACCCCGTGCTCACGTCTCCGCTCACCCTGGTGGATCTGAGGGAGCTGTCTTCGGAGCAGCGCGATCCGGAAGCGCTCCGCATCGCCAGCGATGAGGCCCGGCGGCCCTTCGACCTTGCGCATGGACCGCTGCTGCGCACCACGCTGGTGCGGCTCGATGCGGATCACCATGTGCTGGTGGTGGTGATGCATCACATCGTCTCCGACGGCGGATCCTCGGAGGTGGTGCTGCGTGAGCTGGCCGCGCTCTACGACGCCTTCCTTCGCGACGAGGCGTCGCCGCTTCCGCCGCTGCCGGTGCAGTACGCGGACTACGCCCTGTGGCAGCGCTCCTGGCTCCAGGGCGACGTGCTCGACGCGCAGCTCGGGTGGTGGCGCCAGCAACTCCACGGCGCACCGCATGCGTTGCGACTGCCCACGGACCGTCCGCGTCCGGCGCTGCAGACGTTCAACGGCGCCCTCCTCACCCGGATGCTGCCGCGCCCGCTCTCCGAAGCGCTGCGCGCTTTCCACCGCGCTGAAGGCGTCACCCCGTTCATGACCCTGCTGGCGACGACGCAGGCGCTGCTGCATCACTACTCGGGCCAGGACGACTTCACCGTGGGCGCTCCCGTCTCCGGCCGCACGCATGCCGGGATGGAGGCGCTCGTCGGATTCTTCGTCAACACGCTGGTGCTACGTGCCCGGTTCGATCCACGCATCAGCTTCCGGGAGCTGCTCGCCCAGGCGCGCGAATCCACCCTGGGCGCGCTCGCGCACCAGGACGTGCCCTTCGAGAAGCTGGTGGAGGCGCTCCAGCCCGAGCGCGACCTCAGCCGCTCACCCCTCTTCCAGGTGATGGTGGCCTACCAGCAGGACCTGCACGTCGAGCAGGCACTGCCCGGCCTCATCGCGCGCCCGGTGCCCCTGGATGGACAGGGCGCCAAGTTCGACCTGACCGTCTCCTTCACCGACACCGACGAAGGCCTCCGCGCGTCGTTCGAATACAACACCGACCTCCATGACGAGGCCACGGTGGCGCGCATGGCGGATCACCTGTCCGCGTTGCTCACCGAGGTCATCGCCGCGCCGGCCCGCCCGCTCGCCTCGCTGTCGCTCCTTCCGGAACAAGAGCGTCATCAGGTGCTGGTGGAGTGGAACGCCAGCGACGTGGCCTTCCCCCAGGAGCGCCTCGTCCACCAGATCTTCGAAGCCCAGGTGGCCCGCTCGCCCGAGGCCCCCGCGCTCGCCTCCGGCGACGACACCCTCTCGTTCCAGCAGCTCGACGAACGCGCCAACCAGCTCGCCTGGCATCTGCGCGCTTACGGCGTCGGTCCCGAGATCCGCGTCGCGCTCTGCGTCGAGCACTCCTTCGACCTCGTCGTCTCGATGCTCGCCGTACTCAAGGCCGGTGGCGCCTGGGTGCCCCTGGATCCAACCCTGCCCGCGGACCGACTCGCGTTCATGCTCGCCGACTCCGGCGCTCGCGTGGTCCTCACCCAGGAGCGCTTGAAGTCCGTGCTGCCCGCGCATGCCGGCGCTTCGGTGTGCGTGGACGCGGATTGGAGTCAGGTGGCCTCCCGCTCCACCCAGCCGCCTCCTCCCCGCTCCCTGCCCGACTCGCTCGCCTACGTCATCTACACCTCTGGCTCCACCGGCAAGCCCAAGGGCACCCTCCTCACCCATCGCGGCCTCTCCAACACCGCCCTCGCCGCCGTTCGCGAGCACCGCTTCGACTCCTCCTCCCACGTCCTCCAGTTCGCCTCCATCGGCTTCGATGCCTGCGTCTGCGAGGTCTTCTCCTCTCTCCTCGCGGGCGCCTGCCTCCACCTCGCCCCTCGTGACCAACTCCTCCCAGGGACTCCTCTCCACTCCCTGCTCCGCGCCCGCTCCATCTCCGCCGTCACCCTCACCCCGTCCGTCCTCGCGCAGCTCGACCCCTCTGGGCTCGACTCCCTGCGCACCGTCATCTCCGCGGGCGAGGCGCTTCCGGCTGCCGTCGCTTCCCGCTGGGCACACCCCCAGCGCCTCCTGCTCAACGCCTACGGACCCACTGAAGTGACTGTCTGCGCTTCCATCGAGTCGCAGCTCAATCCCTCTCAGCCCACCATTGGCGCGCCCTTCCCCAACGTCCGACTCTTCGTCCTCGACTCACTCCTGCGCCCCGTCCCCGTTGGCCTCCCCGGTGAGCTCTTCGTCTCCGGCCCCGGCGTTGCTCGCGGCTACCTCGGCCAGCCCTCGCTCACTGCGGAGAGGTTCATTCCTCATCCGTTCTCGCGCGAGCCGGGCGAGCGCCTCTACCGCACCGGTGACCGCGTCCGCTGGCTGCCCTCCGGTCGCCTCGAGTTCCTCGGACGCCTCGACTCCCAGGTGAAGCTGCGCGGCTTCCGCATCGAGCCCTCCGAAGTCTCTTCCCTCCTTCGCGACCACTCCTCCGTCCTCGACGCCTTCACGCTGCTTCGCGAGGACTCGCCTTCTCTCCACCGCCTCGTCTCCTACGTCGTCTCGCGCGAGCCCGGGCACGATGCGGCGGCGCTGCGCACATACCTGCGCGAGCGCGTGCCGGAGTACATGGTGCCGGCGGCGTTCGTGTTCCTGGACGCGCTGCCCCTCACCGCTAGCGGCAAGGTGGACACGCGCGCGCTGCCCGCTCCCGACGAGACCCATATCGGCGGCGGTCAGGGCTACGTGGAGCCGCAGGGTGATCTGGAGCGCACGCTGGCGGCTCTCTGGTGCGAGCTGCTGGGCCTCAAGCGCGTGGGACGCCACGAGCGCTTCTTCGACGTGGGCGGCAACTCCCTGCTCATCGTCCGCGTGCAGGAGCGCCTCCAGACGACGCTGGACCTGCGGCTCTCCCTGCCCGTGCTCTTCCAGTACCCCACGATCGCGGGCCTGGCCGAACACCTGTCCCAGTCCGGCGGAGGCTCGCGGCTGGAGTCCAGCCAGGAGCGCGGCGAGGGCCGCAAGGAGCGCATGGATCAACAGCGGGAGCAGCGACTGAACCGCCGCAAGAAGGGAAGCGCGTGATGGCTCAGGACCCTTCGTCCCCGTCCGAGGCCGTCGCCATCGTCGGCATGGCGCTGCGCGTTCCGGGCGCTCGCGATCCCGAATCCTTCTGGCGGTTGCTCGACGACGGCGTCGAGCCGCGCACGTCCTTCTCCGACGCGGAGCTGGAGGCGGCTGGAGTGCCTCGCACCGTGCGCGAGCAGTCGGGCTACGTGCGCGAAGGCTTCGTCCTGGACGGCGTGGCCGCCTTCGACGCGGCCTTCTTCGGCTACAGCCCCCGGGAGGCGGAGCTGTTGGATCCCCAGCACCGCCTCTTCCTGGAGTGCGCGTGGGAGGCGCTGGAGCGCTCCGGCCATGGGGACGCACGTGGGCGTGGCGCCACGTCCGTCTTCGCGGGCGAGGGCCGGAGCACCTACCTCATCGCGAACCTGCTGACCCGGCCGGACCTGGTGGCGTCGCAGGGCTTGTTCTCGCTGATGGTGGCCAACGAGAAGGACTTCCTCGCCACGCGCGTCTCCCACCGCCTGGACCTGCGAGGCCCGAGCCTCACCGTGCAGACGGCGTGCTCCACGTCGCTGGTGGCGGTGCACCTGGCCTGCCAGAGCCTGCTGTCCGGCGAGTCGGATCTGTCGCTCGCGGGCGGTGTCGCGCTGGCGCTGCCCCAGCGCGCCGGCTACGCGTATCGGGACGGGGGCATCCTCTCCCCGGATGGACGCTGCCGTCCCTTCGACGCTCGGGGCGAAGGCACCATTGGTGGTTCGGGCGTGGCGGTGGTGGCGCTCAAGCGCCTGTCGGACGCGCTGGAGGCAGGAGACCGCATCCACGCGGTCATCCGTGGTTCGGCCATCAACAACGACGGCGCGGACAAGGTGGGCTTCACCGCGCCCAGCGTGGACGGACAGTCCCAGGTCATCTCCGAGGCGCTCGCGGTGGCGTGCGTGGAGCCCGACTCCATCCAGTACGTGGAGGCCCATGGGACGGCCACCCAACTGGGAGACCCCATTGAAGTGGCCGCGCTCAACCAGGTGTTCCAGGGACTGCCTCGGGGCTCCATCGCCCTGGGCTCAGTGAAGAGCAACCTGGGCCACATGGACGCGGCGGCCGGCGTGGTGAGCCTCATCAAGACGGCGCTGGCCCTGGAGCACCGGCGGCTTCCCCCCAGCCTGCACTTCCAGAATCCCAACCCGCGCGTCCCCTTCGACGACGGTCCCTTCGCCGTCAACACCGCGTCGCGGCCGTGGCCCGCCGCGAAGTCCCGGCGCGCGGGTGTGAGCTCCTTCGGCATGGGAGGCACCAACGCGCACGTGGTGCTGGAGGAGGCCCCCACGCCCGCGCAGCGCCCGCCCGCGCGGCGCCCGTGGCAGCTCCTGGCCCTGTCCGCTCGGACCGCGCCCGCGCTGGAGGAGATGACGGACCGGCTGGCCACGCACCTGGAGCAGCACCCGGAGGTTGCGCTGGCGGACGTCGCCCACACGCTGATGGTGGGACGTCGTCGCTTCGAGCACCGGCGGGTGCTGGTGTCCCAGGACGCGCGCGAGGCCCGGGAGGCCCTGGCGGCACGCGACGCGCGGCTGCTCACGGAGGTCGCGGGGGACGGGCGTTGCTCGGTGGCGTTCCTCTTCCCCGGTCAGGGCTCGCACCACGTGGACATGGGCCGCGGCCTGTACGCCGCGGAGCCCCGCTTCCGCGAGCACGTGGACGCGTGCTGCGAGCGCTTCACCCCGCACCTGGGCTCCGACTTGCGGCGCATCCTCTTCCCGGCCGCGTCGGAGCACGCGGAGGCCACCCGGAAGCTGGAGCAGACGACGTTCGGCCACCCGGCGCTCTTCACCATCGAGTACGCGCTGGCGCGCTGGTGGATGGACGTGGGCGTGCGGCCCCAGGCGCTCATCGGCCACAGCGTCGGCATGTACGCGGCGGCCTGTGTGGCGGGCATCTTCACGCTGGAGGACGCCACGGCGATGTTGGCGCTGCGCGCCCGGCTCATCCAGCAGCTGCCCGCGGGGTCCATGCTGTCCGTGTCACTCCCTGAAGCAGAGGTGCGCCCGTTGCTGGTGGGAAGGCCGGTGGGCATCGCCGCCAGCAACGCGCCCTCGCTGTGCGTCGTGTCGGGGCCTCCCGATGCCGTGCACGCGGTTCAGGCGGAGCTGGTGGCGCGCGGCGTGGAGTGCCGCCTGCTGCACAGCACCTACGCCGGCCACTCCGCGATGCTGGAGCCGATGCTGCGGCCCCTGGAAGAGGCGCTGCGCCGCGTACGCCTGTCGCCGCCATCCATCCCCTGCGTCTCCAACCTCACCGGCACCTGGCTCACCGACGCGGAGGCGACGGATCCGCGCGCGTGGGCGGAGCAGGTACGGCGGCCCGTACGCTTCTCGGAAGGCGTGGCGACGCTGCTCGAGGAGCCGGACCGGCTGTTGTTGGAGGTGGGGCCTGGGCAGGCGCTGACGATGCTGGCGCGGCAGGCCACGAACGCGGCGGGGCGCACGATTGTCGCCTCGATGCGCCGGCCGCAGGATCCGCAACCGGACGCAGTGGTGCTCCTGAACGCCGCGGGGCGGCTGTGGTTGGCGGGCGCGGAGCTGGACGTGGAGCGACTCCAGGGTCCGGGCGAGCACCGCCGCGTCGAGCTGCCGCCCTATCCCTTTCAGCGGGAGGACTACTGGCTGGAGGCCGCGGCGGGAACGCACGCATCGGCGGATTCCCGGACGGCGCTCCGCAAGCGGGATGACGCGGCGGAGTGGTTCTACCAGCCGGCCTGGAAGCCCACGCCGCCACCTGACCCTTCGGCCACGGGTGGCGAGCGTGTGCTGGCCTTCGTCGACACCAGCGGCTTCGGCGCTGAGCTGGCGGCGCGGCTGGAGGCGGAAGGCTCAGCGGTGGTGCGGGTGGTGCCCGCGTCCGGATTCTCTCAACGGGACGCGCGCACCTTCGAGATCATGCCGGGCGAACCCGCGCACTACCGCGCGCTGCTGGAGGCCGTGGGCACGCCCCGGCGTGTGGTGCACGCATGGAGTCTGGGCCCCGCTACTGGTGGGGACGAAGACGCGGCGCTCGCCACGGAGCTGGAGCGTGGGTTCCACGGCCTCGTCGCCCTGCTGCGGGCGCTCCAGGCCCGGCCGGCGAATGGGCCGGTGGACGTCGCGGTGCTGGTGAGTGGCGCATTGGAGGTGACGGGAGACGAGCCGCTGGTGCCCGCACGTGCGCTCATGGTGGGCCCCTGCAAGGTGGTTCCGCAGGAGCACGTGGGGCTGCGCACGCGCTGCATCGACGTGCGCCTGCCCGAGGACGCGGCGAAACAGGCGGGACTGCTGGAGCGGTTGGTGGCGGAGGTGCGCCTGGACGCGGCGGAGCCCGTGGTGGCCTGGCGCGGCTCGCGCCGCTACGCCGAGCACTTCGAGGCGACGCGGCTGCCCTCCGCGAGCGCGGACACAGCGCCGCTGCGCGAAGCGGGCGTGTACCTGCTGACCGGAGGCCTGGGGCGGATCGGCCTGGGCCTGGCCGAACACCTCGCGGCGGCGGTGCGGGCGCGGCTGGTGCTGGTGGGCCGCTCGCCCTTCCCCTCTCCGGAAGAATGGGACGCGTGGCTGCGCGCGCACGGCGAGGAGGATGACGTGTCGCGGAAGATTCATCGCCTGCGGGCGATGGAGGCCCGTGGCGCGCAGGTGCTGGTGCTGTCGGCGGACGTGTCCCGGCGGGCGGAGCTGGAGTCCGTGGTGGCCCGCACGCGAGCGCGCTTCGGGGCACTGCATGGCGTGGTGCACTCCGCAGGCATCATCGGCGCGCGGACGTCGGTGCCGCTGGTGGACCTGGAACGCGAGCGGAGTGAGGAGCAGCTCGCCGCCAAGGTGAATGGCACCCGGTGGCTCACGGCCGCGCTGGCCGGTGGGCCGCCGCTGGATTTCGTGGTGTTGCAGTCCTCGCTGTCCACCGTGCTGGGTGGCCCGGGGTTCAGCGCCTACGCGGCGGCCAATGCCTTCATGGACACGCTGGCGTGCGAGCGCGCCCGGGCGGGCGGGACGCAATGGCTCAGCGTGGACTGGGACGGCTGGCATCAGGACGGTGAAGTGCCTGGCGCGTCGGACATGACGCTCGCCGAGGGCTCGGACGCCCTGCGGCGGCTGTTGTCCGCGCGAGCCGAGGGCCGCTGGGCCGTGTCCACCACGGACCTCTCCGCACGGCAGGCGATGTGGCTGCGGCGCGAGCGCACCGGCACGGCACCAACCACGAGCACGGGAACCGGGCACTCGCGGCGCGGCGTGCGGACCGCATTCGTGGCGCCCAGGGACTCCGTCGAGCAGGGGATCGCCGCCATCTGGGCGGAGCTGCTCGGCGTCGCGGAGCCCGGCATCCACGATGACTTCTTCGAGCTGGGCGGACACTCGCTGGTGGGCGCGCAGGTCGTGGCGCGCGTCCGGCAGGCGTTCCAGGTGGAGCTGCGCCTGGGGACGCTCTTCGAGACACCCACCATCGCGGGCATGGCCGTGGCCATCGTCAAAAGCCGCACCGAGAACATGAGCGAGGAAGAGCTGGAGTCCCTCCTGTCCGAGCTGGAGTGAGCCGCTCCCCCTCTTCGCCCCACCTTCTTCACCGACCGAGCACCATGAGCGACATTCGCAACCGGATCGCCCACCTTCCTCCCGAAAAGCGCGAGCAACTGCTGCGCAAGATGGCCGAGCGGCAGCAGGCCTCCGGTGCGCCGGCGCTGGACCTTCCGCCGGCCCCGAGGCCCGCGCGCTCGGCGTCCGAGCCGTCGCCGCTGTCCTTCGCTCAGCAGCGGCTGTGGTTCCTGGATCGGATGGAGCCCGGGACGACGCTGTTCAACCTCCCGGCCGCATTCCGCCTGCGAGGGCCGCTGGACGTGAAGGCCCTGGGACGCGCCTTCAACGCGCTCGTGGAACGCCATGAATCACTGCGGACGCGCTTCATGGAACAGGACGGCCAGCCCGTGCAGGTGGCGGATCCGTCGCTGACGCTGGCGCTGGCACCGGAGGACCTGACGGGCCTGCCGCTGGAGCAGCGCGAGGAGCAGACGCGCAAGCGGATGGCGGAGGAGGCGCGACGGCCGTTCGACCTGACGCGAGGACCTCTGCTTCGCACCCGGCTGCTGCGGCTGTCACCGGAGGAGCACGTGCTGCTCCTGACGATGCACCACATCGTCTCCGACGGCTGGTCCATCGAAGTGCTTATCCGCGAAGTGGGCGTCTTCTACGAGGCCTTCGTCGCCGGCATCACGCCAGTGCTCCCGGCGATGCCCTTGCAGTACGCGGACTTCGCGCGCCAGCAGCAGGGACGCGAGGGCGAGACCCTGCGGCGTCAGCTGGACTACTGGAAGGCTCGGCTGAGCGGAGCGCCTCAGGTGCTGGAGCTGCCCACGGACTGGCCGCGTCCGGCCGTGCAGACGTTCCAGGGGGCGGAGCTGCGCGTGGAGCTGCCCGCCGCGCTGGTGGAGCAGCTCAAGGCGCTGGGCCGGCGCAGTGGCGCCACGCTCTACATGGTGCTGCTCGCGGCCTTCCAGACGGTGCTGCACCGGTACTCGGGGCAGGACGAGGTCTGCGTGGGCACGCCCAGCGCCGGCCGAAGCCAGGCCGAGTTGGAGGGCCTCATCGGCTTCTTCCTCAACACGCTGGTGCTGCGCACGGACCTGTCCGGCGATCCCACCTTCCTGGGACTGCTGGGCCGGGTGCGTGAGGCCGCGACGGGCGCGTTCGACAACCAGGACGTGCCCTTCGAGAAGCTGGTGGAGGAGCTCCAGCCTCGGCGCAGCCTCAGCTACACGCCGCTGTTCCAGGTGATGCTCATCCTCCAGAAGCCGCAGGGCCGTCCCCAACTGGGAGGCCTGGCGCTGGAGGCCATCAAGAGCACCGCGGGCCGGTCGATGTTCGACCTCACCCTGTCGCTGGTGGAGGTGGAGCGAGGCGGGCTCGTCGGCCACGTGGAGTACAGCACCGACCTGTTCGAGGAGGCGACCATCGCGCGCCTCACCCAACACCTGCGCAGGGTGCTGGAGGCCGCCGTCGCTCGCCCAGAGGCGCCCCTGGCCTCACTGCCCCTCATGCCCGAGGCCGAGCAGCGTCAGGTGCTCCTCGACTTCAACCGCACCGACACTGACGTCCCTCTCGACGTCTGCTTCCACCAGCTCTTCGAGGCCCAGACCGACCGCGCTCCCGACGCCGTCGCCGTCCGCGACGCGTCGTCTTCCTTCAGCTACCGCGCCCTCGACGCTCGCTCCAACCGCCTCGCCCACCACCTCGTCGCCTCTGGCGTCCAGGCCGACTCCATCGTCGCTCTGCTGGCCCCTCGTGGCTGCGACTTCATCGCTTCCAACCTCGGCGTCCTCAAGGCCGGCGCTGCCTGGCTGCCGCTCGACCCGCTCCACCCGCCCCAGCGTCTCGCCCAGATTCTCTCCCTCAGTCGCGCTCCCTTCGTCCTCGTCGCTGATGTCTTCGCGCCGCTGCTGGCATCCGCCCTCGCGCTGTTGCCCGAGGACTCTCGCCCGCGCGTCCTTTCGCTCGAAGCTTCTCTGAACGCGGACGTTCCTTCTTCGCGCCTCTCGCCTCGCGCGTCTCCTTCGCACCTCGCCTACGTCATCTTCACCTCCGGCTCTACCGGCACCCCTAAGGGCGCCATGGTCGAGCAGCGCGGCATGCTCAACCACCTGCATGCCAAGGTGCTTGCTCTCGGCCTCGGTCCCAAGGACGTCGTCGCCCAGACGGCCTCTCAGTGCTTCGACATCTCCGTCTGGCAGTCCTTCGTCGCCCTGCTCGTCGGTGGCCAGACGCTCGTGCTCGGTGACGACGTCGCGCATTCGCCTTCTGCCCTCCTCAACGCACTGGAGGCCCACGCCGTCTCCATCGTCGAGTCCGTCCCCTCGCTGCTGAGCGCCCTGCTCGAGGAGGCGGACTCTCGCGGCTCTTCGCGCCCCGCGCTTTCTCGCCTTCGTTTCATGCTTCCCACAGGCGAAGCGCTTCCCGCCGAAACCGCTCGCCGCTGGCTCCTCGCTTGGCCCTCCATTCCCCTCGTCAACGCCTACGGCCCCACCGAGTGCTCCGACGACGTCACCCACGCCTTCCTCTCCTCCCCTCCGGCCTCTTCCGTCGTCCCCATCGGACGCCCCGTCTGCAACACCCGCCTCTACGTCCTCGACTCTCTCCTGCGTCCCTGCCCCCTCGGCATTCCCGGTGAGCTCTTCGTCGCGGGCACGGGCGTTGGCCGCGGCTACCTCTTCGACTCTTCCCGCACCGCCGTCTCCTTCATTCCGGACCCCTTCGCCTCCTCACCCGGCGCGCGCCTCTACCGCACCGGGGACCGCGTCCGCTGGCTGCCTGACGGCTCCCTCGACTTCCTGGGCCGCATCGACTTCCAGGTGAAGCTGCGCGGCTTCCGCATCGAGTTGGGGGAAATCGAAGCCTCTCTGCGCCAGCTGCCCGC